>NZ_JAXQNS010000002.1:0-644885 GCF_034427815.1 Pseudomonas gebzensis
TAGCTTAGGCGCGCCCATTGAATTTCCGCACGCCGAAGCGCTGGCCCATCGTCACCTTCATGCTCGGCTTGGCCTCCGCCAGCACTTCAACGCGCCCATCCGCGTGCGTGGCGATAAAACGGTTTTGCTCGATTGTGACCACTGTATGTCCAGCCGCTAGCGCTTGAAAATACGCAAGCCGAGTCGCCGCAGCGGCCATTGCCGGAATCTGATTTTCCAGGTTTTCGAGGGTCTCGTCGCTAAGAGGTGTTTGATGTAGGGATGTCATCTGGCGTCCTGTCTTATCAGGCGAGAATATTCATTGGGTGACTGTAGTGCGCTTTGCACCGGATTTGGAGGCAGCAGAAGGGCCAGCCTGTGCCTAGACATTACAAGTTTCACCGCTTCTGATCAAAAGTCTTCTTCGGTCACTTTTCTAAGCCGCACCCTATGTTCAGTGGCAAATGATGCGGGGGAGGACATGGGCACATCTTGGAATATCTCATTGAGTAAACCGAGGTACCACAGCGCAATCATGTAGCTGCGCATCTCCACAGTCGGTGCGCCAGCCTCTATTTTGGCCAGTGTGGTAACGGATAAGCCGCATTGCGCGGAGAGGTCTTTCTGGCGAATTTTGCGTTCCAAGCGCCTGGTTTTGGCCAGAAGGCCTATTTTCATTAGCCTGTCGGAACAAGCTAGGGGAAATACAGTCATTTTAAGGCCTGCTTAAACACGTCTTATGAGTGATAAGAGTGACTATAGCAGCTCTTACGCACACTCGAAAACGCACCTCATGAGCGTTCAATTCCCTTTTTCACAGCATCATGAAGGCTCTGCCTAGCCCACACCCGTTCCGCGATCAGATCAAGCTTCACATCCGGTTTTGAAAGACTGACGGGATGGACCGTCTCGCCTCATCCCAGCTAGCAGTCCTGCATACAATCGGGCCGCTTCGCGACCCGATCCTGAGGTGATTTGAGTCGTACGGCTCATCGACCCACAGTTGTTGAAAATCTCAGCGCCTGACACGCACGTGCTAGCCAACGCATAGTTGACTGGCTTGAAAACCCTGCTCGGTCTTCAACGGCCATGAGCCTAGGCATGTCTCTGATGCGCATCCAGGGTTCACTACGCCAGTACAACAAGCTCGTCATATCACCGCCCGGCCAGGTCATCGAATCAAGGCGAGGCGAGTGCCCAGCGTTATCGAGCGTCTGACTACGCAGCGTCTCGACTACCTCGTGGGTGAGCCAGCGACGGAGGCTGCGATTTTCGGGAATGTAGTGATGCGCAAGTAGCGTGTAGGCGCCTGACTCGCTGACCATCGTGGTCTTGCTGCACTGACCATAGCGAAACAGCTGTATGACGCGATGCTGATCAGGATCGAGTTTGCGAATGCAGCGCTCATCGAAGAATCGGCCGGCCATACGGCCCAGTTCGTGGGCACAGAACCAGGCTTGGGCGTCGAGCCAGAGGGTGTGGAGGGGGCGATTGTGGCGGGTGAAGAGCATCCCAGTGGATGGGTTGTCCATATCAGGCCTTCCTGAATCGGAGAGCCGCTGCTAACGGGAACGGAGTACCGCTATGTAGGCGTTCTTAAGCGCCCGGCGACATTCTCTCGATGCTTGACGCCAGACAATGACTTGCGTGGAGGAGGCTGCCGAAGTCGATCAGGCTACTGCTATCAACCAATCCCTCGCAACAAGACCTGAGCAACAAAAAAGGCCGCCAAAAATGGCAGCCTTTTCAGATCAAGCTCGAACGATCAATCCCAGCTCAACGCCCCACCGGTCTGATACTCGATCACCCGCGTCTCGAAGAAGTTCTTCTCTTTCTTCAAGTCCATGATCTCGCTCATCCATGGGAACGGGTTGGTCGTCCCTGGGTACTCTTCCTTCAAGCCGATCTGCGTCAGACGACGGTTGGCGATGAACTTGAGGTAATCCTCCATCATCGCCGCGTTCATGCCCAGTACACCGCGCGGCATGGTATCGCGGGCGTATTCGATTTCCAGTTGAGTGCCCTGCAGAATCATCTGCGTGGCTTCGTCTTTCATGGCCGAGTCCCACAGGTGCGGGTTCTCGATCTTGATCTGGTTGATCACGTCGATACCGAAGTTCAGGTGCATCGACTCGTCACGCAGGATGTACTGGAACTGCTCGGCGACGCCGGTCATCTTGTTGCGGCGGCCCATCGAGAGGATCTGGGTGAAGCCGCAGTAGAAGAAGATGCCTTCCAGTACGCAGTAGTAGCCGATCAGGTTGCGCAGCAACTCTTTGTCGTTTTCCGGGGTGCCGGTGTTGAATTCCGGGTCGGAGATGGCGCGGGTGTACTTCAGGCCCCAGGCGGCTTTTTTCGCGACTGAGGGGATCTCGTGGTACATGTTGAAGATCTCGCCTTCATCCATGCCCAGCGACTCGATGCAGTACTGGTACGCGTGGGTGTGGATCGCCTCTTCGAAAGCCTGGCGCAGGATGTACTGGCGGCATTCCGGGTTGGTGATCAGGCGGTACACGGCCAGGGCCAGGTTGTTGGCAACCAGCGAGTCGGCGGTGGAGAAGAAGCCGAGGTTGCGCATGACGATGCGGCGTTCGTCTTCGGTCAGGCCGTCCTGGCTTTTCCACAGGGCGATGTCGGCGGTCATGTTGACCTCTTGCGGCATCCAGTGGTTGGCGCAGCCGTCGAGGTACTTCTGCCAGGCCCAGTCGTACTTGAAGGGCACCAACTGGTTGAGGTCGGCGCGGCAGTTGATCATGCGCTTTTCATCGACCGCGACGCGGGCGGCGGAGCCTTCGAGCTCGGCCAGGCCTTCAGCGATGTCGAGGTCGTTCAGCGAGGCCTTGGCGCGCTTGACGGCGTCGGAGTCGGTCGCGGTAGCGGCGCGGGCTTCTTGAGCGGCGGCGTCACCGGCGCTGTCGAGGCGGTCGAGGTTCGCGGTCGCGGCGGCCTGGGCCGGCGTGGCGGTCTTGGCGACGGCTTCGCCGTCTTCTTTATCGAATTCGTCCCAGCTCAGCATGGTGAATGCTCCTGCTTGAGGGCCCTGTGCAGAGAGGGCCGTTGAAAGGGGATGCGGTTCCTGACCCTTTGTCGGGGTAATGCAGTGCACGCAAATCAGGTAAGCCCGGTGTGGGGCGACCGAGGCGTCTAGGGCCTCGGTTTGTTGTATCGGGTAGCGTTGGTGCAGCGCTGCCGCGAGGGGCGGTGCCGCTGGCCAGGTATCAGTCTCAGGGGGTGCCTGAGAGGGGCGGCTGCTGCGGTTGGGGCTGCTGTGCAGCCCATCGCGGCAATAGCCGCTCCTACATGGAGCGTGTGTGTCGCGGCTGATGCCGTTTCTGCATGGACCACGTTCACAGCGCGGTGTCTGGCCTTATTGGCAAGCCTCGCAATCCGGCTCGTCGATCGCGCAAGCCTTTGGCACGGGCGCGGGGCCGGCTGCCTGGGCTGGGGCGCTGTCGCCGCCGCTGGACACGGCGTTGAGCTTGCCGGTGTTGATGGTCGACTTCTCGGTGCTGGTCGCGGCCAGGGCACGGAGGTAGTAGGTGGTCTTCAAGCCACGGTACCAGGCCATGCGGTAGGTCACATCGAGCTTCTTGCCCGAGGCGCCGGCGATGTACAGGTTCAACGATTGGGCCTGGTCGATCCACTTCTGGCGACGGCTGGCGGCATCGACGATCCACTTGGTGTCGACTTCGAACGCGGTGGCGTAGAGGTCTTTGAGCTCTTGCGGAATGCGCTCGATCTGCTGCACCGAGCCGTCGTAGTACTTGAGGTCGTTGATCATCACCGCGTCCCACAGGCCGCGGGCCTTCAGGTCACGGACCAGGTACGGGTTGATCACGGTGAATTCGCCCGACAGGTTCGATTTCACGTACAGGTTCTGGTAGGTCGGCTCGATGGACTGCGACACGCCGGTGATGTTGGCGATGGTCGCGGTCGGCGCGATGGCCATGATGTTCGAGTTGCGAATACCTTTCTGTACGCGGGCACGGACCGGCGCCCAATCCAGCGATTCTTCGAGGTTGACGTCGATGTACTTGGCGCCACGTGCTTCGATCAGGATCTGTTGCGAGTCCAGCGGCAGGATGCCTTTGGACCACAGCGAACCCTGGAACGTCTCGTAGGCGCCGCGCTCGTCGGCCAGGTCGCAAGAGGCCTGGATGGCGAAGTAGCTGACCGCTTCCATCGACTTGTCGGCGAACTCGACGGCAGCGTCGGAGCCGTAGGCGATGTGCTGCAGGTACAGCGCGTCCTGGAAGCCCATGATGCCCAGGCCTACCGGGCGGTGCTTGAAGTTAGAGTTGCGCGCTTGCGGCACCGAGTAGTAGTTGATGTCGATCACGTTATCGAGCATGCGCACGGCCGTGTTCACGGTGCGTTGCAGCTTGGCGGTGTCGAGCTTGCCGTCGGTGATGTGGTTCGGCAGGTTGATAGAGCCCAGGTTGCAGACTGCGATCTCGTCTTTGTTGGTGTTCAAGGTGATCTCGGTGCACAGGTTGGAGCTGTGTACCACGCCTACGTGCTGCTGCGGCGAGCGCAGGTTGCACGGGTCCTTGAAGGTCAGCCATGGGTGACCGGTTTCGAACAGCATCGACAGCATCTTGCGCCACAGGTCTTTGGCCTGGATGGTCTTGAATACCTTGATCTTGTTGTACTCGGTCAGGGCTTCGTAATACTCGTAGCGCTCTTCGAAAGCCTTGCCGGTCAGGTCGTGCAGGTCAGGCACTTCGTTGGGCGAGAACAGGGTCCACTGGCCGTCGTCGAAGACGCGCTTCATGAACAGGTCAGGAATCCAGTTGGCGGTGTTCATGTCGTGGGTACGACGGCGATCGTCACCGGTGTTCTTGCGCAGCTCGATGAACTCTTCGATGTCCAGGTGCCAGGTTTCCAGGTAGGCGCAGACTGCGCCCTTGCGCTTGCCGCCCTGGTTGACGGCAACGGCGGTGTCGTTGACCACTTTCAGGAAGGGTACGACGCCTTGGGATTTACCGTTGGTGCCCTTGATGTAGGAGCCCAGCGCGCGCACCGGGGTCCAGTCGTTGCCCAGGCCACCGGCGAATTTCGACAGCATGGCGTTGTCGTGGATCGCGTGATAGATGCCCGACAGGTCATCCGGCACGGTGGTCAGGTAGCAGCTCGACAGTTGCGGGCGCAGGGTGCCGGCGTTGAACAGGGTCGGCGTCGAGGCCATGTAGTCGAAGGACGACAGCAGGTTGTAGAACTCGATCGCACGGGCTTCTTTGTCTCGCTCTTCCAATGCCAGGCCCATGGCCACACGCATGAAGAACACCTGCGGCAGCTCGAAACGCACGCCATCCTTGTGGATGAAGTAGCGGTCGTAGAGGGTCTGCAGGCCGAGGTAGGTGAACTGCTGGTCACGCTCGTGATCGATGGCCTGGCCCAGGCGTTCCAGGTCGAAGTCTTTCAGGGCCGGGTTGAGCAGCTCGAATTCCACGCCTTTGGCAACGTAGGCCGGCAGGGCCTTGGCGTACAGCTCGGCCATCTCGTGGTGGGTAGCACTGTCGGCCACCTCAAGGAAGCCCAGGCCTTCGGCGCGCAGGGTGTCCATCAGCAGGCGGGCGGTAACGAACGAGTAGTTCGGCTCGCGCTCGACCAGGGTACGGGCGGTCATCACCAGGGCAGTGTTGACGTCCTTGAGGGCCACGCCGTCGTACAGGTTTTTCAGGGTTTCGCGCTGGATCAGCTCGCCGTCGACTTCGGCCAGGCCTTCGCAGGCTTCGCTGATGATGGTGTTCAGGCGAGCCATGTCCAACGGCGCCTTGCTGCCGTCGGCCAGGGTAATGCGAATGGTCGGGTGAGCCTCGACTACGGTTTCTGCGGTGGCGCGGGTGGCGCGCTCTTTGGCGCGTTGGTCGCGGTAGATCACGTAGTCGCGGGCGACTTTCTGCTCGCCGGCCCGCATCAGGGCCAGTTCGACCTGGTCCTGGATTTCTTCGATGTGGATGGTGCCGCCCGATGGCATACGACGCTTGAAGGTGGCAGTGACCTGCTCGGTCAGGCGCGCGACGGTGTCGTGGATGCGCGACGAGGCAGCAGCGGTGCCACCTTCAACTGCGAGGAACGCCTTGGTGATGGCAACGGTGATCTTGTCATCGGTATAGGCGACGACGGTGCCGTTACGCTTGATCACGCGCAGTTGGCCAGGCGCAGTGGCAGCCAGATCCTGATTGGAATCGGCGCCGTGGGGCTGCGTGGTCTGCGGGTTCTCGCGAGTTGTGTCGGTTTGCATCGGTGGGTGTCTCCACAGTTTCTATAGTGTTCGGGCGCCTTAATGGGCGCCCACCGTTTCTGTCCACGTTCTCGTGCTACCCAAAAAGCCAATGCGGCGCGCGCATCGACCCGTTCGGGCGTGCCGACTTCGGGACAGACTCAGGAATTAGGGGCAAACAAATGCCGCTCCCTGGCCGAAGTCAAAGGTTGCGGGAATGCCCGTAACCCGTTGCCGTCTGATGCCAGGCGCTGCCGTGGCACCTATGACCGACCAGTGCCCTGGCGGGCTGCGTCGATCACCTCTGCAGGAGCGATTTGTCTGCTGAAATCACTTGAAGTTCAGACCGAAAAATCATTTGAAATCGTGTCTGGACTTGTGTTTGCGATTTGCTGCGAAACCCAACATGTAGTGGTTCGCGTGAATTGCGATACAAGATAATGCGGTATCGGGGGGTTTGCAAGGCGAGGTCTGTGGATAACCTTGTGGGTATTTTGTGAGTGAAATATCGGTCTTCGCTGTAGGCCTTGTCCCAAGCAGCTTTGGGCGATTTCGAGGGTCATGGTGCCGCAGCGAAGAAATTTTACGGTTGCTTTTCAGCACATAAATTGCTTGCTACCGCCTGTCCTCTCGCCTGGGCTTCAAACGCTGATCAGGCTCAACAGGTGACCGTTTGCAAGACAAAATTGTCCCTCGACCTCCACGCCGTTGTGCCAGCGCGCCGACAGGTCGGTCAGCAGGCGCAAGCGGGCAAATCCTTCGCCTGACCACTCCAGCACTTCGGCATGCTCGAAGTAGAAACGCTGCCGGGTGAGCGGGTAGAGGGTCTTGAACAGACTTTCCTTGAGCGAAAACGTCAGGGTCACCGTCAGGCCCAGGCACTGGCGGTCCAGGCGCTGCAGTTCGGCAGGCGTGAGGATTTCGCTGGCCAGGCGCTCGGCACGGTCATCCTCGAGCAGGCTTTCCTGATCCAGGCCAATGCCCTGGCAGGCGCCGTCGGCGGCCACCACAGCAGCGGCCCAGCCCTTGCCGTGGGTGATCGAGCCATGAATGCCCGCAGGCCACGTCGGTGCTCGGTCAGCCTGCGTGGCGGGTACATAGAGGCGACCATCCAGCCGCTGCAGGGCGGCGCGGGCGCACACGCGACCGGCAAGGTATTCGGCCTGGCGCTTGGCCACCGACCGTTGCAGAGGCGCGGTGTGCTCAATGCCGGCGCGCTGGAAGTCGTCGCTGGCCAGGCGTGCGGGATCGAACGCACAACTGGCCAGCACCGCACCAGGAATGGGGCGGGGCAATGGCCAGTGGAATTGGATCGGGTCGCAGCAGAGGGGAAGCGTGGTCATACTGGCAATTGTGCCATAGCCGCCAGGGGCGGCTCCAGATGGCTGTCAGCGAGGGCGCTGTGTGCGACCGTGCTGCTCGTGGTGAGCGCGGGCGCGCCGATGCGGCTCAGCCGGCAACGAAATTCGGCGGGGAGACCAGCTCGACGGTCTGCTGTTTGCGCGGCGCGAGAATTTCCGCTTCCCCCTCAACCACCAGCTCATCGTTCTGGTTGTAGACGTTGGTGGCAATGCGCACCTTGAACTTGGGCAGCTTTTCGAGAATTTCCAGGCGTACGGTAAGGGTGTCGCCGATTTTCACCGGTTTCTGGAAACTCATCTTCTGGCCCAGGTAGATGGTGCCAGGGCCTGGCAGCGTGCAGGCTACGGCCGCGCTGATCAGGGCCCCGCTGAACATGCCGTGGGCAATGCGCTCGCGGAACATGCTCTTGGCCGCGAACTCGGCGTCCAGGTGCACAGGGTTGTGATCGCCCGACATGGCGGCGAACAACTGGATGTCACGTTCTTCGACGGATTTCTCGTAGCGGGCGGTCTGGCCGACTTCAAGGGCTTCGTAGGGCGTGTTGCTGACCTGGGTCATCAGGGTTCCTTAACGGGGCGGTCAAAAAAGGTGGATCACTCGTTGCGCGCGGGTCGACCGAGGGCCTGCGCGTGCTCCAGCCAATTGAGTATATCGGCGGTTACCGTTTCGCGATTGATTTCGTTGAGCAGCTCGTGCCGTGCACCGGGGTAGACGCGCAGCGTCACCTGCCGGTGGCCGGTGGCGCGCAGGGCGTGAGCCAGGTGATTGAGACGCTTGCCAGCGCTGACCGGATCACATTCGCCGCCGATCACCAGCATGGGCAAGGTGCGGTCGATCTGCGCCAGGGCATCGCGCCTGCTGATCTGCGCCAGGCCGTGCATCAGGTCGAGCCACAGCTGGTTGCGGCAGCGAAAGCCGCAGAGCGGATCGGCCAGGTAGCGGTCGACTTCCTCAGCGTCGCGGCTGAGCCAGTCGAAGGCCGTGCGGGGCGGCTTGAACGCCTTGTTGAACGCGCCGAACGACAACCGCTCGATCAGCAGGCTTTGGCCCAGCTTGCCCTGGCGCCAGGTCTCCAGGCGCGCGATCAGCGCGGCGGCCCGATACAGTGCCGCTGGCTGGTAGTTCGAGCCGCTGAGGACCGCCCCGCACAGCCTGGCACTGTGCTGCATCAAATAGGCCTGCGCCAGGTAGCTGCCCATGCTATGGCCAAAAATGAACAGCGGCGTAGCGGGAAAGCGTTGGCCGATGTGCCGGTGGAGCAAAGCCAGGTCGTTGAGCACGGTTTGCCAACCGTCGTGCTCGGCGAACAGGCCCAGGGTGCCGGACTCGGCGCTGCGACCGTGGCCGCGCAGATCGCTGGCCAGCAGGGCGTAGCCGGCTTGGTTGAGCGCCTGGCCGAGGCGCTGGTAGCGCCCGGCGTGCTCGGCCATGCCATGGATCAGCAGCACGCACGCTTTGATCGGCGTGGTGGGCAGCCATTGGTGGACGTACAGCGGGCACTGCGTTTCGGTGGGCAGCCAGAAAGCCTCGTGGGGCATGGCGGTTCCTGAAGGACGTCCAGCAGAGTGTATGCGCTGGGGGCGGATTCGTTGCCCGGGGAAAATACGATTCACGATGTTAATGGCCGCAGCCCGCGGGAGTAGGAGGTGCTAACGTCGATGGGATGCCGGTTTCCCTCGGGTAACCGGGTGTCGCGAGGGTCATGCCCTCGCCCTACCGACCGCACAGCGCCAGGCAAAGGAACAATAATAAATGCACGCCGACTTCTGGAATGACAAACGTCCGGCAGGAGTACCCGCCACACTCGACCTCGACGCATACGCCTCTGTAGTCGAGGTATTCGAGCGCTCTTGCAAGCGTTTCGCTGATCGCCCCGCCTACAGCAACCTGGGCGTGACCTTGAGTTACGCCGACCTCGAGCGCCATAGCGCAGCCTTCGCCGCCTGGCTGCAACAGCACACCACACTCAAGCCGGGCGATCGCATCGCGGTGCAGATGCCCAACGTGCTGCAATACCCGATCGCCGTGTTCGGCGCGCTGCGCGCCGGGCTGGTGGTAGTCAATACCAACCCGCTGTATACCGCGCGTGAAATGCGTCACCAGTTTCGTGATGCAGGCGTGCGGGCGCTGGTGTACCTGAACCTGTTCGGGGATCGGGTACAGGAGGTGCATCAAGATGCCGGGCTCGAGTACCTGATCGAAGCCAAGCTGGGTGATTTGCTGCCCGCTGCCAAGGGCTGGCTGATCAACCTGCTGGTCGACAAGGTGAAAAAGAAGGTGCCCGCCTACCACCTGCCCCAGGCCGTTGCCTTCAAGCAAGCGCTGCGCGAGGGGCGCAGCGCCACGCATACGCCGGTGGCGCAAACCCGTGACGACATCGCTGTGCTGCAATACACCGGCGGCACCACCGGCCCGGCCAAGGGCGCCATGCTCACCCATGGCAATCTGATCGCCAACATGCTGCAGGTACTGGCCTGTTTCGCCCAGCACGGGCCCGATGGCCAGCCGATGATCAAGGAAGGGCGCGAGGTCATGATCGCGCCGCTGCCGCTTTACCACATCTATGCCTTCACCGCCAATTGCATGTGCATCATGGTCACGGGCAACCACAACGTGCTGATCAGCAACCCTCGCGACATTCCGGCGTTCATCAAGGAGCTGGGCAAGTGGCGGTTCTCTGCGTTGCTGGGGCTTAATACGTTGTTCGTGGCGTTGATGGACCACCCCGGCTTCAAGTCGCTGGATTTCTCGGCGCTGAAGGTCACCAACTCGGGCGGTACGGCGCTGGTCAAGGCCACGGCCGAACGCTGGGAAAGCCTCACCGGCTGCCGCATCGTCGAGGGCTATGGCCTGACCGAAACTTCGCCGGTGGCCAGCACCAATCCCTATGGCCAGATGGCTCGCCTGGGCACCGTCGGCATGCCGGTGGTCGGTACTGCGTTCAAGGTGATCGACGACGACGGTCACGAGCAACCGCTGGGCTCGCCAGGTGAGCTGTGCATCCAGGGGCCACAGGTGATGAAGGGCTACTGGCAGCAACCCCAGGCCACCGCCGACACCCTCGATGCCGAAGGGTGGCTGAAGACCGGCGACATCGCTGTGATCGACCCGGACGGCTTCACCCGCATCGTCGATCGCAAGAAAGACATGATCATCGTCTCAGGCTTCAACGTGTACCCCAATGAGGTGGAAGAGGTGGTCATGGGCCATCCGCAAGTCGTCAACTGTGCGGCCATCGGCGTGGCCGACGAGCGTACGGGCGAGGCGGTGAAACTGTTCGTGGTGGCCCGTGAGGGTGGGCTGGATGTGGAAAACCTGAAGGCCTACTGCAAAACCCACCTCACCGCCTATAAAGTGCCCCGGCAGATCGTGGTGCGTGAGTCGCTGCCCATGACGCCGGTGGGCAAGATCCTGCGGCGCGAGCTACGCGATCTGGTGTGAAGCCAGGATCGCGCAGGCTTCGAGTCAGCACCAGCGGCGCTGGCTCGGGGCTCACAGCCGCTATCCCGGCAAGGCACAGCACCTTGGATGGGTGTGACCAAAAGTGACATCCTAGTCCTTTTTATGACCGATTGGCCCTTGATCGCATGTGGTCGGCCTTTTGCAAAGCTGGTACTCTCGGCGCGCTTTCGATGATCTGGTTGCAGTCAACCACCATCATTTCCCAATAATAAGCGCATGAACGCGTGAGACTTCGCTGTAGCAAAAGGAGTGGGGCTCCATGATCGAACATTTTTGGAAGGACAAGTATCCGGCCGGCATCGCGGCCGAGATCGATCCTGAAGAATTTCCCAACATCCAGACGGTCCTCAAGCAATCCTGCCAGCGCTTTGCCGACAAACCCGCGTTCAGCAACCTCGGCAAGACCCTGACCTACGGCGAGCTCTATGCCTTGTCTGGCGATTTCGCCGCCTGGCTGCAGCAGCACACCGACCTGCAACCCGGCGACCGCATCGCCGTGCAGTTGCCCAACGTTCTGCAGTACCCCGTGGCCGTGTTCGGCGCGCTGCGCGCCGGGTTGGTCGTGGTCAACACCAACCCGCTGTACACCGCGCGGGAAATGGAGCATCAGTTCAAGGACTCCGGGGCCAAGGCCTTGGTGTGCCTGGCGAACATGGCGCACCTGGCGGAAAAAGTGGTGCCCAAGACCCAGGTCAAGCACGTCATCGTCACCGAAGTGGCCGACCTGCTGCCGCCGATCAAGCGCCTGCTGATCAACAGTGTCATCAAGTACGTGAAGAAGATGGTCCCGGCCTACCACCTGCCCAAGGCCGTGCGCTTCAACGACGCCCTGGCCAAGGGCCGTGGTCAGACCGTGGTAGAGGCCAACCCGGCCTCCAATGATGTGGCCGTGCTGCAATACACCGGTGGCACCACTGGGGTGGCCAAAGGCGCGATGCTCACCCACCGCAATCTGGTCGCCAACATGCTGCAATGCCGCGCCTTGATGGGGGCCAACCTCAAGGAAGGTTGCGAGATCCTCATCACGCCGCTGCCGCTGTACCACATCTATGCGTTCACCTTCCATTGCATGGCCATGATGCTGATCGGCAACCACAACGTGCTGATCAGCAACCCGCGCGATCTGCCGGCCATGGTCAAGGAGCTGCGCAAATGGAAGTTCAGCGGCTTCGTGGGCCTGAACACGCTGTTCGTCGCGCTGTGCAACAGCGAGGCGTTCCGCGCCCTGGATTTCTCGGCGCTGAAGATCACCCTCTCGGGCGGCATGGCCTTGCAGCTGAGCGTTGCCGAGCGCTGGAAGGCCGTTACCGGCTGCGCCATCTGCGAAGGCTACGGCATGACCGAAACCAGCCCGGTGGCGGCGGTCAATCCGGCAGAGAACAATCAGGTGGGCACGATCGGCATTCCAGTGCCTTCCACCTTGTGCAAGATCATCGATGACAGCGGCGCCGAGCTGCCGTTGGGCGAGGTCGGAGAGTTGTGCGTCAAGGGCCCGCAGGTGATGAAAGGCTACTGGCAGCGCGATGAGGCCACTGCGGAAATCCTCGACAGCGAGGGTTGGCTGAAAACGGGCGACATCGCCCTGATCCAGCTCGACGGCTACATGCGCATCGTCGATCGCAAGAAAGACATGATCCTGGTCTCAGGCTTCAACGTGTACCCCAATGAGCTCGAAGACGTCATGGCCGGTTTGCCAGGGGTGGTGCAATGCGCTGCGATCGGTATTCCGGACGAGAAATCGGGTGAGGTGATCAAGGTGTTCCTGGTGCTCAAGCCCGGCATGACCCTCACCAAGGAGCAGGTGATGGAGCATATGCGCGCCAACCTCACCGGCTACAAGGTGCCGCGGCATATCGAATTCCGCGACTCGCTGCCCACCACCAATGTGGGCAAGATCCTGCGCCGCGAGCTGCGCGATGAGGAACTGAAGAAACTGGGCGTGAAGAAAAGCGCCTGATCGCTCGACCCTTCGGCCGATTCACTCGCCTGGCAGGTCTCGAACCTGCGCGGGTGGATCGGAGCGCCGAACCGCTCTATCGCCTCCCGCACCTGCTGACCCCGCCCACGCCCTCCGTTCTTGCCTGCGCTGTGCCGAACAGGCATAAATCTGCGACAATCGCGCGCTTATGAATGCCGATCATGCCCCAGCAGGCCAGGCCTGCCGCCTCCCGAGACCCATGACAGATCACGCCATCGACCAGTTGCTGAACAACCTCGACCACGCCATGATTGCCGACCGCCACCGCTTGCGTCGGCAGTTGCACGACCTGCGCAAGCGCCCGGATGAAGCACGCTTGGCGCAGTGGGTGGAGAAGGTCCAGGCCTCCTGTGCCCAGGTCGTCGCCCGCGAGCAGAGCGTGCCCGTCATCCGTTATGACGACAGCCTGCCCATCGCCGCCAAGCGCGAGGACATCAAGAAGGCGCTGGCCGAGCACCAGGTGCTGGTGATTGCCGGCGAAACCGGTTCCGGCAAGACCACTCAGCTGCCAAAGATCTGTCTGGAACTGGGACGCGGTCGGCATGGCCAGATCGCCCACACCCAGCCACGGCGAATCGCGGCGCGCAGCGTGGCCGCGCGGGTCGCCGAAGAGGTGGGCACGCCCTTGGGCGGGCTGGTGGGCTATCAGGTGCGCTTCGAAGACCAGAGCGACGCCAATACCCTGGTCAAGCTGATGACCGACGGCATCCTGCTGGCCGAAACCCAGCATGACCGCCTGCTCGAACGCTACGACACGATCATCGTCGACGAAGCCCACGAGCGCAGCCTGAACATCGACTTCCTGCTCGGCTACCTGAAAACGCTGTTGCATCGGCGCCCCGAGCTGAAGCTGATCATCACGTCGGCCACCATTGACCTGGAGCGCTTTTCCAAGCACTTCGACGACGCGCCGATCATCGAGGTGTCCGGGCGTACCTTTCCGGTGGACACCTGGTACCGGCCGCTGACCCGCGAGCAGGACGAAGAGGGCAATGCGCTGGACGACGACCTCACCGTCGACCAAGCCATCCTCGCGGCGCTGGACGAAATCGCCGCGCACGAGCGTGGCGAGCGCAAAGGCCCGGGCGACGTGCTGGTGTTCCTGCCGGGCGAGCGGGAAATTCGTGACGCCGCCGAGATGCTGCGCAAGGCGCAACTGCGCCACACCGAGATTCTGCCGCTGTATGCACGCTTGTCGCCAGCCGAGCAGCAGCGGATTTTCCAGTCACACCCAGGGCGGCGCGTGGTGCTGGCCACCAACGTGGCGGAAACCTCGCTGACGGTGCCCGGCATTCGCTACGTGATCGACTGTGGCACCGCACGCATCAGCCGCTACAGCTACCGCGCCAAGGTGCAGCGCCTGCCTATCGAAGCGGTGTCGCAGGCCAGCGCCAACCAGCGTAAAGGCCGTTGTGGCCGGGTCGAGCCGGGTATCTGCATTCGGCTCTACAGCGAAGAGGATTTCAACGGCCGGCCGGCCTTCACAGACCCCGAGATTCTGCGCACCAACCTGGCCGCAGTGATCCTGCAGATGCTGCACCTGCGCCTGGGCAAGATCGACGCATTCCCGTTCATCGAACCGCCCGATGGCAAGGCCATCACCGACGGTTTCAACCTGTTGCAAGAGCTGTCAGCCGTTAACCGCGAGAACCAGCTCACGCCATTGGGCCGCCAACTGGCGCGCTTGCCGATCGACCCGCGGCTGGGCCGCATGCTGCTTGAGGGCGCGCGCCAGGGCAGCCTGCAGGAAGTGTTGATCGTGGCCAGTGCGTTGTCGGTACAAGACCCGCGCGAGCGCCCGCCCGAGCGTCAGCAGGCCGCCGATCAGGCGCACGCGCAGTGGAAGGACGCCGATTCGGACTTCGCCGCGCTGGTCAACCTGTGGCGCGGCTTTGAAGAGCAGCGCCAGGCGCTGACGGCCAGCCCGCTGCGCGCCTGGTGCCGCAAACAGTTCCTCAACTACCTGCGCTTGCGCGAGTGGCGCGATTCGCATCGCCAGCTCGCGCTGATCTGCCGTGATCTGCAGCTGACGGTGAACAAGGACCCGGCTGATTTTGCGCGCATGCACAAGGCGATTCTCAGCGGCCTGCTCAGCCAGATCGGGCAGAAGGCCGAAGAGGGCGATTACCAAGGCGCGCGGCAGCGGCGCTTTTGGGTGCATCCATCGTCCGGAATCGGTCGCAAACGTCCGCAGTGGATCATGGCCGCCGAGTTGGTCGAAACCACCAAGCTGTACGCGCGCATGGTGGCGAAGATCGAGCCGGACTGGATCGAGCCACTGGCCGGGCACCTGATCAAGAAGAACCACTTCGAGCCGCACTGGGAAAAGAAGCGCGGGCAGGTGGTGGCGTTCGAGCAAATCACTCTGTACGGGCTGATCGTGGTGGGGCGCCGGCCGGTGCATTTCGGGCCGATCGATCCTGTGGTCTCGCGCGAGCTGTTTATTCGTGAAGGCTTGGTGGGCGGCGAAATTCAGTCCCGGGCCAAATGCCTGACGGCGAACAAACGCTTGCTCGAACAGCTCGATGAGCTCGAAGCCAAGGCCCGCCGTCGCGACATTCTCGCCGATGAGGAAACCCTGTACGGCTTCTACGAAGCGCGCCTGCCGGCAGAGATTCACCAGACCGCCACCTTCGACGCCTGGTACCGCATGACCAGCCAGCAGCAGCCTGATCTGCTGATCATGCGCGAGGAGGACGTGCTGGCCCGCGAAGCCAGCGAAGTCACCGCCGCGCAATACCCCGACAGCCTGAAGGTGGGCGACTTGCGCCTGCCGCTGACCTATCACTTCGAGCCCAACCATCCTCGTGACGGTGTGACCGTGCGGGTCCCGGCGCCGCTGTTGCCGAGCCTGCCGGGCGATCGCCTGGAGTGGCTGGTACCTGGCCTGCTGGAGGCCAAGTGCGTGGCCCTGGTGCGTAACCTGCCCAAAGCGCTGCGCAAGAACTTTGTGCCAGTGCCGGATTTCGTCAAGGCCGCCCTGGCGCGGTTGAGCTTTGGCCAAGGCGCCTTGCCCCAGACACTAGGCCAGGAGCTGTTGCGCATGACCGGGGCGCGGGTCTCGGACGAGGCCTGGGCCGAGTCCGTGGCGCTGGTCGAAGGCCACCTGCGGATGAACATCGAGGTGGTCGATGGTCAGGGCAAGTTCCTCGGCGAAGGCCGCGACCTGGCCGCGCTGACTGCCCGCTTTGCAGCGGCGAGCCAGGCGGCGCTGGCCTTGCCGCGTACCGACAAAGCCGAGCAACCGGTGCAGGCCAAGGCCTTCGCTCAAGTGGCGCAGACCACCCAGCAGAAGATCGCCGGGCTGTCACTGACCGTGTACCCGGCCCTGGTCGAAGACAACGGCACCGTGCGCGAAGGCCGTTTCTCGACCTCGGCCGAAGCACAGTTCCAGCATCGGCGTGCCCTGCAACGCCTGTTGTTGCAGCAGTTGGCCGAGCCCGCCAAGTTCCTGCGTGGCAAATTGCCGGGGCTGACCGAGCTGGGGCTGTTGTACCGCGAGTTGGGGCGCCTGGATGCGCTGGTGGAAGACATTCTGCTGGCCAGCCTCGACAGCTGCATTCTGGAGGGTGAAACCGACCTGCCACGCGAGGGCGCCGCGCTGGCCTCACTGGCCGAGCGCAAGCGCGGCGGCTGGGCCGAGCACGCCGAGCGCCTGGCCCGGCAGACATTGGACGTGCTGAAGCTCTGGCACGGGCTGCAGAAGCGCTTCAAGGGCAAGATCGACCTCAGCCAGGCGGTGTCGCTCAATGACATCCGCCAGCAACTGAGCAACCTGGTGTATCCAGGTTTCGTGCGTGAAACGCCAGGAGCCTGGTTCAAGGAGCTACCGCGCTACCTCAAGGCCATTGAACTGCGCCTGGAAAAGCTCGGCGCCCAGGTGCAGAAAGACCGCGTCTGGAGTGGCGAACTGAGTAGCCTGTGGGCGCAGTACAAGGCCCGCGCCGACAAGCACGCCCAAGAGGGCAAGCGCGATGAGCAACTGGTCCAGTACCGCTGGTGGCTGGAAGAATACCGAGTGTCGTTGTTTGCTCAGCAGCTGAGCACCAAAGTGCCGATTTCCGACAAGCGCCTGGGTAAGCAATGGACCCAGGTCGAAGGTTGATCCCGGCAATTTATGGCAGACTGAGGACAGTTTTCGCTTGAACGGATACCCCCGGTTTCACTGTGTGGCTGTTCACTGAATCGATCGGCACTGCGCTGCAGTGTTTGGCGTCTGAGCCAAGCATCAGGACTGCAAGACAGGCCCACTCGATGCACCTTTATTTGGGGTGCACGGCATCACGATTGCCCGGGCGTATCACGGTTTACAGTTGGCACCACCGTGCCAGCATCCTGGCGTGTTTCGCGTCGGCCCTACGTCGGGTGCCGGCCATAGATCAGAGGAACGACCGTGCATAACGTCGTAATCAGCGGCACCGGCCTGTACACCCCGGCCCAGAGCATTTCCAACGAAGAACTGGTGGAATCCTTCAACGCCTGGGTGCAGCAGGCCAATCGCGAGCAGGCCGAGGCCATCGAGCGCGGCGAGGTCGAGCCGTGGGGTGAATCCAACGCGGCCTTCATCGAGAAGGCGTCGGGCATCAAGAGCCGGTATGTCATGGACAAGGCCGGGATTCTCGATCCGCAGCGCATGAAGCCAAACCTGCCCGAGCGCAGCAACGACGAGCCCTCGGTGCTTTGCCAGATGGCCGTGGCTGCCGCCAGGCAGGCCCTCGAACGTGCCGGGCGCACCGCCGCCGATGTCGATGGCGTGATCATCGCCTGTTCCAACCTGCAACGGCCGTATCCGGCCATCGCCATTGAAGTCCAGGATGCCTTGGGCGTTCAGGGTTTTGCCTTCGACATGAACGTGGCCTGTTCCTCGGCCACCTTCGGCATCCAGACCGCCGCCAATAGCGTGCAGCTGGGTCAGGCCCGCGCGGTGCTGGTGGTCAATCCGGAGGTGTGCACCGGCCACCTCAATTTCCGTGACCGCGACAGCCACTTCATCTTCGGTGATGCCGCCACGGCGGTATTGATCGAGCGTCAGGATCAAGCCACCTCGCCGCACCAGTTCGACATCGTCAGCACCCGCCTGCTGACCCAGTTCTCCAACAACATCCGCAACAATTTCGGCTTCCTCAACCGCGCAGCTGAAGACCACGCCGCCGATGCCGACAAGCTGTTCGTGCAGGAAGGGCGCAAGGTGTTCCGCGAGGTGTGTCCGATGGTGGCCGAACTGATTGCTCAGCACCTGGGTGACAACGGCATGCAGCCCAGTGACGTGCAGCGCTTCTGGCTGCACCAGGCCAACCTCAGCATGAATCATCTGATCGTCAAGAAGCTGCTGGGCCGTGAGGTGAGTGAAGCCGAGGCGCCGGTAATCCTTGACCGTTATGCCAACACCAGCTCGGCTGGCTCGGTCATTGCTTTCCATCTGTATCAGGATGACCTGCAGCCGGGTGCGTTGGGTGTGCTCAGCTCGTTCGGTGCGGGCTATTCGATTGGTAGTGTGTTGTTGCGCAAACGTTGAGCGCTTCGGCGGGTGGAGGCGTGCGGTTAGGCTCAGGCAGGGGCTGCCGGTTTTTGCCCGCTGATCGGTGTTGCCTTGGTTGGGCCGGCTTCGCTGGCCATCGCGACTGACCGGAGCGCCGGACCGGCCGCTTCTACAGAATGGGCTGCAGTCGCAACCAACAGAGTGGGCTGGAATGGCAGCAATTTGGCTTGAGCCGCAGCCGTTTGGCTCGGGCCGCAGCCTTTTGCAGGAGCGAGCTCGCTCGCGAAAAAGGCCCAGGCACCGCGCTGCGTCAGACGTTCTCGTAATCGTTGCCGCCCATCGCGAGCAAGCTCGCTCCTGTACGGACCGCGTTGCCTTGCGCGATGCGGTTATGGATAGGAGACCGTATGCTGCCGACGTAGACCTGATCTGGCCCTTTGTCAGCCCTTCATGAAAGGCAGTTGGCTCCTACCTAGACCTCATCCTTTCTGCAGAACTGGCGAGACCGCTACCCAAAGCGCCCAGTGTGAGCCGTTGCCGTTGCCGTTGCCGTTGCCGTTGCCGTTGCCGTTGCCGTTGCTCTTCTTATCTGAACACCCCAGGCAACCCAAGTCCCTCGTCTGAATCCCCAAAACCCAAGCCCACTACTCAAAAAAACCTAGCAGCAGCCACCCCACGCGACCGGTAAAACAACCCAGCAAAAAAACGGGAAGCGCCGGATGGAACCGGCGCTTCCCGCTGTCGTACCGCGAGGGTGCTACGAACCTTAGAACTTCGCTTCCAGATCGACCTGCAGCGTGTCGACGCTGGCGTTGCTGTTGGGCAGGTTGGAGTAGTCGGTCTTGGCCATCAGGTAGGCCGCGCCGAGGGAGAAGTTCTTGTCGATCTCGTAGCCAACCTTGACCTTGTGACCGCGCGAGCCGGTGAAGCCGTTGCCGAAGTCCGAGTCAGTGAAGGCGCTGACCACACCGTTACGCTGCACGTCGCGGTAGTTGTAGTCCAGGCTCCAGGCGCCGAGCTTGGTCTTTACGCCGGTCAGCCAGGCTTGGTCCTTGCCGTCGGTGCTTTCGGTGTTCTTCACGTACTGGCCGTAGGCTGACAGCGGGATGGCGAGGCCGGTGTAGTCCACTTGGCCAAAGCCTTCGACCAGCTGGAATTCATCGGTGGTGTTGCCCAACGCGCGCAGGAAGGCGGACGGTTTGTCGTTGTCGAAGGCGAACAGGCTGGCGCCCACGGTGAACTTCAGCGTGTCAGTGGCGGCGAACTTGGTGCCCAGCTGCGCGTGGTACAGCTGCGCGTCGTGCTTGAACTGCACGCCGTCGCCATCGACGTTGTCCTTGAGGGTGTAGTGACCGGCACTGCCGAATACTTCGGCACTGCCGACGTTGTGCTTGTAGGTCACGGCCACGCCTTCGGGGTTCAGGTCGCTGTCCCAGATGATGTCGCCCATGCTCACCCATTGCTGAGGCATCTTGCCGCCGACCAGGTGCAGGTTGGGGATACCGGTGGGGTGCCAGTCGAGGTAGGCCAAGTCGACCCACAGGGATTTCTTCTCGAAGTAGTTGTCCAGGCTCTGGTTGGTCGAGCGGCCATCGGCGCTGCTGCCGGTGGCGATGCGCACGCCAGCGTCGACCTGCGGGTTGATCTCGCTGTAGAAACCGACGCGGGCACGCACGCGCTCGCGGTCCTGGTTGTTGCTGCGGCTGATCGGGTTGTCGACGTTGACGTCTTCATAGCGCAGACGCACGTCGCCCTTGACCTGGGTCTTGGCGGCCCAGGCGACTTTCTGTTCGAAGGAGCTGGCGCGTTCGACCTGGGCTTTCTGCGCGGCTTTTTCCTTGTTTTCGGTGGCGAGATCCGCTTGCAGTTCGCTGTACTGCGCCTGATTGATCGAGCCATTGGCCCGCAGCATTTCGAGCAGCTTGGCGTCGACGGCAGCACTGGCCGGAGTGCTCAGGGCCAGCAGCAGGCCGGTCAGGCTGACTCCGGTAAGTGTAGAAACAACGCGCATACAGTTCTCCCGTTGGAAAGTGTGGGGAGGCTCAAGCGCCTACCCCCATCAAAGTTGGCAGTTACCGGAAAGGCCCTGAATAGACAGGTTTCTCGAGTTCCGGAAAACAGGCGCAAGTATTGCGGGGGGGTATTACAGAATCGTGTCTGAATGATGGCGCTGCGGTTAAGAGAGCGATTGAAGGTTTGAGTCAGGGTGGGTTGTTCCGTGATACTGCTGAAACTTCCTACATGCATTTCCCACATGAGTAGTCGCCGTGATCAGCCTGCACAGCCTTGCCCACTTGCACGACCTGCCCGCGAGTACCTGGGATGCATGGGTGCCGCCTGACCAACCCTTTCTGCGGCATGCCTTTCTCAGCGCCCTGGAAGACAGCGCCAGCGTTTGCCGGCAGACCGGCTGGGCCGCCGAGCACCTGGTGCTGGAGCGTGACGGCGAGGTCTGCGCGCTGCTGCCGGCGTATCGCAAGTGGCATTCGTTCGGCGAATACGTGTTCGACCACGGCTGGGCCGAGGCCTGCGAGCGTGCCGGCATCGCCTATTACCCCAAGCTGCTCGGCGCCGTGCCGTTCAGCCCGGTGACCGGGCCGCGGCTGATGAGCCGAACCCCCGAGGACGGCCAGCTGCTGCTACAGGCTTTGCCGGAGTACCTGAACAAAGGCCAGCTATCGAGTGCCCACCTCAACTTCACCGAGCCGGCCCTGGATCGGCTCATGGGCGCGCAATCCCGCTGGCTGGAGCGGCTGGGCTGCCAGTTCCACTGGCGCAACCGTGGCTACCGGGATTTTCAGGATTTCCTCGACACCCTGAGCTCACGCAAGCGCAAGCAGATGCGCAAGGAGCGCGAGCAGGTGGCGGGGCAGGGCATCGCCTTCGAGCGCTTCACAGGCTCCGAGCTGACGCAGGTGCAATGGGACTTCATCTACCACTGCTACGCCAACACGTACACCGTGCGCGGCCGCGCCCCTTATCTGACCCGTGAATTCTTCAGCCTGATCGCCGAGCGCATGCCCGAGGCCATTCACGTGACCATCGCTCGCCAGGGCAGCCGCGATGTGGCCATGGCCCTGAGCCTGCTGGGTGATGAAACGCTTTACGGTCGTTACTGGGGCTGCCTGGACGAGTTCGACCGGCTGCATTTCGAGACCTGTTTCTACCAGGGCATGGAGTTCGCCATCGAGAAGGGCATCCACCGCTTCGACGCCGGTGCTCAGGGTGAGCACAAGCTGATCCGCGGCTTCGAGCCGGTGATCACGCGGTCGTGGCATTACCTGTTGCATCCCGGCTTGCACAACGCCGTGGAGAACTTTCTAAAGGAAGAGCGGGAAGGGGTGCTGGGGTATGCCGAACAAGCGCGAACACTATTGCCCTACCGCAAACCGGGGTAGGAACGGCCGGTCGGCCGTTCCCGCGAGGTTCAATCCACCCCTACAAAACCACCCGTCTGGTGCTGCCACAGCCGCGCGTACAAGCCTTTGTGCGCCAGCAGTTCGGCATGGCTACCCATCTCCACGATCCGGCCTTTTTCCAGTACCACCAGCCGGTCCATGCGCGCGATGGTCGAGAGACGGTGGGCGATGGCGATCACGGTCTTGCCCTGCATCAGCGTTTCCAGGCTCTCCTGAATAGCCGCTTCGACCTCGGAGTCGAGCGCCGAGGTGGCCTCGTCCATGATCAGGATCGGCGCGTTCTTGAGCAGCACCCGGGCAATGGCGATGCGCTGGCGCTGGCCGCCGGACAGTTTCACCCCGCGTTCGCCGACATGGGCGTCCAGGCCCATGCGGCCTTCGGCGTCGGACAACACTGGAATGAACTCATCGGCCCGCGCTTGGTGCACCGCTTCGAGCATCTCGGTCTCGCTGGCCTCGGGCCGGCCATACAGCAGGTTTTCGCGGATCGAACGGTGCAGCAGCGAAGTGTCCTGGGTGATCATGCCGATCTGCGCGCGCAGGCTGGCCTGATTGACCTCGGCGATGTTCTGGTCATCGATGAGAATCTGCCCACCGTGGATGTCGTACAAGCGCAGCAGCAGATTGACCAACGTCGACTTGCCAGCCCCCGATGGCCCGATCAGGCCGATCTTCTCGCCGGGACGAATGTTCAGCTCCAGCCCCTGAATCACGTTGCTGGCCTTGCCGTAATGGAAGTCTACCTGCTTGAAGTGCACCGCGCCGCGGCTGACCTGCAACGCGGGGGCATTGGGTTGATCGCTGACGGTGACCGGCTGAGCGATGGTCTGCAGGCCGTCCTGGACCATGCCGATGTTCTCGAAGATGCCGTTGACCACCCACATGATCCAGCCTGACATGTTGACGATGCGAATCACCAGGCCTGTGGCCAGGGCGATGGCGCCGACGCTGATCAGCGAGTGCGACCAGAGCCACAGCGCCAGACCCGTGGTCGTGACGACCAAAAGCCCGTTGAGGCTGGTGATGGCCACGTCCATGCTGGTCACTACCCGCGAGGCGAGCTGGGTCTTCTCGGTCTGTTCGCGGATCGCTTCGCGGGCGTACTGCTGCTCGTGGTCGGTGTGGGCGAACAGTTTGAGCGTGGTGATGTTGGTGTAGCCGTCGACGATGCGCCCCATCAGCTTGGAGCGGGCCTCCGACGAGACCACCGAGCGCGCCTTGACCCGCGGCACGAAGTAGCACAGCGCGGCAATGTAACCGACGACCCACACCAGCAGTGGCAGCATCAGCCGCCAGTCGGCCTCGGCGAACAGTACCAGCGAGGTGATCGCATAGATCAGCACATGCCACAGCGCATCCACCGCCTGCACCGCCGAGTCGCGCAGCGAGTTACCGGTCTGCATGATGCGTTGGGCGATGCGCCCGGCGAAGTCGTTCTGGAAGAAATTCAGGCTCTGGCGCAGCACATAGGTGTGGTTCTGCCAGCGGATCAGGCTGGTCATGCCGGGGTTGATGGTCTGGTGCACCAGCAGGTCATGCAGGCCGAAGAAGATCGGCCGCGCCACCAGCACCACGACCAGCATCCAGATCAGCTCGCCGCTGTGCTCGCTGAAGAAGTTGACGTTGGGCGTGCCTTGGGTCAGGTCGATGATGCGACTGAGGAAGCTGAACATGGCCACTTCGATCAGCGAGGCGATCAGGCCGATCACCAGCAGGGCGAGAAAGCTCGGCCAGACCTGGCGCATGTAATAGAGGTAGAACGGCAGCACCTTGCTCGGCGGGGCCTCGGTGGGGGCCTCGCGGAAGATGTCGATCAGTTGCTCGAAACGGCGGTACAGCATGGGTCACAGCACTCCTGGTCATTGCGGCCGCAAGGCGGGTGCACGTCCGTGTGCAACCAGCGGTCAGTCGATGCGTTTGGCCGACTTGATGAACACCGGATCGGATGGAACGTCGCCCATGCCTTTCTTGGTGGTGGTCGGCGAGCGGACGATCTGGTCGACCACCTCCATGCCCTTGGTCACTTTGCCGAACACCGCGTAGCCGGCGTCACGGCCCGGGTTGAGGAACTCGTTGTCGGCCACGTTGATGAAGAACTGGCTGGTGGCCGAGTTCGGGTTGGACGTGCGCGCCATGGACAGGGTGCCGCGAGCGTTCTTCAGGCCATTGCTAGCCTCGTTGCGGATGGGGTCTTTGGTGTCTTTCTGCTGCATCTGCTCGGTGAACCCGCCGCCCTGAACCATGAAGCCCGGGATCACGCGGTGGAAAATGGTGTTGTTGTAGAAACCGCTGTCCACATAGCCGAGGAAGTTCTTGGTGCTGATCGGCGCCTTTTCGGCGTTGAGCTCGATTTCCACCGGGCCAAAGCTGGTGTCGAGCAGCACGTGCGGAGTCTTGTCGGAGGCCATGACGCTGGTGGCCAGGGCCAGGGAGCAGGTGGCGAGCAGTAGTTTTTTCAGCATGGGCGCGAAGTCCTTGTGAGATAAATGTCGCTGTCAGGCAGCCCAGCGCAAGAGGGTCGATCTGGCGGCATAGCCTGCCGGGATTCGACACGAACTGCCAGCCCGGCAGACGCAAATGATCCTCTCTCGGGGTGATGCGACCTGTGCTTTCTACAGGCTATTGCGCGGTGGGCTGCGGCGTTTCCGACACCGTGCATGCAGGTCCGCGAGCGATCAGCGGCCGATTTCCCTGGTGCCGCTGGCCTTTGTGGCGGTCAGCCAGTGTCAGCGTGGTTGATCGCGGTCATACGTCTCGGACAGTGGAGGTTGCCGCCATGTTCCGCCCGGGCCACTCATGGGGGCGCCTGCTGCAGGATGCTCATGAGCGGGGGCGAAGTGGCCTTTAAGTGCGGCGGGCTGGGCTGCACAGGGTCGCCCAGGCGCCGGGCAAGCGGCGGGCTCTGGATTCTGCCCCCGGCAGGCGCCCTTCGAGCCGGCGCTTGATAAAGACGCCGCCTTTCACGCCTGCGCCGGCGCTGCAAAGGGCACATCCAGCGCCGCGGTGTCGAAATTGCGCAGCAGCTCGATGAGAATCTGCGTGGCCGGCCCCAGGCTCTTTTCCTTGCTCGAATACAGGTAGAACAGGGGGTGGCGGCTGCCGCCCTGGTCCAGCGGCAGGGGCTTGAGCACGCCATCGCGCAACTCGCGCTCGATCATGTGCCGCGGCAGCCAGGCAAAGCCCAGGCCACTGCTGACGAAGGTGGTGGCGGTGCCCAGGCTGCCAACGGTCCAGCGCTGCTCGGCGCCCAGCCAGCCCACATCGCGCGGCTGCGCCCGGCCCGAATCGCGAATCACCACCTGCAATTGGCTTTCCAGGTCCTGGAAGGTCAGCTCGCGACCGCTGCGGTGCAGGCTGTGTTCGGGGTGGGCCACGGCCACGAACTCCACCGCGCTCAGCTCGCTGCCCAGGTAACCACCGATGCTGTAGCTGCTGATGGCAAGGTCCGCGATGCCTTCGTGCAGCACCTCTTCCACCCCCGACAGCACCTCTTCACGCAGGCGTACCCGGCAGCCGCGGCTCTGCGGCATGAAGGCACTGAGCGCGCGCACCAGGCGCGCGCTGGGGTAGGCGGCATCGACCACCACGCGCACCTCGGCTTCCCAGCCTTGCTCCATGTGGTGGGCCAGGTCTTCGAGCTGGCTGGCCTGCTTGACCAGGTGGCGCGAGCGCCGCAGCAGCACGTCCCCAGCTTCGGTGAGCACGGCCTTGCGGCCATCGATGCGCAGCAGCGGCACGCCGAGCTGTTCCTGCATGCGGGCGACGGTATAGCTCACCGACGATTGCGAGCGGTGCAGGGCGTCGGCGGCCTGGGCGAAGCCACCATGATCGACCACCGCCTGCAGGGTTCGCCACTGATCCAGGGTGACACGGGGCGCTTTCATCTTGCTCTCCTGATGGCCTAAGCTGCGCGCTTCAAGGAGCGCGCCCATGAATAGATACTGCCTGTCACTGCTGCTGTGCCTGCCGCTGGCGGCCGCAGCCTATCCGATCGATGTGGAAAAACGACTCGACGGGGTGAAGGTCGATTTCACTGCTTTCGACACCGCCCCTGACATGGCTGCGGTCACCCTGAACAACTACGGGCAAACCGCAGCCGCCTGCAAGGTAACCCTGCGCAATGGCCCGGAAGCGCCGAGGGTACGGCGGGTCAGCGTCGATGCCGGACAGCAGGCAAACGTGACCGCACGCTTCAACCGGGAAGTGCTGCGGCTGCGCGTCACCATGGCGTGTGCCGACAAATAAACAGGATATTCGATAGTTAGTACCCACTTTTTACGCTGTTTTATCGATCGGTCAATCGATAATCTCACCTCCATCGCATCACCTTATTTGCCGATGGAGGCCCGCATGGTCCACGTACTGATCATTGAAAGCAGCGCCCGCCAACAGGATTCGACCTCTCGCCAGCTGACCCGCGAGTTCGTCAACCAGTGGCAAAACGCGCATCCCGATGACGTGATCACCCTGCGTGACGTCGCCGCCAAGCCCGTGCCACACCTGGACGTCGACCTGCTCGGCGGCTGGACGAAGCCTGAGGCCGAGCGTTCCGGCGCCGAAATCGAAGCGCTGACCCGCTCCAACATCCTCACCGATGAGCTGCTCGCCGCCGACGTACTGGTGCTCGCAGCGCCGATGTACAACTTCACCATCCCCAGCACGTTGAAGGCCTGGCTCGACCACGTGCTGCGTGCCGGCATCACCTTCAAGTACACCCCGACCGGCCCGCAAGGCCTGCTGACCGGCAAGCGCGCCATCGTGCTGACTGCCCGTGGCGGCATCCACGCCGGCGGCGCCAGCGATCACCAGGAACCCTACCTGCGCCAGGTGATGGCGTTCATCGGCATCCACGACGTCGAGTTCATTCATGCCGAAGGCCTGAACATGAGTGGCGACTTCTACGAGAAAGGCATGAACCAGGCCAAGGCGCGTCTTGCCGCTGTGGCCTGATACCGCGAATTCCCGACCTGACACCCTTTTGCTCCTTTGGGTGTAGTGACCCGGCCAACCTGGCCGGGTTTTTTTTAGGTCGGCAGAAGGGCCCGAGGCTGTTGCCCGGGAGGGCCAGGTCGGTCGTTTCGGGCCAGCTGCAATTGCGCTTTGCCTGGCGATACGCGTGGTCCAGACCTAGGACGGCTGGGCGGTTCATCGCGACTAAAGTCGCCTACAGTCACCGCGTTCCCCTGGAACGAGCGTGTTCGCGAAAAACGCCCAGGCACCGCGTTCTTTTCCTGCGACAGTTGAACCCCCGCCCCCCAGCCGCTAAGGTCGCCGCCTTGCATTCCGAGAGGCCACCATGGGCTACCTGATTATCGTCGCGCTGATCCAGGCGTTTTCCTTCAACCTGATCGGCGAATACCTGGCCGGGCAGGTCGACAGTTATTTCGCCGTGCTGGCCCGCGTCGTGCTGGCGGCCCTGGTGTTCCTGCCGCTGACCCGCTGGCGCCAGGTCGAGCCGCGCTTCATGCGCTCGCTGCTGCTGATCGGCGCGTTGCAGTACGGCATCACCTATGTGTGCCTCTATTTGAGTTTCCGCGTGCTGAGCGTGCCGGAAGTGCTGCTGTTCACCATCCTCACCCCGCTGCACGTGACCCTCATCGAAGATGCCCTGAACCGACGCTTCAACCCATGGGCGCTGCTGGCCGCAGCCGTGGCGGTCGCGGGCGCGGCGGTGATCCGTTTCGACAGCATCAGCGGCGACTTCTTCATCGGTTTCCTGCTCCTGCAACTGGCCAACTTCACCTACGCCGCCGGCCAGGTGCTGTACCGCCACCTCATCGCCCGCCACCCCAGCGACTTGCCGCACTATCGGCGCTTTGGCTATTTCTACATCGGCGCGCTGCTGGTGGCCTTGCCGGGCTTTCTGTTGTTTGGCAACGCCGCACACCTGCCCAGCACCGCGGTGCAGTGGCAGGTGCTGGCCTTCCTCGGCCTGGTGCCGACTGCACTGGGGCTGTACTGGTGGAACAAGGGCGCATGCCTGGTGCCCGGCGCAACGCTCGCAGTGATGAACAACCTGCACGTGCCGGTGGGGTTGGTGCTGAACCTGCTGATCTGGAACCAGGGCGCGCCGCTCGGGCGGTTGCTGGTGGGCGGCGGGGTGATTCTGGGATCGGTGTGGTTGAGTCGGTTGGGGCAAGGGGCGGCGGTCGCTCGTTCTGGGGGCGTGCGGTGACCACCGAGCTGCTGGCGACCTCTGCTGATGGCCGTTATCAGGTGCGGGTCAGCCCTTGGGAGGCGGGCCCATCACACTGGGTTCATTCGCCCGAGGTGATCGACACCGCCACGGGCGCCTGTGTGCTGCAGTTCACCGACCCCTGCTGGTCGGTCGATCAGGCCACTTGGCCGCTACCCAACTGCCTGAGCCTGCTGCTGCGCAAATACCCCGGGCAACTGACTGGAAGTGGTGTGAGCGTCAGCGTAGATTGCTCCCAGCGCGTGGCCTACTACGGGGACGGCATCGCGGTCGAACTGCACGCGCTCGAAGCCGCACTCGAGGCCATGATCTAAAACAGGAGTGTAGGCGATGACCCAAGATTCCCCTGGCGAGTACACGCAGGTACCCCAAGGTATGTCGCCTTTTCCCGCGGCAGAAAACGTATTCGCGCCCGACCAACTGGAGCTTGCCGAGCATCTGCATCCGCTGTTCAGTGTCCGGTTTGATGTACCGTGCTGCTGACGGCGACTAGATGTTGCGCTATGGCTCTGCGAGAGACGTTTGTCCGATCAGCTTGACCATGCCAGTGCGGCGAGATGAGTACCGGCGCAGAGCGCCGCCCCCCCTTTTCCAAATGATTTTTCCAGAAGGTTACCTGCTGAGCAGCCAACGTATCGGCTAGCCATCGTGGTCAAGATCGATCCAATGCTCCTGCTCGCGTTGGCAGGCGGGAACCCACCCCTCGGGCGGGTTGGAATCCGTTCTGCGCAGGCTCAACAGCTACTGAGTGCGCACATCCCTGGTAGCAAAGGCGAGCAGCTCAAAGACATCCTGACGTGGGACGGTACCAAAGCCCTGTTTCTGGAATGGGCGAACCGATACATGCTGCGCTCCGGTATCGGTCGGCTTTGCCGAGTGGACGAGCCCCGTGGACGCATCCGGGAAATGCTGCCGGCCGTAGAGGGGACCTTGAGGTATCAAGAGGAACTCGCAGCGCGGGCACCTCAGGGGGGACGGGCTATCCAGGCCAGTACCGCGCCCTTCGAGGCCGACTCCGGCTGACCCGCCCGTGGGGCCAGCCGTCGGCGTTCGACTCAACAGTGGGTTGCCACCCTACCGCGCCGCCCAGGCATTGAAGCGCTCTTCCAGTTCTTCCCCATGGTCAACCCAGAACTCGGCATCGACCAACTGCGCCTGCGCCAGGTTCTCCGGTGCGGTGGGCAGTTGCCGCTGCACGTCGGCCGGCAGTTGCGCCAGAGCGTCCTGGCGGATCGGCCCGTAAGGGATCTGGGTGGAGAAGGTTTTCTGCGTGTCAGTCTGGCTGGCAAAGCGGATGAAGTTCTCGGCCAGGGCCTTGTTCTTGCTGCCGCGCACGATGGCCCAGTGGTCCGGGTCATACAGGCTGCCGGCCCAGACGATGCTAAGGTCCGAGCCTTCCTTCTGCGCCGTGGCGATACGCCCGTTGTAGGCCGCCGACATCACCACGTCGCCCGCCACCAACCACTGTGCGGGTTGCGCGCCGGCTTCCCACCATTGGATGTTGGGCTTGATCTGGTCGAGCTTCTTGAACGCGCGGGTCACCCCCTCAGGGGTGGCCAGCACCTTGTACAGGTCTTCACGCGAAACCCCGTCGGCCAGCAGCGCCGCTTCCAACGTGTACTTGGCGCCCTTACGCATACCGCGCTTGCCGGGGAAGCGCTGGGTGTCCCAGAAGTCGGCCCACGAGGCCGGGCCTTGCTTGAGTTTCTGCGGATTGTAAGCCAGCACCATCGACCACACGTAGCTGGCCACGCCGCACTCGCTGACCGTGCCGGGCAGGAAGGTCGAGGCCTGACCAATGATGTTCGCATCGAGCTTCTCGAACAGCCCCGATTCGCAGCCGCGCACCAACTCTGGGCTCTCGACTTCGACCACATCCCAGGACACATGGCCGACGTCGACCATGGCCTTGATCTTCGACAGTTCGCCGTTGTACTCCCCGGCAACAATCTTGCCCGCGCCGCTCTTTTCAAACGGCTGGAAGTAGGCCGCTTGCTGGGCAGCCTTGGTGGCGCCACCAAAGGAGATAACGGTCAGGCTAGGGGTTTGGGCAAAGGCGGGCAGGCTGACGGCGGTGAGCAGCGCAAGGCCGAGCGACGCGTGACGAGTACGCATGGAGACTCCCTCATTACTTGTGATTGTGATGGTGTAGAGGCAGTAAGGGGTGCAACTGGCGGCGGGTCGCAGAGGGCGCCCGGCGCTGTTCTTGTAGGTTGGTGAGTCGATGGTGCGCCAGTCCCGGCCGCAGGAAAACGATTAAAAATGTTCTTCGGCCTTATGAAAAAGCTCGCCAAGGCATTGCCCGGCCAGGTGCCGGTTGCGCTACTGTGCAGGTCGGATTTCCCTGCGCGCGCGGCCACTGTGCCCGGCCCGCCGCCGCCTACGAGGTGCCCGTGGCTGCCTATTCCCTGCGCCAACTGAAGTATTTCGTGACCACGGTCGAAGCCGGCAGCGTGGCCGAAGCCTCGCGCCAGCTGTACATCGCCCAGCCGTCGATCTCCACGGCGATCAAGAACCTGGAAGGCAGCTTCAATGTGCAGCTGTTCATCCGCCATCACGCCCAGGGCGTGTCGCTGACCCCCAGCGGCAAACGGTTCTATCACAAGGCCCGCGAGCTGCTGCGCCTTGCCCATGAGTTCGAGCAGAACGCCCTGGCCGACAACGAAGTGATGAGCGGGCAGATCGACATCGGCTGCTTCGAGACCGTCGCGCCGCTGTACCTGCCGCAACTGATTGCAGGTTTCAAACAGCTCTACCCCGGCGTCGACATCCGTCTGCGCGACGGCGACCAGCAGGAACTGGTGCAGGGCCTCACCGCCGGCAGCTTCGATGTGGTCTTCCTCTATGAACACGAGCTGGACAACACCATCGAGACCGAGCCGCTGATGCCGGCGCAGAAGCCCTACGTGCTGCTGCCGGCCAACCACCGCTATGCCGGCCAGCGCGAAGTGTCGCTACGCGACCTGGTGCGCGAGCCGATGATCCTCCTTGACGTGCTGCCCAGCCGCACCTACTTCGTCAGCCTGTTCCACGAGCTGGGGCTGACGCCGAACATCGTCTTTGGCTCGCCATCGATCGAAATGGTGCGCGGCATGGTCGGGCAAGGCTTCGGATTCTCGTTACTGGTGACGCGACCGTTTTCCAGCCACACCTATGATGGCCAAAGCCTGGTGACGCTGGAGATCGCCGAGCCGGTCACGCCGTCCGGGCTGGTCAGCGCGCGCTTGCGCAAGGGGCAGTTGACCAAGCCGGCGCAGGCATTTGTGGATTACTGCCGCGAGCGGTTGACGGCGTTGAGTCAAGGCGGCTAGAGGACGTGGCGCCGTGCTGTCGGGCAGTCATGGGGCGCCTTGCGAGCCTTGTGACCTGCTCGATCAGTCCTGGAGGTACTCGGCCAGCCGCCCCAGCATCGCGTCGCAGCCCTCAAGTTGCACCAGAGTGATGAACTCATCCGGCTTGTGCCCCTGATCCATGCTCCCCGGTCCGCACACCACCGTGGGAATCCCGGCCTCATCGAACAGCCCGCCCTCGGTGCCGAAGGCCACCGTAGAGAATGCGTCCGACCCGCACAGCTGCGCCAGCAGCAAAGCCGCCTCGCTGTCAGCCGCCGTCGCCAGTCCAGGGTAAGCACTGAGCGGCCGCAGACGGATATCGGTATCGACACTCACCGCCTGCATGCGCGGCAATAAATCGCCATCAGCATAGGCTCGCAGATCATCCACCACCTGCTGCGCGTCGAAGCCGGGCAGGGTGCGCACCTCGAAATCGAAGGTGCACTCGGCCGGCACGATGTTCAACGCACGGCCGCCCTGGATGAGGCCTGTCTGCACAGTGGAGTAGGGCGGGTCGAAGCGCGCATCGTGATGCTCGGGCGCCGCCAGCGCTTCGCCAATCGTGCCCAACCGACCAATCAGCTTCGCGGCGTATTCGATGGCATTGACACCCGACGGCGCATAGGCCGAATGGCAGGCCAGCCCATGCACCTCGCAGCGCATCGCCAGCTTGCCCTTGTGGCCCAGCACCGGTTGCAGTTCGGTAGGTTCGCCGATCAGGCACAGCCGCGGTGTGTGCGGGCGCTGGTTGAGCGCCTCGAGCATTGGCCGCACCCCAAGGCAACCGACCTCTTCATCGTAGGAAAACGCCAGGTGCACCGGACTGCGCAGCGGCTTGGCCAGCAGGCGCGGCACGGCGGCCAGCACGCAGGCGATGAAGCCCTTCATGTCCGCTGTCCCGCGCCCGTACAAACGCCCATTGGCCTCGCTCATCTCGAACGGCGGCACTGTCCAGGCCTGGCCGTCCACCGGCACCACATCGGTGTGCCCCGACAGGACGATGCCGCCGGCGATGTCCGGGCCGAGGGTGGCGAACAGGTTGGCCTTGTTGCCTGCTTCGTTGAACAGCCGTTCGGCCTGTATGCCGTACCCCGCGAGGTACTCGGCGATGAACTCGATCAATGCCAGGTTCGAGTCGCGGCTCACCGTGGCGAAGCCGATCAGCTGCGCCAGCACGTCGCGGCTGCAAGGTTCATTCATCACCCGGCACTCCGTAGGTCGGGGCGGCGGTGGGGTCGAGGGCGCGGGTGAGGTAGTCCTGCATCTGCGGCTGGTAAGCCTGCCACAGGCCGTCGAGCTGGCCGATGGGGTCGTGCTCGGCCCAGTCCACCCGCAGGTCGATGATCGGCCAGACCAGGTCGCCCGCCACCTTGAGCGCCGCCGAGTGCACCGGGCCCGCTTCGCCACCGGCCGCCATCGCCGCGTGCATGGCCGCCAGCAACCGGTCGGCCAATGCACCGGGCGCCTGCTCGAAGGCATCGACCATGGCCTGGATCACCTCGGGCGCGGCCAGCAGGTTGCCTGCCGCAGCGCATTGCTCGCCCGGTACGGCGTTGAAGAGACCCAGCGCCTGCTGCCCGCTGAACAGCGCCACCCGGCCTTGGTCGTCGATCACCGTCACCTGTCGGTACTGGCTCCAGCCGTTGGTGTTCAAGGCGTGGTCCAGCGCCTGTTGCGGGCTGAGCGACTGGTGTTCGAGCAGGTCGAGGATTTCCGGGCCGAGCGCGGGCAAGGTCACGTTCTGCGTCGACACCGCGCCGACCCCCGCGCGCACCCAAGGGCAGCGTGCACCGACGGCGATGCTCGACGAGCTGATGGCGATGCCCAGTTGGCCGGTTTCAGCGCAGCGGCCGATGATCGAGAAGGTCATGGGCGCGACTCCTTTGCTTCGGGAATCACCGCGATCACGTCGATTTCCATCAGCCACTGCGGCTGCCCGAGGGCCGAGACCACCAGCCCGGTGGAAATCGGAAACACCCCGCGCAGCCACTTGCCTACCACCTGGTACACCGGCTCGCGGTAGCGCGGATCGATCAGGTAGGTGGTGGTCTTGACGATATGCGACAGGTCGCTGCCGGCTTCTTCCAGCAGTTGCTTGACGTTCTTCATGGCCTGCTCGGCCTGCGCCGCAGCATCGCCCAGGCCCACCAGGTTGCCGTCGAAGTCGGTGCCGACCTGGCCGCGCACGTACACGGTATTGCCGGCACGCACGGCCTGGCACAGGTCATTGTCCAGCGACTGGTTGGGGTAGGTGGTCTTGGTGTTGAACATGCGGATGCGGGTATGGGTTGGCATGAAAGCGTTCCTGGTGAAGTGAATTCGCTGGGTTGACTGAGCCTTGGCTGGGTAGGTCTGTCTGCGCGCTGACGGGCTGTCGATGGCCGTTGCGAGCAGGCGCGCGGGCCGGTGCTCTTGAGGTCGCGAGGCATGTGGGTTGGGCCGCCTTGCGGCCCATTGCGGCTGACCGGAGCGCCGGACCGGCCGCCTACCGTGAATTTCGCTCGAACGCCTGGGCGGGCGGAGGAGATTGGGGGGCGGCATGCGTCTGGAACTCGGCCTGACGCTGCCCGGCATCGCGGTAGGCGCTGTAGCTGCGCTGCGTGGCGATGTGCCCGGCGACATGCTTGGCGTCGTGCCACACCCCCCAGATGAAGCTCGACCCGCGCCGCGACAGCCACGGCAGGCCGAGGAAATACACACCCGGCTCGCTGGACACGCCGCGTTGATGCTTGGGCTTGCCGTTGTCCTGGAACGCATCGACCTGCAACCAGCTGTAGTCGACCGAATAGCCCGTGGCCCAGATCACGCTGGTGATACCGGCCTCACGCAGATTCAAGCTGAGAATCGGCTCGCTGACACAGGCTGGGTCCGGGTAGCGGTGGCGCGCTTGGGGCTCTTCGGGCAGGTCCAGGCCGTGGCGTTCGATGTAGGCGTCGGCAGCGTCCAGCACAGCCAGGTAGTTGGCATCGCCGGCAGCCAGGTTGGCGGCCAGGTCCGGCTGGAAGGTCACCACGCCGTTGTCGAATGACTTCGTCAGCCCGACCAGGGTCATGCCTTCATGGGCCAGCGCCCGGAAGTCGACGGTATTGCCGCCGCGCGCACCGCTCACCGCGATGGTCACGTGCTCGCGGCCCTGGCGCGGGGTCTCGGCATCCCACTCGCCGAGCACGCCCAGCCACCAGCAGAAGTCCCGGTTGCGGTAGCGCCGTGGCGGGCGGTCGTGGGCGCCCACCGAGAGGTACACCTGCTTGCCGGCGCGTTGCAGTTCATCGGCGATCTGCGTGCCGGAGGAGCCGGCACCGACCACCAGCACTGCGCCGTCTGGCAATTGCTGCGGGTTGAAGTAGTCGGCTGAGTGAATCTGATACAGCCCGGCCTCCTGCGGTGCGATGGGCGGAATCACCGGAGTCTGGAAGGGGCCGGTGGCCACCACCACGCGCTGCGCCTCGATCACGCCTTCACTGGTTTCCACCCGAAAGCCGGGCTTACCGACATTGCGTGTAACGCGTTTCACCTCCACGCCAGTGCGCACCGGCACGTTGAATTTCTCCACATAGGCCTCGAAGTAGTCGGCCACGCGGTCTTTGCCGGCGAACGCATCGGGGTCGAGCTCATCGAAGTCCAGCCCCGGAAAACGGTCATGCCACACCGGCCCGTTGGCCACCAGCGAATCCCAGCGCCCACTGCGCCACGCCTCGGCGATGCGCTTGCGCTCCAGCACCAGGTGCGGCACGCCGAGGCTGCTCAAATGTTCACTGGCCGCGATCCCGGCCTGGCCGGCGCCGATCACCAGGGTGTCGAGGGTTGTTGTCTGTGCGGGCATGGGGGTGTCCTTCGAACGGGTCAGGGAACGGGCGAGTCAGCGCCCGGCCAGGTGCAGCCCGCTGCGGCGGTGGGCGGCGGGGGATGGGGTCATAGTCCCGGGAATATGGGGGGAGCGAAATGAGGATTTTTGTGGGGGTTGGTGAGGAAAAAGATGGGGTGAGCGCTGTGCCTGACAATTGAGCAGAATCCAGTCCTGTGGAGCGAGGTGGACGCCCGGTTCTTGTTCGCGAAAGAACGCCCAGGCAGTGCGTTCGATCAGAATATTTGCGTTAGCGTTAACAACATTCGCGGGCATGCTCGCTGTCATACAACTATGCATAGCTGTTGATTTAGAAGGGGGTACAGGAGCGAGCGGTCCCGCGCTCCGGTCAGTCGTAAAGGGCGGCGAAGCGGTCCTCAGCCAAGCGACGGGGCTGGCGAGCACTTACACTGTTCTGAGTTATTTTTAAAATCTCAATACGCCCTACAAGTTCGCTTCAAGACTGGGAGTTTGTGAGATATATGACCCTTGGGGGAGAGTTGGACGTTATATGCAAGAGTGTCTTAGTCCATTTCGTGCGGACTAAAGGTAATGCTGTGTAGGAAGATTTCTAGGATTTTTCCTAGGACTGGAGATGTTTCAAATAGTGAATTCTCAGCATGCCACTTGATAGTAATTTTTTTATTGACGACACCGGTTGTTGCAAGGACTATTAGCGATCTTCTATGCCTGGCGAGTGTGTTGCTATGTGGGTTTGATTCTCTCTACGCGCTGAGGCGCTACCAACAACGCCTACTCCATCCCTGTATTTATTCTCGGCTCACGTTGATTGCGCGTTGTACAGGGAACAGTAAAGAGAGAATGAGATGCCGACCACTCCTTTCGAGTTCAGCAGTGTGACACGCATTCATGGTGTCATCTGCGTGCTCATCAAAGAACAGACCCGCGAACCCATGGCAGTGCTATGGACCATCATTTACCCCTGCGTGCTGTACGTCATGCTGCAACGCACCAAAACCGATTCCGCCCTAGCCGCAACCGACTACCTTGCCACCTCGGCCTGGTTCTACACTTACCTAGCCGCCACCAATGCGTTCTTTGGCCTGAGCCTGTACCTGATCGGGCGGCGGGAAAGCGGATTCGTCAGATCATTCATATATCGGCCCGAGGCGATAAAGATTTTCCTGATCGCGCATGTCATGACGCATATCGGAGTGGCTTTGGTATACGCCAGTATTTTCTATGGTGTTACACGTTCAATGCTGGGTATGCTCAGCGTCGCTGAGTATGTGCAGGTCATCATCGGCTACTTGCTCAGTTACTGGGTATTCGCCAGTGTCGGATTACTGATCGCCTTATTGCCGATCAAGTATTCCAGCGCCAATACGTTATTCTCCATCATTTCATTTTTCATGCTCACCTCAACTTTCGTCGGCGCTCTGTATGGGGACTCTGGTTTGGTAGGCCTTATGTCCTACAGCCCTTTAGCGCTGTGCGCAGTATTCTTTGATGGAGTTACAAATGTGTGGACTGCGCTGGGCATCGCCGCACTATTCATCGGGTCAGTGTTAATAGTCGGTCGTTTTTTTCGAGTCCATCCGGTCTGGGGGCGTTACTGATGAACATCGTGCACATCCAGGGCCTGAACTTTTCATACAGGAAACGGGTGATATTCCATCAGGCCGGTCTTGAGATTCCTGCAGGTTCGATCACTGGCATTATCGGCGCAAGACTACCTTCTTCGACATCCTGTGCGGCCTTCGCGCTACGGTCAGTGAGGTCTTCGACAATCGAGCCCGTTCCGTCAGCTACCTCTCGCAAATCATCACCCTGCCAGCGTCGATGCGCATGCACGAGGCCTATCGCTTTGTGGCCTGCCTGAACGCCGACCGTGTACGGAGCCGGGATGAGATTTCGGCGATGCTGGAGCAAATTTCCCCACGGCTAGCGATCCGCTATATGGACATCTGGGCCAAACCCGCAGGTGTATGCAGCTATGGCGAAATCAGAAGTTTCCTCGCGTTGTCACTGCTGACCTCCGGGAGTGACCTGTTCATTCTCGATGAGCCCACCGCAGGCGTAGACCCTGAGTTTCAGTACTACCTTTGGCAGGCCGTGCGGCATGCCTGCGCCTTGGGCGCAACTGTGGTGTTTTCCTCTCATCAGATCACTGAAGTCGCCGAGCACTGCGATGGCTTCTACCTGCTGCACAACAGGACCTTTCAGCGGTTCGAGCAAGCTAATGACTTCATGGCGGTTCATCAGGCGAATTCACTGAGCGAGGCGTTCATGAATGCGCTGAACGCGGTGGAACACTGAGCCCGTGCTCGTACCGTTGAGACGACTGCTACGCCGAGTGATTGAGATAGGGATTTGCAGAAAGCGCCTTTGGGCAGCGTGCCGCTACCTTCAACAGGCCAGAAGTCGGCATCAGCTGGCCGATAGCGTAAATTGCGTAATTTCTTGAAACGATTTCTTCTCGCCGCTGCTCTGATCCTGAAGGTGGAACGAAGCGGCCATACGCTTGGAGCCGTAGTGCTTGAGCGTGTCAATGCAAGCACTGGTCAAGCAGCCAGAAATCTCCTGCGACAAATAGTCTGTTGACCTATATAGAGTATTTGGGGTTATGAGAAATTAATTAGGCTGCTATCATTTCGCCTCCGTGAGCCTAGCCGCCCCCCATGACACTGGCCAAGACCCGTGCATGGCCGAGGTCGTTTCTTCCTGATCAATCCAGAAAAACCTACCAAAGCCGCCACAGACGTCTCGAAGGACGCAGGCCAGGATCAGGCAGCAAGCGCCTCCCCCGACAGGGCAGGGTGGCTATTGGGTTCGTTGTGATTAGCCATAGGTGCCATGCATGCTCTCAGCCACACAAACATCACGGAGGAAGTTCCTGCTGTCCTCCCTGATCGCCCTGCCTGCCATGGGCATTGCGGTCAAAGGCCTGTCGGCCGCCGCCGCCGCCGAGCTCGCCGCGCCGAGCCTGGAAGGCTACAAGCCGACCTTCTTCACCCCCGCCGAATGGACGCTGATCCTCGCCGCCTGCGACCGGCTGATTCCCGCCGATGGCCGCGGCCCCGGCGCGCTGGAAACCAACGTGCCGATCTTCATCGACCAGCAATTGGCCAGTGACCTGGGTAACGAGGTGTACCTGCAGGGCCCGTTCGATGTGAACGCGCCGCCCACCTTGGGTTATCAACTGCCGTACACCGTGCAGCAGATCTACCAGAAGGGCATTGCCGGCTTCGACGCCTGGTGCCAGAAGACCTACGGCGAGCACTTCGCGTTGCTCGAGCTGGGTAAGCGCGACGAGGCCCTGAAAAAGCTGCAGGGCGGTGAAGTCGACTTCACCGCCACAGGCGAAACCATGCTCAAAGGCACGCTGTTCTTCAGCGAACTGCTCAACCACACGCGCCAGGGCTGGCTCGCCGACCCCATCTACGGCGGCAACAAGGGCATGAAGGCGTGGATCGCCATCGGCTTTCCCGGTGCCCGCGCCAGCTACCTGGAATGGGTCGCGCAGCACAACGTCCCGTATCCCCTCGGGCCCGTCAGCCTGACCGGCCAGCGCGGTTGAACCCTTCGCCCAGCGATCCAGCATTCAAGGTTTCTCATGTCAAACATCACCAATGATGAAGTCGATGTCGTCGTAGTCGGTCTCGGTTGGACCGGTTCGCTGATGAGCATCGAACTGGCCCAGGCGGGCTTGAAAGTGCGTGCGCTCGAGCGCGGTGAAGACCGCAGCAACGCCGATTTTGCCTACCCAAAGCCTGCTGACCAGTACGCCTATGGCCTGCGCAACAAGGTCATGGCCACGCCCAAGGACGCGGCCCTGACCGTGCGCCACAGCCTCACCGGCACTGCGCTGCCGACCCGCCAGTGGGGCGCGTTCGTGCCCGGCACCGGCGTGGGCGGCTCGGGCCTGCACTGGACCGGCGTGCTGATCCGCCCCACGCCCACCGACCTCAAGCTCAAGACCTACGCGCAAGAGGCTTATGGCCCCGGCGTGCTGCCGAGCAACATGCAGATCGAAGACTTCCCGTTCACCTGGGACGAGATCGAGCCGTACCTCGACAAGTTCGACAAGATCTGCGGTTTGTCGGCCAAGACCGGCAACCTGCGCGGGCAGATCATCCACGGCGGCGACCCCTTTGAAGGCCCGCGCTCCAACCCCTGCCCGCTGCCCGCACTGGAAGACACGCTGAACAACACGCTGTTCGCCAATGCGGCGCGCAAGCTGGGCTACCACCCGTTTCCCAACCCCTCAGCGAACGTGTCGCGGGCCTGGAAGAACCCCTACGGCAACCAGATCGCGCCGTGCAACTACTGCGGCTATTGCAGCAAGTACCCGTGCCTGAACTTCTCCAAAGCCTCGCCGCAAACGGCGGTGATGGACGCGCTCAAGCGCCTGGACAACTTCGACTACCGGGTCAACGCCAACGTGTTGAAAGTCGAACTGCACCCCGATGGCAAGACCGCCAAGGGTGTGACCTACGCCGATGCCGACGGCAACACCGTGTTCCAGCCAGCCAAGATCGTCATCCTGGCCGGCTTCCAGTTCGTCAACGTGCGCCTGATGCTCCTCTCGGGCATCGGCAAGCCGTACGACCCGGTGTCGCAGACGGGCACGGTAGGGCGTAACTACGCCTACCTCAGCGTCGGCGGCACCACGCTGTTCTTCAAGGATCAGCAGTTCAATCCGTTCGCCACGGCCGGCGCCACCGGGCAGATGTTCAACGACATCTCGCCGGGCAACTTCGACGGCCCGGGCCTTGGCATCATCGGCGGCGCGAAGATCCACAGCTCGCAGGCCACCGGCACGCCGATCGGCACCGCATTGCCCGCCGGTACGCCGGAATGGGGCCAAGGCTGGAAGGAGGGCATGCAGGACTGGTACGGCCATTCGATGAAGGTCAGTATCTCCACCGGCTGCATGTCGTACCGCGAGCACTACGTCGACCTCGACCCCACCTACAAAGACCCGTGGGGCCAGCCGCTGCTGCGCATCACCTTTGACTGGAAACCCAACGAACTGCGCCTGCAACAGCACCTGCGCGGCATCGTGCAGGGCATCACCAAAGAGCTTGCCCCCGACAGCTACAGCGAAAGCTACTTAGGGATGGATTCGCACTGGGACATCACCAAGTATGTCTCCACCCACAACGTGGGCGGCGCGATCATGGGCGAGTCGCCCGAGACCAGTGCGCTGAACCGCTACCTGCAGAGCTGGGACGTGCATAACGTCTTCGTGCCCGGCGGCAATGCCTTCCCACAGAACTTCCAGGCCAACCCCACCGCGCTGATCGGCGCGATCACACTGTTCGCGGCCCAGGCCATCAAGGAGCAGTACCTGAAAAACCCCGGCCCGTTGGTGCAGGCGTGAGGAACGCGACGATGAAAAACAAATCCCGTTCCGTGCTGCTCACCTTGCTGGTGATCGCCCTGGTCGTCGCCTTGCTCGCCTGGGGCGTGAGTTTCCTGCTCAACCGTTCCGGCGACCCCACCGCCAAGCTCGAACAACCCATCACTCCGCCACTGGTGGAGAAAGGCGCTTACCTGGCCCGCGTGGGCGACTGCGTGGCCTGCCACACGGCGCCCGGTGGCAAGCCGTTCGCCGGTGGCCTGGGCATCGGCTCGCCGATCGGCACCATCTACTCGACCAACATCACCCCGGATGCCAAGCGCGGGATCGGCAACTGGAGCTATGGCGACTTCGAGCGGGCCATGCGCCGCGGCATCAACCACAACGGCGATGCGCTGTACCCGGCCATGCCGTACCCCTCGTACGCGAAGATCTCCAACGAGGACCTGCAAGCGCTCTACGCCTACTTCATGAAAGGCGTGGCGCCCGTGGAGCAGCCGAACAAGGCCAACGACATTCCCTGGCCGCTGTCGATCCGCTGGCCGCTGGCGTACTGGCGCACGTTGTTCTCGCCATTGCCCGACGACCAGGCCAAACCCCTGGTTGCCGTCGAAGGCGCCACCGCGCAGGAACAGCGCGGCGCCTACCTGGTGCAGGGCCTGGGCCACTGTGGTTCGTGCCACACGCCACGCGCGCTGACCTTGCAGGAAACCGGGCTGGACGAATCGGCCAAGGGTTACCTGACCGGCGCTGAGCTCAATGGCTGGGCCGTGCCCTCGCTGCGCGGCATGCCGCACTGGACGCAGCAGCAGATCGTCGACTACCTCGGCACCGGGCGTAACAGCACGGCTTCGGTAGCCGGCGAGATGAAGGATGTGGTCGCCAACAGCACCTCGCACATGAGCGACGCCGACCTGACCGCCATGGCGGTCTACCTCAAGTCGCTCGAAGGCAAGGAGCGCCAGCTGACCCAAGCCAAGCCCGACCGCGACCAGGCCACCACGGCCAAGCTGACCGCGGCCAAGGACCTGACCTTGGGCGAGCGCCTGTACGTCGACAACTGCAACGCCTGCCACTTCGTCAACGGCGAAGGCGCGCCCCATGTGTTCCCGCGTCTGAACGGCGCTTCGGTAGTGAATGCCGACCACCCCGGCGCGTTGATCAACGTGATTCTGGCCGGTGCGCAAACGCCGTCGACCGAGCGTGCGCCGTCGGTGCTGCCGATGCCGGGCTTCGCCGAGCGGCTCAGCGATTCGGAAGTGGCGGAGCTCGCCACCTTCCTGCGCGGTGGCTGGTCGAATGAGGCCGGCGCGGTGACGGCCGATCAGGTCAAGTCGGTTCGGCAGACGCTGCACCGGCATTGAGGGCTGAGCCGCAACGGCGCCCTCGCTGAACGATCACCCGCTCGGGAAGACCTGGAGCGGGTGATTTTTTGTCAGCGGCAACGGGCAGAAGATCGACGCGAAGCCCTGGGCTGCAATGGGCGCACTGAGTGATAAGCTGCCTGGCCCGTCTGCAACCTTGGTTACGCCTCAGGATCGATCATGCTCGATATCCACAATCTCCCGCTGTTCATGCTGTCCGTACTGCTGTTGTCCATCACGCCCGGCCCCGACATGGCCTATGTCATCGGGCAAAGCGTGGCCAATGGGCGACGCGCCGGCGTGATTTCGGCCGCCGGCGTGGCGCTGGGCAGTTGCACCCATGCCTTGGCCAGCGTGGTAGGGCTCACGGCGCTGATCGCCGCGTCGCCGTTGATGTTCTCGATCGTCAAGTACGTCGGTGTGCTGTACCTGACCTACCTGGGGGCGAAACTGATTCTCGGCACGTTCGGCAAGGCGCAGGGCGACGTCGATCGCGCTGCGGGCATCAAAAGAGGCGCCCGCCTGGGCGACTTGCTGAGCAAAGGCTTCATCACCACCCTGATGAACCCGAAAGTGCTGCTGTTCTTCATCTCCTTCTTCCCCCAGTTCGTGGTGCCGGGGGGCGAACACCACACCGCCTCGTTCCTGGTGCTGGGGCTGGCCTACGCGCTGGTGGCCTTTGCCACCGACGTCACCTTCGCACTGCTGGCAGGCAGTGCGGCGGGTGGGTTGTCGAGCAATCGGAGGTTGCAGCGCTGGCTGGATCGCGTGGTGGGGGGTGTGTTCGTGGGGTTGGGGATGAGGCTGGCGTTCGTGCGCAATTGAGGCCTCGACGCTTGAGCGGTAGTGCGTCCAGATCTAGATCGCCAGATCGAGCAGTGCCGCCCCCAACGCCTTGCCATGCGCATCCAGTGCCAGCGAGCGCGTCACCCCGCCGCGCAGGATGCCCGGCAGGACAAAATTGAGCGCCTCCAGCTGCGGCAACTCATAGCGCCGAACGGGCGGCCCTGCCGGGTCCAGCAGTTCGGCAAAGTGCGCCGTGACGCGCTCTACCGTCAGCCATTGGGCAAGGCGCGGGTAATCCTGCCGGTCGAAAGCGATCACCGAGATGTTCGACGTGTCGCCCTTGTCGCCAGTGCGGCTGTGGGCCAGTTCGCGCAGTTTGATTGCCGTGTTCATGCCATGTCCTCCAGGTGCACTTGCAGCGTGACGGCGTCTCGGGGCAGCAACAGCGACGCCACCGCCACAACCTGACGCACCGACTTGCTCGCGCCGCCACCGCCGTAGGGGCCGTTGGTGTAAAGGGTTTCCACCTCGTTGCCGATGCGCACCGCATCGCTTTTGCTGGCGCAGCGCGCTGCGACCCGCAGGCGTACCTCCCAGGGTTCGCCTGCGGCGCGCTGGCCCAGATCGTTCCCGTGCAGGGCGCTGACGCCGATCAGTTCGGTGCGGATGTCGTCGCAGGCCACGCCCGTCAGTTGCAGACGCGTGCGCACGATCTCTTCGGCCAGGCGTGCGCGGGCGACCGCGCCCGGGCCGCCATAGGACATCTGCCCTTCGCCGATCCAACCGTCGAGAAAGCCAACCGACACTTTCAACGCCTCAGGGCGTGCGTGGCCGTCCGCGCCCTGTAGCCGGACGTGGTCCGGGGCGGTGGCCTGGAACGTCACCTGGGTGAAGTCGGCGCTCACGTCGGGTGTGAGGTAGGCGGCTGGGTCATGCACCTCGTACAGCAACTGCTCGGTGCAGGTAGCGGTGTCGATGCGCCCGCCGGAGCCGGCCACCTTGCTGATCACGGCATTGCCCATGGCATCGATTTCGGCCAGCGGGAAGCCGAGGCGGGCGAGGTCGGGCACGTCCTTGACGCCAGGGTCGGCGAAGTAGCCGCCGCTGATCTGCCCGGCGCATTCGAGCAGATGACCGACCAGCGTGCCTTTACCCAGCAGCGTCCAATCCTCTTCGCGCCAGCCGAACTCGAACAGCTGCGGCGCCAGGAACAGCGACGGATCGGCAACGCGCCCGGTCACGATGACATCGGCGTCGGCCCGCAGCGCCTGCACGATGCCGTCGGCGCCGAGGTAGGCGTTGGCCGAGACCAAACGCTCGCCCAGCGCCCCCAGCGCGAGGCCGTTGTCCAGGCGCTGCTGCGGCTGTTGCAGCAGGGTGGCGAGCACATCGTCGCCGGTCAGCGCGGCCACCTTGAGATGCGCCATGCCCAGCTCGGCGGCGATGCGGCGGATTTCGCGGGCGGCGCCCAGCGGGTTGGCGGCGCCCATGTTGGTGATGATGCGCAGACGCCGACGATTACCCCCGGCGCCTTGACCTACACAGGGCAGCACCCGGCGCATGCGCTCGCCCAGCAACGGATCGTAGCCGGCCTCCGGGTCGAGCAGCCGTGCCTGCTGGGCCAGGGCAATGGTGCGCTCGGCCAGGCATTCGAAGACCAGGTAATCCAGCTCGCCATGGTGCGCAAGTTCGACGGCCGGCTCGATGCGGTCGCCCGAATAGCCGGCGCCGGAGCCGATTCGTATGGTTTTCATTCAGAAAACTCCAATGGCCAGGGCGGTCAGGGTCATCAGGACCGAGGCCGCGAACAGGAAGGGAATGGTGAAGCGCTGGTGGTCGGCCAGCTCGATCTTGCACAGGCCGACCAGAAGGAAGGTGGCGGGGGTCAGCGGGCTGACCGGGAAGCCGGTGGTGTGTACGCCCAACAGCGACGCCTGCGCCACCTGCATGGGGTCCACGCCCAGGGCTTTGCCCACTTCGGCGACCACCGGCATGATGCCGAAATAGAACGAATCCGGATCGAACAGCAGGCTCAAGGGCATGGAGATGAAGCCCACCACCGCCGGGATCAGTTGCCCATGCCCGGCCGGAATCTGCCCCACGGCCACTTCGGCCATGGCCTTGAGCATGCCGGTGCCTTGCATGATGCCGGTGAATACACCGGCGGCCAGAAGGATGCTGGCCATGGTCAGCGCGGTCTTGGCGTGGGCGTCGATGCGTTGGCGTTGCGCCTCCACGTTGGGGTAGTTCAGGCACAGCGCGAGCACGGTGCCGAGCATGAACATCACCACCGGGTCTACGATGCCGGCGATCATCACGCCCATCACCAGCAGCGTCAGTAACAGGTTGAGCCAGAACAACCGGGGTTTTCGCAGCTCGCGCTCGGCCTCGGTCAGCACCCGTTGGTGCGGTTGCACATCGAGGTTGTTCGGGCCCAGGCCCAGGCGGCGCTCTTCACGGCGACCGAGACAGTAGGCGCAGGTGAAGACGAAGATCAGCCCGACGATCTGCACCGGAATCAGCGGCTGGAACAGCTCGGCCACCGGCACATGCAACGCGGCCGAGGAGCGCAGCACCGGGCCGGTCCAAGGCAGGAAGTTGACCCCGGCCGCCATCGCCGTGACGCAGGCCAGGATGCGCTTGTCCATGCCCAGCCGGGTGTACAACGGCAGCATCGCCGGGATGGTCACCAGAAAGGTCACCGCACCCGAGCCGTCCAGGTGCACCAGCAGTGCCAGCAGTGCTGTGCCCATCACGATCCGCGTGGGCCGCGTGCCGACGCGCTTGAGGATGCGGTCGATGATCGGGTCGAGCATGCCGGCGTCGGTCATGATCCCGAAGAACAGGATGGCGAACACGAACATGCCCACCACCGGGGCGACGTTCTTGATACCGGTGATGATGAAGCCGCTGGTCTGCAGGCCGAAACCGCCGAGCAACGCGGCAATGATGGGCAGGGCGATCAGCGCGACCAGGGGCGAGATGCGCTTGCTCATGATGCTGACGAGCATGCACAGGATGGTGACGACACCGAGGGTGGCGAGCATGAAGGTTTCCTCTTCGGCCTGTGCATTCGCGGGTTGCGAGCCAAGGCCCTGTTGTTGTTTTGCAAGAGTAATAACAACGGCGCTAGGCTCTGTGAATTGAAATATTCAGCGGCTCACGTTCGGAAAATCAGAATGAAGAATGGACTTCAGTACATCCGCGCCTTCCTCGCCGTGGTGCAGACCGGCAACTTCGCCAAGGCGGCGACTCGCCTGAACCTCTCGCCCTCGGCGCTTACCGTGCAGATCCAGCAGCTCGAAGAATGGCTCGGTGTCACTTTGCTCGAACGCAGCCCACGTCACCTGTGCCTGACCGCTGCCGGGCAGCAGGCGCTGCTACCGATGGAAAAGCTGCTGCTGGACCTCGACAACATCGTCAGTTCCGCCCACGACCTGGCAGCGTCACGCCGGGGCGTACTGACCATCGCGGCCCTGCCGTCGCTGTGCGCTGGGGTGTTGGCCAATGTGCTGCAGCGGTTTCGCCAGCGCTTTCCCGGGGTCGAGGTGCGGCTGCGCGACGTAGTGGCGCAGCGCATCGAGACGCTGGTGCTGGAACGCGAGGTGGACTTCGGCCTGGGCGTGCAGACCCGGCCCACACAGGGCCTGGCGTTCACGTCGGTCCTGGAGGACCGCGTGTGCCTTTACGTGCCGCCTCACCACCTCTTGGCCGGGCGGGCGTCGGTGACGCTGGCCGAGGTCGCCGACTGCCCAATGGTCCTGACCGGGCGCGACAGCAGCGTGCGCAATCTGGTCGAGCGGCTGTTCGCCGACGCGCAATTGCCGCTGTGCGCCGGATTGGAGGCCAATTACATGTCCACAGTGCTGGCGCTGGTGCGCCAGGGTCAGGGTGTGGCGCTGCTGCCGGAGTCGGCGGACGAAGGACGCGGCGACCTGAGCAAGGTCAGGGTCGAGCACCCGGAGGTGGTGCGCCAGATCGGGGTGATCACGCGGGTGGAGCACGTCATGACACCGCCTGGGGTGGAGTTCCTGCGCCTGCTGCAGGCGGTGTAGGCGAGGGCGGCGCGCGATAGCGAGGCGGGCAGGACGGCGCTGCCTGCCACCGGCGCACTGCCGCCAGCCGTTTCGCCATAGCCCCCGAATGCTCTGGTGACCATTACCCTGAGCGTAACGATCGACCCCTTGCGTTGATTGATGCTGCCCACCGGCCCGCCTTAAATGAGCGCCATGACAGCGGCCCCGTGGAGCCCCCCATGACGACAAGACCTTCCCCCCCAGCGAAGTGGTCGCGCCGGCGCAGCGAAAAACAGCGGCGGCTTGAACAGGTACGCCCTTTGGCCGACGGCGTGGTGCTGCCGAGCGAGCGCATCGTCGAGGCCCTTGAGCGGCTTATCGCCCCCGGTGATCGCGTGGTGCTCGAAGGCAACAACCAGAAGCAGGCGGATTTCCTCTCGCGCTCGCTCGCCAAGGCCGACCCGGGCCAGCTGCACGACCTGCACATGATCATGCCCAGCGTCAGCCGCGCCGAGCACCTGGACCTGTTCGAGCGCGGCATCGCGCGCAAACTCGACTTTTCCTTCGCCGGCCCGCAGAGCCTGCGCATCGGCCAACTGCTCGAAGACGGCCTGCTGGAAATCGGCGCCATCCACACCTACATCGAGCTGTATTCGCGCCTGCTGGTCGACCTGATTCCCAACGTGGCGCTGGTGGCCGGGTTCATGGCTGACCGCGACGGCAACATCTACACCGGCGCCAGCACCGAAGACACCCCGGCGCTGGTCGAGCCGACCGCCTTCAGCGACGGCATCGTCATCGTCCAGGTGAATCAGCTGGTGGACGATGTGCGCGACCTGCCGCGGGTCGACATCCCGGCGTCGTGGGTCGATTTCGTGGTGGTCGCCGACAAGCCGTTCTACATCGAGCCGCTGTTCACCCGCGACCCGCGCCACATCAAGCCGGTGCACGTGCTGATGGCGATGATGGCCATCCGTGGCATCTACGAAAAACACAACGTGCAATCGCTCAACCACGGCATCGGCTTCAACACCGCCGCCATCGAGCTGATTCTGCCGACCTACGGCGAATCGCTCGGGCTCAAAGGCAAGATCTGCCGCAACTGGACCCTCAACCCGCACCCCACGCTGATCCCGGCCATCGAGACCGGCTGGGTGCAGAGCGTGCACTGCTTCGGCACCGAACTGGGCATGGAAAACTACATTGCCCAGCGCCCGGATGTGTTCTTCACCGGCCGCGACGGCTCGATGCGCTCCAACCGCATGATGTGCCAGCTTGCGGGGCAGTACGCCGTCGACCTGTTCATCGGCGCCACCTTGCAGGTCGATGGCGACGGCCACTCCTCGACCGTTACCCGCGGCCGCCTGGCCGGCTTCGGCGGTGCGCCCAACATGGGGCATGACCCGCGTGGGCGGCGCCACGCCACCCCGGCCTGGCTCGACATGACCGAGCCGGTGACGATGCTCGAGCGCGGTCGCAAGCTGGTGGTGCAGATGGTGGAAACCTTTCAGGAGGGTGGCAAACCCACCTTCGTCGACCGCCTCGATGCCATCGATGTGGCGAAGAAGGCCGGCATGCCGCTGGCCCCCGTGATGATCTACGGCGATGACGTCACCCACCTGCTGACCGAAGAAGGCATCGCCTACCTGTACAAGGCGCGCACCCTCCAGGAGCGGCAGGCAATGATCGCCGCCGTGGCCGGCGTTACCGCCATCGGCCTGCGCCACGACCCCAAAGACACCGCCCGCATGCGCCGCGAAGGCTTGATCGCGCTGCCCGAAGACCTCGGCATCCAGCGCACCCAGGCCTCGCGTACCTTGCTCGCCGCCAAGAGCATCGCCGAACTGGTCGAGTGGTCCGGCGGCCTGTACGAGCCACCTGCACGGTTCAGGAGCTGGTGATGACTGCATCCATGCATGTTGCGGCAGCCGTAGCGCTGCCTGACCACCTCGCCGACCTGGCGGTGGAGGCACTGATCGATGAAGCCGACCTGTCGCCCAAGCCGGCGCTGGTCGACCGTCGCGGCAGCGGCGCGCACAGCGACCTGCACCTGGGCCTGATGCACGCCTCGGCGTTCGCCCTGTGGCCATGCTTCAGGGACATGGCGCAGGCCGCGCTGACCTGTGGCGCGCTTGGCCAACCCCTGCGCGAGGCTTTGGGGCGCATCGGCCGGGACGGAGAGGCGGCAATGCTGGCCATCACCGGCGGGGTCAATACCCATCGCGGTGCGATCTGGGCGCTGGGCCTGCTGGTGGCGGCGCATGCGCTGGCACCGGGCGACCCTGACGCCGGCGCGATCGCGGCACGGGCCGGGCGGATCGCGCTGGTCGAGGACCGCTTCGCACCCGCCCAGCCCGGCAGCCACGGTTTGCAGGTGCAGCGCCGCTACGGGGCGCGCGGCGCTCGCGAAGAAGCCCAGCTGGGCTTTCCCAGCGTGGTGCGCCATGGCCTGCCGCAACTTCGCCACAGCCGCAGCGCCGGCAGCGGTGAGCAGAACGCCCGGCTCGACGCGCTGCTGGCAATCATGGCTCAGCTCGACGACACCTGCGTGCTCTGGCGGGCCGGCCCCGAAGGGCTGCAGGCCATGCACCACGGCGCCCGCAGCGTGTTGGCCGCCGGCGGCAGCGCGACCCTCGGCGGGCGCCGCGCCCTGCGTGAGCTGGACCGCCGCCTGCACGCCCTCAACGCCTCACCGGGCGGCGCCGCCGACTTGCTGGCCGCCTGCCTGTTCCTCGACCACCTTGGGAGCCATTGAGCATGGAAACCTTGTCTTTCACTTTTCCCGCCACTGCCCCGGCGCGCCGTCGCGCGGTGGTGGGCTGTGTCGGCTCCGGTGACCTCGAAGTGTTGCTCGAACCCGGCGAGCACGGTGTGCTGGCGGTCAACGTGGTGACCTCGGTCAATGGCAGTGGCCCACGCTGGCAGCAACTGTTCCAGCGGCTGTTCAGCGCGCACGCCTGGCCGGCGCTGAGCATCGATATCCATGACTTCGGCGCGACGCCCGGCGTGGTCCGGCTGCGGCTGGAACAGGGCCTGGAGGAGATTTCCCATGACTGACGTTGCGCACTTGCTCCAGAGCCGCAGTTTCGTCGAGCTCAGCGCCCGGGAGCGGGCCCGGGCCTTGCTCGATGCCGGCAGCCTGCGTGAATTGCTCGGCCCGTTTGACCGCCTGATGTCGCCGTGGCTGCAAGCCCAGGGCATCGTGGCGCAGGCCGATGATGGCGTGGTGATCGCCAAGGGCACCTTTCACGGCCAACCGCTGCTGGTCGCGGCCATCGAGGGCGTGTTCCAGGGCGGCAGCATGGGCGAAGTGGGCGGGGCGAAGATCGCCGGTGCACTGGAACTGGCGGTCGAAGACAACCGCAACGGTATTCCGACAGCGGCAGTGCTGCTGCTGGAAACCGGGGGTGTGCGCCTGCAGGAAGCCAACTTGGGCCTGGCCGCGATTGCCGAGATTCATGCGGCGATTGTGGCGTTGCGCCAGTTTCAGCCGGTGATCGGCCTGATCGCGGGGTCGGTCGGCTGTTTTGGCGGCATGTCGATTGCCGCCGGCTTGTGCAGCCAGCTGATCGTCACCCGTGAAGCGCGCCTGGGCCTGAACGGGCCGCAGGTGATCGAGCAGGAGGCCGGTATCGAGGAATACGACGCGCGCGACCGGCCATTCATCTGGAGCCTGACCGGCGGCGAGCAGCGCTTTGCCTGCGGCCTGGCCGATGCTTTCGTGGCCGATGACGTCGCCCAGGTGCGCCACGTGCTGAGCGAGCGGTTGGCACAGGGCGAACCGGCGCAGCCCCGCAGCCGCCGTCATGCCGATTTTCTGGCCCTGCTGGCCCAGCTCGGCAGCCAATCCGAACAACTGGACGCCACCCAGGTGCGCGCCCTCTACCAGGAGCTACAGCAATGAGCCGAGGATACCAATGGTTGCGGGCGCTGGCCCAGGGCAATGAACTGCCCGGCTTGCCCGCCTCGATCAAGGTGGTCGACGGTGAGCTGGGCAACCGTCCCGCGCGCTTCATCGCAGTGGTGCCGGATGCACAGAATCCGTTCCCGCGCGCGCGCCAGGGCGAAGTCGGTCTGCTCGAGGGTTGGGGGCTGGCCCAGGCGGTCGACCAGGCCATCGAGGCCGATGCCGGTGGGTTGGCCCGGGTGCTGGTCGCAGTGGTCGACGTGCCGAGCCAGGCCTACGGCCGCCGCGAAGAGGCCTTGGGCATTCACCAGGCACTGGCCGGCGCCGTGGAGGCCTATGCCCGGGCGCGCTTGGCGGGGCATCCGCTCATTGGGTTGCTGGTGGGCAAAGCCATGTCTGGCGCGTTTCTCGCCCATGGCTATCAGGCGCAGCGGCTGATCGCCCTGGAAGATCCGGGGGTGATGGTGCATGCGATGGGCAAGGCGGCGGCTGCACGCATCACCCTGCGCAGTGTCGAGGAGCTCGAAGCGCTGGCGGCCAAGGTGCCGCCCATGGCCTATGACATTGCCAGCTACGCCTCCCTGGGTCTGCTCTGGGAACGGGTCGAGGTCGACGCCGTCGAGCAGCCCACGCCGGCCGACGCGGCCAAGGTGCGCGAGGTGCTGGTGCGTGCCGTTGACGACATCGGCAGCAGCACCGACCTGCGTTCACGCCTCGGCGCGGCCAATCGCGCAGCATCGACCCAGGTGCGTGAGCGCCTGCGCGCGCAATGGTGAGCTGATGAACACTCACGACGCGTGCCCGGGTATGCGCTCCTACCCCCGGCCGCCGGTGCGGCGGCGCGTCGAACCGTGCGGTCTTGAGCCGACGCCTGCGTGCGCAGTGGTGAGCCCATGAACGCCCATGACCTGCTGTGGGGCATGCGCCCCGAGCATCTGCCTGCCGATGCCCCTGACTGGGCGCGGCAGGTGCTGCTGGCAGGCCAGCCCGTGGTGGTGCGGCGTGCTGTGACAGCTGCCGAGCGGGTCGCGGTCGGGGTGCGCGGCAGGGGCCGGGCGCAACGATTGGCCGCCGAGCTGCCGCTGGCGTGCATCGAGCGCCGATGCTGCCCCGAGCAGTTGCGTGTGCATGGCAGCGTCGAGGCGCCGGCGCTGCTGGCACTGCGCGCCGTCACGGCGGCGATGGACGCCACCGGCCTGAGCTGGGGCCCTACCGGCGGCGCGGGTTATCAGCTGGCGAGCGGCGCTGCGGTGTTGCATGCCGACAGCGATCTGGACCTGGTGCTGCGCACCCCCACGGCCTGGACACGGCCTCAAGCGCGGGCCTTTTACCAGAGCCTGTCGACACTGGCGTGTCGCATCGACCTGCAACTGGAGACCCCCGCAGGCGCGGTGGCGTTGGGCGACTGGGCCGGCCACTCGAAACGGGTCCTGCTCAAGCGTGACGACGGCGCGTGCCTGGTCGAAGATCCGTGGTCGTTCGAAAGGGCGCCGGCATGAGTACGCTGTTCGCGTTTCCCGGCCAAGGCGCCCAGCGTGCCGGCATGCTCCATGAGCTACCGCAGGCTGGTGTGGTGCAGGCGTGCCTGGAGGAGGCGAGCGATGTGCTCGGCGAGTCGATGCTGGCGCTCGACAGCGCCCAGGCGCTGGCCTGCACCCGCGCGGTGCAGCTATGTCTGCTGGTTGCCGGCGTGGCCCAGGCGCGATGGCTGCTGGAAGACCACCGCGCACCGGATTACGTGACGGGGCTGTCGATCGGCGCCTATCCGGCGGCAGTGATCGCCGGCGTCCTGTCCTTTGCCGATGCAGTGCGCCTGGTGGCCAAGCGCGGCGAGCTGATGCAGCAGGCGTATCCCGAGGGGTATGGCATGACCGCCATTCTCGGCCTGGACCGCACGGCCATCGAACAGCTGATCAGCACTTCGCACGCCCCGGTGTTTCTTGCCAACATCAACGCCGACAACCAACACGTGGTTGCCGGCAGTGACCCAGCCATGGCCGCGCTGGCTCATCGCGCACGGGCCTTGGGCGCAAGCGCGGCCAGGCGCCTGAACATGAGCGTGCCATCGCACTGTGCGCTGCTCGATCAGCCCGCTCGCGCCCTGCACACAGCGTTCGCCCAGGTCACGCTCAAGCGCCCCGCGCTGGGCTACCTCAGCAGCACCTGCGCCCGCGCGTTGCATACCCCCGAAGCACTGCGCGACGACCTGGCCTTCAACCTGTGCCGCACCGTCGACTGGTACGCCACGCTGCGCAATGCCCACGAGCGCGGTGTGCGACTGTTCGTCGAAATGCCGCCCGGTGTGGTGCTCAGCGGCCTGGCACGGCGGGTGTTCGGCACCGGCACCGTGGTCGCCTGCCAAGGCACCCGCCGCGACACCCTGGATGCCCTGTTGCGGCGGGAGGTGAACGCCACCGATTGATCTGCTCGCGTCTCGAAGAACAACACAACAACAAGCCACTTCGACTGAACCTGAGGACAACAACGATGATTATCTACGGTGTGGCCTTGCTGGCCATCTGCACCCTTGCCGGGGTCATTCTCGGCGACTTCCTGGGCGTTCTGCTCGGCGTCAAATCCAATGTCGGTGGCGTCGGCATCGCCATGATCCTGCTGATCTGCGCCCGCTTGTACATGCAGCGCAATGGCGGCATGAGCAAGGAATGCGAGTTCGGTGTCGGCTTCTGGGGCGCCCTGTACATCCCCATCGTGGTGGCCATGGCTGCGCAGCAGAACGTCGTGACGGCGTTGCATGGCGGGCCCGTGGCACTGCTCGCCGCGGTCGGTGCGGTGCTGGTGTGTGGTGTGACCATTGCCGTGATCAGCCGCATGCACCGGGGTGAGCCGCTGGAGAAGGAAATGCCTGAAGTCGATGCCGCCGCCGTGCCTGCAGGGGGTCGCTGAGATGGACGTGATTCTCAACGCGTTGGAACACAATGGCCTGATCATGGCGTTCGCGGTGGTCGGCGCAGTGATGTGGCTGTCGGTGCTGTTGTCCAAGCGGCTGACCTTCGGCCGAGTGCATGGCTCGGCGATCGCCATCGTCATCGGCCTGGTCCTGGCCTGGGTCGGTGGCACGCTCACCGGCGGGCAGAAAGGCCTTGCAGACCTCACCCTGTTTTCCGGTATCGGCCTGATGGGCGGGGCGATGCTGCGCGACTTCGCCATCGTCGCCACGGCGTTCGAGGTACAGGCCACCGAAGCACGCAAGGCCGGCATGATCGGCGTCGTCGCGCTGCTGCTGGGCACGGTGCTGCCGTTCGTGGTCGGCGTGGCGGTGGCCTGGAGCTTCGGCTACCGCGACGCGGTGAGCCTTACCACCATCGGCGCTGGCGCCGTGACCTACATCGTCGGCCCGGTCACCGGTGCGGCGCTGGGCGCGAGTTCCGATGTGATGGCGCTGTCGATTGCCACCGGGTTGATCAAGGCGATTCTGGTGATGGTGTTCACGCCGGTCTCGGCGCGCTTGCTGGCGCTGGACAACCCGCGCTCGGCGATGGTCTTCGGCGGCCTGGCGGGCACGGTCAGCGGTGTGACGGCGGGGTTGGCCGCGACGGATCGGCGGCTGGTGCCCTACGGCGCGCTGACGGCCACGTTCCACACCGGGCTGGGCTGCCTGCTGGGGCCGTCGATCCTGTACTTCTGCGTTCGTGGGCTGGTGGGTTGAGGCTGGCGCCTGGCCTTGTGCCGCCGCAGGATGGGCGATGGGCGGCCCGTCCAGTCTGTCGCTGACGGTAAGCCCATTACCGGCTACCGGCTACCGGCTACCCGCCGACCGGGGTTGGATGCCAGACAGCCGGCTCCCGCAGAGCGCGGCGCTGCGCCTGCCGGGGGCTGGTTCACTGGGCGTGCTGGCGGCTGTACATCCGACATTCAGCCACGAGCGCCAGCAGGTTCGGGTCGCGTTCGCGGGTTTTGAGGAACAGCACGCCGATGTGCTGCTGCAGGCGGTAGCGCCGCTGCAGCGGAATCAGCCGGATGCGATTTTCGTACACCGCCGAAATGCGCCCGGGCAGCAGCGCATAACCCACGCCTGAGCTGACCATGCTGAGCAGCGTGAAGATGTCGTTCACCTGCATGGCCACGTTCGGCTCGAACCCAGCCTGCTGGAACACGCGCTCGCCATCGCGGTGGGTGGCAAAGCCTTGGGTGAGGGTGATGAACGTGGAGTGGGCGAGGTCGGCCAGGTCCACTTCGCGCTGCTGGGCAAAAGGCGATTCGTTGGGCACCGCGAGAAAGATGTCATCCGAGAACAGCGGCAACTGCTCGCAGGCCGGGTCGCAGGTGTTCTCGTCGAGCGAGATCAGGATGGCGTCGAGTTCAAGGTTCTTGAGCCGGTACATCAGGTCGACGTTCGAGCCCAGGGTCAGGTCGATATTGAGCTCGCTGCGGCGCAGCTTCAGGCCCATGATCAGCTGCGGCACGGTCTTGACGGTCAGTGAGTACAGCGTGCCAAGCTTGAAGCGTTCAGCGGAAAAGCCAGCCGCTTCACGGGTGGCGCGAATCATCTCGCTGGTGTCCTGAATCAGCTTGCGTGCTTTTTCTTCCAGTACATAGGCGCTTTCCAACGGCGTCAGCGTGCGCCCCTCGTGCTTGAACAGCGGGCAGCGCAACGCGTTTTCCAGGGAGTGGATGGCCCGGTGCACGCTCACACTGCTGGTGTCCAGCGCGCTGGCGGCGCGGGCCAAGTTGCCGCTGTGCATGAAGGCGAGAAATATTTCGAGCTTCTTCAGCGTCAGCTCTTCGTCGATCTGCATGTGGGTCTGTTCCAGGCCTTGACGCGGCACGGGACGAGCGCGCATCGGGTGCTGCAGCGTAGGGCGTCGGCCTGCGACGGGCAACTGCATCGAGCGCGCTCGGCCCCGCGCATTGTCAATGCAGCCTGAGCGCGTAGCGGTACGGGACGAGCGCGTCGGGTACTGCGGCGCGGTCTTTCGATCGACATCTGCATCGAGCGTGGCGGCCTCACCTGCTGGCAACGCTGGCTGAGCGCCTAGCGAGGCTTTTGCTACCCGCCAGCCACGCGTTCATTGACTTCGCCTTATCCCTCCACCCCGTCACAGCTCGAAGCTCAGGCGCACGCCGACCTCACGCGGCGGGCTGTAGACGGTCACCGCACCGTAGAGCAGGCCGGCGGCGTCGTAGCGCTGGTCCAGCAGATTGTTCACGTACGTGCTGACGGTGTAATGGCCGAACCGGTAGCCACTGCTCAGGTCCACCAGCCCGTAACCGGGGCGGCGGTAGGTGTTGGCGGCGTCCAGGTAGACCTTGCCCACCGCGCTGACCGCCCCTTGCGCGTACCAGCCGGCATCGGCGTCGTAACGCAGGCCCAGATGCCCGGTGAGATCCGGCGCGAACGGATTGCGCTGACCTTGGTAATCGTTGGCGCCTTCGCGCAAGCGCTCGAAACGGGTGCGGTTCAGGCCCACGGCGGCGCTGAGGGTCCAGCGCTCGTCCAGCAGGTATTCCAGGTCAAGGTCGAGGCCGGTGGAGGTCGCCGACGCCGCGTTGGTGATGTACACCAGCCCTTGCTGGATCAACTGCTGGACCTGCATGTCGCGCACCTGCATGCGATACAGCGCCGCCGAATAGCGCAGGCGCTGGTCGGCACCCAGGCCTTTGACGCCGAACTCGTAGCTGCTGACCTTTTCCGGGTCGTAGGCCGGGTTGCCGGCGCCACTGGCAAAGGCATTGAAGCCGCCCGCGCGCATGCCCTGGGTATAACTGAGGTAGGTGTGGGCGTCGTCGGTCAAGGCGTATTGCAGCGCCACCTTGGGCGTGAAATGCGTCCAGCTGTCGGACTGGCTGGCGGTGCTGGCCGGGTCGATCCAGGCGCGGGCATTTTCATAGCGCCCGCCCACGGTCAGCGACCAGGCCTCGGAGAGAGGTTGTAGCCACTGCCCGAACACCGCCGCGGTGTTGCCGCCCAGGCCTGTCTGGGTGCGGCTCAGGCCCAAGGGCAGTTTCTGTTCGTAGCCGAGGTCGTGGTCCTCGCGGTCGGCATACAGGCCCAGTAGCCAGCGGCTCTGCTCATGGCTGCCGCTCAGGCGCAGTTCCTGGCTGAGGGTCTCGAAGTGGTAGTCGCGGGCCAGGTGCATGAGGTCGAGCGGCTGGAAATCGGTGTCCTGGCGCAGGCGATCGTCGAACACGCTGCGTGCGGTGATCGAGCGCAGTTGCAGATCCCCCTCCAGGCTGCGGCGTACGTCCAGCGACCAGGTCTCCCCACTGGAATGGTTGCGCCCGGCCAGGCCTGAGTTGACTGCCCGGTCGGGGCCTGTGCGGCTGCCCCATTGCGAGGCCTCGTCGCGGTATTTCATCCGGCTGTAGCGCAGGGTCGCGTCGGTGAGTTCGTCGGGCGTCCAGTGCAGGCTCAGGCGACCGCTCTGGCGCTCGCGATCATCGGCCGTGCCACCGGCGAAATTGTCGTCCAGGTAGCCGTCCTGACGCGTGAACTGTCCGGCGAAGCCTGCGTACAGCGTGTCCTCGACCAAGGCCGTGCTGAGGTCGGCGCTGTAGGCCTGCTGGTTGCGGCTGGCCAGGCCCGTTTCCAGGCGGGCGTAATCGGCGGCGCCCGGCTGGCGCGTGGAGACGCTGAGCACCCCGGCTTCGGCATTGCGCCCGTAGAGCGCCGACTGCGGCCCGCGCAGGATCTCCACCTGGTCGACGCCGACCAGATCGGTGTCGAAGCCTTGTCCGCGCAGCACCGGCACGCCGTCTACCAGCATCAGCAGCGAGTTGGAAAACGCCGTCGCGTTGGAGGTCAGACCGCGCACCACCGGCAACTGCGTACCGGACTGGCCGAAGGGCTGGAAGGTGAAACCGGGGGTGCGTCGCACCAGTTGCTCGAGCGAGTCCAGCGGCGCACTTTGCAGCGTTCTGGCATCGATCACCGAAAGGCTCGCCGGGAGCTGATCGCGGGTCTGTTCGAGCTTGTCGCTCTGCACCACGATGTTGTCCAGTTCCAACGCGGGTCGTTCGCTGTCCTGGGCCTGCGCCATGCCCGTCGTGACCACCCAGGCGCCGACCACGCCGCCCAACCATGCCCTTGCCATTACCATTCCCCTGTACCTGCACAGCGCCCTGTGGAGGGGGGCGACGGCGGGCAGTCTATCGCCTTGTCGAGAATGATTAGCATCTGCATGTCTATGCGCAAGCGCGTGATTCGTATGCGGCGTGAGCGTGGCCGGCACCCTCAGGCAGGATGGATGTCGTGCGCCTCCACGGATTGCCGTTCAATTGAGCGATGGGCTGCGTGGCAGCCCGCGGGTGATATCAGGCAGGTGCCTGTGATCGGTGGTGCGCGCCTTGCAGGGCGCACGCACACACCAGCCCCTGAGCAGTAACGATCAGAACCCTTGCAACACGATCTTGCCCTTGGCCTTGCCGCTTTCGAGCAGCGCATGGGCACGCTTGAGGTTGCTGGCGTTGATCGTGCCGAAGTGCTCGCCGAGCGTGGTCTTGATCACGCCGTCGTCGATCAGGGCCGAGACCCGCTCCAGCAGCTCATGCTGCTTGATCATGTCGTCGGTCTGGTACAGCGAGCGGGTGAACATCAGCTCCCAGTGTACCGAGATCGACTTGCGCTTGAAGGGCATGATGTCGAGCTGGTCCGGGTCGTCGATCAGGGCCAGCTTGCCTTGGGGCCGCAGGATCTCCACGATCTGCGAGAGGTAGCTGCCGGTGTGCGTCAGGCTGATCACGTAATCCACCTGATCCAGCTGCAGCCCCGCCAGTTGCGGCGCCAGCGGCTGGGTGTGATCGATGACTGCATGGGCGCCCAGGTCCTTGACCCACGCCTGGGTCTCAGGCCGCGACGCGGTGCCGATCACCGTGAGCTGGGTCAGCTGACGCGCCAGTTGCAGCAGGATCGACCCCACGCCACCGCCGGCACCGATCACCAGCAGGCGCTGCCCCTGGCCACCCTGTTCGGGCACGCCCAGGCGGTCGAAGAGCAGCTCCCAGGCGGTGATGGAGGTCAGCGGCAGGGCGGCGGCGCTGGCGTTGTCCAGGGTGCGTGGCTTGTGCCCGACGATGCGCTCGTCGACCAGGTGGAATTCGCTGTAGGCCCCAGGCCGGTCGATGGCGCCGGCGTAGAACACCTCATCACCCGGCTGGAACAGCGTGACCTCGGCACCCACTTCACGCACCACACCGACGGCGTCCCAGCCCAGCACTTCAGGCTGGTCACTGCGTCGGCTGGCGCGGACCTTGGTATCGACCGGGTTGACGGCGATGGCCTTGATTTCAACCAGCAGGTCGCGCGCGCCCGGGGTGGGCTTGGGCAAGGTGTGCTCGAACAGCGAGCGGGGGTCGTTGATGGGCAGGGCGGGGGTGTCGAAAACGATGGCTTTCATTGAAAATGCTCCATGGAGAGGAATGTAGGCCCAAGGCTATGCGCGAATGGCCGACCGGGGAACAGGCACCGGGCGGCTCGCGTGTCCGGTTGAAGCCGTTGGCGTTTGCGCGTAGAGCCGCATTGGCTCGATCCTGCACGCCGTGCGCTGCCACGCGGCAGCGTCTGGTAAGACCTGGGCTGTGGGGCTGCACTGGGCGAATGCATCAATGCTTGGTAAACAGAGGAGTCGGCGTGAAAAGAGTTCATGGGTGGTATGGGGTGGTCATGGTGATCGCGGTTGTGTTCGCCTACAAACTCGGCGCTTGGCGCGAAGGGATTGGCCAGCAGGCCGTGCGCTGCACCGAACGTGCGATGCCCGAGCAGGATCAGTGTCTGAATGAGTTGCAGGCCAACGTCGAAAAGGCGCACATCGCACTCAAGGCGCTGGTCGAGCAGCAGCGCCCGTAGCCATCGCTCGCACGTCGTTGCGCCACCTGAGAGCATCCGCCATGATTCGCCCGGCCCGCCCCACCGATGAACCCGAGATCCGCACCTGCGCCGAACAAGCCTATGCACGCTACGTGCCGCTGATCGGTCGCAAGCCTGCGCCGATGTTCGCTGACTACGCTGCGCAGATCGCCGCGGCGCAGGTGTCGGTCGCACTGCGCGACCACGTCTTCCTGGGCTTCATCGTGTTCTATGCGGTAGACCGGCACATGCTGCTGGAGAACGTTGCGGTCATGCCAGCGTGCGCAGGGCAGGGCGTGGGCAAGGCGTTGATCGACCACTGTGAACAAGCAGCCCGGCAGCAAAGGCTCACCGATGTACAGCTGTACACCCATCAAAGGATGACCGACAACCTGGCGATCTACACCAGGCTGGGTTATGTCGAGGTGGGGCGACGCACCGAAGACGGCTTTCAACGCGTCTACTTCGAGAAAACCCTGCTCTAGCCCGCACGTTTCGATTCGGCGCGGCGTAGCGCTTCACCGCCTTGATACCGACAAACGGGCTGCCGATCGTCATTGTCGCTGCTGTTGCAACAGCCTGTTCAGCACGTGCTCGCAAGCCTCCTTCCAGGCTGAAACAGCGCCCTTGCTCTCGAGGACTTCCAGCCCGGCCGCGGTATAGGTGCCCGGCGTGGCGATGGCTTCACCCATCGACTTCAGGCTCGCGTCCGGCCTGTGCTGGGCGCTGACGATGCAATCCTGCACGTTGCTCAACGCCAGTGTGCGCGCCTGCGCAGGGTCCAGGCCCTGCTCGACCAACCATTGTTGAAGGCCGTGGGCCAGGAAATAGACCCAGCCATTCATGCAGGCGGCGACGGTGGCGACTTCAAACGCGGCTTCATCCTCCACAGGTACCAAGGTACCCAACCGCTCCAGAAGCGGGTGGAGTGTGGGTGCTGGTGGGTGGATCACGACCGTTGAATGGTTGTACTGCGCGGCATAGGAGAGCATGAGGCGCAAGCAGCGAGCTTGGGGAAACAGCGTGCTCAGGTCGTGGGTTTTGACCCCAGCCAACAATGACAACACCGGTTGCTCAGGCCGCAGCGTGACATCGCCCGCCAACGCTGCGACCTGCTCAGGCCGCACGCCGATAAACACGACGTCGGCGCCATCGACCACGGCCTGGTTGGTTTCCATGACCTCGCAGCGGTGCTGTTGAGCCAGTACACGGGCTTTTTCAGCGTTACGCGGCGAGAGCAGAATTGCCCCTTCATAGCCACTGGTGCGCAGACCGATGACGACCTTTTCGGTAAGATCGCCCACGCCGACGATGCCGATACTGTGCATGTGTTCTCCTGGATATTCAGCGTCTGCTTGCAATGACCCTGCGTAAAGTCGACACGTTCATCAGCAATGCCCTATCGCCATCATCAGCGCCCGTGTAAATTCCGCTCAGGGCTGCGAGCCGAAGTGACTTTGGCAGGGAACTCACCCTTGATAACAGACCACTCCTTCGTTTTCACTCCCGCCCTGGCACAGTTATGACCGACACCGCTCCCGAAGAAACAATCCGTACCGCCTTGCAGATCTCCCATGCCCGGTTGCGCAAGCAACACGAGCTGGTGGTGGAGTTCGGTGTCGCGTCGCTCAAGCTGCTGGACACGGACAGCTTGCTGACCCTGGCCTGTAACGTGGTGGCTCAGGGGTTGAAGACGCGGTTTGCCAAAGTGCTGCAACCGGCGTCGCAAGATCACCACTTCCTCCTGACCCATGGCGTGGGCTGGGACGCGTCGGATATCGGCACTGCGACCGTCGGCGCAGACGAAAGCAGCCCTGCAGGTTACGCCTTTCTGACCAGTCGCCCGGTCATTTCCAACCATTTAGGGTTGGAACAGCGCTTCCGTACTCCTTCGCTGCTCAAGCAGTACGGTATCGAGCGCGCGATCAATGTGCCCATTCAAGGGGCGTCCTGCATGTTTGGCGTGCTCGAAGCCGACAGTGGGGAGGGTGATGATTTCATCGAAAGCGATATCGTTTTCATGGGCGGCGTTGCCAACGTCATTGCCATGAGCCTGGAGCGCCTGACGCTGCACAAAGAGCAGCATGCCTCTGGCGCGGGGAGTTATTCCGAAAGCGTGCTCAATGCCAGCCCTGATTGCGTGAAAATCCTGTCTGCCGAGGGTGTTCTGGAATTCTTCAACCAGGCGGGCCTGTGTGAGATGCAGATCGGCAACCCGCAACAGGTGTATGGCAAACTGTGGGCCGATCTGTGGCCCAGTGCCTCCAAGACGGTGGTGACCGATGCGGTGGCGCGGGTAGCTGCGGGCGAGTCGGTGCGTTTCGAGTCGTTCTGCCCGACGCTGCAGGGCGAGCCGAGGTGGTGGGATGTCACCATGGCGCCGATTACCGATGAACAGGGGGCCACTGACAAGATCATTGCGGTATCCCGGGACATCACCGAACGTCACGACCATGAGACAGCGCTGGCCGAACTCATCGAAGTGCAGAACCAGAAGATCAACGCCAGCGACCTTCAGCTCGAAGAAATCCACCACCGCATCAGAAACAGCCTGCACCTGGTCAATACGTTGCTGCTGTTACAAGCCAATCTGTCCCCGGACGAAGCCGTCAAGGGTCAACTCCAGGCCGCCGCTGGACGAGTCGTGACCATTGCCAAAGTGCATGAGCGGCTCTATCAGACCGCCAAGAACGATGCGCTCAGCGTTCACGACTATCTGCACTGTCTGTTGGAAGATATCGGCAGTGCGTTCCTCGAGCGACCGATCAAGCTGACCATGGCTGCGTTGGCATTGCCGGTGGATCGCATGGCACCGCTGGGCCTGGTGATTTCCGAGCTGATCACCAACGCGCTGAAATATGGCAAGGGGGCAATTACGGTTAGCCTCGAAGATGCCTGCGACCACGCGCTGTTGACGGTCACCGATGAAGGAGACGGGTTTCCGGAGCATTACCCCAAGCCGAGCGGCACTGGGCTGGGCATGCGGCTTGTGAAAGGTTATTCAGGCTTTGGCAGTGATGCAGTCAGCGTTGATCGCAATTCACCGACCAGTTCCATCCAGGTGAAGTTCAGGCTTTGAGAGCTGGCCACCTGCGGCTGCGCGCACACCGCTTGGCACCTCGATAAATACCCCATCAATGCATAGCAGAGTTTCCAGGACCGCCTCATACTGCGGTGACTTATCACTGTTCCAAGACTGCTGCTCCTGAGGTAACACATGGCCCCGTCCCGCCCGTTGGTTTCCACTGGTAATGTTGGATTTGACTCGATCCTGCGGGGTGGGCTGCCGAGCAACCGGCTGTATCTGTTGGAGGGCACCCCGGGCGCGGGTAAGACCACCTTGGGCCTGCAGTTTCTCCTGGAGGGCGTGCAGGCCGGGGAGCCGGTGCTCTACATCACCCTGTCCGAAACCAGCGAAGAACTTGAAAGTGTGGCCCAGTCCCACGGCTGGTCATTGCAGTGCATTGATCTGTTCGAGTTCTCCTCTACCGAACAAGTGCTGGGCGATGAGTACGAGCAGTCCATCCTGCATCCCTGGGAAGCGGAACTGGGGGACACGATCAAGCTCATTCAGGACCGTGTCGATCAGCTCAAGCCGCGCCGCCTGGTCTTCGACAGCCTGTCCGAAATGCGCCTGCTGGCGCAGGACCCGCTGCGTTATCGTCGCCAGGTGTTGGCGCTCAAGCAGTATTTTGCCGGTCGCGACATCACTGTTTTCCTGGTCGACGACCTCACCGGTTCCAATGGCGAGCGGGACAACCACCTGCACAGCCTGTGCCATGGCGTGATTACCCTTGAGCGGCTGACCCTGGACTTCGGCGCGGCGCGCAGACGCCTGCAAGTGCAGAAACTGCGCGGTGTCGATTTCGTTGCAGGGTTTCATGACTTCACGATTCGCAAAGGCGGGTTGGAAGTGTATCCACGGTTGATTGCTGCCACGCACCATGTGCCCTTTGATTCCGAACCTGTCGGCAGCGGCATCCGCGCATTGGACGACCTGCTGGTCGGCGGCCCGCTCCGAGGGACCAGCACGCTGGTGACCGGGCCTGCGGGTTCAGGCAAGACCACCGTGGCCCTGGCCTACCTGGCGGCGGCCTGTGTTCGAGGCGAGAACTGCACCATCTATGAGTTCGATGAGCGCATAGCGACATTGATTTCACGGGCAGACAGCATGGGCATGGAACTGAGTCGCTACGTGGCGAACGGCCAACTGGTCATTCAGCAGATCGACCCGGCCGAGATTTCCCCTGGCGAGTTTGCCTGGCGGGTGCGTACCGAAGTGGAGGAGCGCAGATGTTCCTTGCTGGTAGTCGACAGCCTCAACGGCTACATGGCCGCGATGCCGCAAGAGCAGCAATTGATCCTGCAGATACACGAGTTGCTGTCTTACCTGAGCCAGCTGGGCGTGGTGACCTTCCTGATCAATCCGCAACACGGCCTGGTCGGCTCGATGTCGACCAACCTGAACATTTCCTATGTGGCGGACTCGGTCATCCTGATTCGGTTCTTTGAAGCCCAGGGGCGACTGCGCAAAGCCATTTCGATTCTCAAACATCGCAGCGGCGCCCACGAAGATGCCATCCGCGAACTTCGCATCGACTCCCAAGGTGTGCGCGTGGGCGACCCGTTGGTTAACTTCCGCGGTGTCTTGACGGGGACGCCGGAGTATTTCGGTGCCGACCTCCCGTTGATGGAAGAGCGAAGCCGTGGGGATTAAGCGTTTCTCCAAAGGTAAGACGCTATTGGTGGTCGCGCCCTTCAAGGGCGACGGCATCAGCCTGCGCAAATTGTTCGGCGATACCTACCCGCTGCAGATCCATCGGGACCTGCACGCCCTGGCAGCGGCGCTCGATGAGAACACCGGCCTGGTGATCCTCACGGAAGAAAGCCTGACAGGTGACCTGCTGAGCCTTGGCAAGGCGCTTGACCTGCAACCTGGCTGGTCGGAGATCCCGATCATCCTGCTGGCCTCGAATAACGGCCGTTCCGGACGCGATACCGAGATGGCGCGGCGCAGGCTGCCCAAATCGGCGGGCCATGTGATCGTGCTGGAGCGCCCGTTGAGCTCGGCGTCGCTGTTGAGTGCCACCGCCGCCGCCTGGCGCTCGCGCATGCGTCAATTCGAGATGCAGGAAAACCTCACGCAGTTGGCCGAAGAACGTGGCCGATTGAATATCCTGCTCGAGAACATTCCTGTTGGGGTGTGCTTCATGGACACCCATGGCGCCGCGCTGGTCAGCAATCCCTTGTATCGACGGTATGTTCCGGACGGCACGATGCCTTCCCGGCACCCCGATGAAGCCTTGCGGTGGGTCGGGCTCGATGCCCAAGGCAGACGCCTGGAACCCAACATGTACCCGGGTGCGCGAGCGCTGCGGGGCGACCCTGCCACGGGCGTGGATTTCTACTATCGCCAGGACGAAGGTCCGGCGTCGTGGATGCGCGTCAGCGCAGTGCCCTTGTACGACGAAAAGCACGCGATCATTGGTGCGGCGTCGGTCATTGTCGACATCAACGAAGAGAAACAAGCCGCGCTGACCTTGCGCCGGTTCAATGAAGAACTGGAGATCCAGGTCGAGGCCCGCACCCGCGAACTGAACGCCGCCGTCGAGCAGCTCAAGGCCGAAAGTGAAGAACGTGCCCGTGCCGAAGAGCAGCTGCGCCAGTCATTGAAAATGGAAGCCGTAGGCCAGTTGACCGGCGGTATCGCCCACGACTTCAACAACATGCTGACCGGGGTGATCAGCGCACTCGACCTGATGAAACTGCGCCTGCTCAAAGGGCAGTTGAACGGCGTCGACCGGTTCATGGATGCCGCGCTGGCGTCGGCGCAACGGGCGGCGTCGCTGACGCATCGGTTGTTGGCCTTCTCCAGGCGGCAGTCGCTGGATGCCAAACCGACCTCGGTCAACCAGCTCATTCATGCGCTGGCCGATCTGCTGCAGCGGTCGGTGAGCGAGAACATCACCCTCAAGCTTGATTTGAGCCCCGAAGACCCCTGGGTATTTGCCGACGCCAATCAGCTGGAGAACGCCGTTCTCAACCTGGTGATCAATGCGCGCGATGCCATGGCGCACGGCGGCGTCATCACCATCAGCACACGTATCGAGCGGGAATCCGCCGATGGCGGCGCCCAGCACGCCTGCATTCAAGTGAGCGATACCGGGTCTGGGATCTCTCGGGAATACCTGGACAAAGTCACGGAACCCTTTTTCACCACCAAACCCATTGGCCAAGGCACCGGGTTGGGGCTGTCCATGGTCTACGGCTTCGCCAATCAAAGCCACGGGCGGCTTGCGATCGACAGCACGGTCGGTGTCGGCACCACCGTTTCCATCTGCCTGCCCTCGCACGGCGAGGTGGAAGCGGCGCTGCCGATTGCCTTGTCAGAAGCAAGCACCGGGCAGGGGCAGGTCATTCTGCTGGTCGAAGACGATGACTCGGTACGGCTGATCAATCAGGAGATTCTCGAAGCGCTCGGTTACCGCGTGCACGCTGCGCAAGACGGCGAGCAGGCGCTGAAGCTGTTCAACGAGCTGGAAACGGTCGACTTGTTGCTCACCGATGTGGGGCTGCCGGGCATGAACGGCCGCCAGTTGGCTGAAATCATCCAGCAGTTCAAGCCGCGTTTGCCGGTGCTGTTCCTGACCGGTTATGCGCAGGGCGCAATGGCCCGAGCTGATTTTCTGGGGCCGTACATGCAGCTGCTGACCAAACCGTACACCCTGGAGCAGCTCGCCAGCCGGGTCGCGAGCATGCTCGATGAGGTGCCGCAGGCCAGTTCGGGTGAGCGGCTTCAAGTACCCCCGGTTGAGCACCGGCGCTGACCCGGCTTGGGCCTTGTCCATGAGGTGTCGGACCTGCGGTATCAGCGTCGAGGGGTCGAAGGAAGTGATGCGGCGGCGGGCGTAAGACGCACGGCAGCTGACGCGACTCGGTTTCACGGAGCAGCGCGGACGGTCCTGCAACCCTTCAAGGGTCAGGCCGGGGGGCGAGGGTCTTACGAGGGCAAAGCGCGTCCCTAGCCTGCTTGGCAGCCATGCTTGCCAAGCAAACTAGGGACGCTGTCAGGAAAAGCGCTCAGGCGCGTTTCCCTCCGATTCAGCGGCGCAACAGGCGACCGAGCACCAGCAGAGCGACTGCACCAATGGCCACGGCGGCCACGGGCTTCTCTTTGACGAAGTTGGACACGCAGTTCATCGCATCGCCGTAAGTCTCGGTCAGCTGGCCAGCCGCTTGACGGCCTGCGCCTTCGGCCTGCAGCTTGGAATCACCAAACAGCTTGCCAACGGCGTTTTGTGCTTTACCGGCTACTTTTTGTACAGTGCCTTCAACTTGTTCGCTTTTCATAACTGACTGAATCCTTGTGTCTGGATGAACGGCTCAGCGGGTGGCCTGAGCGTGCGGTAATGCGCACAAGGTTAGGGCGTGGGCGGTGATGAATAGTTCAAGGTTTTGTCAGGCCAGCCGAGTTGGCGATCACCCCCTAAAGCACCGCACCCACTTGCTGCCATTGATCCCAGCAATGTTGCGGATTGATGTCCGCATAGCCGCGACTCATCGCCATGGCGGCGGCTTCATCAGCCGGCAGTGCGATGCAGACGCCCTTGTCTCGAATATCCAGCACCTCCTGCATGTCCAGGGGTGTGCCTTTGGCATCTTCTGCGGCTTTGAGCAAAGCGACCGGGGCCGGGATGAAAACGAGTGACAGTGGTGCTTCGGGCATGGCGTGCCGTCTCCGGTTCGGTTGAGGGTTGCAGAGGGCCAGGCTGCTGTGGCTGCCAAAACTGCCGTGCATGCACGGAAAAACCCGTGCGCCGCTGCAATCGGTCATCTGTAACTGACCCTGGTTGAAGAGGATGCCACGGCCCGCAAAAAAGCCCGCGCAGTTTTGCAGGCTCTCGCGCGTAGCGGCGCGGGTTTCGATCGGGCCGATGGAGAGGCGTTGGCCGTCAGGGCTTTCGATGTGCTCGTAGTGGAGGCGGCCACCGGCTTGCGGGGTTTGACTGTGCTAGGTGAGCTGGGGGCAGGGGTGAACATGGCGACCTCGGCAGATAGCCGAGGGCTACGGTCGGGGGAAGTGGGTGGTAATGCCTGAAAAATGGCTGCGCTTATAGCGTCGTTAGGGAATGGGACACCGGTTACTGGTTGCGTTTGCGGTTGGCAGGGGTGGGGTTGTGTTGGTCGCGGTAGGCCTTGATAGCTTCCGGGGTGATGTCTTTGCGGTAGCACAGGGTTTCATAGCCGCCTGCGCGGCTGTAGGCGCTGCGGCGGCCGCAACTGCTGCCGTTGCGGGCGCGGTTGTAGGGGCAGGCGCAGGGGCCGGGGTAGGCTGCGATGGATTGATCGATGAGGTGTTGGGCGATTTGGGCGTCGGTGGGGGGGTTGGAGGGCGGTGGCGGGCGTGGTCAGGGTGAGGGTCTCGCAATTTCAGACAGAACCTAGTAGCTCCCCGCTGGCGTATGCCATGCCTCAGGCGTGCTACAGAGATAGAGCTCAAGGACCAATGCCTTAGCCTTAAAAGGTGTTTTAGTTCATCAGCTAATGATATATTTTTGCCTAAGGTTTAGCTGATTAGGGATTTTTTGCTGTGCAGCTAAAATAGCACATGAGGCTAAAGTTATGGATCACCACTATCGCCAGCAGTCGGGCGGATTCGAATTCTCGGAGCTTGTCCTGGAAGCGCTGGTCAGGAGCCTGGAAGAAGTTTTCGGGCCTGGAGCCAGCGTGCACCGGATATCTAGGATGAGGTTCACCTCCAAAGGTAACTCCGAGCCAGACGGCCTGATCGAGATCAAGACTCCCCAAAAATCACTTCGGATCTACGTCGAGGTGAAAAGGGATGTCTACCCGAGAGACATTAGAGAAACAGTTTGGTCCCTCAATGCCCTATGCAGCCAAGATGGTTCACCCGAAGCTCTAGGAATGCTTGCTGCCGGTTCGCTTAGCCCAGGAGCCAAAGAAGAACTAAAGGCGCAGAGCATAGCTACCTTCGATTTGGGTGGCAGTCTTCATCTAAGGCACGAGACGTGGCTAATTAATATTGAAAGGCCATCTAAACGCTTAAAAAAGTACTCACATAGCGTAGATCTCTTCACTGAAGCACGTGGCAGCGTCGTCCATGCTCTTCTCATGCATGCTAACCAATGGCTCACTGGCGCCGAGCTGTCTGAGCTGGCTGAGACCTCCTCATATACCTGTTCAGTTGTTTTGCAAGAACTGACCTTGCGCGAATTGGTTGAGTCTGCGGGGGGAGGACCAAGTAAACGGAGAATGCTTATACGTCCAGACAAGCTCTTGGATGAGTGGGCGGAGCAGTGGCAGCAGCGTAAAGAGATGCAGACAAAATGGTATACCTTTGTCGAGAATCCCAAGAGGATACTGGCCCACCTGGCAGAGCGCATAAATCGTCAGGGCATCGATTTTTCTTGGGCCTTTACGGGAGCTGCTGCGGCTAATGCCATTGCGCCGTTGCTTACAAGTACTGATGGCGCAGAAATTATCGTGCCTAAGGGGTACGCAGATAAGATGGCTGACGTGCTGGGCCTAGAACCGGTTAGCAAAGGAGCGAATATTACGCTGATCGAGCGCGAGCCCGCGAGCTTGCTTTACCGTGACAGGGATCCAGATTTGCGAGCATTCATTGCAAGCGAATACATCCTCTACCTAGATTTACTGGATGGTCGAGGCCGCAACAAAGAACTGGCGGAACATCTCAGAGATCGCTTGGAGCTTGTATGGCAAAGGAACTGAAACCTCGTACGGCGGCTGGATACGATCAAGACGTTACGTCGGCGTGTGAGAGAACCTTACTCACACTGCTAAGTGCATTCGGAAACTTGAAAGAAACCCTGAGACTTGTGGGTGGCCTAGTTCCGCGGTATCTCACGCCGGCGACCCCGCCGGACATACCATTGCATGCAGGCACTTCTGACGTAGACATTGTATTGAACCTTGAAGTGTTAGCTGCTGGTAACGAGTACGCTAGCCTCGCGCAGCAACTGAATGCCAGGGGCTTCACCCGCTGGGTCGAGGAAGGAAAGGCCGCATCTTGGCGCTGGCGTCGGAAAGTCGATGACCACATCGAGGTTGTTGTCGAACTGCTACGAGATGCCGGTGATGGAGAACCCGGCAAGTCAGTTAGTGTCGACGGGGAGAAGGTATCGGCACTCACGATCAAGCATGCCCGAATCGTCCACGATTGGTATCAGGAGATGGAGATTTCGGCGCTACTGCTGGATGGTGATGGAATATCAGTCGATATCGTGCGGTTTGCGGACGTCCCTGCATTCGTAATTTTGAAAGCACTGGCCCTGGATCAGCGTCAGGAGCGCAAAGATGCTGCCGACCTCATCCACGTGATTAGGTACTCCGGTTCGGTGAAAGACGTAGCGGCGCTATTCGTTGAGCGTATCCGTTCAGAACAGCACCCCGAAGCCGTGCAGGATGGGTTGGCGGCTCTGGCTAGACGCTTTGGGGATGACCAGCATGGAAAAGGCTATGAGAAAGTCGGCGCTGTCGCATACGCCCGCTTCTGGGGTGGCGACGATGAGGATGAGCTTGTCAGTCGGCAGCGTTTCGCATCTGGGTTGGTCCAGAGCTTACTGGCGGAGATTGAGGCGCAACGGGCAGACGGTTAGTACGCTATTCCGAAAGGTAAAACATGATGTTGCTATACCATAGCCAGCCCATTCGAGTCAGCCTGTAGTGCGTGGCCGTTTCGTCCACTAAGCCAGCTGCACGCAGCTCTCCGAGGCGGGCCAACAGTCTGTCGGGAAAATAGGTTGCGTCCAGGCGCGACTTAAGAAGGTCGCCGTGATAGGGCAGTCCCATAATCAGGGGGCGAACTTCCTGAAGAAGCGCTGGGTGTTTACTGACTTGGCACGAGAACTTTCCCTCCTGTGAGTCCTCGATGTAGCGCTCACGCGATGACGTGTTCGTTAGTGTACAGCCGTAAAGAGCGGAGATGGCGCCTACACCAAAGCCCAGTACATCGTGATCTGAGTACCCGTAGACGTGCTCATGATAGATAAAACGGTAGTCGTCTGCGTACAACAGCTGGGCTTGCTCTGGTGCATGTCGATAGCCATGACCATTGTAGGGAACGTATCCATAAGATCGAAGGTGTTCATCGATCAATAATTTCATGTTCAGCTTGCGCGTCGCGTTCATGACAGAAGACGTGCGAGATTTCAAGGCTTTGTGTAACTTGACAGAAGTGGCCGCGTTGTTAATTGGGTAGATATCAATATTTGTAACGCCCAATCGGACGGCATAGTCGATATCTAAAATAGTTTGCTCTTCCGTGCTTCCATTCATGCCATAAAGGATGTCGCATAGAACATTTTTGAAGTTACTGCAAAGTATCGAGTTTGCGGTTTCAATTTGCTGGAGATCAGGAGCTAGGTTGAATAATCTTCTCCATTCTGGATCAATGGTCTGCAGACCAAAGCGGGCGTGCGTGACGCCGATATCGACTAGCGCGGAAACACGGTCTGAAGTTACGCTTGTGGTGCTGAATTCAAATGAGAACTCTTTCAGGTTGCTGATATCGAAGTGGCTCCGAATAGTTGCACCCAGGACCTTGATATGTGTTGCTGATAGCAATGACGGTGTACCCCCACCGAAAAATATTGCGCTGATGGGCACCGCTTTGAGATCCATGATTTGTGACTTATTTTTGATCTCTTTGAGTAGCGCTTCAACATAGTTATCAATTTGGTCAGGATGTTGGTACAGCCCTTTTGTGAATGGACAAAATGAGCAAATCTTTTCGCAAAACGGTATGTGGAAGTACAGCGCCCTTGAACATGCATGACCACTTGCTTCGTTAAGCAAGCTTGCTAGCTCGACAGCGTTAACACTTGATGAGTCTGAGGTTTGGCTGGGAAAGAAGAAATTGTAAAGCGGAAATTGATAGTCAAATTTCATGATGCCATTTTCAATTAGCTTCATGATGTGCACCGGATTTTGAGGTGGAAAGAGTTCCGCGCGCCAGCCTTCTGCGATGGATAGCTGTAGCGTTGTCGAAATATTCGTATATCTCGTTATCGATGACGTTGTTCGCTCGTCCACATGTATAGATATCGATGCTGATGTAATAGGTCTCGGGATAGGTGTGATAGGAAAGATGAGACTCAGATAAAAGGAAAAGCCCTGTTACTCCGCCACCTCCAGCATCAAATTTGTGAACCAAGTCGTCGATTACTGTGAATCCGCACTCTACCAGGATCGACCTGAAGAACGTATGGAGAGAAGGTGCGTCTTGCAGTAGGGTTTCCGGGGCGCCGTTAATGTCCCAGAGTGTATGGAATCCGGTGTCATTCATATTGTTATTCTCCGTCGAAGGTGGACGGAGGCGGACTGCCGCCTCCGTCACAGGGACTACCACATACAGACGCCCTGAGTGTTTACAGTTTTGGAGTCGGTTTTGAAGGTTTCAATTGCAGAGGTCATTTTTCATTTCCTTTTGGTGAGTGCGACTCGGTCGAGGCGCGCTTCAAAAGTTAGCGCTGCGTTGCGGTATATTCAAACTGCTTTTGTAAGTGGTTTTTTCTAATGCCTACAACTCACACCGTTTTGTAGGAGGCGTCTTACATATTTTCGGTATGATTGTTTTTACTAATTTTCCAGCGCAGGCTCTAGCACGAGTGTTATTGATGGTAAGCACTTTGTAACAGCAATCAAGCCCGCTTTCTGGAGAGATTCATTAGGATTGTGGGATAAACACCGCGTTTGGCAGGGGCAGCAGCCAATAGTCGCTTTTGGCGGTTCGCAGGTCATATGTACTAAAGCGCTGTATTTCCGGAAACCACACTGCAGACCTTCATCGTCTACCTGATCCTTAACAGCCTGGACTATACGGCCTGGGACAAGCGTCGAGAGCTGACCAATGCCGTCAAAACCGATCTATCAGGCGGTACATGCCGAAGCGGCTGAACAGTCGCTGGACGCCTTTGAACGCGGCGTTTGGGATAAGCAGTATCCGACGGTAGTTGCTGCCTGGCGGCACGCCGTTACCGGCCTGCACACAAAAAAATGATACTTCCCGACCACCGAGCACATAAGGTCGACCACCATGCAGCATTTGAAAGACATCCTGAACACACTCGAAACCCTCAAGCCTTATCGCCCTCCAGCGAGTTTGACCAAGCTGGAAAGGGCCATGGAGCGAACCTCCAGACATGGGCTGATCGCGGCAGCTATACCCTTCACAGTCCTGGCGATGCTGGCCGCCTGGCACAAATTTATCGCTCACCTTTCAGGCGCATGGATCACTGTGGCCCTGGCGAGCGCTGCACTCTCGCAACTGCTGGCGGTGCTCAGCTTGTTATGCCCTCCGGTGCTTATGGTCTGCACGGTCTGGAGGTGGAAAGAGCGGTCTCGCCTGCTCAGGGACGGGGAGATCGACCATGAGCAAACACAACTTGCCCAACTGGAACGCTTCGACGCGGCCGCTTTGCAAGCGGCCAAACTGCATTTGGAAGTCAAGATCAAAAGGCTGGAACGACGCCTGGGCTACTTCATCGACGCAGACGGCAAGAAGATGGCGGCGTTTTCGCTGCTGGTCCTCAACTTCACGGTGGGCAATATCTTCATGAAAGGTGATTGGTCGTCTGTCCTGACCACGGATTTCAACAGCCCGGTGTCCAGCCAGATCGTCATGATGCTGCTGGCACTGTTGCTGGGCGTGTCCATCGGCGCCATGTGCGTACGCTTCATCACCAATCGCGAGAGTTACCGGATTGAGCTGCTCGATGCTGCGCTGTTACGCAGGGCTGGCAGTTGAAGGGCTAAGCAGGCGGTCATGGTCGGCCTGCGCGTGGTGTGATCGCCGCTTCTCGGTTCAAGGAGGGAAGCGATTTGCGCCACCGAAGCTGGTTGAGGATCTGCACGGGGGATTAACAGGTAGGGCGTCACTGGCGCTCTTCTCATTCATGCGCGATGCTGCTGTGCCCACTTCGGCGCCACACCGCTGGTGCTCAGGGCTCGCGCCAGTGCGTCGTGCCGCTGCAACCTGGGCGTGCCGAGTACGGCTCAAACCTGCCCAGCAGAGCCGTTGCCTTGTTGGCTTCTCTGCACGCCCTTAGAATGGCCAGCCCGCGCAAGGAAGGAAACACCATGTGGTTCATGAAAAAACAAACGCTCAGTGACGAGCAGGCAACTGCGCTCCATGACCAGGCCTGGGCGGCGTTTCGCGAGCAGGATCTGGACACCGCGCTGGAGTGCTTCCAGACCCTGGCCAAGGCCTGCCCCGCCGACCCGCGCTGGATGAATGGCGTTGGCGCGGTGAGCCTGGCACGTGACGATCGCGCCGATGCCCATCGCCACTTCCAGATGGCCGCCGACCGTGATTATCCCGGCAGCCACTACAACCTCGGCATCATGGCCTACCAGGACGGTGATCACGACGTCGCCCGCCGACACTTCCAGAGGGCTGCCGAGCACGATTATCCGGGCAGCCACTACAACCTCGGCAGCATGGCCTTCCAGGAAGGTGATCACGACACCGCCCGCCACTACTTTCAGAAAGGCGCCGAGTACGATTGCCCCCGCAGCCACTTCTACCTGGGCAACATGGCCTACCAGGATGGCGATCACGATGCCGCCGTCGAGCACCTCGACAACGCCGTGCGCCACGATCATCCGGAGGCGCTGAACCTGCTCGGCGACGTCCATCTGCAGGCCGAGCGCTATCCGCAGGCTGAGCAGGCCTACCGACGCGCGGCCGAGTTGGGCCATGTCGACGGCTACAACAATCTTGGCCTTCTGTACTTGCAGCTCGAAGACTATCAGCAGGCCAAGCAGGCGTTGTTGCAGGCCCTGGAATCCGACCATGTCTACGCCCAGCACAACCTGGCGGTGGCATATCACCGCCTGGGCGAGCTCGAGGCGGCCGAGCGCTGGTACCTGATCTCCTTCTCTCTGCACGGCAACCTGCAGTCGCTGGAGAACCTTGGGCATGTCTATGGCGACAGTGGGCGTGAGGTCGAGGGCCAGGCGCTGGTCGCGGCCTCCGACAAGCTCTACGAGGATCAGCCGCTCAACGATTACGAGCAGGCGTTGATCGACCGGTTGCTGGCTTGAGTCACGAGGGCCTTGCGGGGAGTACTCAACGATTATTGAGAGAGGCGCTGGGGTGCTGCAGCCATAGAGGGTGATCTGGGCCTGCCGCCTGATCAGCAGATCAGCAGGATTGCCGTGCTGACACAACGATCAGTCGACACATCCGGCGAAGTACGCGATGCGCCACCGTATCCCGTACACCAGCATCGCCACTTGGCTCATCGAGCTGGCGCCGAAGTTGGCCCTGCATGTGAGCGGATGGGTCCGCGTCGCCGGCCTGATGTAGGCACGAACTTCGCGGGCGTGCTGGTGCTGGTAGCGCTATCGCTGATGCAGCGCTTCTCGCGCATCGCCATCGGCGGGTGCTGGACGACTAGGACTTGGGCGGACCGAAAAGCCAGAGCGAGGCAGACGACTTTCCAACCTTCTGGTCGTTCGCCAAAAGCGGCCCTGCGCAAGCGGCCACAATCGGCCAGTCTCACAAGTCTGCTTTCGACCCAAAGCGGATGTTAATCGTTTAGATAACGTTTGTAACTCGTGGGAGATGAAACGAGAGCAAGGCCTCAAGTGGCGATGTCAGGGTTAACCCTGAAGCCATGACCTCACCAGTGCGCGCAATCACATCAAGAGTCTCGTCTTTGAATGTAACGACCCAATGCCTAGCATCTGAATAGGGGCGGCTAATGGTTTCTTCTGAGCCAATAAGTTCGTTGAACGAGTAAGGCTGAAGGCCCGAGAGAACATAGGGATGGCGTCCTAATCCCTCGTCTCCTAAAGGAACAAGTCGATGATCAATGAGCCCGGTAAATCGCACAACCGCGAGGCTTTCGTTCCCAGGCTCGAAGTAAGAGAGCCAAAGGTTGCCCGACTCAACTAGGAGAGCTGGTGACTCAGGGATCCCTAGTGCAGGAGCAACGGCCCAGATTGAGGACTCAGCTTTATTCATAGTTTCTCAGGGCCTTAGAAAAGAAGTGGACAATACCATTGTGGTGCAATGACCGCTTCTGACCGATTTCTGCACCTCGTGAAGGGCTGCTTTGTGTCGATAGCGGTCATCCACGATCAGCCCACACCGGACGTTCCATTTACCAAAACTGAACGTCCACCCTGTCATGATTGTGCTCTACCAAATACACAGCTCCCACCATCGGATTGACCGGAAAAAAACATGACCAGCGTTTTGCCAAAGAACGAAATCATTCAACTGACGACGACGGCGGAAACCGAGGGTTTGACGCTGAGCGACCTTGCCCCCCTTTGCGAAACCTTCAGCATTGCGCCCAGCGATGTCCTGAACGAGCTAGCCATTGCGGTTTCGGTAGGCTATCTGGATGGCACGCTGAGCTACGAGTTTTGTGACGACGTCATGAACGGGATCATCCATGCCGTCGTCGACGCGAGTATCACTGAGGAGATGCCCCAGCCTGCGTTTTCGCTTTGGCAGGCATTCGATCAAGGTGAGTGGCTTCGCGGTGACGATCTACCGGACACTGACACCGGTGAGAAATACACAAAGCCAGCGGTGGTAGAAATAATGCGAATGCTCAGGGGCTAGCTCCCCGTTCGGCTGAACAGTTCCACTCTCCAGCCAAAGCGAACGCTGCGTACTTGAGTGAGTTGAGTCGTCGAACCTTTCTTATCGCGACAGACGGTTTCTGACAGATTGCTAGCCTTTCGGAAGGGCCGCCATGGGGCAACAGCGGTACTACCTTTTTTTGATCCATAGCCGGTTTCAGTTAAAGGCCGCTATGGGTCGCAAGTAGTTTCATCCACGGGTGATAACCTCTGTTCGAGGGCGAGACGTCAGGGGAAATACGCGCTCAAGACCTATCTTGGCCATTCAGTCGGTGAAAACCTCGGTCTGGAACAGATCAATTGGCCAAGAGTTAGGCTTGTGCTTACTACGCCTGGTTATGTCCGCTCCATGCGTTGTATCGCAAATGTAGTCAACGCCCGCACCATCTGCACTTGATGCACCGTATTCACCAACATCGGCACCCCTTGCTCACCGGCGTTCGCGCAGATGTATTCATCAAGGGTAGTTTCGATCCCTGACATCAACTCAAGGGTTTGACTCAAAGCGTCGATGGCGCTGAGGTCTGGGTTGATCAGGAAGTAGTTGCGGGCGTGCTGAGTGTGGGGTGGATCGGGGACGGGCTTTTTCATCACGGGATCTCGAACTTGTGAGTACCAGCTGCCATCCTTCCTTCTCACAGGTTGGGTGGCAGCCATGCGCGGGGTGAGAAACCGAGACAAGTTGAGTAAAACCCGGCCAGACCGAAGTCTGCCCACGCATGGCCACCATGAAACAGGCCGAACTCAAAATGTATTCGGGTTCTCACACCCGGCCGCCGAAGCGACGCGGTGGACATTAGTCCTGAAGCATTTCCCCGACAACGGCGATAGTTCGGCTTGCGGCGTAGGATAATTCGCCGGGGCTGTGATCCTGAAGTGTTTGGTTTCAGATTCGGAAAGGTCTTACAGGATTGGGGTGCCGTAGACGGGTTCTCGTTTGGAGAATCCATCAAAACGACCACGGCTGAGGCGGGGATTGCGATTGCGATTGCGATTGCAGTGATTGGGGCTGCTTTGCAGCCCATCGCGGCAATAGCCGCTCCTACATTTCGCGGATTTCATGGGCTGGGGGGTGGTCATCAAGCCGTCAGGGGGGCGGTCGTGCGCCGTTGCCCAGTTGCAGGCGCTAGCTGGGCTTCGGCTTTTTGGGAGTGCGGCAGCCGCGTCAGTAGTTCGCCGAGTCAGGCTACTGACGCAACATTCCCAATAGCCACTCCGCGTTTTAAGCCAACATTCAGCGTGTTGTGCAGATACTCGATACTCTCCCTGGCCGCTACCAACTCCCGCTCGCGGCCTTCTTCAATCGAATACCCCGCCAGTGGCAACTCCACCTCAAAGATGATCGTATCCAGCGCCTCCGGCGCATTGGCCCGAAGTTCCTGCATGATCTTCACGCAATCATTGTCCCCTTGACCCACCGCTGTCCCAATCGAATGCGTGCCATTGGGATCGACCACAATCTTCAAATCACAGAAGTGCACGCAGTACGCATACGGCGCCAGCTTGCGCACGCATTCTTCAACCCCTTCACCCAATACGAGCGAGTTCATGGTGTCGAGACAGGCGCCGATTTGCGGATGGTGCAGTTGTTCCACAATCCAGATCACTTCATCGGCAAACAGGTCGCAGTGGTTCTCCAGCGCAATCTTCACACCATGCTGTTCGATCAACGCAATGTTCTCTTTGAACTCGCGCACCCGTTCGGCAAGCTGAATCAGCACATCCGACCGCAGGCTGGAGCCATAGAGAGGCGAGGCGCGTTTGATATCCAGGCTGAACTTGACCAGCTTGGCGCCCAGGCCATGGGCAATCTCCAGCGCCTGGGTGACCGAAGCATTCACGCGCGGGTCGCTTGGCGCGTTGAAGGATACGTTCAGTTCCAGTTCCAGGTTATGACGCAGGGCGGCGGCTTTGACGTTGCTCAGGTTCGCTTCACTGACATCGTTATCCAGATCGACCAACGTGATATGCAACACGTCCAGCCCCCATTCGGCCGCCAGTTCCATCATCTTGAAGATGTCGATGGTCTTTTCGAACGCATGGTGTGCATCGAACCCCCAACTTTCGCCGCAGCCGCTCAAGTGCAGCGAGTAGGAGTGCATGCCGAGTTTGAAGGTGCGGTCGTTGTTTTTGACGATAGGCATCATTGGGCTCCACGAAGTTTTGTTATGAGTGTCAGGTGGTAGTGCGGCTGTGGAATTACTGGGCCGTCTGTGACAGCTCCAGGCCCCGGGTCTCTGGCGCCCAGGCGATGGCCACCAACAGGCCTGCGGCGCTCACGGCCGCGCCGGTGAGGATCACCGCCCCTGTGCCCCATTGCACAAGGCCAATCGGCAGCAGGAAGGTGCCCACCGCCGCGCCGAGGCGGCTCATGCCGGCGGCGAACCCGACGCCGGTCGCGCGAATTTCGGTGGGGAAGATTTCGCTCGGGTAGAGCATCTGCAGCGTGCTGCCGGCGGCGTGGAAGAAGGCGAAGATGCCGAAGCACAACACGATCAATACCACCGAGTGGCTGTCTGACCAGATGCCCAGAATCAACAGCGGGATGAACTGGCCAACGAAGGTGGCAATCAGCAACTTGCGCCGGCCTAGGCGATTGATCAGCGAGACACCCACCAGGCAGCCGACCAGTAGAAACACGTACAGCAGGATTTCACCGAGCTTGGACGTCGAATCGAAGTTGATCGCATGCAGAATCTTCGGCATGAAGATATAGATCGCGAAGAACGGCGTGATCTGCGCCATCCAGAACAGGCTGGTAAGCAATGTCTTCTTGATGTACTTCGACGAGAACAGCGCACCGTAACTCAGGGATCTGATCTGCTCTTTGAACAGGTCGGTACGGGTGATCGGGTCGAGGAACTGTTCAGCCACTTCGCGCGCTTCTTGTTCACGGCCTTTGCTCAACAGCCAGCGTGGCGATTCAGGCAGGCCCACTCGCAGAAACAACATGATGGCCGCCGGTACGAAGCTGCTTGCCAGGATGTAGCGCCACAGGTCGGGGGAGTCGGGCAGGGTGTTGATCACCAAAATCGACAGCGTGGCCGCCACGGTGAAGCACACGTACCACCAGATCAACAGCCCTGCGAGGCCTGGGCCTCGGCGTTCCTTGCTGTTGAACTCGGCCACGAACGCGCCTGCAACGGCATAGTCCGCGCCGACTGCCAGGCCAAGCAACACGCGCAGAAAGAACAACTGCCACGGGTCGATGACGACGAATTGAAGTACCGAGCAGACCAGGAACGTCGCCAGCGTGGCGAGGAACATTTTCTTGCGTCCGATCTTGTCGGTCACCCAGCCGAACAGCAGGCCGCCAATGAACAGGCCGATCAGGGAGGCCGAGCCGATGAGCGCTTCCTGGGTGGAGGACATACCCAGCCCCGTCGTACTCATGGGCAGGGCGATACCGATGACCGCCAGAATCCAGCCGTCACATAACTTGCCGCCTGCTGCACAGGTCGTGACTTTCTTCTGGAATCGCTCGAAGGATGAGCCGACCGTAACGTTGCTCACATAAAGTTGTTTAGCATCCACGTCGCCACCTCATGATCTTATCGATTTTGTAAAAGGCAGATGTCTCCAACAGCCCTGTTTCCCAGGGTGGTTTGCACGCAGCCGTATCCCGCGCAACACGCGTGAGTGCAGAGCCAGTTCAACTCTGGAAAGTCAGTTCGGTGATGCAGGGCTTGTAACAAGCGAGCGCTTCAGCCAGCCCCATCATTGATGGAGGGTGTGGCCAGAACGTCATCGAAGGTTGCAGCGGGATCGTTGTTCGTCTGCTGAGGACAGGCTCAGGTTAGTCTTGACAGATCACCCGCTAATAGTAAAAAAAGGAAGAAAATCGGTACTTTTCTCCCTTCGAGGCCGTTATGTCGCTCCCGCACGCAGCGTCACTGTCAGCGCTAATGGGCCCCCAGAAGGCCGCACCGGACGTGGAACCTGCCTTGAAGGTTGGCATTCTGGTCACCCCGGATTTCACCCTCACGCCGTTGGCGGTATTCACCGATTGCCTGCGCCATGCGGCGGACGAAGCGGATTTCGGGCGGCAGATCTACTGCCAATGGACGCTGTTGTCCCACACGTGGGAACCCATCCCGTCGAGTTGCGGATACCGCGTCGAACCGCAGGCGCTGTTCTGCGACCCGGTGCTGTTCGATTACATCGCCGTGGTGGGTGGGCCGATTCATTCGACTAAGGGTATTCCGAGCGAACTCATCGAGTATCTGCAACTGGCGCATACCAACGAGGTGAAACTGATCGGCATGTGCACGGGTTCATTCGTGCTCGCGCAAGCAGGATTACTGGATGGTAAACGCTGCGCGGTGCACTTCTCATTGGAGCAAGTGCTGCAACAGCGCTACCCCAACGTGCGCCCGATCGGCGGCTTGCCCCTGGTCAGCGACGGCGGTGTATTGACCTGTCCGGGCGGGCTCGCGGCAGTGGAAGTTGCGCGGGAGATTGTCTTGCGGCACTGCGGAGTATCCCGCGCCAGAAAGGCGATCCAGTATTTGATGGCCAACGCTGAGCAACTCGATTTGTCGAAAAGCCATTTGAGTCCGCTGGAAGAAATGGCACTCAACTGCACGGACCGGCGCATCGTTCAGGCAGTCACCCTGATGCGTGAACGCATCTATGAGCCCTTGAGCATCCAATCCCTGGCTCGGCTCATTGGTGTGACCGAAAAGCAACTCACCAAAGCCTTCATGCAAAACCTGAAGGTCTCGCCCTCGATGTTCTGGCGTGAACTTCGGCTGGATCACACCCACTGGCTGGTGCAGAACACCGACCGCTCCGTCGCTCAGATCGCTTATGAGTGCGGCTTTGCCGACAGCACGCATCTTTGTAAAAGCTTCAAGAAGCGCTTTGCGCTGTCGCCGGCGCAGTTGCGCAAGCAGCACAAGCAGATGGGGTGTGTGTGACCGTGCATAACAATGTCTGTAAAACTGACGAGTCGCAGACAGTTGAGTGATAGTAAAGCGCTTCAGGAGCAACCCGTGGCAGACCACGTCGACTACACACGCAACAGCGAAGTACCCGGGTTGGTCTTGAGCGAAGCGCGCTTGGCCAGCCACCGTTTCGGTCGCCATTACCACCTTGACTACCACGTGGGTCTGATCACCGAGGGCGTGCAGCGTCAGGCGCTCAACGGCGAAACGGTGTTGCTGACGCCGGGCACGATCCAACTGATGCCGCCGTCCGAAATCCATGACGGCATCAGTGCCAGCGATGACGCCTACACGCTCAAGACCTTTCGCATTTCCGCTGACCTGCTGCGCGGCGTCACAGAAGAACTCACCGGGCGCGATCAGTTCTACGCGTTGGGGGGCGCGGTGTTGCAGGATACCGGTCTGTTCCGTCAGCTTTCCCGGCTGCATGACGCGCTTCGCCAGGAGCGTTGTACCGACCCTCTGTACGCGGACTCGCAGTGGCTCACGCTGTTGGGGCGGCTGTTCGCGCAGGCCCGCATGGCCACGCCGCAGGTGGTCACCGGCGCGCTTTCAGCCCAGCAGTGGCATCGCGTGAGGGACTACTGCAACGCGCACCTTGCTGAAAAAATAACCCTGTTGGAACTGGCTGCACTGTGCGATCTGGAGCGTTTCCACTTTCTGAAACTGTTCAAGCGAACGGCGGGGATGACGCCCCATGCCTGGCTGGTGCGTCTGCGCCTGGAGCGGGCTTGCGTCCTGCTGAGCCACACGCGGTGGACGCTGACCCAGGTTGCGCAGGAGGTGGGCTTCTACGACCAGAGCCATTTCAATCGGGCGTTCAAGCAGGCGTTTGGTGTGGCGCCCTCGCGCTACTGAGCGCCTGCACACTACGCCTTACATCGCTTGCTGCGCGTTGCCTGCATGCGCACAGCGCGTCGCTCGTCAATTTTTTACAAGTGCGTCCGGCTTGATGCCGCTTAACCTCGAATCTTGAACCCGCGATATCGCAGTGATGCACAGCAACTGCGCGTCGTCGGTTTGCAGATCCACTGTGATGCTCAACACCCTGTGACGCGGCGGTACGGATGAAAGGATCGGTTGTGACCATTCAACAGGCTTACTACACCAGCGATGCGCTGGGCATGCAGACCCGCGTGCTGAGCTGCACGCCCACGGCCGAGGGCAAGTACGAGGTGATACTGGCCGAGACGCTGTTCCACCCGCAGGGTGGAGGGCAGTTGGCGGACAAAGGCGTCATTGCCGACATCACTGTCGAGGCCGTCACTCAGATGGCCGGCGACGTGGTGCACGTGCTCGGGCAGGCAGTCCCGGTCGGGCGTGTCTGCATCGCAGTGGATCCTGAGGTGCGCACGCTGCACGCTCGTCTTCACTCAGCGGGCCATCTGATCGCCGCGATCGGCCAGGCGAGTGGCTGGCGCCCGCTCAAGGGGCATCACTGGCCGGGAGAATGCCGCGTGGTGTTCGAGCGCCAGGACGGTTGCGAGCCGTTGAGTCCAGAAGGTCTCGAAGGCGCGGTGAATGCGTTGATCGAAGCCGACGTGCCACGCACCTTGATCAACCACGAGGGCGTCCGGTCAGTGTCCTTTGGCTCACTGCCCGTACAGGGCTGCGGCGGCACACACGTGGCCTCGGCAGGGATGATCAAGGGAATCAAGGTGCTGAAGCTCAAAGAGAAAAAGGGCCAGCTTTCGGTTCACTACGATCTGGCGTCATAGCCCACCCCCTCGCATCAATGACATCAGCGCTTATCCCTCTCGGACATTCTGGAGCCTCTGTGGACTACCTCCCTCAACTGGTCACTATCGGCGCCGTGATACTTCTTGCCTGTGTCAGCCCTGGCCCCGACTTCATCGCCGTCACTTCCAATGCCTTGGTGAGTCGCCAGCGCGGTCTGGGGGTCGCCCTGGGCACCAGCATCGGCATTGCCCTGTGGGCGGTGCTGGCGGTGGTGGGCCTGGGCGTGCTGCTGAACACGATTGCCTGGCTCTACGAGGCGATCCGCATCGCCGGGGTGTGCTACCTGCTGTACCTGGGCATCAAGATTCTGCTAGGCGCGCGCCGCCCTTACCAGGACCTGGAGATCCGCAAAACAGCGAACACCACACTGTCGGCGCCGCGGGTTGGCCTGCTGGTGTCAGCGACCAACCCGAAAGCGGCGGCTTTTTTCGGCAGTTTCTTCATTACCGTATTGCCCGCTCATGCGCCGGGCTGGGTGCTTGCGGCGGCGGTGATGGTGGTGGCGACGGTGGCATTGCTGTGGTTTTCCCTGTTGGCGTTGATGTTCTCCACCGCGCGGGTGAGGGCGATTTACGCCAGGATGCGGCGGCCGATCGATGTTTTCATGGGGGTGGTGCTGGTCGGGCTGGGGGTGCGCTTGGCGTTGGATTGAGGCATACCGTCAGCGCGTTGGCCGTGGCGGTGGCCAGTCAGTGCTGGCAACGGGGGGCAGGGCCTTGCCCGGGCGGCCGTTGTCGGGTCAAACGCCCTGAGGTCATTTTCCGCCTCATGCCCTGAGGGTTTTGATCAGCAACTCATAAAGGCTGTCCACCGGCCTGGAACCGCGCGAGGCCTGGCTGCGGTAAACCGCCACTTCCATGGGGGCCAACGGCCCCAACCCGTGCGCCGCACCCAGGACTTGCAGATGCTCCGGGGTGCTGCAGCGGGTCAGCACGGCCACGGCCAATCCGCTTTCCACCGCGGCAATCTGCCCCGCCAGGCTCGAGCTGTTGTAGACGATCTTGTAGCGCCGGCCTTGCAAGGCGAGCGAGTTGAGTGCGCTGCTCCTGGCCAGGCTTGCGCTTTCATACGTTGCGATAGGCAACGGATCTTTACGCCATACGTCGAAGTCACGCGAGCCCACCCAGACCATGGGCTCATGGAACAGCAGCGTGCCGCGCTTGGGGTTGTCTCTGGACACGATTGCCAAGTCCAGCTCGCCGCTCTGCACCCGAGGAATCAACGACGTCGACTGCTCGCAGTGCAGGACGATCTCGACGGCGCCATGGCGGGGCGCGAAACGCTTCAGCGCCGGGGTGAGGTATTTTTCTGCGTAGTCGTCGGGCACCCCGAGCTTGATCTGACCGGTCAGCTCATGGCCCTGGAATGCCGCCTGGGCATCGGCGTGCAGGTCGAGAATTCTTCTGGCGTAGCCTAACAACGTCTGTCCATCAGGCGTCAGCTGCTGCTGCCGTGCGTCCCGGATCAACAATTGCCGACCCACCGCTCGCTCAAGTTTCTTGATCTGCATGCTCACCGCTGACTGGGACCTGTACACCTGCGGCGCGGCGCCAGACAACGAGCCGGCATCCACCACTGCCACGAAGCATTTGAGCCAGTCGATCTGCAAGTCATGGGACATGGTGGTATTTGTTAATCGAATGGAGTGGGCGTGAATTATGCGCTTTGCGAAGTCGTCGGGTTTAGGCAAATTGCTGTTTCAATGACGCTTGGCCGTTCAGCACCGTACTGGGCGGGGTTCCAGCGATTACGGGAATAAAAAAAGGGGGGGATTCGTGACAATTGCTGAGGCACGTTTATCGGACGTCAGTGCCAGCACGGTATGGGACGGGTTCAAGCAACTGCTGCCCATCTCTGCGTTTGTGGTGGTGTTCGGGGTAGCGTTTGGTCTGGCGGCGGTGCAGCAGGGGCTGGACGTTTCTTCCATCATGGCGATGAGCAGCCTGGTCTTCGCCGGCGCGGCTCAGTTCGCCGTTCTGGATCTGTGGGGCGAGCAGGTGCCGGTCATTCCCTTGGTGATGACGGTGCTGGCCATCAATGCGCGTCATCTGCTGATGGGCGCAACGCTGTACCCCTGGCTGCGCGAGCTGCCCCTAGCAAAGCGCTATGGCGTGATGCTGGTGGTGTCCGATGCCAATTGGGCGATGGCAATGCAAGCGTTCAGCCGGGGAAAACCAGGTTTTGGTCTCTTGTTCGGGGGCGGTGTCGCACTGTGGGTGGCCTGGTGCATTGGCAGCTGGCTGGGCATTTATTTCGGCAGCGCCATCCATGACCCGGTCGCGCTGGGGCTGGACATGGTGATGGGCTGTTTCCTGCTCGCGATGGTCGCGGGTGGACAAAAGAACATGCGCATCGTGGTCATCTGGTGTGTGGCGGCGATGGCCTCATTGGCCGCCTATGTGTATTTGCCCGAGAACAGCCATGTGGTGGTCGGGGCCTTGGCGGGCGGTATTTTAGGCGCAGTGTGGAGGGATAAAAGTGATGAGCGTTGACACCTCGGGGATGGGCCTTTTGGTCATTATTTCGCTCATGGCTGTTGTGACGCTGGCCACACGTTGGGGTGGCGTGTTCGTGATGTCGTTCGTGCCACTCGGGCCGAGGGTTCGCAACTTCATCAACGCGATGTCCGGTTCGGTGCTGGTCGCGGTGCTTGCGCCTCTGGCGTTGACGGGGGATAGCGGTGCGCGGTTGGCCTTGGGGACTACGGCGGTGTTGATGCTGTTATCGAAAAAGCCATTGCTGGCGATTGCGGGCGGTGTTGTTGTGGCGGCGGTGGTGAGGCAGTTTTGACCTAATCTTCGCGTCGGGTCGCGTAGGCTGTGCTGGGGAATTTTGTGGTTTGGCAGACTATCTCTGCGCGCGGTCAAGACCAGAGGGTCTGCATACACCGTTGCCATGTCATGCATCGGCATGCGCAAACAAGCAATCGATTGCGTTGCATGGGAGCGCTTGAGCGTTTTTGAATAAAACGCTTACTTGCATGACCACGATCGAATCGGATAGCTGGCGCCTCAGGTGTGAATAGCACCCACTTGATAACGCCCTCAGAAAGGGGCCAAGGCGGTGAGAGCGCTTACCTTGGGGCTTAGCGAGTAGAGGGCACCGACGCTGATTCAAGCGGTAAGTCACCTTTCGGGGCGGGTTCGATCAAGATGCCGACGCCGAAGGTTTCGGCCAAACCGGAAATGATCCGTTCCTTAGTACTTTGCGCGAAGTCGTCGCGGGTTACGCTGGACGCGGCTCCGAATAGGATAAGGATGACGATAAGTGTCGTGAGAGCGTTGCCTACAACTCCGCCGACGCCTCCGAAGAAAAGCGCTTTGCTGCCATGTAGGAACTGCTCGAACGTCGACTCAGGCTTGTGACGCTTGATAAAAAGCCACAGCTCAGCTTTGTGTTGCTCTTGCATCTCATCCAGCTTGTCCTGGATAGCGTCAGCCAGATAATCGTTAAACAGCTTGTTGGCGGTGTCCTTGTACATAGCAACGGCAGGCAATTCCGCGCAATGGACATGGTTGCGGACTTCCGCGTCTGTGGGCTGCCGCTGGTTTCGCGTGGCAAATTGCTGCAGATACTGCTGCTTGCTCTGCTTGTACATGCAGTAAGCGAGTTGACCCACCATGTCATCGGGGTTATCAACCAGCTTTTCGTACATAACATTGTGCTCCACCACCGACTCGTCGTCGTTGGCGGAGGGCAAGGGCATAGAAGGCTTGGAGGGCGGCTTCTTGGAACCTTTCTTGCGCATCCTATCGAGAAGCCACACGCTTGACCTTCGCGAAGCGAGCGTTGATGGTGTCGGCGCTTTCAGTGCTCAGGCTGCGCGCAAAGGCGCTCACAGTTTTATTGGAGCTGCGACGTTTCAAGACCTTGGACACAAGGTCTTTCTTACCTAATAAATTTTTGAGGAAAGCAGTCATAAATCCTCCTGATTCAAGGGGGCATTGTACATCAACCCCCCTAGGGCCTATCAACGCTGGGCTCAGCGCTTCTTGTAAGCGTCCGTAGAGCGGCTGCGATCCATGCACATTAGGCGATGTGCCAAGCCTTATCAACGCCCGTCACGCGGCGCATTGGCGACAAGTTCAGCAAAATATTTCAAATCATCAATCGATCCTGATCCGGTACGATCCAGATAGATCCTCGGACGCCGATCGACCGTAGCCCATTGAGCTCGCAACGGGCGAGTCGCCGATAGTGAGAAGCAGTCCTGGCGGTAGCTGATCAATCCCTGATCCGAGGGCGGAACTTCGTCATGCCCTGCAGTATCAGAAGGCCGTTCCGCCGTCTCACGAGTCCAACACGGTGAGGGCACGTCAAAAGATCAGGGAGCGATTGATGTACAAAACTCATAAGTTCGGCGGGTGTGTAGTGGTGTTGGGAGCATTGCTGCTGGGTGGTTGCAACTCGATTCTCTACGGCAAGCAGTACACCCTGCCTCAGCCGGGTGAGCCCTCGGCGACTGTGCGCATGAAATACGATCGCGACGCCAGGCTGGATATCATGACGTTCAACGACAAGGGCTGCTACGCGGGTTACACCACGGTTGTTGGCAGGGACGGTTACGTAGAATCCCCGGTCGCTGTGGGCAGGGAGCTGATCATGACCTATCGAAGCGAAGTTGGAGGCCTGCAATGCCAGGTTCCGTTCTCTTTCACGCCTGAGAAGGATGCTACCTATACCGTGGTCAATGGGACGTGGAGCGAACCAAGGAAAGGCGTGCTCTCCGTTATCAACCCCGACCAGCGTTTCTGCGGCGTGAACATCGTCAAGAAAGTTGGCGATCAGGAGAGCGTTGAGCCTGTCCAGCAGTTGCGGGTCGAGACTGGATTTGCCTGTCTCAAGTGGGTGAAATAGAGCTTGAGTGATGTTGCCAGGTTTATCTGGATAACAGCTCAACACCGCGTTTAGCAGTGGCAGCCTCCAATTGTCGCCTTGAGCGCTTCCCCGCTCATGGATGCGTCACTGAACCGTTAATGCGGCTTGTACGCGCGGGTGACCAAACCCGATCGCGTGAGTTGTGCAACGCTGGTAGATATCGCGCTTTGCGTGAGGTGGCGCAACCTGTGCACCACCTCCAACGCTCAGCCTGCCAAAATCGGCGGTGTCAGCTCCCCTGCTTTTCAAGCTCCACTTTCCGGCCCGCCCCCTCAAACTCCAACCGCTCAACCCGCTCCTCGCGCCCAGCAATCCCCACCCGCATATCCCGCCCCGTTGGCTGCTGATACAAACTCAGCCCAAACTCCGGCAGCACCGCCAGCAGATAATCGAAAATATCCCCCTGAATCCGCTCGTAATCCGCCCACGCCGTGGTGCGGGTAAAGCAGTACAGCTCCAGCGGCACGCCCTCGGCGGTGGCTTCCATCTGCCGCACCATGCAGGTCATGTTCTGGTGAATGTCGGGGTGGTTCTGCAGGTACGCCAGGGCGTAGGCGCGGAAGGTGCCGATGTTGGTGAGCTTGCGGCGATTGGCGGTGAGTTCTTCGACCAGGCCTTGGGCCTCGTTCCAGTCATGCACTTCCTTGCGCTTGGTGGTCAGGTAGTCGCCCAGCAGACGCACGTTGGTCAGGCGTTGTTCTTCTTCGTTGGTGAGGAAGCGCACGCTGGACACATCGATGCTCAGGCCGCGCTTGATACGACGCCCGCCCGATTGCTGCATGCCGCGGTAGTTGCGGAACGATTCGCTCATCAGGCGCCAGGTCGGAATCGACACGATGGTCTTGTCGAAGTTCTGCACCTTCACGGTGTTCAGGCTGATGTCCACCACATCGCCATCGGCGCCGACCTGGGGCATTTCGATCCAGTCGCCGACGTGCAGCATGTCGTTGCTGGTCAGCTGTACGCTGGCGACGAACGACAGCAGCGTGTCCTTGTAGACCAACAGCAGCACCGCCGACATGGCGCCCAGGCCCGACAGCAGCAACAGCGGCGATCGATCGATCAAGGTGGCGATGATGACGATGCTGGCAAGCACCCAGACCACCATCTTGGCCAGTTGCACGTAGCCCTTGATCGAGCGGGTGCGGGCGTGCTCGGTACGCGCGTAGATGTCGAGCAGGGCGTCGAGCAGGGAGGAAAACGCTAGTGTCACGAACAGCAGCGTGGTGGCCAGGGCCACATTGTCGAGGAAGTGCTCGGCCGTGGCGCTCAGTTGTGGCACCAGCTTCAGGCCGAACTGGATCACCAGCGACGGCACGGTCTGGGCCAGGCGATGCAGCACCTTGTTGTGGCGCAGGTCGTCGATCCAGCGCAGGGCATGCTGCTTGGCCAGCAGGCGGCCGCCGTGCAGCACCAGAAAACGGGCCGCGCGGCCGAGCACGAAGGCGATCAGCAGCAGCACGGCAAGGCCGAGGCCGGCGTGCAGGAGGGGGTGTTGGTCGAGGGTGCCCCAGACATCCAGGGCGTCGGTCCACAGTTGTTGGAAATTCATAAGCAATCAGCAAAGCCTGTGTAGCGGGATTGATGTGCAGCTCGGGTGCACGCGGGGGAGGGATGATGCCAAAAGAAATTCGGCTCCTACCGTGGAAAACGTTACCCTATGCAACTGAATTCCCGCTACTTGTCCGAGGTCATCTCCGTGTTTTCCCAACTCACCCTGCACGAACGCCTGCTCAAAGCCGTGGCCGAGCTTAACTTTGTCGAGCCGACCCCGGTGCAGGCGGCGGCCATTCCCTTGGCCCTCGAAGGGCGAGACCTGCGGGTCACGGCGCAGACCGGCAGTGGCAAGACCGCAGCCTTCGTGTTGCCGATCCTCAATCGCCTGATTGACCTCAAAGGCGCGCGCGTTGAAATTCGTGCGCTGATCCTGCTGCCGACCCGTGAGCTGGCCCAGCAAACGCTCAAGGAAGTGCAGCGCTTCGCCCAGTTCACCTACATCAAGGCAGGCCTGATCACCGGCGGTGAAGACTTCAAGGAACAGGCCGCCATGCTGCGCAAGGTGCCGGACGTGCTGATCGGCACGCCAGGGCGTCTGCTCGAGCAGCTCAATGCCGGCAACCTGGACCTGTCTCATGTGCAGGTGCTGGTGCTCGATGAGGCCGACCGCATGCTCGACATGGGCTTTGCCGAAGACATGGAGCGCCTGTGCCTGGAGTGCGCCAACCGCGAGCAGACCCTGCTGTTCTCCGCCACCACCGGCGGCGCGGCGCTGCGCGACATGATGGGCAAGGTGCTGAAGAACCCTGAGCACCTGATGCTCAACAGCGTCTCGCAACTGGCCGAAGGCACGCGCCAGCAGATCATCATGGCCGACCATGACCAGCACAAGGAACAGATCATTCAGTGGCTGCTGGCCAACGAGACGTACAAGAAAGCCATTATCTTCAGCAACACCCGGATCATGGCCGACCGCATCTACGGTCACTTGGTGGCCAAAGACGTGAAAGCCTTCGTGCTGCACGGCGACAAGGACCAGAAAGACCGCAAGCAGGCCATCGACCGCTTCAAGGAAGGCGGCTCGAAGGTGCTCGTGGCCACTGACGTCGCCGCCCGTGGCCTGGACGTCGAGGGCCTGGACCTGGTGATCAACTTCGACATGCCGCGCAGCGGTGACGAGTATGTGCACCGCATCGGCCGTACCGGTCGCGCCGGTGGCGAAGGCCTGGCGGTGTCGTTGATCACGCACAACGACTGGAACCTGATGTCGAGCATCGAGCGCTACCTCAAGCAGCAGTTCGAGCGCCGGGTGATCAAGGAAGTGAAGGGCACCTACAGCGGGCCGAAGAAGGTCAAGGCGTCGGGCAAGGCTGCCGGTGTCAAGAAGAAAAAGACCGACAAGAAAACCGGTGACAAGAAGGTCGCGGCTAAGCACAAGCCGTCGGCCAAGCCGAAGAAGAACGCACCGTTGGCCAGTGCCGATGGTATGGCGCCGCTGAAAAAGCGCGCACCGGCTGCCGAGTAAGCACGCAAGGCAGTGGGCATCGCGGTGTCAGGCCGCGGTGTCCTGACGGAGTCGAATCAACCGGCTCTTTTCTCGGCCGTTTTCAGTTCCTGCATCCTGCGCTCGATCAGCTGGCACTTGTCGGGCAAGTCCGCGCTGGCGCTGTCCAGCTTCATCGCTTGCAACTCTTCGTTGATCTCCTTGGCTTTTTGCGGGTCCTGCTCGGTGAGCTGGGTGACCAGGGCTGCCAGTTCCTCACGTTTGGCGGTGGCTTCTTCCAGGCTGCAGGCCCAGGCGGGCAGGGCGCACAGCAGAGCAGCGGCGCAGGCCAGGTTCAAAAGCGGTTTCATGGTGCATCCTCCATTGCCGATGTCAGCGGTGGAGCCGTCCCGATCGGCGAAGTTCCGCGAAACTGACTGAGTAGTCAGTTCGGTATCGTTCTGAACACCACTTCGTCATGCCGGTCCCAATCATGTCATTCATCCGTTGCTTCGCGAGGTTACGCCGATGTCTAGCTATGACTGGGACTTGATCGAACGCCTGCTCCATGAAGTGCAAAACGGTGCGGGCGAAAACTTCACACCACGCCCTTACGCCGAACAGCATGCCGCTGCCAAGGCCGCCGCTGGCGAGCCTGTCGAGGATGTCGATCAGCTCAAGCGCCGTGCTTGCGAGTACGAGAAACTGTTGCTCGAGCGCGGTTTCATCGATCACCGACCGGAAAGTGAAGGGGGTAATGGCGAAAACTTCGTGCTCACGCCGCTCGGTTCACGGTTGCTGAGTTTGATCGACAGCAGCATTCCGGGGTTCGAGCATCCGCGTCAGGTGCTGCAAGAGCAGCCCGATGCGTTGGATCCGACTACCTTCGAAGATGTCTCGGCCAAGGCGCAAATCGCCGGAGGGGCGTGCCAATAAGTGTGAGCTCAAAGGCTTCACCTATGAAATCGAGCCGTGGTTGTCTAGGTGTATGGACGACCACGGCCTACATCGCATGGGTGTTCGATTGGGTTTGCGCCAGCGTAGATGAACAGTGTTCGACTGGAGGCTGCCCAGCAGTCGCGATTACTCATAGATCTTGCCGCAGTACAGGAAAACAGCGAACTGCTGCCACGGATTGGACGCCTGCAACCCTTGGCTGATGCCGAAGTCACTGTCTTCGGCCCAGGCAATGGCACTTTCCAGGAACGCCTCAACTCTGTGGTTCTGCCAATCCGCGCCGCCAGCAGGGCATGCTGTTTTGTCTGCCATGAGTGCACGCGCAAAGTGCAAGAAAGTCTGATCGTCATGCACCTGATGGAGCAGGGCTTGCAAATCCATTGCTGTGTGTCCTTTTAGCCTGAGAGAGCGGTGTGCGGGGGCACGTCGGTGGGTGCTTGAATGTCCGGTTGTAGTGCAGCGGCTGGAGGCTGGATCGACCTGGCTCGGCTATCAGCGCATGTCCCCCATTCCACCGAAATCCAAGTAGCCCTCGGCAGTGACCGCGAAGCACCATGTCCCGGACGAGTCGAAGAAGTAATGATGCTGCGGAACATCGTTGACCACATAGGCCAAAAACTCCGGAAAAACCTCAGGCCTGATCGACAGTGCAATGTCCAGCGCCGCGTCGTTGATATAGAAAATCTCCTCGCATTCGGATAGCGCGTTCAACACGTCGCATTCTTTCAGGAAGGCATTCAATTGCGGCTCGCAGTCGGCCTGGCGTAGATCTAAGGGCGTTGTGCTGTGCCAGTCCAGCTGCCCCCATGCGATCTTCGACCCCTTCCAAGGAAGAGCATTGGACAGTATGTCGGCTACCGGCGCCCAGTCTTCGATCACTCTGGGTTGGGGACTGAATCGCTTGATATCCATCAGCACCTGGTCTTCGATGTTCACGTGGATGTCCCTGTCATTCGAACGTTGGTCAAGTAGCCTTTGCCGTTAATGACTGATGGCCTTCGCAACTAGCAGCGTGGAAGGATCGCACAGTTCACTTCTTCAATCAGGGTTACCGAAGCCTCACGGTGCACACCCTGTGCAATTCCGAGCCCAGTTCGACTGCCCACCAAATGATCCTGGTGGTGTCGGCTTGTGCTCCAGACTTTTCGTGTGAACCCTGGCGGGTGAACGGTCTGCGCCGGATAATCCCCGTTTCCATGTTTTGATGAGCCATTGCCATGCCCACGCTCCACGTTCGAGGCCACTGATGAACGCAGAACGCAAACAACCCGATCGCTTCGCTTTTCAGTTGATGCTGCTGCTGTGCCTGGTCTGGGGCAGTCAGCAGGTCATGATCAAGTGGGCGGCGCCCGACATCGCACCCGTGATGCAGGCGGCCTTTCGCAATGGCATCGCCGGGCTGCTGGTCGGCGTGCTGGTGTGCTGGCGGCGTGAGTGGACGCAGTTCGCGGATACTTGGCGGGCAGGGTTGTTGGGCGGTGCGCTGTTCGGCCTGGAGTTCATGTTCATCGCCGAGGGGCTGAAACTCACTTCGGCGGCGCACATGTCGGTATTCCTCTACACAGCGCCCATCTTCACAGCCCTTGGCTTGCATTTCATGCTGCCCGCCGAGCGTTTGCGCCTGTTGCAGTGGCTGGGCATTGCGCTGGCATTCGCCGGCATTGCCTTCGCGTTCACCGGTGGCCATTCGCTGGAGGGGATGGACGGCCGGGTGCTGCTGGGTGATGCGTTCGGGGTGCTGGCGGGGCTGGCCTGGGGCGCGACGACGGTGGTGGTGCGCGGCTCGCGGTTATCGGAGGCGCCGGCATCCCTGACTTTGCTTTATCAATTGCTGGTGGGTGCCCTGGGGCTGCTGCTGGTCGCCCTGTTCAGTGGCCAGGTCACGGATGTCACTTGGACGCCGCTGGCCCTCGGCAGTGTGCTGTTCCAAGGGGTGGTCGTATCGTTCGTCAGCTACCTGACGTGGTTCTGGCTGTTGCGCAAATACCTGGCATCGAACCTCGCGGTGTTTTCGTTCATCACGCCGCTGTTCGGTGTGAGCTTTGGCGTGGTGTTGCTGGGCGAGCCGCTGAGTCTCAACTTCGTACTGGGCGCGGTGATGGTGCTGGGCGGGGTGGTGCTGGTCAGTGCGGAGCCCTGGGTGCGACGTCAGTTGCGGCGCTGGCTGCGGTGAATGCGCAGCTGCGGTCCGATGATGGCAACAAGGGGAAACAGTTGGCCGACCGTCGGAACTGGCCGGCAGGCCTTGAACCAAGGCAAACTTAACTCCATCTGTAGGATTAGTAGCATGCGTCGTGCAAGACTACGGACTATGATCTGTACGAAGCATCGCAGTATCGATTTGCCGCAAGGCTTTCCCGTCAAGGGGGCAACCATGAACGACCGTATGCATAACTGGCTCCACGACCTCGCTGTTGCACTGGGCCTGATTCCACCGCCGCTGCAACCGGTACCGATTCCCGCTGACAAAGACCGCGACCGCCGGCCACGGCGTCGTTGATCGTAAAGCCGACCCTGATCTGCAGGCGTCGGCTTTTTTCTGCCCACACGTAGGGCAGGCTTTCCTGTGAGTTGTGGCACACTGCCGCGCTTCAGGAGAAGCCCATGTCCCGACCCCGCTGCGAGCGCTGCCTGCGCCCGCTCACCCACTGCCTTTGTGCGCTGATTCCACGGCTCGAGAGCCGCCACCGTGTGTTGCTGTTGCAGCATCCGAGTGAGAGCTCGCACGCCTTGAACACGGCGCGGTTGGCGGCACTCGGGTTGGTCAACGCGCAGTTGTCGGTGGGCGAAGTGTTTACGCAATTGCCGCAGTGGCTGGCGGCGCCCGGGTATCGGCCGGTGCTGTTGTTCCCAGGCGACGGCGCCTTGCCCCTCCACACCCTGGCGGCGGACGACAGCGACACGCCGTTATTGCTGGTAGTGCCTGACGCCACCTGGCGCAAGGCGCGTAAGTTGCTGTACCTCAACCCGTTACTGGACGCCCTGCCGAAGGTCACGCTGCGAGGCGGCGGCGTGTCACGCTATCGCGTGCGCAAGGCGCCGGCCAGCGACGCATTATCGACCATCGAGGCGGTGGCCCAGGGGTTGAACGCGCTGGAGGGGAATGATCGATTCGATGCGTTGCTCAAGCCATTCGAGGCGTTGATCGACGGACAGATTGCAGCGATGGGGGTTGAGACATTTGCGCGTAATCACGGTGGCGGATAGCGTAAAAAGCCTGTTGTTCAGACAAAAAAGCCCCGCACGAAGCGGGGCTGATTGGCTGCGCTTTGACGCTGGGCGCCTTAGCTGCCTTTGACCGACTTGCCGTCCACCGTGCCGTCCTGCAGCACGATCACGTACTCCTTGCCATCGGTTTCCACCTGGCGCAGTTGCACCAGCAGGTAGTCCCAGCTCTTGGCGAACCACAGCTCGGTGATGCGTTTGCTCTGGCTTGGGTCACGTACGCGCTCGACCTTGATGGCATCGACGTTGCCGGTCTTGGTGGCGACTTTTTCGGTGCCCAGCACGCGGAAGTCATAGGTGTCGATCTCGTCACCGTCGACGACCTGGTAGCTCATGCTTTTCTTGCCTGCGGCGAGGTCATGCTGCAGGGCCAGTTGGTACGACGACTTGTCGAGCACGCCACGGTTGAGCGGCAGGCTGACTGCATCGCCGCGGTCGCTACCGGTGACCTTCTTCGAAGCCCAGTCGAAGTTCAGGTCGACCTTCTTGGCCTTGCCCAGGCCGCCGCGCTCGAAGTGATAGGTCTGCGGCTGCAGGGTATCGCCTTCCATGCGCACGGTGCTTTGCTCGGTCAGGCTGGCGATCATCATCGACGCCTTGAAGTTGAGGTCCCAGGTGCCATTGGCGTTCTTCACCAGGCTACGCTCGGCGGTGCCACTCATGGGCAATTGCTTCCAGTCGGCGGTGTAGCTGGCCGAGAAAGGCTTCAGTTCAGCTGCCTGCAGCGGCAGGGCAAGCACGGCGAGAGCCAAGAGCAGGGCACGACGCATACGTTCTCCTAAAGTCGGATCAAATGACCGCTGGCCGGCAGCGGTAAGCCATCGAGTAAGGCACCCTGGTCGCCAAGACGCAAGCGCCCCTCGGCGAACCAGCGCACGGCCAGCGGATAGATCTGGTGTTCCTGGTGGTGTACGCGCTGGGCCAGGCTCTGCGCGGTGTCGCCAGGTTCAACGGGAATCACTGCCTGTACGACCAAAGGCCCGCCATCGAGTTCCTCGGTGACGAAGTGCACGCTGCAGCCGTGCTCGGTGTCGCCCGCATCCAGAGCCCGCTGATGGGTGTGCAGGCCTTTGTACAGCGGCAGCAAGGAAGGATGGATATTGAGCAGGCGACCCTGGTAGTGGCGCACGAAGTCGCCACTGAGGATGCGCATGAAACCGGCGAGAATCACCAGGTCGGGCCGGAAGCCATCGATCAGCGCCATCAGCGCGGTATCGAAGGCTTCGCGCCCGTCGAAACCTGTATGGTCGAGCAGGGCGGTGGCGATGCCGGCCGCCTCGGCGCGTTGCAGGCCATAGGCATCGGCGCGGTTGGCGATCACGCCGCAGACCCGCACCTGGCTGCCTTCGGTGTGGCTGCTGTCGATCAGGGCTTGCAGGTTGCTGCCCGAACCGGACAGCAACACCAGCACATTGCACAAAGCGTTGGGCATCAGTGTGCCTTGACGTTCTGCAACAGCACTTGCGCAGCGCCTTCAGCGGCCTGCTCGATGCGGCCGATGACCCACGGCTGTTCGCCGGCATCACGCAGCGAGGCGAGGGCGACCTCGACCTGATCCTGGGCCACGCAGATGACCATGCCGACGCCGCAGTTCAGTACGCGGTGCATTTCGTGCTCGTCGACGTTGCCTTTTTCCTGAAGGAAATCGAACACGATCGGGCGCTGCCAGCTGGCCACGTCGACCACGGCCTGGGCGTTCTTTGGCAATACGCGCGGGATGTTGTCCAGCAGACCGCCACCGGTGATGTGGGCCATGGCCTTGACGGCGCCGGTCTGCTTGATCAGTTGCAGCAGCGGCTTGACGTAGATGCGCGTCGGCGCCATCAGCAGGTCGGCCAGCGGGGTGCCGTCGAGCTCGGTAGCGTCGATGTCGGTGCCGGAGACTTCGAGGATCTTGCGGATCAGCGAGTAGCCGTTGGAGTGCGGGCCGGACGACGGCAGGGCGATCAGCGCGTCACCGGTGGCGACCTTGGAACCGTCGATGATCTCGGCCTTTTCCACCACGCCCACGCAGAAGCCGGCCAGGTCGTAGTCTTCGCCTTCGTACATGCCGGGCATTTCAGCGGTTTCACCGCCCACCAGCGAGCAGCCCGCCAGTTCGCAGCCGGCGCCGATGCCGGTGACCACGGTGGCGGCCACGTCGACGTTGAGCTTGCCGGTGGCGTAGTAGTCGAGGAAGAACAGCGGCTCGGCGCCGCACACGACCAGGTCGTTCACGCACATGGCGACCAGGTCCTGGCCGATGCTGTCGTGCTTGTTCAGGTTCAGCGCCAGGCGCAGCTTGGTGCCGACGCCGTCGGTGCCGGAGACCAGCACAGGCTGCTTGTAGCCGGCCGGGATCTCGCAAAGGGCGCCAAAGCCGCCCAGGCCACCCATGACTTCAGGGCGTGCGGTGCGCTTGGCCACGCCCTTGATGCGTTCGACCAGTGCTTCGCCGGCGTCGATGTCTACACCGGCGTCCTTGTAGCTCAGGGAGGGTTGCTTGCTCATTGATCCAGGCCTTTAACGGGGAGGGATTCAGGAAAACGACCCTGACAGGCAAGGCCGGCGATGAGTGGCCAGCTGCCGGAGACGTCAGCGGTCTGCGAAGGCGCGCGATTTTATCAGGGTTGCCTCGCAGCGGCCATCCTCAGGCCGACGGGCAGGGTGGTAAATAGCTAAAAATCTGCCAGCGCCATGCGTAGGTGCAATGCTTTGTATACCGTGGGAAAAGGCGCTGGAGGGCACGGCAGGATTTCCCCAGGGTTGCCAGCACTGATTCGATCCGCCAGGCTTCGCCGCCGCACCTTCCATCGACCGAAACAGGAACGCCGCATGCGCTTGATCACCTGCCTGATGGGGGCCAGCCTGGCCCTGCTCGCCAGCCTCGCCCAGGCTGATACCGTGGCCGGCCTGTACCAGGTGCGCGAGCCGGTGCCGGGCCAGGGCGAACAGGCCCGCGCCGAGGCCACCGGCCATGCCTTCGACACCCTCGTCCAGCGCTTGACCGGCGATGCCAAGGCCGCGCAGAGCCCGGCCCTGGCCAGCCTGCGCCAAGACCCGCAGCCGATCATCAGCCAGTTCGGCTTCGAGGGCGGCACGCCGGAAACCCTCTTGGTGGAATTCGATCCCGGCAGCACCGAGCGCGCCTTGCGCAAGGCCGGGCTGGCGCTGTGGGGCAGCAACCGGCCGTCCATCCTTGGCTGGTGGCTGTTCGAGACTGTCGATGGCAGCCACTGGGTCGGCGATGGCCAACCCAACGCCAAGGCCTTGCGCCGCGCGGCGCAGCATCGCGGTCTGCCGCTGCGCTTGCCGCTGGCCGATCTGCAAGAGCAATTGCTGGCCGACGCCAAGCAGTTGGAGGGCAACAACCCTGCTGCATTGCGCGAAGCCTCGGAGCGCTATGGCGCCAATGCCCTGTTGGCGGTTCACGCGCAGCAGGCTGAGGGCCAATGGCAGGCCAGGTGGCAGTTGTGGCTGGGTGATCAGCGTGACCAGGGCACGGCCGAAGGCGCCGACCCCGCGGCGTTGGCCGATGCCGTGATGCTGGCGATCGGCACGCGTCTGGCCCCGCGCTATGTGGTGCGCCCGGGCAGCAGCGGCAGCGTGCAGGTGCGCGTACAGGACATGAACCTGGCGCGCTACGCTGAGCTGGGTCGTGTACTGGAGGCCTATGCGCCGAGGCTGCAACAGGTCACGGGCGATACCCTGACCTACGCGGTGAGCGGCAACCGCGAGCAACTGCGGGCGCAGCTGGCACTGGGCACGCTTCAGGAAATCCAGAGCGCCGCTGAGCCCGTGCCGGCGGGAGCAGCGCCAGTAGCGACGGCCCCTGCGATCACGGCGAGCGGGGCTGATAATGAGCCGACAGCGGCGCCGGAGCCGGCATTCGAGGGGCTGCAGTTCCGCTGGTAGACGGGCTGATCGGCACAGCACTCGGAACGGCACCGCACGGTCCGGTTCAGGCCTGGCGCGAAGCGGTGGCAGGTTTGCACCGGCTGCGCCGGCCATCGCGGCAGTAGCCGCTCTACAGGTTGCTGCGGCTCGAGCCCACTGTGTAGCGAGCTCGCTCGCGATGGACGCCAACGTTGACGCGGACTCCTGCCAGAGCGCGGTGCCTGGGCATTTTTCGCTGCTGCCGGCAATCCAATCTGGACTGCGGCTTGAGCCCACTGGAGCGAGCTTGCTCGCGATGGACGTCAACTATGACGCGAACGCCTGACACAGCGCGATACCTGGACCTTTTTCGCCAGCAAGCTCGCGCCTACAGGCTGCTGCGGTTCGAGTCCAATCTGGGCGGCCGGTCCGGCGCTCCGCGCAGTCGCGATGGGCACCGCAGTCGCCCGGGTGCAGACGCTGCCGAATGACCGACAGCATGCAGTGGCAGTCATTGGGGCGCGCTGCGGCCCATCGCTTCTCTATAAACAGCATGGCCCAGGCCTGCATAAACCGCACACCTGCGGCCTACGACCGCCTGAAACCTGGTCGCATCACCCAAGCCCTTGATTTTCCTACCGCTCCCCGACACCGTGATTGTGCGCCCTGCACAGCAGGTATAGACTTTGCCGTCTTTTCACCTAAGGCCCCCTGGGTCCTCGTGACCGCCCGCCAGCATGAAACCGATCCAGTTGCCCTTAGGTGTGCGTCTGCGCGACGACGCCACCTTCATCAACTACTACCCAGGCGCCAATGCTGCCGCGCTGGGCTATGTCGAGCGGCTTTGCGAGGCCGATGCCGGCTGGACCGAAAGCCTTATCTATCTGTGGGGCAAGCAAGGCGTCGGGCGCTCGCACCTGTTGCAGGCCGCTACCCATCGCTTTCAGCAGTTGGGTGAGCCGGCGGTCTACCTTCCCCTGGCGCAATTGCTCGATCGCGGTATCGAGTTGCTCGACCACCTGGAGCAGTTCGAGCTGGTGTGCATCGACGACCTGCACGTCATCGCCGGCAAGGCCGATTGGGAAGAGGCCATGTTCCATCTGTTCAACCGCTTGCGCGACAGCGGCCGCCGCCTGCTGCTGGCTGCCTCCAGCTCCCCCCGTGAGCTGCCGATCCGCCTGCCGGACCTCAAATCGCGCCTGACCCTGGCGCTGATCTTCCAGATGCGCGGCCTGTCCGACGAAGACAAACTGCGCGCCCTGCAACTGCGCGCCTCGCGTCGTGGCCTGCAGATGACCGATGAGGTCGGGCATTTCATCCTCACCCGCGGTACGCGCAGCATGAGCGCGTTGTTCGACCTGCTGGAGCGGCTTGACCAGGCGTCGTTGCAGGCGCAGCGCAAGCTCACAATCCCGTTTCTCAAAGAAACGCTGGGCTGGTAATTGGTGCGCAAAGTATCGATTCGTTGCCTTTGATCTCGGTCAAAACAAAAAGTCACATTTATTTCGATAAAATTTGCATATCACTCCGATAGACGGCATAGTTTCCCCCTTCCAAAACCACCCAAGCCACGGTCGTGCCCATGCTAAATCGCTTCGCACCCCTCGTGCCTCTTGCACTCGTGACCCTTCTTTTTGGCTGCGCCTCTCAACAAGCGCCTACTTCACAGCCACAGGTCACCCCGCACGTCGCCACCCAGGCTCAATTCAAGGCCAAGCCATCGGCCTCTTCCGTCTTCACCGAGCAGGATCTTGCTGACTTCGAAGACGAACAACCTACGTTCTCCAGCAGCGGCCAGCCTTATCAGATGCCGGTCTTGGCAGACAGCATCCTTGAGCGCGGCAAAGAACTGATCGGCACCCGCTACCGCTTTGGTGGCACCTCCGAGCAATCGGGCTTTGACTGCAGTGGCTTCATTGGCTACTTGTTCCGTGAAGAAGCCGGCATGTCGCTGCCGCGCTCTACCCGCGAAATGATCAACGTCGATGCGCCCAAAGTGGCGCGCAACAAGCTCAAGCCTGGCGACTTGCTGTTCTTCAGCACCAACGGTCGCGGCCGTGTCAGCCACGCCGGCATCTACCTGGGTGACAACCAGTTCATCCACTCCAGCAGCCGCCGCAGCGGTGGTGTGCGCATCGACAGCCTGGGCGATCGCTACTGGAGCAAGACCTTCATGCAAGCCAAACGCGCCTTGGCCATGGCACCGACCCATATCGCACGCAACTAATCGCGTAGCGTTGTGGTCGGTACACACGGCGGTTAGCTGAAAAGCTAACCGCCGTGCGCATTTACAGAATACGTCTAATCTAACTTCTCAACTCTTTTCGGCTGTGGCCGACCCGTTCCCGACAGGACGTTCCGACCATGAAGACAATGGTGCGCCTTGCTTTGCTGATGTCCGCTGCAGTGCTGGCTGCCTGTTCCACTCAGGCGCCGGCCCCCGCTCCAGCCCCGGTGATCAAGCCCAAAATTACCTTCAATGCGCAGCCGAGTTTCTCGCCGGTCGCGTCTGACGTGCTGTTCCGGGCCATTGGTCTGGTCGGCACGCCGTATCGCTGGGGTGGTAACACGCCGGATTCGGGCTTCGATTGCAGTGGCCTGATCAAGTACGTGTACAACGACGCCGCCGGCATCAGCCTGCCGCGCTCAACGCGGGAAATGATCGTGATGCGCGCGCCGAGCGTGAACATCAATGCGCTGCAGTCAGGCGACATCGTGTTCTTCGCGACCAACGGCGGTTCGCAGGTGAGCCATGCGGGGATCTATGTCGGGGAAGGGCGCTTCGTGCATGCGCCGCGCACCGGCGGTACGGTGCGCCTGGACTATCTGTCCAACAGCTACTGGTCGAAGGCGTATCTGCAGGCCAAGCGCATCATTCCCGCGGGGCATCTGGCGCAGAATCCGTAACGGCATTGGCTGCCAGCAGTCAGCACGGGTGGATCGGTTGAGCGAACCGACCCACCCGTGCTGCGTTTCACACCTTTATTTAGCGCTGGCAGTGACCCGCCAGATCACATTCCCCACATCATCAGCCACCAGCACACCGCCGCGCGGATCATTCACCACGCCCACGGGTCGGCCCATCGCCTTGCCCTCCTCATTGACGAACCCGCCGAGCAGGTCCATCGGCTGGCCCGTCGGTTTGCCTGCGTCATCGAAGGGGACGAACAGCACCTTGTAACCGCTGAGCGGTTTGCGGTTCCACGAGCCGTGCTGGCCGATCAGTGCCCCTTGGCTGAACGGCGCGGGCAGGGCACCCGGCTGGATGAAGGTCAGGCCCAGCGAGGCGGTGTGCGGGCCCACGGCGTAGTCCGGCGCTAACGCGCTGGCGACTTTGGCAGGGTCTTGTGGGTTGACGCGTGTGTCGAGGTGCTGGCCGTAGTAGCTGTAGGGCCAACCATAGAAACCGCCATCCTTGACCGAGGTGATGTAGTCGGGTACCAGGTCGCTGCCGATCTCGTCGCGCTCGTTGACGGCCGTCCACAGCGCACCGCTGTGCGGCTCCCAGGCCAGGCCGTTGGGGTTGCGCAGGCCTGAGGCGAACAGACGCTGCTTGCCGCTGGCAGGGTCGACCTCCCAGATCGCGGCGCGGCCTGCTTCCTTGTCCAGACCGTTTTCGCCGACGTTGCTGTTGGAGCCGACGGTGACGTACAGCTTGGTGCCGTCCGGGCTGGCAATGACGTTCTTGGTCCAGTGGTGATTGAGCGAGCCGCCGGGCAGGTCGACAACTTTCGTTCCTGGATCACGAATCTGCATGGCGCCTTCTGCGTAGTGGAAGCGCAACAGTCGATCGGTGTCGGCCACGTAGAAGTTGTTGCCCACCAGGGTCATGCCGAACGGCGAGTTCAGCCCCTCGATGAACGGCGTGCGGATTTCTGCCACACCATCATGGTCAGCGTCGCGCAACAGCGTGATGCGGTTGGCGCTCGGAACGCCGGCGCCCGCGCGTTGCATCACCTTCTCGGTGATCCAGCCGAGCAGGCCGGCGCTGTCATCGGGCTTGGGCGGCGCATTGGTTTCGGCCACCAGCACGTCGCCGTTGGGCAGCACGTACAGCCAGCGCGGGTGGTCGAGGTCTGTGGCGAAGGCCTGGACCTGCGTACCCTTGGCCGCCACCGGCTTACCGCCGTTGGGCCAGCCGATGGCGGGGGCAATGTTGACGGTGGGGATCAAGGTCTTGTTCGGTGCTGGTAGTTTGGGTGCCGGGCCCATACCGTCAGACACCTGCAGCCGGGCAGATTCGCCGCAGGCGACCAGGCTGGTAGTCAAGGCAAGAAGCAAACCGATACGCATCTGGAACATGCACGAACCCTCCGCAAATGGGACACCGCTTCAAAATCAGAGGCCGCCGGGGAGGGTGTAGTTCAGTTGCGATGGGTGCCCTGCCAGTGCCCGGCGCCGGGATCAGGCCGGCTGCGCGGGCCATCGCGGCAGTCGGCGCTCCTACTCCGTAGGCTCGAGCAGTAGTCCAGGCTGGACTCGAGCCGCAGCAACCTGTAGGCGCGAGCTCGCTCGCGAAAAACGCCCAGGCACCGCGCTGTGTCAGGTGTTCGCGTCAATGTTGAGGTCCATCGCAAGCGAGCTCGCGCCTACAAATTGGACTCGAGCCGCAGTTCAGGCTTGAGCCGCAGCAATCTATAGGCGCGAGCTCGCTCGCGAACAGCCGACCTGGCACAGGCAGCACGGGCTGCTCTGTCAACCTCCTCTGGCGCCTGGCGCCGCCTAGAATCACTGCGCTCACCACCCACTTCATTGACGCTCCGAGTGCAACCCTCTAACCTTCGCCGTTTGTTTCAGGTGCCCCATGGACATGCTGCCAACGGGGTGAAACTGGGAAGCCGGTGGGTGCGTTGCACGCACGAATCCGGCGCTGCCCCCGCAACGGTAGGTGAGTCAGGCCTCGCGCAAGCACAACGCGCACAAGGCCGCTGGGCCAAGGCCCCGCTCACGAGCCCGGAGACCGGCCTGTCACTGCCTAACGGCATCACGGAGGGTGATGCGCGGTGCTCCGTGGCCTCGGCCATGGCTGCTGCGCGCCCCTGTGCCTGCCTGCCTTATCGACCTGTCGGCGCTCGCTTGAAGCGCCACGGCCCGCGGAGACCCCCATGAGCGAATCCCCCGAGCGCGACGAGCGCCACCTGGCGCGCATGCAGCGCAAGAAAGCGGTGATGGATGATCGCATCGCCAACTCCCCTAACGAGTGCGGCCTGTTGCTGGTACTGACCGGCAATGGCAAAGGCAAAAGCAGTTCGGCCTTTGGCATGCTCGCCCGGGCCATGGGCCACGGCATGCGCTGCGGCGTAGTGCAGTTCATCAAGGGCCGCAACAGCACCGGCGAAGAGCTGTTTTTCCGACGCTTCCCCGAGCAGGTCAGCTACCACGTGATGGGCGAGGGCTTCACCTGGGAAACCCAGGATCGTCAACGCGACATCGCCGCCGCCGAAGCCGCGTGGGCTGTCTCCAGGCAGTTGCTGCAAGACCCGACCGTGCAGTTCGTGGTGCTCGATGAACTGAACATCGCCCTCAAGCACGGCTATCTGGATCTGGACCAGGTGCTCAGCGACATCCAGGCCCGCCCGCCCATGCAGCACGTGATCGTCACCGGTCGCGGCGCCAAGCCCGAGTTGAACGAGCTGGCCGACACCGTGACCGAGATGGGTGTGCTCAAACATGCCTTCCAGGCCGGAATTCGCGCACAAAAGGGCGTTGAGCTGTGAGCGAACCGCGTCACTGCCCGGCGGTACTGATCGCGGCGCCGGCTTCTGGGCAAGGCAAGACCACCGTCACTGCCGCCTTGGCGCGGCTGCACCGCAACCTCGGCCGCACGGTGCGGGTATTCAAATGCGGCCCCGACTTTCTCGACCCGATGATTCTCGAACGCGCCAGTGGCGCGCCGGTGTATCAGCTCGACATGTGGATGATCGGCGAAGCCGAAAGCCGCCGCCTGCTCTGGCAAGCGGCCGCCGAGGCCGACCTGATCCTCATCGAGGGCGTGATGGGCCTGTTCGACGGCACGCCTTCCAGCGCCGACCTGGCCCGGCATTTCGGCGTACCGGTGCTGGCGGTGATCGACGGCACGGCCATGGCCCAGACCTTCGGCGCCCTGGCCCTGGGCCTGGCGCACTACCAACCCGACCTGCCGTTCGCCGGCGTGCTGGCCAACCGGGTGGGCAGCCTGCGTCATGCACAGCTGCTCGAAGGCAGCCTGACGCAAGGGCTGCGCTGGTACGGCGGCCTGTCGCGCGAGCGCGGCATCGAGCTGCCCAGCCGCCACCTGGGTCTGGTGCAGGCCAGCGAGCTGAATGACCTCGACCTGCGCCTGGACGCCGCCGCCCAAGCGCTGGGCGACAGCTGCGACGCTGCGCTGCCGCCCGCGGTGACGTTCCAGGCGCCGCAGCCGGTCGCCATCGCCCCCGCACTGACTGGCGTGAGCATTGGTATTGCCCGTGACGAAGCCTTCGCCTTCGCCTACGGCGCCAACCTCGACCTGTTGCGCGCCCAGGGCGCCACGCTGCACTTCTTCTCACCGCTGCATGACCAGGCGCTGCCGCCGGTCGACAGCCTGTACCTGCCGGGCGGCTACCCCGAACTGCACCATCACGCCCTGGCGGCCAACGTGCCAATGCTGGCCGCCATCCGCGCCCACCATGCGGCAGGCAAACCGCTGCTGGCAGAATGCGGCGGGATGCTCTATCTGCTCGATGCACTGACCGACGTCGCCGGCGAGCGCGCCGAACTGCTGGGCCTGCTGCCGGGCGAGGCGACCATGCAGAAGCGCCTGGCCGCCCTGGCCCTGCAAGCGGTGACGCTGCCCGAAGGCACCCTGCGCGGGCACACGTATCATCATTCCCTGACCACCACCGAGCAGACGCCCATTGCCCGCGGCCTGAGCCCCAATGGCGGGCGCGGCAACGAAGCGGTCTATCGCCGAGGGCGGATGACCGCGTCTTACGTGCACTTCTATTTTCCTTCCGACCCCGAGGCGGCCGCCGCGCTGTTGCGACCATGAGCGAGCAAGGTTTCAGTGGCCTCGAGCGCGCCGGCGCCTGCGCCAGCATCGGGGCGCTCCAGCGCCAGGGCCGGCTGAAGGCGGCCCTTCTCCAGGTTTCTTTGCCCTCCGACCCCGAGGCGGCCATCGCGCTATTACGCCCATGAACGAACACGCTTTCAGCGCCGCCGAGCGGGCTGCGGTCTACCGCGCCATCGGCGAGCGCCGTGACATGCGCCACTTTGCCGGCGGCGAGATCGCCCCCGAGTTGCTGCACCGCCTGCTCAGCGCCGCACACCAGGCGCCCAGCGTCGGCTTGATGCAGCCTTGGCGTTTCATTCGTATCACCCAGCGCGCCTTGCGCAGCCGCATCCAGGCGCTGGTGGAGGCCGAACGGCTGCGCACCGCCCAGGCCCTGGGCGAGCGCTCCGATGCCTTCATGCAGCTCAAGGTGGAAGGCATACATGAGTGTGCCGAAGTGCTGGTCGCCGCCTTGATGGACCAGCGCGAGGCGCACATCTTCGGCCGCCGCACCCTGCCGGAAATGGACTTGGCCTCCTTGGCCTGCGCCATCCAGAACCTTTGGCTGGCCGCTCGCGCGGAGGGGTTGGGCATGGGCTGGGTGTCATTGTTCGAGCCCCAGGCACTGGGTGATCTGCTGGGCCTGCCCGCAAGCGCCAAAGCCGTCGCCGTGTTGTGCCTGGGTCCGGTGACGCAATTCTACCCCGCCCCCATGCTGGTGCAGGAACACTGGGCCCAAGAGCGCCCGCTGGCCGACATGCTCTTCGAGAACCAGTGGGGGGAACGTCCATGAGCGTCGCCATGCTGACCGTGGCCGGGGTGGCGCTGGACGCCTTGCTCGGCGAACCCACGCGGCGTCATCCGCTGGTGGGGTTCGGCAATTTCGCCAACGCGCTGGAGCGTCGGCTCAACCCCGGTGGCCGAGGCTGGCGTAGCCATGGCGTGAGCGCCTGGTGCCTGGCCGTGCTGCCGCTCACCCTGCTGGCGCTGATCCTCTCCTGGCTGCCGGTGATCGGCTGGCTGGTCGATGTGCTGGCGCTGTACTGCGCGCTGGGCTTGCGCAGCCTGGGCGAGCACGTGCTACCGGTGGCCCATGCGCTGCGCCAAGGCGATCTGGGCGAGGCGCGGCGGCGGGTCGGCTATCTGGTCAGTCGCGAAACCGCCGAGCTGGATGAGCCCGCCGTGGCTCGCGCAGCCACCGAGTCGGTGCTGGAAAACGGCAGCGACGCGGTCTTCGCCACGCTGTTCTGGTTCGTCGTGGCCGGTGCCCCGGGTGTGGTGTTGTACCGCTTGAGCAATACCCTCGACGCCATGTGGGGGTATCGCAATGCGCGCTTCGAGCGCTTCGGCTGGGCGGCTGCACGCATCGACGATGTGCTCAATTACCTGCCGGCGCGGCTGGTGGCGCTGACCTACGCGCTGTTGGGCAAGACCCGCCTGGCGCTCACCTGCTGGCGCCGCCAGGCACCGCGATGGGACAGCCCCAATGCCGGGCCAGTGATGGCCTCTGGCGCTGGCGCACTGAGCGTCGCGCTGGGTGGGCCTGCGGTCTATCACGGCGAGCTGCACGAGCGCCCGCAGCTGGGCGAAGGCCCGGCGGCCGATGCCAGCGCCATCGAGCGCGGCTGGGACCTGGTGCAGCGCGGCGTCTGGCTGTGGCTGCTGATGATCTGCGTAGGGGCGTACCTGAATGCTTGAGCATGGCGGACGGCTGCTGCGGGCCAGCCAGCACTATGCTATCGCCCGCGAACACTGGCTCGACCTGTCCAGCGGCATTGCCCCCTGGGCCTACCCGATTCCACCGATCCCCCATGAGGCCTGGGCACGCTTGCCGGAGACCGAAGATGGCCTGGAGCAAGCAGCCCGTCTTTACTACGGCGCCGCGCAGGTGCTGCCCGTGGCCGGCTCGCAGGCCGCCATCCAAGCCTTGCCGTTGATGCGCACACGCAGCCGCGTCGGCGTGCTCAGCCCGTGTTACGCCGAGCACCCGCACGCGTGGAGGCGGGCAGGGCACGACCTGATCGAACTGGCGGACCACGAGGTCGACAGCGCCCTCGATCAGCTCGACGCGCTGGTCCTGGTCAACCCGAACAACCCCACCGGGCGCCTGATTACCCGTGCGCGCTTGCTCGACTGGCATGCCCGCCTGGCCGCACGCGGCGGCTGGCTGGTGGTGGACGAGGCATTCATCGACAACGACCCCGGTGAAAGCCTGGCGGCGTTCAGTGAGCGCCCGGGGCTGATCGTGCTGCGCTCGTTCGGCAAGTTCTTCGGTTTGGCCGGGGTGCGGCTGGGCTTTGTGCTCGCCGACATCAGCCTGTTGCAGCGGCTGGCCGAGCACCTGGGGCCCTGGACCCTCGCCGGCCCCACACGCGTACTGGGGCAAGCGTGCCTTACCGCCGCCGCCACTCACGACCTGCAGCGCATCCGCTGCGCCGCCGCCAGCCGGCGCCTGGCCGAGCTGTTGACCCGGGCCGCCTTGGCGCCCACCGGTGGCTGCGACCTGTTCCAGTACCTTCGAACAGCCCAGGCGCCGCAGTTGCACGACTTCCTGGCCCGGCGCGGCATCCTCGTGCGCCTGTTCACCGAGCCTGCCGCCCTGCGCTTGGGCCTGCCGCCGACCGCTGCAGACGAACTGCGCCTGGATCAGGCGCTGGCCGCTTATCACAAGGACCGCCAATGACCACCCTGATGGTGCAGGGCACCACCTCCGATGCCGGCAAAAGCACGCTGGTCACCGCGCTGTGCCGCTGGCTGTTACGCCACGGCACGCCGGTGGTCCCGTTCAAGCCGCAGAACATGGCGCTCAACAGCGCCGTCACCGCCGAGGGTGGCGAGATCGGTCGCGCCCAGGCGGTACAAGCGCAGGCTTGCCGCCTGACCCCGCATACCGACATGAACCCGGTGCTGCTCAAGCCCAACAGCGACACCGGCGCCCAGGTGATCATCCATGGCCGCGCCGTGGCCAGCATGAACGCCGTGGCGTATCACGAGTACAAGGCCATTGCCCTGCAGGCGGTGCTGGCCTCGCATCAGCGCTTGCAGGCGCAGTACCCGGTGGTGATGGTCGAAGGCGCCGGCTCGCCGGCCGAGATCAACCTGCGCGCCGGTGACATCGCCAACATGGGCTTTGCCGAAGCGGTCGACTGCCCAGTGATCCTGGTCGCCGACATCAACCGCGGCGGCGTCTTCGCCCATCTGGTCGGCACCCTGGAGCTGCTCTCGCCGAGCGAGCAGGCGCGGGTAAAGGGCTTCGTCATCAATCGCTTTCGTGGCGACATCGCCTTGTTGCAACCGGGCCTGGATTGGCTTGAAGCGCGTACCGGCAAGCCGGTACTGGGCGTGTTGCCCTTCGTCAACGACCTGCACCTGGAAGCCGAAGACGGCATCGACCGCCGGCAGACCGCCAAAGCCGCGCAGGTGTTGAAAGTGATCGTTCCGGTGCTGCCGCGCATCAGCAACCACACCGATTTCGACCCGCTGCGCCTGCACCCGCAGGTCGACCTGCAGTTCATCGGCCCCGGCCAGGCGATTCCAGCCGCTGACCTGATCATCCTGCCCGGCTCGAAAAGCGTGCGCGGCGACCTGGCGCAACTGCGTGCCGCGGGCTGGGACGCGGCCATCGCCCGACACCTGCGCTATGGCGGCAAGCTCATCGGCATCTGCGGCGGGTTGCAGATGCTCGGCCAGGCGCTGCACGACCCGCACGGCCTCGAAGGGCCGGCGGGCAGCAGCGCTGGGCTGGGCTTGCTCGACTACAGCACGGTGCTGGAGCACGAAAAGCAGCTGCGCAACGTGCAGGGCGTGTTGGGCCTGGCGCAGGTGCCGGTGACGGGGTATGAGATTCACGCGGGGGTCAGCAGCGGGCCTGGGCTGGCCCGCGCGGCGGTGCAACTGGCAGACGGGCGCGCTGACGGTGCGCTGAGCGCGGATGGACAGATTTTTGCCACCTACCTGCACGGCCTTTTCGAAGGCCGCGAGTCGTGCGCCGCGCTGCTGCGCTGGGCGGGGCTGGAGGCGGTGCAGGAGGTGGATTACCACGCCCTGCGCGAGCGCGACATCGAGCGTCTGGCCGATCTGGTCGAGGCGCATCTGGACACTGATGTGTTACGTCACCTGTGTGGAGTCGCCTGAACCATGCACAGCTTCATTCTGGGCGGCGCCCGTTCGGGCAAGAGCCGCCTCGCTGAGCGCCTCGCGGCCGACAGCGGCCTGGCAGTGACCTACATCGCCACCAGCGCGCCGCTCGATGGCGAGATGCATGAGCGGGTGCGTCTGCACCGTGCGCGACGGCCCGCCGAGTGGGCGCTGGTCGAAGAGCCCTTGGCCTTGGCGCAGGTGCTGCGCGCCACGGCGCGCGAAGACCGTTGCCTGCTGGTGGACTGCCTGACCCTGTGGCTGACCAACCTGCTGATGCTCGAAGACACTGCCCGTGTGGACGCCGCGTGCGAGGCGTTGCTGGACTGTCTCGAAGGCCTGCCGGGCCGGGTGATTCTGGTCAGTAACGAGACCGGCCTGGGGGTCGTCCCGTTGGGCGAACTGACCCGCCGTTACGTCGACCTGGCCGGCACGCTGCACCAGGCGGTGGCCGCGCGCTGCCAGCAGGTGGTGCTCAGCGTGGCCGGCCTTCCCCTGATGTTGAAAGGACCTCCCGTATGACTCGACCCGCGTGGCGTGAAGCCTGTCGTTGCGTAGACGCTGCGGTGCTCGCCACCGCCTCGGCGCGCCTGCAGCCACTGATCGAACCCACTGACTCGCAGGCGGCGGTCGCTGTGCGTCTGCCCGGCCTGCCCCTGACGCTGAAAGGACCTGTTGTATGACCCCACTCTGGTGGCGTGAGCCTTGCCGTGCCGTAGACGCTGCGGCCGTTGCCCTGGCCGAGGCGCGGCAGCGGCAACTGACCAAGCCCACCGGCTCGCTCGGCCAACTGGAGGCGCTCGCGGTGCGCCTGGCTGGCTTGCAGGGCTGTGAGCGACCGAGCCTGGAACGCGTGGCGATTGGCATTTTTGCCGGGGATCACGGCGTGGTGGCGGAAGGTGTCTCGGCTTATCCGCAAGCGGTGACCGGGCAGATGCTGGGCAATTTCGTGGGCGGTGGCGCGGCGATCAGCGTATTGGCGCGGCAGTTGAAGGCGACGTTGGAGGTGGTCGACCTGGGCACCGTCGATCCAGAGCTGAACCTGCCCGGTGTGCGCCATCTGCGTCTGGGCGCCGGCACTGACAACTTCCTGCGTGGCCCGGCGATGACCGAGGCGCAGGTGGCCGCCGCCTTGCACGCAGGGCGCGACACCGTATGGCGTGCCCAGGCGGACGGCGCCCACGTGTTCATCGGCGGCGAAATGGGCATCGGTAACACCACGGCTGCAGCGGCGCTGGCCAGCGTGTTGCTGGGCTGTGCGCCGAGCAGGCTGACGGGCCCGGGCACCGGGCTGGACGCGGCCGGGGTCAAGCACAAGGCGGCGGTGATCGAGCAGGCCTTGGCGCTGCATGGGCTGGCGCCGGACGACCCGTTGCGCGCCTCGGCGCAGCAGGGGCTGGCGGCAGACCACCCACGCCGCGCGGGGAGGTTGCCTGAGCGGGCCCCGGACGCGCCATTGCAGGCCTTGACCTGCGTGGGCGGCTTCGAGATCGCGGCACTGGCCGGCGCCTATCTGGCCTGTGCCCAAGTCGGCATCGCGGTGCTGGTCGACGGATTCATCTGCAGCGTCGCGGCCTTGCTGGCCACGCGCCTGAATCCGGGTTGCCAGCCGTGGCTGCTGTACGCCCACAGCGGCGCCGAGCCAGGCCATGCGCGCGTGCTCGCGGCGTTGCAGGCCGAACCGCTGCTGCAACTGGGGCTGCGCCTGGGCGAGGGCAGTGGCGCCGCGCTGGCGGTGCCGCTGTTGCGTCTGGCCTGCGCGCTGCATGGGCAGATGGCGACCTTTGCCGAAGCCGCCGTGGCGGATCGCCCGGTATGATCCTCGACCTCCTACGCCACGGTGAAACCGAGCTGGGCGGCGGCCTGCGCGGTAGCCTGGACGATGCCTTGACCGACCTTGGCTGGGCGCAGATGAATGCTGCGGTGGCCCAGGGCGGGCCTTGGGACGTGTTGCTCTGCTCGCCGTTGCAACGTTGCGCACGCTTTGCCGACGCGTTGGGCGAGCGCCTGGGGCTGCCGGTTGAGGTGTCGGCCGGATGGCGCGAGTTGCATTTCGGTGAGTGGGAAGGCCGCAGCGCGGCGCAGATCATGCAAACCGCGCCTGAGGCGCTGGGGCAGTTCTGGTCCGACCCTTATGCCTACACCCCACCGGGCGGGGAGCCGGTCGCAGCCTTTGCCGAGCGTGTGCAGCAGACGCTGCGTACGGCTCGCCAGCAGCACGCCGGCCAACGTGTGTTGCTGGTGACCCACGGCGGCGTGATGCGCCTGCTGCTGGCCCAGGCCCGCGGGCTGCCGCGCCAACAGCTGTTGCAGGTGGAGGTGGCCAACGGCGCGCTGCTACGCCTGGACCTGGGCGCGCTCGATCAACACGCCGTGGGTGTGCATTGAGGTGCTGTGGTGGGTCCTGGCTGCGTATGGGCAGCCTGCCATTGCCGTGCATGGACGAGCGGTGGCTTGACCTGTCCGCCTGGGATCGACACCGCGCTGGAGCCTATTAAGGTGCTGTGACTGAACGATGTCCATCACCACACCGCTGGAGCACAGTGACATGCTGCCTGCCTGGATCGCTTTGCAATTTCTCAGCAGCCTGCCGGTGCGCCTGCCGGGCATGCCGACGCCCGCGCAGATGGGCCGCTCGGTGCTGTGGTACCCGGCCGTGGGGCTGCTGTTCGGGCTGCTGCTGTGGGGCGCCAGTGCGCTGCTGCAGGGGGTGATGCCGGCGTTGCAGGCCGCGCTGCTGCTCACCCTTTGGGTGGGGTTGAGCGGCGCCTTGCACCTTGACGGCCTGGCCGACAGCGCCGACGCCTGGCTGGGCGGTTTCGGCGACCGTGAGCGCACCCTGGAAATCATGAAAGACCCGCGCAGCGGCCCCATCGCCGTGGTGGCTCTGATGCTGGTGCTGCTGCTGAAGTTCTGCGCGCTGTGGGCGCTGATCGAGCAGGGGGCAGGGGCCTGGCTGGTGCTGGCGCCCGTGGTCGGTCGGATGGCGTTGCTTGGGCTGCTGCGCGACACGCCCTATGTGCGCAAGGGCGGCTTGGGCGCCGCACTGGCCGAGCACCTGCCGCGTGACCAAGCACGATGGATAATGCTCGGTTGCACCGCGCTCGCCGTGCTGCTGGGCGGTTGGACGGCGCTTTGGGTGCTGCTGCTGGCGTTGGGCACGTACTGCTTGCTGCGCCGGGCGATGTGCCGGCGTCTGGGCGGCACCACGGGCGACACTGCAGGCGCGCTGCTGGAGTTGCTGGAACTGGTGGTGCTGTTGAGCCTCGCGTTGTTGCACTGATGCTCAACAAAAACTGACAGTCATTGCGGAACAGTCTGACGTAGCCCGTAGGCGTCCCGTGGAAACATCGGCCATTGCAGCTGAGTAAGCTGCAAGCCCCTCCACGTACGAGCGCTTGTCATGTTCCGATGGTTACTCGCCTGCGTCTTCTCTCTGGCGGCCTGCCCGGCATTGGCCGCTGACCTCATCGACTTCTGGGACAGCCCACGCCACGGCGGCAACAGCTTCAATCGCTTGCCGCCAGACGGTGTCTATTTCCAGGCCTTGGCGGATTACGGGGCCAGTTGGGTGCGTTTGTCGTACGACAAATGGGCGCCCGCACAGCGGGATTTCCTCCTGGGCGATGCCGACCAGTACCCGGGCTTGGTCAACGCCGATCTGGCACAGTTGATCGAGGTGCTGGACCGCGCTCATCAGGCCGGACTGAAAGTGGTCATCGCGCCGCTGTCACTGCCCGGCATGCGCTGGTCGCAGAACAACGGCGGTGTGTTCGATGACCGTCTCTGGCAAGACCGTCGCTACTGGCAGCAGAGCGCCGACTTCTGGCGCGACCTGGCCCTGGCGTTGCGCGACCATCCGGCCGTGGCGGCCTATAACCTGATCAACGAGCCGGCCCCGGAAAAGCAGGGCGGCCTTGCCGAACATGCTGACCTCGAAACGATGCGCACGTGGTACGCCAGGGAGCAGGGCGGCACCCGCGACCTGCCGGCGTTCTACCGGCAGGTGGTGGCGGCGATTCGTGAAGTCGACCCTACCACCCCCGTGATGCTCGACGCCGGCTGGTACGCTGCGGCTGACGCGCTGAGCTACTGGCCGCAGCCACTGCCGGACCCCCGAGTGCTGTACAGCGTCCATATGTACGAGCCGTATGCGGCGACCAGCGCGCCCAATCTGCTGCGGGCAACACCTTATGCCTATCCGGGCAAGGTGCCGTTCGCGGGTGCACAGCAACGTTGGGATGGGGCTCGCGTGGCGCAGTACCTCAAGCAGCCGTTCGACTGGATCGCCGCGACGGGGGTGCCGCGCAACCGCCTGGTGGTCGGGGAGTTCGGCTGTATGCGGCGTCTGCCGGGGTGTGCTCAGTACCTGGAAGACGTTCTCAGCGTGCTGGACCGCAAGCAGTTGCACTGGGCCTTCTACAGCTTTCGTGAAGACAGCTGGGACGGCATGGACTATGAGCTGGGTACGGACAAGGTGCCGTGGCGCTACTGGCAGGCCATCGACAAAGACGAGCCTGATCCTTTGCCGCGTTTGTCGACCGAAGCGTTCGAGCCCATTGCGCGGCGACTGCGTAAGTAATATTTAGGCACATTTCTCTGGCTTGCACTGTCGAGTGTTTCTAGCCTGTGAGACAGTGCGGCGTCTTGCACGGTCTGGAGAAAACAACAATGACATCCCTCTGGCGCAACAGCGGCTGGGTGCTGCTCGGTGCTGCACTGATCCTCGCCTTGTCGCTCGGCGTGCGGCACGGCTTCGGGCTGTTTCTGGCGCCCATGAGCGCGGATTTTGGCTGGGGGCGCGGCGTGTTCGCGCTGGCCATCGCCTTGCAGAACCTGATCTGGGGTTTGGCCCAGCCGTTCGCCGGCGCCCTGGCCGACCGTTTTGGCGCCGCACGGGTGGTGGTGATCGGCGGGGTGCTGTACAGCGTCGGCCTGGTGCTGATGGGCATGGCCGACTCGCCTTGGTCGCTGTCGCTGAGCGCCGGGCTGCTGATCGGCATCGGCCTGTCGGGCACTTCGTTTTCGGTGATCCTGGGGGTGGTCGGCCGCGCGGTGGCGCCCGAGCAGCGCAGCATGGCCATGGGCATTGCCAGCGCGGCGGGCTCGTTCGGCCAGTTCGTGATGCTGCCGGGCACCTTGGGCATGATCCAGTGGCTGGGCTGGTCGGCTGCACTGCTGGTCTTGGGCCTGTTGGTGGCGTTGATCGTGCCGCTGGTGGGCATGCTGCGGGATCGGCCTTTGCCGAGTACGGGGGACGAGCAGACGCTGGCCCAGGCGCTGCGCGAAGCCTGTTCGCATTCCGGGTTCTGGCTGTTGGCGCTGGGCTTTTTCGTCTGCGGCTTCCAAGTGGTGTTCATTGGCGTGCACCTGCCGGCCTACCTGGTCGATCAGCACCTGCCGGCTACCATCGGCACCACGGTGCTGGCGCTGGTCGGGTTGTTCAATATCGTCGGCACCTACAGCGCCGGCTGGCTGGGCGGGCGGATGGCCAAACCGCGGCTGCTGACGGCGCTGTACCTGTTGCGCGCGGTGGTCATCGGGCTGTTTCTCTGGGCGCCGGTGACTGAAATCAGCGCGTACCTGTTTGGCATCGCCATGGGGCTGCTGTGGCTGTCTACCGTACCGCTCACCAATGGCACGGTGGCAACGCTGTTCGGCGTGCGCAACCTGTCGATGCTGGGCGGCATCGTGTTTCTTTTCCATCAATTGGGCGCATTTCTCGGCGGCTGGCTGGGCGGGATGGTGTATGACCGCACCGGCAGCTACGACCTGGTCTGGCAGCTGTCGATCCTGCTCAGTGTGCTCGCCGCAGCGCTGAACTGGCCTGTGCGCGAGCAGCCAGTGGCGCGCTTGCAGGTGCCGGCATGAAACCTGCGTTCATAGGCCTTGGGTGTTTGGCGGGCGCGCTGTTGGTGTTGCTGCTGGCATGGTGGGGCTGGCAGCGCGGCGGCCTTGCACTGATGCAGTTGGGCATGGGGCAGTGTTAGCCGCTACCCTGCAACGTTCATCACCGAAGAGGATTGGCACATGAAGCAGGCACGATGGTTGGCGATACCGGTACTGGCCTGGACGGCAGCCACCTCTGCCTGGGGCGCGGACTGCCCGGCGCTGCTCCAGGGCAGCCTGCCGGAGCTGCGTGGCAAGGGCCAGATCGACCTCTGCGAGCGCTATGCCGGCAAGCCGCTGGTGATCATCAATACGGCCAGTTACTGCGGGTTCGCACCGCAGTTCGAAGGGCTCGAGGCGGTGTATCAGCAATACCACGGCAAGGGTCTGGAAATGCTCGGTGTGCCGTCCAACGACTTCAAGCAGGAAGACGCCGACAGCGCCCAGACCGCCAAGGTCTGCTACGCCAACTACGGCGTCACCTTCACCATGAGCAAAGAGCAGCCGGTGCGTGGCACCGATGCCACGCCGCTGTTTGCCGAACTGGCTCGGCAGAGCGCCGCGCCGAAGTGGAACTTCTACAAATACGTGGTGGACCGCCAAGGCAAGGTGGTCGGCCAGTTTTCCAGCCTGACCAAACCCGATGATCCGCAGTTCAGGGCGGCCATCGACCAGGCCATCGCCTCCAAGCCCTGAACGCCTGCGGCCCTGGCCTCAGTGTGGATGCACGGTCAGCGCCACCAGACGCACCACCACGGGCCGCACCACCAGTACGCACAGAAAGGCGACCGGCATGGCCAGTTGGTACGCCTTCAGCACATTGCCCAGATAAGCCTCGTTGACCCCAGCGTTGGCAGCGGTGATGACGAAACACATCAGCAGCGCCATGATCGATGACATGTAGAACGCGAATACGTAAGGCGTGGCGTTGGCATGCAGCTTGGTGGGGCGTTGCGCTCGATCGTTCATGTCTGGCCTCCAGAATTCAAGTGAGCGCAGGTTAGCCTGAAGCCGTGGGCGGCAGTAGACCCGTGCTGGTGAGTTCTTTATAAAGGAAAACTTACGAATTACCGGGAAGGCCGGCATGGATCTGCTCAATGCGATTCGCAGCTTCATCAAAGTGGTCGAGGCGGGCAGCATCGCCGGCGGGGCGCGCAGCCTTGGCGTCAGCCCGGCAGCCGTTAGCCAGACCCTGGCGCGCCTTGAACGGCATCTGCAAACGCGTCTGCTAGCGCGCACCACCCGCAGCATGACACTCACACCCGCAGGCGCCCTGTACTATGAGCGGGTACGGCACGTCGAGCGAGAGCTGCACCTGGCCGGGCACGCCATCACTACGGCTGACAGCGAGCCGCAAGGGCGACTGTGCATTGCCTCCACCTCGGCGTTTGGCCGGCATGTGATAGCACCGCTGATCCCGGCATTCAGCGAGCGTTATCCGCAGCTTTCGATAGAGTTGATAACGACTGATCGCAAGGTGAACCACGACCGCGAGGCGGTCGACCTTAGCGTGCGCATCGATGCGCAACTGGACGTGCATTTACTGGCACGGCCTCTGGCGCGGATTCCGTTCACCTGCTGCGCATCGCCCGGTTATCTGGCGGCGGCGGGGCACCCCGCGACGCCCGAGGCTTTGCGCGACCATCGCTGCCTGGCGTTTCGCTATCCAGTCGATGGCCGCTTCCTGCGTTGGGGGTTCGTGCGTGATGGGGTGCGTTTCGAGGCGCAGTTCGACCGCGTGCTGATCAGCGATGACATCGATGCGCTGGCGCACATGGCTGTGCACGATGGCGGCATTGCGCGACTGGCCGACTTCATCGCCCGGCCACATCTGGACGCTGGGCGCCTGGTGCCGTTGTTCGAGGCACACCAGCCGGGGCAGGCCTACGCCCAGACCGAGCCGATGACTGTGTATCTGTGCGTGCCTGATCGTTTTGCGCTGACGCTCAAGGTCAGGCTGTTCATGGATTACCTTCACCAACATATCGGGTCGCGCTGGCCCGTTCAGATGTGAAAAAGCCGCCCGGAGGCGGCTTTTCATCAGGTAGCGATGGCTCAGAAGCGGTAGGTAAGCGAGGCGCCCAGTCCGTGTGCGCTGTTCTCGTACTTGGCCTGGTAACGCCCTTTGGTTGCGCTGACCTGGTTGACCTTGGTGTCTTCTTCCCACAGGTAGGAGTAAGCCACGTCGATGGTCATGTCCTCGGTCGGGCTCCAGCCGGCGCCCATGCTGAAGATCTTGCGATCACCCGTGGGGATGCGTGGAGAACGATCGTGGTTGTTGGTCGGTGACTGGTCGACCGAGAAGCCGGTGCGCAGCGTCCATTCCTTGTTGACCTTGTACGATGCGCCCACGGCGTGCGCCCACGTGTCGTGCCAGTTCTGGTCTTCCTTGATGGTATTGAAGGCCGAGCCGAGCAACGGCCGTGGGACATCGTTCTGCACGGTGATGTCTTCGAGGCGGCTCCAGCGTGTCCAGGTAGAGCCGGCATAGAGTGTCCATTGGTCATCCAGCTCGTGGGTGATCGACAGATCGACCGATTCCGGCGTTTTGATCTTCAGCGAGGCATCGAACTTGCTGCCACTGAGCGGCCCGATGGCCGTGGAGTTGACGCGGGTCTTGCCTTCGAGCTTGTAGTCCACCATGGAGTGGTAGGTCAGACCGATGCGCGTGCGATCGGTGGCCTGGACCAGCAGGCCGACGTTGTAGCCGACTGCCGTGTCATCACCCTTGATCTTGACTTCGCCGTCATTGCGGCCCGGCGAGCGCGGGTTGATGAGGTTCGAGCCCAGTTCGCCTTCAATGCGGTTGAAGGTTGGGCCGAAGCCGATCGAGACCTTGTCGTTGAAGGCATAGCTGACGGTGGGCTGGAAGGTGATGACTTCGACATGGCTTTTCTTGCCCCAGTACCGGGCAGCGTCGTCGCTACCGTAATCGGTGACCAGGCCGAAGGGTACGTAGACACCGAAGCCGACGCTCCAGTGGTCATCGATGGGGCGCACGTAGTAGCCCATGGGTACACCTACCAGCGGCACCATGTCGCCATCGGTTTCCCCGCCCAGGTTGCTGCCGGGCCCCGATATGTCGGTCTTGGCGATAACAGCCGCGCCGCCGACGGTGACTTGCTGGCGTTTGAGGCGCGACATGCCGGCAGGGTTGCCGTACACGGTGCTTGCATCATCGGCAGCGGATGAACGACCCGCGAAACCCGTCCCCATGCCGCTGACGCTTTGTTCGTTAAGCGCGAATCCGGCGGCGAACAGCTGGGTCGATGCGAACGCAACGGCCATGCCGAGGGAGGTTTTGAGCATTACTCTTTTCATTATTAGAAAACTCCTTGGGATCTCCGGGGCGAAACGCTACCAACAAAAATCACGCCGCGCTAGCGATGTTATCGCGGACGATCGAGTGATTTTGTAGGACAATCCGACCAGAACCTTCCTGTTTCTGTGAGGTTTGTAGGACGCTTCTTAAACAGCATGTGAAATCGTCGGATTTATGCAGTTTTCCCACGCATTCAGGAAATCCCGAAGACGACCATGGGGACTGAATATTTGTCGCCAAATGCGTGCCTGGCCGATGACGTCGTCGGCAGCCGGCAAGGTGGGGGTGTGCTGTTCGATCATCATCCAGGCGATGGCCGTGGCGTAGCGCAGGTTGACCGTCAGTTCAAGATGCGGGCCGCCGAGAAAGGCGTGCTGGCTGGCGAGCCCGCGAACCAGGCTGGCCATGTCGGGGTCACGCGCCAGGAAGTGATCCCACAACAAGGTGTGGCGGCTCTCATCGATGCGGTACAAACCATGCCCGCGGCGGTCGTGCAGGGCTGAGCCAAGGGCAGACTGGCTGGCGGCCACGCCCAACAGCAGCGCTTCGGCGCTGGCACAATGTCGATTGAGGTAGACCAGAGTCGGTCGGATGACGTACTGGCTCAACTCCTTGGCAGCAATACCCATATTGCCCTCGCACTGAATAAGTGCCGACGGACGCTGGGGGCTTGGCAGCAGGAGAAGAATCAGGCCCGTCGGAAGCGGTGAGCACCGCTCGAGTTGAAGTGTAGTGTGATAATCATGCGGTAAAGGGCTGTTTTTAAATCGATTACTGCCTGACGATCCGGGCTATATGCTCGCTGGCGATTAACCCGTGGAGCATCAGGCAGTTAACGATGGCTGGCATTCAGTGGCTGAATGGCCAGGTATTCGCCGGTCATGCGGTCAGCGATTGACGGGCGCGTTCGATCACAGCCTGCAGCGGGGCTGCGGTGCTGTATTGCTCGACGTACAGACGCTCGGTGTGACAAGCGATGCCGTTTTCGTCGACCAGCGTAAAACTGAAGCTGTCCTTGCGCGGGGCGAGGATCAGGCAAGTCAGTGGAGCGAATGCCTGGGAAAGGGTTCCGAAGGCGGATTGGATATGATGAGTTGTCATTTTTTTGAGGTTCCTGCTCAAGACACGGGATTCGATCCGTGCACTATATAAACGTTCCAGTGACGCCATTATTAAACGGCGAAAAACCTGGCTGGAACAAAAGCAGCCAGAAAGGCGCTAGCTAGAGGTGCGCTGGGCTGACTGGTAGGTACTTCGGAAGGTGGGCAACAAGCCAGGGCTAAGGTTCATGCCTCTGGTGAAGATCCCGATCAATTATTCAGTTGATTCGCGCTGCATCAGCGATTGGCTGTGAGGGAAATCATCGAGTGCGTCCGGTCCTGGTTTCAGCGAGGGTGTCAGGGTTGACAACAAAGATCGCAAGGACGCGGCGGTTGGAATTGACGTTCTGCTTGGGTACTAACGAGGGCCACCTTACCTCACAAAAACACCTTGGGCAAGGATTATTTGCAGTCACGGAAAGCCGGCCATTATGGCGCTAAACGCGATGCCTGAAAAGACCCTTGGAAACCCCGAAACGGCCTTCAAAGCCCCCGCCCTGCGCAAAAACTGCCGTGCAGCAACACTTGTGCACATTTGCTGTGCTAGTGGATTTAAACACTGCCCCAGACCATGGCCATTCGCCAATGCCTTGACTGCCTCTTTAAGTCAATGAAAAAAAACACTATTTTCTGCTGGTGAAAAAATCGTCAGTTTGACTACAAGCCCCATTCCATAAGGGTTTGCGGGCCTAGTAGGGGGGTTGTCCACCGAGTTATCCACAGCTTCTGTGGATTGTCGCGGGCGCTTGCTCTAGCACGGGCACCTTGCAGGTTGGTGACGCGTCACAGGGCGAAGTCCGCCTTGATCACGCCCTCACGGCAAGCCACAAAAAAACGTCAAGAAATGATCATCAACGTTTTCTTTGCGCGGCCAAATGGCCCCGAGCCTTCGGTCGCAAAAAAGAGTAGAGTGGCGCGCTTTTCCAAAATGCTGTTGCTCCTCGCCCATGATGCCTCGCGATAAAACCGCCCCCAACGCCACTTTCCCCATCGCCCGTGCGCCTGAACGTCTGTCGCTGAAGGTCGCGCTATGGCTGCTCGACAGCCCCCGCTTGGGCGACAAACCGACGGTCAAGCACTTCGCCGGCCGCCTGCTCAAGCAGCCCGCCCGTCAGGGCGTGGTGGTGGCGCAGAGCCGCCTGGGCCGTTTGCTTTGCCATGACTGCGGTGGCGCCCGCGACCGCCGCATAGGCCATGAGCTGCTGCGCCAGGCCGCCCGGGCGGGCGATCTTCAGGCCCAGGACGCCTACGCACAGCTCAGCCAGACGCCGTAAACCTGCGCAGGCAGGTTCTGCCGGGGCCGAGCTGATAAGCTGGGCGCTTTTCCCTGGCAAGCCTTTGGAGTCGTCATGGCTGTGGACCTCACCAGCATCCTGCTGGGCTTTATCGTCGCTGCCATTCCCTGTCTGGGCTGGGCCTTGCAGACGCAGCGGCGGCTGGCGGCGGTGCAGGCGGACAACGCTCTGACGGCCGAGCGCCTGACCAGCGCCCAGTTGGCTCAAGCCGGGTTGCAGACCCAGCTCGAAGCCAGCCGCGATGAGGTCAGCGACCTCAGTGAAGCCAACGGCCTCAAGCAGGCCAACCTGGCAGCCCAGCAGCGCGAGCTGGAACTGCTGCAGATCGAACGCGACAACGCCCGCGACGCCGCCCATGCCTGGCAGCTCGAACGCAGCAGCCGGGAAGCCGAACTGCGCCGGCTCGAAGCGCAAGCGGCACGCCTGGAAACCGAGCTCAGTGAGCAGCAGGAAAATCACCAGCAGCGTCTCGAAGACCTGCAGCAAGCCCGCGACACCTTGCGCGCGCAGTTCGCGGAAATGGCCACGAAGATTTTCGATGAACGCGAACAGCGCTTCGCCCAGACCAGCCAGCAGCACCTGGGCCAATTGCTCGATCCGCTCAAGGAGCGCATTCATGCCTTTGAAAAGCGCGTTGAGGAAAGCTACCAGCAGGAAGCACGCGAGCGCTTCTCGCTGGGCAAGGAGCTTGAGCGCCTGCAACAGCTCAACCAGCGTTTGTCAGACGAGGCCACCAACCTCACTCAGGCCCTCAAGGGCCAGAAAACCCAAGGCAACTGGGGCGAGCTGATCCTGGAGCGGGTCCTGGAGCACGCAGGCCTCGAGAAGGGCCGCGAATACCAGACCCAAGTCAGCCTGAAAAGCGCTGATGGCGAGCGTTTCCAGCCCGATGTGCTGATCCTGCTGCCGGGCGACAAACAAGTGGTCATCGATGCCAAGGTCAGCCTGACCGCGTACCAGCAGTACGTCAGCGAAGCTGACACTGGCCGTGCGCAAGCAGCCCTCAAGCAGCATGTGCAATCGCTGCGCAGCCACGTCAAAGGCTTGTCAGGCAAGGACTACAACCGCCTGGAGGGCTTGCACAGCCTGGACTTCGTGCTGCTCTTCGTGCCCATCGAAGCGGCTTTTTCGGCGGCGCTGCAGGCCGAGCCGAACCTGTTCCAGGAAGCCTTCGACAAGCAGATCGTGATCGTCAGCCCCACCACCTTGCTCGCCACCCTGCGGGTCATCGACAGCCTGTGGAAGCAAGAGCGGCAGACTCAGAACGCCCGGGAGATCGCCGAGCGGGCAGGGTGGCTGTATGACAAGTTCGTGCTGTTCATCCAGGATCTGGACGAGCTGGGCAACCGTCTGCAGCAAGTCGACAAGGCCTATGCGGCAGCGCGCAACAAGCTTTGTGAAGGGCGCGGCAACCTGGTCAGCCGCAGCGAACAGCTCAAGTTGCTCGGCGCGCGAGCCAGCAAAAGCCTGCCGGCCCAATTGCTGGAAAAAGCCATGACGCAAGAGGCGGTCAGCGCACCCAGCTCAGATGGCGATTGAACGAGCCTTGCAACGCAGCCGGCCTTGGCAGGACGCCGAGGCCTTGGGCATCCGGCGCAGCGATGCCGACAAAGCCCCCACCCACCAGACCGTCAGCGCACCCAGCTCAGAGGGCGACTGAGGCATGCCCCCAACCCAGTCGGCGTGAGGCTGAACTGGATGCATCGGGTGTCAACGAAACGATGCTCCGGCAACGCATCCACCCGCACACCGTCAGTGCACCAAGCTCAGGTGACGATTGAGCAGTGCTCGCAACGCAGCCGGCTTGAGCGGTTTGGGCAAATAATCCAGGCCTGCGGCATGCACCTGAGCGATGGTTTCGCTGCGCCCATCGGCGCTGATCACCACGCCCGGCACCGGCTCGCCCAGGCGCGTGCGTAGCCAGGCCATCAGCTCGGTGCCGGTATCGCCTTCGTCCAGGTGGTAGTCCACCAGTGCCAGGTGCGGACGCACGCCGGCCTCGAGCAATGCCTGGCACTCGGTGCGACTCCCAGCCGTCCACACCTGGCAGCCCCAGCGGCTGAGCAGGCTGGTCATCCCCACCAGAATGCTCGCTTCGTTGTCCACGCACAGCACCTGCAGCCCGGCCAGCGGCTGGCCATTCTGTTCGGCCAGGGCAGCAGCGATCACCGCCGGCGCCCGGGAGATCGGCACCGCGACGCGGAACACGCTGCCCTTGCCCGGCCACGAGCGAACCTGCAGCTCATGGCCGAGCACGCGGCACAGGCCATCGGCGATCGCCAGGCCCAGCCCGAGGCCCTTTTCGGCGCGGGTCTGATGGCTGTCCAGGCGTTTGAACTCCTCGAAGATCACTTGCAGTTTGTCGTCGGCGATGCCTGGGCCGCGGTCCCAGACTTCCAGCCACAGCCGCTCGCCATCACGCCGCGCGCCCAACAGAATCGGGCCCTTGCCGTAACGCAGGGCGTTGGTGAGGAAATTCTGCAGCACGCGGCGCAGCAGCTTCATGTCGCTGCTGACCCGCAGGCGGCTGCCGCGCAGGCGAAATGCCAACTGTTTTTCGGCCGCCAGCACGGTGAACTCGGCACCCAGGGTGTCGAACAGCTCGCCCAGGGCGAAGGGCTTGATGTCCGGGGTGATCTTGCGATTTTCCAGGCGCGAGATGTCCAGCAGGTCGCTGATCAGCTCTTCGGCCGAGCGCAGCGAGCTGTCCAGGTGCTGCACCAGTTGCCGGGCGTCGTCGGTCAGGCCGTCGTCCTGCTGCGACAACGCCGCAGAGAACAGCCGCGCGGCGTTGAGCGGCTGCATCAGGTCATGGCTGACGGCGGCGAGAAAGCGCGTTTTCGACTGGTTGGCGGCTTCGGCCTGGCTTTTGGCTTCAGACAACGCCTGGTTCAGCTGCGACAGCTCATGGGTACGTTCGGCGACGCGCTGTTCGAGGCTTTCGTTGGCGTCCTTGAGCGCCTGCTCGGCGTTACGGAAGGGGGTGATGTCGGTAAAGCTCATGACGAACCCGCCGCCCGGCATCGGGTTGCCGATCAGCTCGATCACCCGGCCATTGGGGAACAGCCGCTCGGAGGTGTGCGCCCGGCCCTGGCGCATCCAGTGCAGGCGCCGCGTCACATGCACCTGCGCCTCGCCCGGGCCGCACAGGCCGCGTTCGGCGTTGTAGCGGATGATGTCGGCGATGGGCCGGCCCACGCCGATCAGGCCCTCGGGGTAGTTGAACAGCTCCAGGTAGCGGCGGTTCCAGGCCACTAGATGAAGGTTCTGGTCGACCACACTGATGCCTTGGTTGATGTTCTCGATGGCCCCTTGCAGGAGCGCGCGGTTGAACTGCAGCACCTCGGAGGCTTCGTCGGCGATGCGCACGACGTCTTCGAGCTGCATGTCGCGGCCTTCGATGGCGGCCTTGACCACCGCGCGCGTGGAGGAGGTGCCGAGCACACCTGCCAGCAGCCGCTCGGTGTGCTCGATCCAGTCGCCGTCGGCGTTCTGGCTGGGGTTGAAGCGCTTGTCCTGCAGCTGGGCGAAACGCATGAAGCTCTGCCGTGCGCGCTCTTCGCCGACGAAGCGCGCTGCCAGATTCAGCAGGTCGTCGATCTGCACCGCCAGCAGCGAGCGGTTGCCCGGCCGCGCACTGCTCTGCTGGCCGATGAAGCGCCCGGCCTGCCAATGCTCGGAGACCCGCGTACGCGACAGCATCGAGACCCAGGCGAACAGGGTGAAGTTACCGGCCAGCGACAGCACCACGCCCTGGGTCAGCGGGCTGATCGGCAGGTTCAAGGGGTTGCCGTGCAGCCATTCGAGCCCTGGGAACAGCGCCAGCGACCAGCCCAGGCTGTGCGCGGTGATGGGTAGCACCAGGGTGTAGAACCAGAGAAAGGTGCCGGCGGCCAGCCCGGCGAACACACCGCGGCGGTTGGCTTGCTTCCAGTACAGCGCGCCGATCATGGCCGGGGCCAGCTGGGTGACGGCGGCAAAGGCGATCTGCCCGATGGTTGCCAGGCTCGCTGTGGAGCCCAGCAGCCGGTAGCTGACATAGGCCAGCAGCAGGATCACCACGATGGTCACCCGGCGCACCGAGAGCATCCAGTGGCGGAACACCTCGAACGGCCGCTCGGCGTTGTTACGCCGCAGCAGCCAGGGCAGGAGCATGTCGTTGGAGACCATGGTCGACAGCGCCACCGCTTCGACGATCACCATGCCCGTGGCCGCTGAGGCGCCGCCGATGAACGCCAGCAGCGCCAGGCTCGGGTGCGCCTCGGCCAGCGGCAGGCTGATGACGAACGAGTCCGACATCACCGTGCCTGGCAGCAGCATCTGCCCGGCCAGGGCAATCGGCACCACGAACAATGCGGCCAGGGCCAGGTACAGCGGGAACACCCAGCGCGCCATGCGCACATCGTGTGGGTCGATGTTTTCCACCACCGTGACGTGGAACTGCCGCGGCAGGCAGATGATCGCCATCATCGCCACGCAGGTCTGCACGATCATCGATGGCCAATTGATGGTTTCTTCCCAGTAGTGCTCCAGGTGCACCGACTGCCGGGCCTGGGCGAACAGGTCATCAAAGCCGTCATACAGATTGAACACCACGAACACACCGACTGCGAGAAACGCCAGCAGCTTGACCAGGGATTCGAAGGCAATGGCCAGTACCATGCCGCGGTGGTGCTCGGTGACGTCCAGGCTGCGCGTGCCGAAAACGATGGCGAACAGCGCCAGCACCAGCGACACCACCAGGGCGGTGTCCTGCACCCGCGTGCCGGTGGCGTCGGCGCTGGCGCCGATCAGCAGGTTGACGCCGAGCACGATGCCTTTGAGCTGCAAGGCGATGTAGGGCAGCACGCCGACCAGGCAGATCAGCGCCACCACGACCGCCAGGGTTTGCGATTTGCCATAACGGGCGGCGATGAAGTCGGCGATGGAGGTGATGTTTTCCTGCTTGCTGATCAGCACCATCTTCTGCACCACCCACGGTGCGCCGATCAGCAGCAGGATCGGCCCGAGGTAGATCGGCAGGAACGCCCACAGCTGTTCGGCGGCCTGGCCCACGGCACCGAAGAACGTCCAGCTGGTGCAGTACACCGCCAGCGACAGGCTGTACACCCAGGCGCGCAGGCGCGGGGGCAGGGGCGTACTGCGCCGATCACCGTAGAAGGCGATGGCGAACATGATGGCCATATAGGCCAGGGCGACGACGGCGATCAGCCCGCTGGACAACGACATGACAACTCCGCAGGGCAGGAAAACACTCGGCTCAGAGGCGTGAAGTCTGGCATGCCAGGGGCGTTTGCGTCAGTGCCGACGAAGGTCGCAGTGGCGTGGGGTCGCAGCGCCGAGGGGCGATCCCACGGCCGATCGGCGGCCCTTGCGGTGCTGCGCTTTGTTACCAAACCCGCAACACACCGTTGCATCTAAGACTAAGGTCGTCTGGTTGGCTTTACCGCTACGCCTAAAGTTGACACGGGTATTCCCTAATCTGTGCTGCTAGGACAAAAACAATGAACGACAGCATTTATCTCTCGATACAGAACAGTCCGCGGTTCAAGGAACTGGTGCGTAAACGTGAGCGTTTCGCCTGGATTCTTTCAGCGATCATGCTCGGCCTCTACAGCGGTTTCATCCTGCTCATCGCTTACGGCCCGCATTTGCTGGGCGCCAAGATCAGCCCTGAGTCATCGATCACCTGGGGCATTCCCCTGGGCGTCGGTTTGATCGTTTCGGCTTTCATCCTGACCGCCCTCTACGTGCGCCGTGCCAACGGCGAGTTCGATGACCTGAACAACGCCATCCTCAAAGAGGTGCAGCCATGATGCGCATTGCCACCTCCGTAACGGCCCTGGCCCTCAGCGCCCTGGCGCCTGCCGCCTTCGCCGCCGATGCGCTCACCGGCGACGTGCACAAGCAACCCCTGAACGTGGCGGCCATCGCCATGTTCCTGGCCTTCGTGCTGTTTACCCTAGGCATCACCTACTGGGCCTCCAAGCGCAACAAGTCGGCGGCTGACTACTACGCCGCAGGCGGGCGCATCACCGGCTTCCAGAATGGCCTGGCGATTGCCGGTGACTACATGTCGGCGGCGTCCTTCCTGGGTATTTCCGCATTGGTGTTCACCTCCGGCTACGACGGCCTGATCTACTCCATCGGCTTTCTGGTCGGCTGGCCGATCATCCTGTTCCTGATCGCCGAGCGCCTGCGCAACCTGGGCAAGTACACCTTCGCCGACGTGGCCTCCTACCGCCTCGGGCAGAAACAGATCCGCACCCTGTCTGCCTCCGGCTCGCTGGTTGTGGTGGCGTTCTACCTGATCGCGCAGATGGTCGGTGCCGGCAAGCTGATCCAGCTGCTGTTCGGCCTGGACTACTACGTGGCGGTGATTCTGGTCGGCATTCTGATGTGCATGTACGTGTTGTTCGGCGGCATGCTGGCAACCACCTGGGTGCAGATCATCAAAGCGGTGCTGCTGCTCTCCGGCGCCACGTTCATGGCCGTGATGGTGATGAAGCACGTCGGCTTCGACTTCAACACGCTGTTCTCCGAAGCGATCAAGGTGCACGCCAAGGGCGAAGCGATCATGAGCCCGGGCGGGCTGGTGAAAGACCCGATCTCGGCATTCTCCCTGGGCCTGGCGCTGATGTTCGGCACCGCTGGCCTGCCGCACATTCTGATGCGCTTCTTCACCGTGTCTGACGCCAAGGAAGCCCGTAAGAGCGTGCTGTATGCCACCGGCTTCATCGGTTACTTCTACATCCTGACCTTCATCATCGGCTTCGGCGCGATCCTGCTGGTCAGCACCAACCCGGACTTCAAGGACGCTGCAGGTGCCTTGCTCGGCGGCAACAACATGGCGGCGGTGCACCTGGCCGATGCCGTGGGCGGCAGTATCTTCCTGGGCTTCATCTCGGCCGTGGCGTTCGCCACCATCCTCGCCGTGGTTGCCGGCCTGACCCTGGCTGGCGCTTCGGCGGTGTCCCACGACCTGTACGCCAGCGTGTGGCGCAAGGGCAAGGTCAATGACAAGGATGAAATCCGCGTCTCGAAGATCACCACCGTGGCCCTGGGCGTCCTGGCCATTGGCCTGGGCATCCTGTTCGAGAAGCAGAACATTGCCTTCATGGTCGGTCTGGCGTTCTCCATTGCCGCCAGCTGCAACTTCCCAGTGCTGCTGCTTTCGATGTACTGGAAGAAGCTGACCACCCGCGGCGCCATGATCGGCGGCTGGTTGGGCCTGATCAGCGCAGTGGGCCTGATGGTGCTGGGCCCGACCATCTGGGTGCAGATCCTTGGGCATGAAAAAGCCATCTACCCGTACGAGTACCCGGCACTGTTCTCGATGCTGATTGCCTTCGTCGGTATCTGGTTCTTCTCGATCACCGACAAGTCCGAAGCCGCAGAAAAAGAACGCGCGCTGTTCTTCCCGCAGTTCGTGCGATCGCAGACCGGCCTGGGCGCCAGTGGGGCGGTGTCTCACTGATCGTCACGCCTTGAACGCAGAACGCCCCGCTCGCCGGGGCGTTTTTGTGTGTGAATGATGGCCATAAGCTGGCGCTGGGAAATTTCCGAAGCTCGCTCGGAACGGTCTTACTCAAGCAGCTGCCGCCACCCTGAATACTCTCCTTGCTTGCTAAGGCGTCACTTGGCAGGTGCCCCCCATTCAAGGAGATCAGATTCGTGAAACGTACGTTGCTTGCCCTTCCTCTGGCACTGTCCTTCGCCAGCGCCGCCTTTGCTGCTCCCGATCCGATCGAGAAGCAAGTCCAGGTCACGGCCGTGGTGCCCACGGCCGCGTTCTATGTCGAGCCGGTCGGTAGCGACTGGATGAACGATCCGCAGGAGCTGCCGTGGAATCCGACCCGGGCCACGTTCGGTGAGATCCGCCATCAGGTGCAGGCCAAGAGCACCGTCGGCTCGATCAGCGGCTACCTGCTCAATGCGCCGGTCCTCACCAGCGGCCTGGACACCATCGATCTGAACGTGAAGGTTGGCGCCACTGACCTGGACATCACCCCCAATGAAATCCTCACCGCCGCTCAGGCGTTGCCGGGTGCGGTGATGGACTTCGTCATCACCGCCAAGAACCCGGCCAATGGCTCCTTCACCCCCGGCAACTACCAGGGCCTGGTGAGCATGATGTTCGAAACCGCGCCATAACCCGATCGCCCCTTACGCCTTTTCCATCCCCCTTGCCCTCCCTTGCCCATGGCCTGCGCCATCGGGCCGGGCAGGGCATTGCTTACAGGCAGGGCCATGAGTCGATTCCGTTTCTTTATCTTGCCCTGCGGGCTCTGGCTGCTGCTCATCGCCGGGCTGCCCACAGGCCTTGCATCAGCCGCCACGGCGCCAGCGGCACTGGGCACCCTGGCCCAGGCCAAAGGGCTGCCCCAAGAATTCCAAGCGCATTTTTTCGACGTGCCGCTGGCTGTGCGCGTCGAACTCGACGGCCGCTACCTGGGCGACGCCATGGTGGTGCTCAGCCGCGACGAGCGCGTACAGCTGCTCGAATTCACCGACACCCAGGAAAGCCGCGAACCTGCTGCGCTACGGCGGCGTTGGCAACTGCGCCTGGCCGAGGGCTTGCCCTTGGGCGAGTGCGAGGCGAACTGCCCGGACAGCTTGCGCGCGATCCACTACAGCCTGGTCAACTCGCAGCTCTCGTTGCTCACGAGCGAGGCCGAGAGCAGCGGCCAGGTCGCGCTTTACCACGCGCTGCCCGAACACGGCAGCTATGGCCTGCTGCTGCGCAACCAGCTCAACCTGGTGGGCAATGGCGGGCAGACCAGTGGCCGCTATGCGGTACAGGGCCAGGGCAGCCTGGGCGCCTGGACCACCTTGGCCGATGCGCAGCTCGACCGCGGCAGCGATGCCCGTGACGGCACCCGCTACCGCCTCGATCAGTTGTACGCCGAGCGGCTGGTGGACGAGTATTTCTATCGCCTGGGCTATTTCACGCCGAGCGCCCAGGGCCTGACTCGCCAGCCGCGCTTGCTGGGCAACAGCCCCGATACCACCCTGGGGCTGATGTTCGGCAGCAGTGACAGCCTGCTGATCGACAGCGGCCAGCCCAGTTCCACCCCGGTCTATGTCACCCCCAATCGCCAGGGCATCGCCGAGGTCTACCGCAACGGCGTGCTGATCAACAGCCAACCCGTGCAGCCGGGTTTGCAGACCCTCGACACCCGCGTGCTGCCCGGCGGTATCTACCAGGTCGAGGTACGCCTGATCGAAGACGGCCAGGAGACCTCGCGCAGCGAAGCCTTCATCTATAAACCCTCGAACTGGAGCAACACCCAGAGCCGCTGGCGCTACAACCTGTTCATGGGCCAGCAGACCAGCGCCCTGAGCAACTGGGACGATAGTGAGCACGACAGTGTCAGTGGCGGTGCCATCGTCAACTACCTGCTGCACCCACGCGCCGTGCTGGGGCTCTCGGCGCAGCACGTAGACGCCACGATGCAGTACGCCACCTCGCTGGACTGGGACGTACGCGATCGCTTCAAGCTGTACGCCAACCTCAACCAGACCCAGGGCATTGGCAACGGCTACGACCTGCAGGGCATTTTCAATCATCAGACCGGTTCGGTGGTGCTCAGCCACAACCGCGCATGGACCTCTCCCAGCCATGCTGCCAGGGGGGCGTTCGAGCGCCAGGCAGAGGTCAGCCAGTCGTCACTGTCGCTGAGCCAGCGCCTATCCTCGCGCAGCACCGCGACGCTGCGCGTGTCCCACAGTTCGGGCGCGAACGAGGGCCTGGGGCTCGATCTGGGCTGGACGCAATTCACCACCCTGGCGGGCTCCAACGCCAGCTGGCGCTTCTCGGTGTTCGACCGCCCTGGCAGCCTCAGCACCGCGCAGGCGCGCAACCGTGGGGTCAACTTCAGCCTGAGCATGAGCCTGGGCAGCCCCGGTCGGCGTCTTGCCGCGACCTTGGGCAGCCGCACCTCGCGTGACGGTGAGCGCGACCACAACGTGTCGCTGGCCTACCAGCAGGACGTCGACTACGGCGCGTTGCGCACCCTGGGCGCGACCGCGAGCGTCGACCGCTACGGCACAGGGCTGGGGGGCACTGCCCAGTTCGAAAGCAACCATCTGAACGGCGATGCCTACGCGCAGACCTCGTCCTACAACGGTGAGCTGAGCGCGGGCCTGAACCTGCAGAGCGTGGTGGCGCTGGGCGCTGGCAAGGTTGCCGCCAGCGGGCAGTTCCTCGCCCACGACGCAGGCCTGATCGTGGATGTGGAATCGGACATCGACGGTCTGGAGCTGCGCGCCGATGACTTCCAGGGCATGAGCGCCATCCTGCGTCCCGGGCGCAATGTGGTGCCGGTGGCGGCCTACCGGCCCGGCCAGGTGCAGGTCGACTTCAAGGACAGTCAGGCACCCTCGGCGGTGATCCAGCCCAATGGCTTCGATTACCACCTCAACCGTGGCGGCATCGACTACCGCCAGGTGCGGGTGATGCGCACGGTCACCGTGCTCGGGCGTCTGCTCGATGAGCACGGTGCGGGCCTGAGCGGTGCGCAACTGATCAACCATGCCAGCCGCAGCGTCAGCGAGCCAGGCGGCTACTTTGCCGTGGAAATGAGCGAATCCACGCCCGTGCTGGAAGTGCGCCTGGCCGGTAATGCGTTGTGCCTGCTCAGCCTGCAGCCTGACCAGTTCACCCGGGAAAACGATGTGCTGATGGCCGGGGATCAGCGGTGCCAGCCGCAGAGCTTGGCCGATGCGAAGGTGCGGCGTGATGCGGGAGGTTCCTGATGGACATTCACCACATGGGTGCGGAGCCAGCACGGCGTCGCCAGAGGCCGGCGTTCGTGGCGAACGGGTCTGCCTGCGACGTGCACCCGACGCCTGGTACCGGGCGTGCGGGTCAAGCGCCGCCGAACGCCAACAGCCCCTGGGGCGCTGCACCGCAGCGCCCGGCGGCGGTAGTCGCACAATGCGGTTAACAAGCATCAAGCCCCCTATGACTGTAGGAAATTTCCTGAATTGCATAGGGAAACAGAGCAAGCGGCGGTGCACGCCCCTTGTACGAATTGAACAGAGCGAAACTGCGCGGCTCTTCACGTTTTTTATCGAGGTCAGCATGACGACAACCTTCCATCGCCTGTTGCTGCTACTGCTCCTGCCGTTTGCCGCACAGGCTGCGCCAGAACTCAATATTGGCGGTTTGTACGACTACATCGATGGCGGCAAGAGCACTTTGCTCAAGCGGGTGCGTAACGGCGGCGACACCACCGCCTTCGTCAAGATCACCACCGCAGAGCTGGTCTATGACGAGCACGGCAAGGCCCGTGAACTGAGCCACCAGGCCCTGCCGCTCGATCAACGCGGGCTGGTGGTGAGCCCGGCACGCCTGATCGTACCGGCGCGGGGCCTGCAGGCCGTGCGCTTTCTGTATCGCGGCACACGCACCCAGGAGCGTTACTTCAGGGTGCGTTTCATCCCGGTGCTGCCCGAGGTCGACGATGGTTTTGCCATGGATCAGCGCCAGGCCGATGCCTACCGCGACAGCCTCAAGGCAGGCGTCACCGTGCTGGCCGGTTACGGCTCGATTCTGTTCGTCCGCCCGGCCGAGCCCTATTACGCCACGCGCACCCACACCCAGGCCGGCACGCTTACCGTCACCAACGAAGGCAATAGCACCGTGGTACTTGACCACTTCCGGGTTTGCAAGGCGGCTGACGAGCAGTGCGGGCCTGCGACCAAGCACCATGTGCTGCCGGGGCGCAGCCGGCAGATGCAGGGCAAGCCAGGCGAGGTGTTCCAGTTCGAGCTGCAGGAAGGTGCGCAGCGCCAGCCCATGCGGGTGCAGGGATGAGCGCTTCGACCCTGGGTTGTGGGTGGCTGCTGGGGCTGGCGTTGCTGTGCCTGGCGGCGGCAGCGCCAACCCAGGCGGTGGAGGTCACGCTCAGCGCGCGCTACCAAGGTGACAGCGCGCAGCGGTTCGAGCACACCACGCCGCCCGCGTCGATGTGTGTGTTTTTCCCTTCCATGTGCCGGCGCAGGCCATCGGTCACAGTGCCGATGGGCTACAGCAAGGACGTCAAGGTTTCGACGGTTGTGCGGGAAAACTTCTATGCCGGCGTGCCTCTGGCCCGCAAGGGCTGGGTCTATCACGAGCAAAGCGGTGAAGGGCATGAGGTGTCGTTGAATTTCAAGGTGTTGTCACAGCACGTAGCGAGCCCGAATCCCAGCCGCAATCCAGCTGCGACGTCGTACCGGATGGCAGGCAACTGTCAGGTTCAGAATGGGGCATGGGCGTCTTCGCATGAGTTCGTCATGCAGTGGAATTTCGATATCAAGCCCGGTTTCTGCACCACGCGCCCGCTCTACAGCTCCATAGGCCTTCGCGAGGTGGTCACCGTCTCGGAGATGGGGCTGTCATACATCTTGGACCTGCCGGGGGTGTATCGCCTGCGTCCGGGGCGCTATCGCGGCAGCATTACCTATTCGATGGGTGCCGGGGGCGATTTCGACTTCGGTGACAACGTGGAAAATCTGAGCGATACCGAAGTGACGTTCAATATCGAGCTGGACGTCGAGCACACCTTCCGCGTCGAGTTCGGCCCGAACTCGGACCTCGCCGTTCTGGAACCGCCAGGGGGATGGACCGCCTGGCTCGACGGCGGACGCATTCCGCCGAAGATCGCCAGCGACATTCCCCTGCGGATCTGGTCGTCCGGCCCGTTCCGGCTTTACAAGCTGTGCGAGTTCGCCGTGGGCGAGCGCTGCGGCCTACGCAACAAACGCGGGGAAGAGGTGCCTTTGCAAGTGGCTGTGACCCTGCCGCGCAGCATCCGCTACTACCAAGGTTGGCAGTCGATCACCCGTCAGCCCATCCCTACCGGGCGTGCCAAGGCATTGCAACTGGAGGGTCAAGTGTTCACTGCCAATGGCCCCGGGCAGGTGCATTTCGACGTCGCCCAGGCCGACCTCAAACCCATGCTCGACCGCGCTGGTGAGCGCTATGACGGCAAGGTCACGGTGATCTTCGATGCCGAGCTCTAGCGCAGACTTTTCAATGAGGATGGATCATGTACAAAGCTGTCGTGGTCGACGACCACCCGTTCATCCGTGCCACGGTGTGCATGCTGTTGCGCCAGGAGCAGCTTGAGATCGTCGGCCAGGCCGACAACGGCATCGATGCCCTGCGCCTGGCCCGTGAGCACACACCGCACCTGATCATTCTCGACATCGCCATGCCCGGCCTCGATGGCCTGGAGGTGATCGCCCGCCTGAAAGCCCTGAAACACCCCGTCAAGACCGTGGTGTTGACCTCGCTGGTGCCTGAAGCCTACTCGTTGCGCTGCTTGCAGGCGGGCGCTGCCGGTTACGTGTCGAAGACCGACGACCTGGGTGAGCTGAACAAGGCGGTGCGTGCGGTGCTGTCGGGCTACAGCTACTTCCCCGACGTGGTGCTCAGTTCGGTCAACCACCAGGACATGCGCACCAGCGAAGCCCAGTGCGTGGCCTCGCTGAGCGACCGCGAGCTCATGGTGCTACAGCATCTGACGCGTGGGCTGAGCAACAAGGACATCGGCGAAACCATGCTGCTGAGCAACAAGACCATCAGCACCTATAAAAGCCGTTTGATGGAAAAGCTGCGGGTCACCTCGCTGATCGATCTGGCCGACTTCGCACGCCGTAACCGGCTTGTCTGACCTTCGCCTGTGACGCGCGCGCGGGTCTGGCTGCTGCTGGCACTGCTGTGCCTGACCTCGAACGCGCCGGCCGCAACGCCCTTCGGGTCGGACCGTCTGCACCCTGTGGCGAGCAGCGCTGAGGCACTAGCGTCCAGCGATCTCCAGCAACCCCCTGCTGCCGCGCAGTTGCGCCTGGGCGTGTTGGCCCAGCACAACCCGCCGTTCGATATGCTGGGGCCTGATCAGGTCTACGAAGGCATCAGCGCCGACTACGCCGAACTGGTGGCCGAGCAGTTGGGGTTGAGCATCCGCATCCAGGTGTTCACCTCGTTCGAGGCGGCGGCGCAGGCGCTGCGCAGCGCAGAGGTCGACCTGCTGGCTTCGATCACCACGTATCAGGCGCGCCAGGCGGGGCTGCGCCTGTCCCATGGCTATGCCCGTGACCAGCCCCTGCTGATGGCCCACAGCGCGCCCAGCCAGGCGCGCCTGAGCGCCGCGCAGCCGTTCAGTTTGGTGATGGTCGAGGGCTACCGGCCGCTGTCACAGATCAGCGCCTACTACCCGACGGCGCAGATCCGCCTGCACCCGTCGCCCTTCAGTGCGCTGGCCGCCGTCGCGCTGGGCCATGCCGACCTGTACCTGGGTGATGCGCTCAGCGGCCGCTACCTGCTCGGGCGTAGCCCATTGGGCCAGGTCGAAGTGGTCGGCCCGGCCTCGCTACCCGCTCAGGACATCGGCTTCGCCGTGCGCCAGGGGTCCGCTTGGGGTGAGCGCGTCAACGCGGCGCTGGGTGCCATCGATGCCCACCACCATGTGCGTATCCGCGAACGCTGGCGGCCTTTGCTGGAGCTGCCAGACCTCGCGCAGCACTTGCCCCTGACCCCCGACGAGCAGCGCTGGCTGCAAGACCACAGGCGGGTCGACGTGTTGGTTGATGAGCAACTGGTGCCCTTGAGTTTTCGCGATGCCAAAGGCCAGCTGCGCGGCTTGAGCCTGGATGTGCTGGATGTGGTCAGCCAGCGCACCGGCCTTGAGTTCAATGTTCAGCCCGGGCGTGGCCTGCGCCAGATGCTGGCGCAGCTGGAACGGGGTGATGCCGGGTTGATCGCCGGGGTGCCGCACAGCCCGGCACTGGAACAGATGCTGGCGTTCAGCCGACCGTACCTGAGCACCTCCCGGGTCTTGGTCACCCGCCAGGAGCCCGCGGCGTTGAGTGGTTTCGAACAGCTGGCCGGGCAGCGCGTCGCGCTGGTGTGGGGCAGCGCCGTGCTCGAGGTGTTGCAGCACCACTATCCCCAGGTCCTGAGCGAGGCGTTCGACAGTCCACTGGACGCCCTGAACGCACTGGCCAACGGCCAGGTGGCTGGCGCCGTGCTGACCTTGGAAGACGCACGCTCGCTGATCGCGCGCTGGTATCCGGGGCGCTTGCGCATCAGCGCAAGCCTGGCCATGGCCCCGGCGCATTTCGCCTTGGCAAGCCGCCAGGACGCGGTGGCGCTGCAAGGCATCATCAACAAGGCGCTGTTGAGCCTGAGCCCCAACGAAAACGAGCTGCTGGTGCGCCGTTGGCGCGATCCGCTGATCGTCGCCGACGGCCTGTGGCTGCGCTATCGGCGGCGCATCCTGCTCGCCTTCAGCCTGGTGCTGACCCTGCTCTCACTGGCGCTGCTGTGGATCCGTTACCTGGCCCGCTTGCAGGTCACGCTGCGCCAGGCCAAGCAGGCGGCCGACAGCGCCAATCAGGCCAAGACCTGTTTTCTCACCACCATGAGCCACGAGATCCGCACGCCCCTGCACGCCATCCTCGGCATGTTGGAACTGGCGCAGCTCAAGGCCGAGCAAGGCGAACTCGATACCCTGGCGGTCGATGTGGCCGCAGAGGCGGCACGTGGCCTGCTTGAGCTGATCGGCGACATTCTCGACATCTCGCGCATCGAGGCCGGCCACCTGCACCTGACGCCGCAGCCGGTGTGCCTGCGCGAGCAACTGTCGCGGGTGCTGCAACTGTTCGAGCAACACGCTCGCGACAAAGGCCTGGCGCTGCGGTTGCAGGCGCACGGCGCGGTGGAGGCGCGGGTGATGCTCGACCCGGTGCGCTTCAAGCAAGTGCTGGCCAACGTGCTGAGCAATGCCATCAAGTTCACCGCCCAGGGCGGCGTCGAGGTCAGGTTGCAGGCGGTGGTGGACGCCTCACGGGTGCAGGTTGAAGTCTGCGTCAGTGACAGCGGTATCGGCATTGCCCCGACCGAATTGGCGCACCTGGGCCAGCCGTTCCGTCAGGCCAGCAACCAGCAGCAGTCACCCCGTGACAGCAGTGGCCTGGGGCTGGGTATCAGCCGCACACTGTGCGAAATGATGGGCGGCGACCTGCGCTTGCACAGCACGCCAGGGCAGGGCACCCAGGTGCGTATCCGCCTCGACCTGCCCCTGGCCCAATCCCCCGCACCCAGCTGCCCGGACGAGGTGCAGCGACCGAGCTGCGGCCAGGCACCCTTACGGGTGCTGGTGGTCGATGACTACCCGGCCAACCGCTTGCTGTTGGAGCAGCAACTGGCGTACCTCGGCCATCAGGTACAGGTCACCGAGGATGGCGCGCAGGCCCTGCGGGTGTGGTTGCAAGCGCCGTTCGATGTGGTCATCAGTGACTGCAACATGCCTCGGCTCAGCGGCTATGCCCTGGCCCGAGCGATCCGCGAGCACGAGCGCAGGCGACAGGTGCCGGCCTGCCGGCTGATCGGCCTGACGGCCAACGCGCAGCGCCAGGAGCGCTTGCGTTGCCGGGCTGCGGGGATGGACGCGTGCCTGTTCAAGCCGTTGGCGCTGGGCAGCCTGGCGCAGGCCTTGGCGCCTGTCCAAGCGCTGACGCAGGGCGCCGCGCCAGCGCCGGCCGACCCTGCCGCGACCCGCCATGGATTGCTCAACACCGCGCACCTGGTGCGCCTGGCCAATGGCGATGCCAACGCTTTGCAGGCACTGCTGGAGGCGTTGCGGCGCAGTGTCCAGGATGACTTGCAGCGCCTGGACCACGTCGGGCCTGATGTTCAGGCAGTCGGCGAACTGGTGCATCGGATCAAGGGCGGGGCACGCATCGCCGGGGCGACGGCGCTGGCTCAGGTCTGCGAGCAGGTCGAGGGGAGGTGTCGTGCGGGTGAAGCGGGGGGAGGGCTGGAGCGAGAGTTGGCGATGTTGCGCCAGGTCATGGAGGGGTTGCAACGCTGCCTGGCCGAGCAGGTCGTGCCAGGCAGCGTTGAACAGGCGCCCTGAGCAAGCCCAGGGCGCTGCGGTCAGATTCGACCGAGGACCAACAGAATCAACAGCACCACGAGGATGACGCCGATGATGCCGGACGGGCCATAGCCCCACGACCGCGAGTGAGGGAACACCGGCAGGCCGCCTACCAGCAGCAGAATCAGGACGATGACGAGAATGGTGGTCATGGGGAGAATCCTTGCGTGAGCGAATGGGTCGGAATGCGTCGAGCGTCCGGTAATCCTTCGAAAGTGGCCGCTTGTAAAATCCGACTGGCGGGGTGTGAAAAAAGTTTTATCAATTTTTCACCCGTTTGCATTTCATGCCCCTTTATTCAGCACCGTGATCGTTAGCGGCCCATACGGCGCAGTTGGCTAGACTGCGGCACTCCACTTCGATACCGAGGCGCACAGCATGCTCAAGCGAATGATGATCACCGGCGCAGGTTCGGGCCTGGGGCGTGAGCTGGCCCTGCGCTGGGCCCGCGAGGGCTGGCAACTGGCCTTGGCCGACCTTCACGAGGACACCGCCCGCGAGACCTTGCGGCAAGTGCGCGAAGCCGGCGGCGATGGCTTCACCCAACAGTGCGATGTGCGCGACTACAGCCAGCTCACCGCCCTGGCGCAGCGCTGTGAGGCGCAGTTGGGCGGTATCGATGTGGTGGTCAACAATGCCGGTGTGGCCTCGGGCGGGTTCTTCGGCGAGCTGTCACTGGAGGATTGGGACTGGCAGCTCTCGATCAACCTGATGGGCGTGGTCAAGGGCTGCAAAGCGTTTCTGCCGCTGCTCGAACGCAGCCAGGGGCGGTTGATCAACATCGCCTCGATGGCCGCTTTGATGCAAGGGCCGGGCATGAGCAACTACAACGTGGCCAAAGCCGGGGTACTGGCGCTGTCGGAGAGCCTGCTGGTGGAGCTGCGCCCGTTGCACGTCGCGGTGCATGTGGTGTGCCCGTCGTTCTTCCAGACCAACCTGCTCGATTCGTTTCGCGGCCCGGACCCGGCCATGAAGGCCCAGGTGGGCAAGCTGCTGGACAGCTCGCCCATCAGCGCTGCCGAGGTGGCCGAAGCGATCTACGCCGGCGTCGAGGCCGGTACCTTCCTGATCCTGCCCCATGAAGCCGGTCGTGCGGCCTGGCAGCTGAAATGCCAGAACCCCGAGCGTTTGTACGAGGAGATGAGCGACATGGCCGTGAAGATGCGCGCCAAGCGCGTGCCTCGATAACGGTTGAGTCTGTAGGTTCCGTTACCGGAGCCTGTAGGAAATGTCTCGATTCGCCGTATGCTGTTGAGCCTGGCCAGGTACCCCGTCAGTCTGCCCGCTTCATAACGACTGCTGGAGGGCGACATGCTGGTATTTGTCAGAGAGGTCGGCGAGTCCCTGGTCATCGGCGACGACATCATCATCAAACTGGTGGACATCAAGCGCGGGGTGGTGCGGCTGGGCGTCAGCGCACCGCGGCGGGTCGAGGTGCATCGCTGCGAGGTCTATAAACGGATTCAGGCGCTCAAGGGCAAACCGAGGCCAAGCCGCTGAGGGTTGCAGGCGAGCTTAGCCGAGCAGCTCCGGCGGCACGTCATGGCGCGCGAGCAGCTGGCATTGCTGGCTTTCGACATCGAACAGGATGAACGCCTGACCTTTGGCGAGCGCTTGGCGCACGCGCAGCACACGGGTTTCCAGCGGGGTGTCGTCGCCGTTGTCGGTGCCGTCGCGAGTGACGAAGTCTTCGATCAGCCCGGTCAGGGTGTCAGCTTGGAGTTGCTCGTAGGGGATCAGCATGGGTGCCCAGGCGTATGAGTGAAAAGTCGTCTCATGCTACGTGAAAGTGTTCCAGTCCACGTAGGAATTGCGGCGTGTCCGGTCGGTTATCCGCCACGGCCAGAGGGCCGCGTGCTGAGCGTGCAGTGCGTCAGCGCGCAGGCCCTACGGCAACTTGCCACCGGGCTGGCTGCGCTTACCTCGACCACGGTAAGCGCGCCGTCCTTACGGCTTTTGCCCGACCAGGCTGTCGACTGCCGGCACGCGGGTGTCGCTCTCCATCTGTGCATCGTGTTCCAGCTGATGGCTGAAGCGTTCGAGTGAACCGTTGGCCGGCTGCGAATCACTGGCGAACACCGGTGGGCTCATCAGGTAGGCAACCAGCAGGCGGCTCAACGCGGCCAGGCTGTCGATGTGCGTGCGCTCATAGCCGTGGGTGGCGTCACAGCCAAAGGCTACCAGCGCGGTGCGGATGTCGTGCCCGGCGGTGACGGCCGAGTGCGCATCGCTGAAGTAGTAGCGGAACAGGTCGCGGCGCACCGGCAGCTCTTGCTCGGTGGCCAGGTTCAGCAGGTGCCGGGACAAGTGATAGTCATACGGCCCTGACGAATCCTGCATGGCCACACTCACCGCATGCTCGCTGGAGGCCTGGCCGGGCGCCACCGGCGCGATGTCGATGCCAACGAACTCGCTGACGTCCCAGGGCAACGCGCCTGCCGCGCCCGAACCGGTTTCCTCGGTGATGGTGAACAGCGGGTGGCAGTCGATCAGCGGCTGCTGGCCGCTTTCCACCACCGCCTTGAGCGCGGCCAGCAGGGCCGCCACACCGGCTTTGTCGTCCAGGTGGCGGGCGCTGATATGACCACTGTCGGTGAACTCGGGCAGGGGATCGAAGGCCACGAAATCACCGATGTTCACGCCCAGTGCCTCGGCATCGGCGCGGGTGGTGCTATAGGCATCCAGGCGCACTTCGACGTGGTCCCAGCTCACCGGCATCTGGTCGATGGCGGTGTTGAAGGCGTGCCCGCTGGCCATCAGCGGCAGCACGCTGCCGCGCATCACGCCGGCGTCAGTGAATACGCTGACGCGGCTGCCCTCGGCAAAGCGGCTCGACCAGCATCCTACTGGCGCCAGGGCCAGGCGGCCGTTGTCCATCACCTGGCGCACGCTCGCGCCAATGGTGTCCAGGTGCGCCGAGACCGCGCGGTCGGGCGAATTCTGCCGGCCCTGCAAGGTCGCGCGGATGGTGCCGCGGCGGGTCAGCTCGAAGGGAATGCCCAGTTCTTCGAGGCGTTCGGCCACGTAGCGCACGATGGTGTCGGTGAAGCCGGTGGGGCTGGGGATGGCGAGCATTTCCAGCAGCACGCGCTTCATGTAGTCGAGATCGGGCTCGAGTTGTCGTTCAGACATCGTCAGGGCTCCTTGGGGTATCGAATAGGGCTTGATCGTCAGGGCGTGCAGCCCGCAGGTTCACGCATCAGCAGCGCGTTCAGAACGGCCCTGCTGCGTCACCTGCGTGCTGTCGGCCATGGCCTCAGCGGGGTGCCAGGCTGTGCGGGAACAGCAGGTCGACGAAGCGCTCGGCGGTCGGCTGCGGCTCGTGGTTGGCCAGGCCTACACGTTCGTTGGCTTCAATGATCACGTAGTCCGGTTGGCTGGCATCGGCCACCATGAAATCCAGCCCGACCACCGCAATGTCCAGTGCGCGGGCGGCGCGCACGGCGGCATCGGCCAGGGTCGGGTGCAGGCGCGCGGTGACGTCTTCGAGCGTGCCGCCGGTGTGCAGGTTGGCGGCGCGGCGCACGGCCAGGCGTTCGCCCGCTGGCAGCACGCTGTGGTACGCGTAGCCGGCCGCGCGCACGCTGCGCTCGGTTTCTTCATCCAGCGGAATGCGGCTCTCACCGCCGGTGGCAGCCTGGCGGCGTTTGCTTTGGGCCTCGATCAGGGTTTTCACGTCACTCAAACCATCGCCAATCACCTGCGCCGGATGGCGGATCGCGGCGGCCACCACTTCATAGGCGATGACCACGATGCGCAGATCGTGGCCGGGATGGAAGCTTTCCAGCAGCACGCGGCTGTCGAACTGACGGGCATGCTCGACGGCCTGGGTGATGTCTTCGAGCGTCGTGAGGTTGACCGCCACGCCCTGGCCTTGCTCGCCGTCGACTGGTTTGACCACCACGGCGCCGTGGTCTTCGAGGAAGGCCTCATTGTCATCGGCGCTGGCTGCCAGTTGCTGAACCGGCACGTTGAGGCCTGCGTTGTGCAGCGCCTGCTGGGTGAGGCGTTTGTCCTGGCAGAGGGTCATGCTGACCGCGCTGGTCAGGTCGCTGAGCGATTCCCGGCAACGCACGCGGCGCCCCCCCATGCTCAGCGTGAACAGCCCGGTAGCCGCGTCATCGACCTGCACCTCAATGCCACGCCGATGGGCTTCATCGACGATGATCCGCGCGTAGGGATTCAACGCCGCTTGCGGGCCGGGGCCGAGGAACAGCGGCTGGTTGATGCCGTTCTTGCGCTTGACGGCGAAGGTCGGCAGGTTGCGAAAGCCGAGCTTTTCATACAGGCGCTTGGCTTGGCGGTTGTCGTGCAGCACCGACAGGTCAAGGAAGGCCAGCCCGCGGCTCTGGAAGTGCTCGATGAGGTGGCGCACCAGTACTTCGCCCACGCCTGGGCGGCTGCACTGCGGGTCGACCGCCAGGCACCACAGGCTGCTGCCGTGCTCTGGGTCGGCATAGGCCTTGTGGTGGTTCAGGCCCATCACGCTGCCGATCACTGCGCCGCTGTCTTCGTCTTCGGCCAACCAGTACACGGGCCCGCCGAGGTGGCGCGGGGTGAGCCGCTGCGGGTCGATCGGCAGCATGCCGCGCGCCTGGTAAAGCGTGTTGATGGCCTGCCAGTCGCTGTCGTTCTGCGCCCGGCGGATACGAAAGCCGCGGAACACCCGCTGCGCGGGGCGGTAGTCGGTGAACCACAGGCGCAGGGTGTCGGAGGGGTCGAGAAACAGCTGGTGCGGGGCTTGAGCGAGCACCTGCTGCGGGGCGGCGACATACAGTGCGATGTCACGCTCGCCAGGGCGTTCTTCCTGCAGGGCCTGGGCCAGGCACGCAGGATCGGGATAGGTGTGGCCGATCAGCAGGCGCCCCCAACCGCAATGCAGGGCCCGCGGCTGGTCGTGCGGCTCGCTGCCATCACCGGCCAGGCGCGCTTGCAGACGCTCGTAGGAGGGCGCCTGGCCGCGCAGCAGCCGCTGGCCATAAGCGATTTCATGGGCTTTCATCGATCAGATTCCTTGTTCGCTCAACCACAGGTTGAGCGCTGCCAGCTGCCACAGCTTCGAGCCGCGCAGCGGGGTGAGCTGGCCGTGCGGATTGCTCAGCAGGCGGTCGATTTCGGCCGGGTTGAACAGGCCGCGGTCCTGGCTCGGGTCCGTCAGCAAATCGCGTACCCAGCCCAGCGTGGCGCCTTCGAGGTGCTTGAGGCCGGGCACTGGGAAGTAGCCTTTCTTGCGGTCGATCACTTCATGGGGAATCACGCGGCGCGCCGCTTCCTTGAGCACCTGCTTGCCGCCGTCGGGCAGCTTGAAACGCGCCGGAATGCGCGCCGAAAGCTCGGCCAGGCGGTAGTCGAGGAACGGCGTGCGCGCCTCCAGGCCCCAGGCCATGGTCATGTTGTCGACGCGTTTGACCGGGTCATCGACCAGCATCACCGTGCTGTCCAGGCGCAGCGCTTTGTCCACCGCCGCACTGGCGCCGGCTTGGGCGAAGTGCTCACGGACGAACTCGCCGGCAGCGTCATGTCCGAGGCGCCAGGCGGGCTGCACGGTGTCCTGGTATTCGGCGAAGCTGCGGTCAAAGAACGCGTCGCGATAGGCCGCATACGGATCGGCGGTGCCATCGACCTGCGGGTACCAGTGGTAACCGGCAAACAGCTCGTCGGCACCCTGGCCGCTCTGTACGCCCTTGCAGTGCTTGGCCACTTCGCGTGAGAGCAGGTAGAAGGCGATGCAGTCATGGCTGACCATCGGCTCGCTCATGGCGCGGAAGGCCGAGGGCAACTGATCGATGATCTCGTGTTCGGCAATGCGCAACTGATGATGGCGCGTGCCGTAATGGCGAGCGATCAGGTCCGAATACTGGAACTCGTCGCCACGCTCGCCGCCGGCATCTTCGAAGCCGATGGAGAAGGTCGAAAGGTCTTGCACACCGGTCTCGCGCAGCAGGCCGACCAGCAGGCTGGAATCGACACCGCCCGACAGCAGCACGCCCACATCCACCGCCGCACGCTGGCGGATGGCCACGGCGTCACGGGTCGCGTCGAGCACGCGGGTGGTCCAGTCTTCGAGGGTGAGGTGCTGCTCGTCGGCGTTGGGGCCGTATTGCAGGGTCCACCAGGTCTTGCGCTCGACGTCGCCATGGCGGTCGACACGCATCCAGGTGCCGGGCTCCAGCTTCTGCACATTGGCCAGCAAGGTGCGCGGCGCGGGTACCACGGCGTGGAAGTTGAGGTAGTGGTTGAGGCCGACCGGGTCGATCATCGGGTCGATGTCGCCGCCCTTGAGCAGCGCTGGCAGGGTCGAGGCGAAGCGCAGGCGCTCACCGTTGCGCGACAGGTACAACGGCTTGACGCCCAGGCGGTCACGGGCGAGGAACAGACGTTGGCTGTCGCGCTCCCAGATGGCCAGGGCGAACATGCCGTTGAGCTTGGGCAGCAGCGCCTCGCCCCAGGCGTGGTAGCCCTTGAGCAGCACTTCGGTGTCACCCTCGGACCAGAAGCTGTAGCCCAGGGCCTTGAGCTCGTCGCGCAGCTCGGGGAAGTTGTAGATGGCGCCGTTGAAGGCCAGCGACAGGCCCAAGGTGCTGTCCTGCATCGGCTGCGCCGAGCCGTCTGACAGGTCCATGATTTTCAGTCGGCGATGGCCCAGGGCAATCGGCCCCTGGCTATGAAAGCCCCAGGCATCCGGGCCGCGTGGCGCCAGATGGTGGGTGATGCGCTCTACGGCCGCGAGGTCGGCAGGGCGAGGCGCTTGGCCAAGGGGGGTAAAGCGTAGTTCACCAGCTAATCCGCACATAAGTCCTTACCGGTTTTTCCGTTGGGGAGGGGTGTGCTCCGTTAGCGGGCACCTAGGTAGTGACCCGGTGGATTTGTGTGAGTTTTAGAACGATCTGTTATAAGGCAATTGGCCTTTATCTGTCCTTAAGGCCAGCGCGTTGTGGTACTCGGTCAATCGGCAAAGCTAATTGGATGCAGCGATTCACTCGTATCCTCGAGAGGATTGAGATCAATCAGCTGTTCAGTCTGCGTGCTGATCATGCGCATCGCGTTTGGAGTTTCACTGCTTCATCATCTCAGAGGATGAGCGGCCACCCAGTCCTCGACCCTCAAACCCGGCACACGATCAAACTCCTTACGGTTGTTCGTAACGATGATCAGACCTTGGGAGCGCGCATGGCCTGCGATCATCTGGTCGTATGGACCAATCGGTCTACCCGATACAGCCAGCTCAGCGCGAAGCTGTCCTGTGTGGGCAGCAGCATCCTCATCATATTTCAAGACTTCCAAGCGCGCAGCGAACGCTTCAATCCGCGCCATCGAACGTTCTGGATGCGTGGATTTCTCCGCGCCGTACATTAACTCCATCAACGTGACAGTGCTGATACACATCTGGCCATGATGTCGATTAAATACCTCCCGCACCTCCTGTGGCCGATTTTTGATGGTGAAGATGCATATGTTGGTATCGAGCATGAACTTGAGCATCAGAAGGATTCGCGCTCCTGATCGGCGGGCTGCTCCCGGTCAGTCATGAAATCCGCTGCGATGTCTTCGCCATCGAACCAGCTGTCCCAGGACTCGCCCGCTGGGGTAATGATCCTGCTTCTGCCTACCGCAACTATATCGACGCGTTTGACATCATCTGGGAGTGCTACAGCCTTGGGTAGCCTGATCGCCTGACTGCGGTTGTTTTGAAAAACTGCACCTTGTTCCATGAAAACCTCTCGGGATACATCAAATGTATAGGCAAGGTTAGCCCCGACCCAGGATATGTCAATGGGATATACAAGTGGTGATCCTAAGCGAGTTGCGTATGCCTATCAGGTCTCAAGCCGCTACCGCACCCCTCGAATCAACTCCCGCAACGCAAACCGATTCGGATGGCACGCCTCTGCCACTGCACGCGGCAGTGGCAGCGGTGCGCCGCACACCCAGGCGGCGACCAGCTCGCCACTCAGCGGGGCGGTGATCAGGCCGCGCGAGCCGTGACCGCTGTTGATGTACAGGCCAGGGAGCCAGGGGCAGGGGGTATCGGGGACCTGACGGGCGTCCTTGCGCAGGGCAGCGTAAGCCTGGTCGAAGGTTTCGCGGTCGGCGATGGGGCCGACGATGGGCAGGTAGTCGGGGCTGGTACAGCGGAACGCGGCGCGGCCCTCGAGGGTGGTAGGGTCCAGGGCGTCGGCGTGCAGGCGCTGGGCAAGGTCGGCGGAAATGTCGTGGAGCAGGCCAAGATTGCTCTGGTGCTCGGCAGCGGTGGGGGCGAGGTCGTCGCTGTGGAAATCGAAGCTGGCGCCCAGGGTGTGTTCGTCACCCCTCGGCGGGGCGATGTAACCGTCGGCGCAGACCACCGTGCCCAGGGCGCGGCTGGCCTGGGTGGCGGGCAGGCGGGTGATCTGCCCGCGAATACGCTTGAGTGGCAAGCGTGCGCTCGGCAGCAGGCGCTGCACGTCGGCGGCATTGGCCAGCACCACGACCGGGGCGCTGGCCAGCAGGCGCTCGCCGGCCCGGGCCTGCCACAGGCCGTTGCGGTAGTCCAGGCTCAGCACCTCGTTGTAAGGCAGCAGACGAATGCCGGCATGTTCCAGTTGCGCCTGGCACAGCGCCGGGGGATGCACCCAGCCGCCCTGGGGGTAGAACAACCCGCCACTGGCCAGACGGACGCCTGCGACCTGCTCGGCCTGCTGGCGATCCAGCTGCCGTACCAGGCTGGCATCGAAGGCAGCCGCGAGCTTGCCCTGGCGCGTGGCTTCCTGGTCGTTGAACGCCAGTTGCAGCACCCCGCAGGCGTCCCAGTCCCGACCTCGCTGCAGCTGCTCCAGCCAACGGCGGGTGTAGCCGAAACCAGCCAGGATCATCTGCGACAACGCCGTACCGTGGGCCGACAGCTTCAGGTACAGCACCCCCTGCGGGTTGCCCGAAGCCTCCTGGGCAGCCTCGGCGTGGCGCTCCAGCACGGTCACCTGCCAACCGCGCCGGGCCAGGCTGGTGGCCGTGGCACTGCCCGCCAGCCCCGCGCCGATCACCAACGCTTCACGCGGGCCAGGCGGTTGCGGCGGGCGGGCATACCACGGCGCTGCGGCTGGCTGCGCGGCGCCGGTGAACTGCCCGTGCATCACCTCCCACTTCTTGCCCAGGCCCGGCACCTTTTTCATGGCAAAGCCTGCCTCCACCAGCGAGCGGCGCACCCAGCCGGTGGTGGTGAAGGTGCCGATCGTGGTGCCCGGGCCCGACAGCCGCGCCAGTTGGGCAAACAGCTCGGGCGTCCACATGTCCGGATTCTTGGCCGGGGCGAAGCCGTCGAGGAACCAGGCATCGATACGCGCATCGAGCAGCGGCAGTTGCTCCAGCGCGTCACCGATCAGCAGGGTCAGGGTGACCCGCCCGCCGTCCAGGCTGAACTGCTGAAAGCCAGGGTGCACGGCCACGTACTGGTCCAGCAGCGGCTGCCAGTAGGCGGCCAGCTCCGGCCACAGCCGAGCGGCGCGGGTCAGGTCTTCAAGGCTGAGCGGGTACTTTTCGACGCTGATGAAATGCAGGCGCGCATCGGCCTGGGCATGGGCGGCAAAGGCCTGCCAGGCGCAGAAGAAATTCATCCCGGTGCCGAAGCCGGTTTCACCGATCACCAGGCAGGCGTTCGCCTCGAGCGCTGCGAAACGTGCTTCGAGGCGGTTACCTTCGATGAACACATAGCGGGTTTCCAGGGTCCCTTCATTACGGGAAAAATACACATCGTCATAGTGGCGCGAATGCGGGCGGCCCTGATCGTCCCAGTCGATCAGGGCGTAAGGGGGCAGAGACGTGGACATGGCGGACTCAACGGCTGGCAGAGCGCGAATGGTAAGCCATCTGCCCGCAGGCGTGTGCAGCGCGCAGCGTGTTTACCTACGCGTCAGCGCAATGCCATGCGCCGCAGCGCCAGCCAGGCCCAGTCACCCCGCCTGGCCGGGATGGCGTTCAAGGTCCGGTGCAACGGCTCGGCTGGCAGCCCGTGTGAACGCGCGCCTGCATCGTCATGATCTGCATCGCAAACCCCAAAGCCTGATGCGCTACTCTTCAACGTCCACCGAAGGAGCCTTCCATGTTCGAATCCGCCGAAATCGGCCATTGCATCGACGACGACACCTACGACGCCGAGGTCCCGGCCTTGCGCGAGGCGTTGCTCGATGCGCAGTACGAGCTCAAGCAGCGACAAGAGACCGCGGTGATCGTGTTGATCAACGGCATCGAAGGCGCCGGCAAAGGCGAGACCGTCAAGTTGCTCAACGAATGGATGGACCCGCGCCTGATCGAGGTGCGCACCTTCGATCAGCAAACCGACGAAGAGCTCGCCCACCCGCCGGCCTGGCGCTACTGGCGGGCACTGCCGCCCAAGGGCCGCATGGGGATATTTTTCGGCAACTGGTACAGCCAGATGCTGCAAGGCCGCGTGCATGGCCAGTTCAAGAACGCCGTACTCGACCAGGCCATCAATGGTGTCGAGCGCCTGGAGCAGATGCTCTGTGACGAAGGCACGGTGGTGATCAAGTTCTGGTTCCACCTGTCCAAGAAACAGATGAAGAGCCGCCTCGAATCCCTGCGCGACGACCCGCTGCACAGCTGGCGCATCAGCCCGCTGGACTGGCAGCAGTCCAAGACCTACGACCGCTTCGTGCGCTTTGGCGAGCGCGTGCTGCGCCGCACCAGCCGCGATTACGCGCCATGGCACGTGATCGAAGGCGTCGACCCCAATTACCGCAGCCTGGCGGTGGGGCGCATCTTGCTCGATATCCTGCAGGCCGCATTGGCGCGCGACCCCAAGGCCCAGCGCCAGGCCAACGTCGCGCCGCTGGGGCGCAGCATTGACCGGATGAGCCTGCTCGGCGCACTGGACCTCACCCGCCGGCTGGACAAGCACGACTATCAAGAACAACTGGTGACCGAGCAGGCGCGCCTGGCCGGCCTGCTGCGGCACAAGCACATGAAGCGCCATGCCCTGGCAGCGGTGTTCGAAGGCAATGACGCCGCCGGCAAGGGCGGCGCGATCCGCCGCGTGGCCGCCGCCCTCGACCCGCGCCAGTACCGCATCGTACCGATCGCCGCGCCCACCGAAGAGGAGCGCGCGCAGCCGTATTTGTGGCGCTTCTGGCGGCACATTCCGGCGCGCGGCAAGTTCACCATCTTTGACCGCTCCTGGTACGGCCGGGTGCTGGTGGAGCGGGTCGAGGGGTTCTGCACCCCGGCTGACTGGATGCGCGCCTATGGCGAAATCAATGATTTCGAGGAAGAGCTGAGCCATGCCGGCGTGGTGGTGGTGAAGTTCTGGCTGGCCATCGATCAGCAGACCCAGCTGGAGCGCTTCGAGGCGCGCGAGCAGATTCCCTTCAAGCGCTACAAGATCACCGAGGACGACTGGCGCAACCGTGACAAGTGGGACGTGTACCGCGATGCGGTGGGCGACATGGTCGACCGCACCAGCACTGAAATCGCCCCGTGGACCCTGGTCGAAGCCAACGACAAGCGCTGGGCGCGGGTGAAGGTGCTGCGCACGATCAATGAAGCGCTGGAAGCGGCGTTTGCCAGGCATGGCAAGTCACGGTCGAACGAATGAGTGCTGGGCCGGCGCAGCCGGCCCGTTCATGTGATCCTCTCGCTACAGCGCTGAGCGTGCCATGCCGTGAAGGAATGATGCCTGGAGCATTTTTCCGAATTGTCGCACCGTGCGATGGCCCGTCACCGCTTAGACTTTACCTTTGCGCGTTCACATCCGACCCTCGAGGCGTCACATGCACATCACATCCGGGCGCTGGGTCCACGGGCTGCTTCTGGCGCTGCTGACGGTGGTGCTGTGGGGCATTTTGCCAATCAAGCTCAAGCAGGTATTGCAGGTGATGGACCCGGTCACCGTCACCTGGTACCGGTTGCTGGTATCGGGCGGGCTATTGCTGGTGTGGCTCACGGCGCAGCGGCGGCTGCCACGCTTTCACGGCTTGGGGCGCAGGCGCTACGGGCTGGTGGGGCTGGCGATCTTCGGCTTGCTCGGCAATTACGTGCTCTACCTTGTCGGCCTGAAGATGCTCAGTCCGGGCACCGCACAGCTGGTGGTGCAGATCGGCCCGGTCATGTTGCTGGTGGCCAGTGTGTTCATCTTCAAAGAGCGTTTCAGCATCGGCCAGGGCGTGGGCTTGGTGGTGCTGATGGCCGGCTTCGGGCTGTTCTTCAATCAGCGGCTCGACGAGCTGCTGACCTCGCTGGGCGTCTACACCACGGGGGTGCTGACGATCCTGCTGGCCACCAGCATCTGGGTGTTCTATGCCCTGAGCCAGAAGCAGCTGCTGACGGTCTGGAATTCGCAGCAGGTGATGATGGTGATCTACCTGGGCTGCGCCGCGCTGCTGACGCCCTGGGTGCATCCGCTGGAAGCCTTGCAGCTCGATGCGCTGCAGAAATGGCTGCTGCTGGCCTGCTGCCTGAACACCTTGGTGGCCTATGGCGCGTTCGCCGAAGCACTGGCGCATTGGGAGGCTTCACGAGTCAGCGCAACCTTGGCCCTCACGCCCCTGGTGACGCTGATCGCGGTCGCCGCCGCCGCACAGCTGTGGCCGGATTACGTGCAAAGCGAAGCGCTCAATGCCCTGGGTTACGTCGGGGCCGTGACGGTGGTGGGCGGGTCGGCCCTAGTGGCGTTGGGGCCGTCGCTGGTGACGGGCTGGCGCGCGCGTCGGGCTCGTTTCAGCCGGGTGTGACGGCGCAGGGTGAAAAGCCACCGGTCTCAAGGGCCGGTGGCTTCAAGTGCAGGGCGCCGCGGCGCTCACTCCGCGTAGCGCGCTGGCCTCAACCCTTGGCCCCTGGCGCGAGCATGCTTTCAGGCCTCACCCATTCATCGAACTGCGCATCGGTCAGGTAGCCCAACGCCAACGCCGACTGGCGCAAGGTCAGCCCTTCGGCGTAGGCCTTCTTGGCGATCTCGGCCGACTTGTCATAGCCGATGTGCGGGTTCAACGCCGTCACCAGCATCAAGCCACGCTCCAGGTGCGCCGCCATCTGCTCGGCATCCGGCTCCAGGCCGGCCACGCAATGCTGCTGGAAGTTGCGCGCACCATCGGCGAGCAGCTCGATTGACTGCAGCAGGTTGTGGATGATCACCGGCTTGAACACGTTGAGCTGCAAATGCCCCTGACTGGCGGCAAAGCCGATGGCGGTGTCGTTGCCGAGCACCTGACAGGCCAGCATCGACAGCGCCTCGCACTGGGTCGGGTTGACCTTGCCGGGCATGATCGAGCTGCCTGGCTCGTTGGCCGGCAAGCGCACTTCGGCAAACCCTGCGCGCGGGCCGGAGCCGAGCAAACGCAAGTCGTTGGCGATTTTCATCAGTGCCACGGCCAGGGTTTTCAAGCCGCCGGCCAGGCTGGTCAGCGGCTCATGGCCGGCCAGGGCGGCGAACTTGTTCGGGGCGGTGATGAAAGGCAGCCCCGACAAGGCCGCGAGCTCAGCGGCAATGGCCTCGGCGAAACCGTGCGGGGCATTGAGCCCAGTGCCCACCGCTGTGCCGCCCTGGGCCAGTTCGCACACCGCCGGCATGCTCGCGCGAATCGCCGTTTGCGCGTAGTCCAGTTGTGCGACGAAGGCCGACAGCTCTTGGCCAAAGGTGATCGGTGTGGCGTCCATCATGTGCGTGCGGCCAGTCTTGACCAGGTCATGATGGCGCGCCGACTGCTCGGCCAACCCGGCCGAGAGTTCCGCCACCGCTGGCAGCAGCTTGCCGTACACCGCCTGGGCGGCAGCGATGTGCATGGCAGTGGGGAAGCAATCGTTGGAACTTTGCGAGCGGTTGACGTGATCGTTGGGGTGCACCGGCGCTTTACCGCCGCGGTCATTGCCGGCCAGCTCGTTGGCCCGTCCGGCAATCACCTCGTTGACGTTCATGTTGCTCTGCGTGCCGCTGCCGGTCTGCCAGACCACCAGCGGAAACTGATCGTCGTGCTTGCCGGCCAACACCTCATCGGCGGCCTGCTCGATCAGTCGGGCAATGTCGGCAGGCAGGTCGCCATTGCGATCATTGACCCGGGCGGCGGCTTTCTTGATCAGCGCCAGGGCGTGCACCACCTCGCGCGGCATGCGCTGCTGGCCGATGGCGAAGTTGATCAGCGAGCGCTGGGTCTGTGCGCCCCAGTAGGCCTGCTCAGGAACTTCGACCTGTCCAAGGCTGTCTGTCTCGATACGGCTCATGCTGCGTTCACTCCTATATAGTGCGACACCGCAGTTTAGGCCCCTCATCGAACGAGCCGTTCCATCGCTCTTCGTGCCACTTGAGCCGCGTGCCATCACAGCGCAGAATGCTCTGCCTCAACATACCCCCGTCCAATTGAAGGAAATGCGATGACCCGTCTCCGCGCCCTCTGTGCCGCCGTCGCCCTGGTTTGTGTCAGTGGCCAGGTACTCGCCGCCACGCCCAGCCATAACGCGGCTGCCGAGAAGTTCCTGACCCTGGCCAATGCCGACAAGCTGGGCACCCCGGTGTACATGCAGGTCCAGCAGATGTTTGCCCAGCGTTTCGAGCAAACCAAGGCGCCGGCCTCGAAGAAGTCGGTGCTCGACAGCTACCAGGCCAAGGCCAACGCTGCGCTGGACAACGCCATCGGCTGGAACAAGCTCAAGCCCAAGATGGTGAGCCTGTACACAGCGACCTTCACCGAGGCCGAGCTCAAGGACCTGGTCAAGTTCTACGAATCGCCCCTGGGCCGCAAAGTGCTGCGTGAAATGCCCAAGGTCACCCAGCAGTCCGCTCAGCTGACCCAGCAGAGCCTGGAGCCTTCGGTGCCGGTGGTGAACAAGCTGCTCGATGACATGACCAAGGAACTGGACCCAAGCTTCGGCAAGTCCGCAGCCCCGGCCAAGAAATAAGCAGGCACGCCGCGATGAACATGCAGCAGCGCATTGAACAGCAGCTGGCCGCGCTGGCCCCGCACCACCTCGAGGTGCTTGACGAAAGCCACATGCACAGCCGTGGCCAGGAAACGCACTACAAGGCGGTGATCGTCAGCGCGCAGTTCGCCGGGCTCAACAGCGTCAAGCGTCACCAGAAGGTCTACGCCACCATGGCCGACCTGATGGGCCAGATCCACGCCCTGGCGATCCACACCTACACCGCCGAGGAGTGGGCCAAGGTCGGCGCAGCGCCGGCCTCGCCGGTGTGTGCCGGCGGCGGGCACTGACGCCGTTTTGCGCATCTGGTAAACTTCGCTGCTTTGCACCAACGCCATCGCCGGGTCTTCCCGGCGATGGCGTTTTCACATATCTCTCGATCGACCCGGTCCGCCCCTTACGAGGGCAACCACCTGGAGAAGCACACGCATGTCCCAAGCTATCGTGGTAGCGGCGCTGTACAAATTCGTCACCCTGGAAGACTACGTCGAGCTGCGCGAGCCACTGCTCGCCTGCATGAACCAGCACGGTGTCAAAGGCACGCTGTTGCTGGCCCTCGAAGGCCTCAACGGCACGGTGTCGGGCAGCCGCCAGGGCATCGACGGCCTGCTCGCCTGGCTGCGCAATGACCCGCGCTTGGTGGATGTCGACCACAAGGAAAGCTACTGCGACGAACAACCGTTCTACCGCACCAAGGTCAAGCTGAAAAAAGAGATCGTCACCTTGGGCGTGCCCGGCGTCGACCCGAACCATTCGGTCGGCACCTATGTCGAGCCCAAGGACTGGAATGCCCTGATCAGCGACCCTGAAGTCCTGCTGATCGACACCCGGAACGACTACGAAGTGGCCATCGGCACCTTCAAGGGCGCCATCGACCCGAAGACCGAGTCGTTCCGCGAATTCCCCGAGTACATCAAAGCCAACTTCGATCCCAGCAAGCACAAGAAGGTGGCGATGTTCTGCACCGGTGGCATCCGCTGCGAAAAAGCCTCCAGCTATATGCTCGGTGAGGGCTTCGAGGCCGTCTATCATCTCAAGGGCGGCATTCTCAAGTACTTCGAGGAGGTGCCGCAGGAAGAAACCCTGTGGGATGGCGACTGCTTCGTGTTCGACAACCGCGTCACCGTGCGCCATGACCTCAGCGAAGGTGAATACGACCAGTGCCATGCCTGCCGCCACCCGATCAATGCCGCCGAGCGCGCGTCCGAGCACTACTCGCCGGGTGTCAGCTGCCCGCACTGCTGGGACAGCCTGAGCGAGAAAACCCGCCGCAGCGCCATCGACCGGCAGAAGCAGATCGAACTGGCCAAGGCGCGCAACCTGCCGCACCCGATCGGTTTCAACTACAAAGCCGAGGCCTGAGCCATGACGGCACGCCTGCTGTACGTGATGGACCCGATGTGCTCGTGGTGCTGGGGCTTTGCCCCGGTGGCCGAGGCGTTGATCGCCCAGGCGGCAGCGGCCGGTGTTGCGACCCACCTGGTGGTCGGCGGCTTGCGCACCGGTAGCAGCCCGCTCGACGCGGCCACCCGGGGTTACATCCTCGAGCACTGGCAGGCGGTCAGCGAGGCCACCGGCCAGGGCTTTGCGTTCGAAGGCGCGATGCCCGATGGCTTCGTCTACGACACCGAGCCTGCCTGTCGCGCGCTGGTCACGGCCCGGCAGCTGGACGCCGAACGCGTCTGGCCGTTGCTCGCCGCGCTGCAATCGGGCTTCTACGAGGGCGGCATGGACATCACCCTTCCGACCGTACTGGTCGAGCTCGCCGAGCAGGCCGGGCTGGACCGCGCGGGCTTTGCCCAGGCGTTGATCCACGAAGACACCCGCGCGGCCACCGCCGCCGATTTCACGTGGGCGCAAGGGCTGGGCATCGCCGGCTTCCCCACCTTGCTGGCCGAGCGCAATGGCCAGTTGGCACTGCTGACCAACGGCTACCAACCCCTGGACTCCCTCTCGCCGCTGCTGGCGCGCTGGCTGCAGCAGGCCACCGGTGCTTGACCTGCCGGGCTCGTCCGAGCCGGTGCCGGGGCGCACCCCTGCGCCTGCCGACCGCCTGAGCTGGAGCGAAATCCGCCGCCTGGCACTGCTGCGTCGCAAGCGCCTGTGGACCGCCAATCTGGTGGCAGTGCTGGCCGCCTGCTGCAGTGTGCCGATCCCGTTGCTGCTGCCACTGCTGGTGGATGAGGTGTTGCTCAACAACGGCGACGCCGCGTTGCGCTGGATGAACCGCCTGCTGCCCGACGCCTGGCAGGTCGCGGCCGGCTACATCGGCCTGATGCTGGCGCTCACCCTGTGCCTGCGCCTGGCCGCTCTGGCCTGCAACGTGGTGCAAGCCAAGCTGTTTGCGGGCCTGGCCAAGGACATCGTCTACCGCTTGCGCATCCGCCTGATCGAACGGCTCAAGCGCATCTCGCTCAAGGAATACGAAAACCTCGGTAGCGGCACGGTTACCACCCACCTGGTCACCGACCTGGATACCCTCGACAAATTCGTGGGCGAAACCCTCAGCCGCTTTCTGGTGGCCATGGTCACCCTCACCGGGGTGGCCGCGATCCTGCTGTGGATGCAGTGGCAACTGGCCCTGTTGATTCTGCTGTTCAACCCGCTGGTGATCTTCTTCACCGTCAAGCTCGGCAAGCGCGTCAAGCACCTGAAGAAGCTGGAAAACGACAGCACCAGCCGTTTCACCCAAGCGCTGGCCGAAACCCTCGACGCCATTCAAGAGATCCGCGCCAGCAACCGCCAGGGCTATTTCCTCGGCCGTCTGGGCCTGCGCGCCAGGGAAGTGCGTGATTTTGCCGTGGCCTCGCAGTGGAAGAGCGATGCCAGCAACCGCGCCAGCGGCTTGTTGTTCCAGTTCGGCATCGATCTGTTCCGCGCCATGGCCATGCTCACCGTGCTGTTCTCGGACTTGTCGATCGGGCAGATGCTCGCGGTGTTCAGCTACCTGTGGTTCATGATTGGCCCGGTGGAGCAGCTGCTCAACCTGCAATACGCCTACTACGCCGCCGGAGGCGCGCTGAGCCGCATCAACGAATTGCTCGCCCGTGGCGACGAGCCTGCCTACCCACCGGCCTGCGATCCCTTTGCCGGTCGCTCCACGGTACCGATCGAGGTGCGTGACCTGAGCTTTGCCTACGGCGACGAACCGGTGCTCGATCACCTCGACCTGAGCATCGCGGCCGGCGAGAAAGTGGCCATCGTCGGCGCCAGCGGCGGCGGCAAGAGCACCCTCGTGCAACTGCTGCTGGGCCTGTACAGCGCCCAGGGCGGCACCATTCGCTATGGCGGCGCCAGCGTGCAGGAGATCGGCCTGGAGACTGTCCGTGAGCAGGTGGCGGTGGTGCTGCAGCACCCCTCGCTGTTCAACGACACCGTGCGCGCCAACCTGACCATGGGCCGCGAATGCACGGACGAGGCCTGCTGGCAGGCGCTGCGCATCGCCCAGCTGGAGGCCACCATCGCTGGCTTACCGGCGGGTCTGGACAGCGTCGTGGGCCGCTCCGGAGTGCGCCTGTCGGGCGGGCAACGCCAGCGCCTGGCTATCGCGCGGATGATTCTCGCCGAGCCCAAGGTGGTGATCCTCGATGAAGCCACCTCGGCGCTGGATGCCGCCACCGAGTACAACCTGCACCAGGCCATGGCGCGCTTTCTCAGTGGTCGCACCACGTTGATCATCGCCCACCGGCTGTCGGCCGTTAAGCAGGCCGATCGCGTGTTGGTGTTTGACGGCGGGCGGGTGGCCGAAGACGGCGCGCATCAGCAACTGATTGCCGATGGCGGGCTCTACGCCAAGTTGTACGGGCATTTACAGCAGAGCTGAGGCTGCGCAGCAGTCCTCGAAGCGCGCGGCAGGCGCTGGTCGAAATCCCCATCGCACCGATGGCAAATGGCCTACGCTGTGCGATGTCAGGCGGATCGCTGCCTCATTTGCTGCCGTAGCAGGAGCTATATGGAAGTAACTCGCACGCAGGGAGCGCCAAAGCTGCTGGGCATCATCTGGCCATTCGTCGCGGTGGTGGTGTTTCAGGTGCTGCTGGGTATCGCCAGCCTGTATGCACTGTCAGCGGTGCGCGCCTACGTGGCGGGCGAAAGCCTGTGGTCCAAGGCGCAGAAAGACGCCATCTATTACCTCAGCCTCTACGCCGAAACCCAAGACCCCTACAGCCTCCAGCGCTATCGCCAGGCCACGGTGATTCCCCAGGGCGACCGTGACATGCGTGCAGCGCTCGACCGCACGCCGCCGGACCTTGAAGCGGCGCGGGACGGCATCCTGCGCGGCGGCAACCACCCCGACGATGTCAACCGCATCATCTGGTTCTACCGTTATTTCAGCGGCCTGAGCTACATGCAGCATGCGGTGGATTACTGGGACACCGGCGACCGCTACCTGAGCCAGCTCGACCTCCTGGCCGAGGACCTGCGCACGCAGATCGCCGCGGGGCCTCTAGGTCCGCAGCAGGTGATGCAGTGGCGGGCCCGCATCGTGGCGCTCAATGAGAGCGTGACGCCGGTGGCCAAGGCCTTCAGCGATGCCCTGGGCGAGGGCTCACGCAAGATCTTGCGACTTCTGCTGATCACCAACCTGGTGACGGCCATCTGTCTGATCATTCTGGCGTGGCGACGCTCGAACAAGCTGCTGGCCCAGCGCCAGGCCTTCGCCGCTGCCTTGCAAGAGGAAAAGGAGCGGGCGCAGGTTACCTTGGCCTCCATCGGGGATGCGGTGATCACCACCGATGTCGAGGGCGGGATCGCCTACATGAATCCGGCTGCCGAGCAACTGACCCATTGGCAGGCCGAGCAGGCCCAGGGGTTGCCCTTGGCAGCCTTGTTCAGCCTGCTCGATGACACCACCGAGCAGGAAAGCCGCAGCCTGGCCGAGCAGATCCTCAGCGGCAGCCTCAAGGCCGGCGCCGAGCATGCACGGCAGGTGCAGCGCCTGGACGGCAGCACCGTGTCGGTGAATCTGGTGGGTTCATCGATCATCACCGACGGTCACATCAGCGGCATCGTCCTGGTGCTGCACGACATGACCCAAGAGCGCCAGTACATCGCCAATCTGTCCTGGCAGGCGACCCACGATGCGCTGACGGGCCTGGCCAACCGGCGTGAGTTCGAGTACCGCCTGGAGCAGATTCTCAACGCCCAGGCGCGACAACCGGGCCGGCATGCGTTGATGTTTCTGGACCTGGACCAGTTCAAGCTGGTCAACGACACCAGCGGCCATGCCGCCGGCGACGAGCTGTTGCGGCACATCTGCGCGGTGCTGCAAAGCGGCCTGCGCGAAGGCGACACCCTGGCCCGCCTGGGTGGCGACGAATTCGGCATCCTCCTGGAAATGTGCCCACCCGAGCACGCCGAGCGCATCGCCGAACAACTGCGCCAAGCGGTGCAGAGCCTGCAGTTCGTGTGGAAGGGCCGGCCGTTCCAGACCACCGTCAGCATCGGCCTGGTCAACATCACGGCGTTGCCGGGCACCCTGGAAGCCTCGCTGCGCGCGGCCGACATGGCGTGCTACATGGCCAAGGAAAAGGGCCGCAACCGGGTGCAGGTCTACCATGCCGATGACACCGAGCTGTCCATGCGTTTCGGCGAAATGGCCTGGATTCAGCGCCTGCACGTGGCGCTCGACGAAAACCGCTTCTGCTTGTACGCCCAGGAAATCGCACCGCTTGGCGCCGCCCAGGGACCGGTGCACCTGGAGATCCTCCTGCGCCTGCGCGACGAAAGCGGCCGGATGATCCTGCCCGACAGCTTCATTCCTGCCGCCGAGCGCTACGGGCTGATCACCGCGCTCGACCGCTGGGTCGTTCTCAATGTCTTCACGCTGATTCGCCAGTGCATGGACAGCGGCCATCGCGGGCCGCTGGCCCTGTGCGCGATCAACCTGTCGGGCGCCAGCATCGGCGACGACAAGTTTCTGGATTACCTGCAGCGGCTGTTCAGCGAATACCGCATCCCGCCGACAATGATCTGCTTCGAGATCACCGAGACCATCGCCATTGCCAACCTGGGCAGTGCGATCCGCTTCATCAATGACCTCAAAGGGCTGGGCTGCCAGTTTTCCCTGGATGATTTCTGCGCCGGCATGTCGTCGTTCGCCTATCTCAAGCACCTGCCGGTGGACTACTTGAAGATCGACGGCAGTTTCGTCAGGGACATGCTTGATGATCCTATCAACCGGGCTATGGTGGAGGTGATCAACCATATTGGTCATGTCATGGGCAAGCGCACCATCGCCGAGTTCGTCGAGACCGCGCAGATCGAGCAGGCCCTTCAGGAGATCGGCGTGGACTACGCCCAGGGCTATTTGATCGAACGTCCGCAGGTGCTCACCTGCGACAGCCTGCAGCGCCAGCGCACGGTGACCCGTTCATCGGTCCAGCGGACCCCGGGCACCTTGCGCTGAGCTGCTTCGTTGCACTCACACGCAAACAAGGAGTTTAAAGTGATCGATGGATTCGTTCGGGTCGGACCTCTCATGGACCCGGCCAGTTATCCCGCCTGGGCCCAGCAACTGATCGAGGCGTGCAGCGAAAGCAAGCGGCGGGTGGTGGAGCATGCCTTCTACCAAGCCCTGCGCGATGGCGGCCTGCGCAGCGCGACCATTCGCCAGTTCCTGATCGGCGGCTGGCCGGTGGTCGAGCAGTTTTCCCTGTACATGGCGCACAACCTGGGCAAGACCCGTTACGGCAGGCACCCCGGTGAAGACATGGCACGGCGCTGGCTGATGCGCAACATTCGTGTCGAGCTCAACCATGCCGATTACTGGGTCAACTGGTGCCATGCCCACGGCGTTCATCTGCACGACCTGCAAGAACAGAACGTGCCCTCGCAGCTCAATGCCCTCAACGACTGGTGTTGGCGGGTATGCACCACCGAGTCGCTAGCCATCGCCATGGCGGCCACCAACTACGCCATCGAAGGCGCCACCGGCGAATGGTCAGCCGTGGTCTGCCAGGACGGCCTGTACGCCGAGGGTTTCCCGGAAGACACCCGCAAACGCGCCATGAAGTGGCTGAAAATGCACGCCCAGTACGACGATGCCCACCCATGGGAGGCGCTGGAAATCATCTGCACGCTGGTGGGTGAGAACCCGGCGCCGGCGCTGCGCGTCGAACTGCGCAAAGCGGTGTGCAAGAGCTACGACTGCATGTTCCAGTTCCTGGAGTGCTGCATGCAGCTTGAGGCGCAACAGCGCAGCAAGGTCAGGCCGGCGCTGGCGGCCGGCTGATCGGGGTTACGGCTTCAGGCACTTCAATGCGCTGAACTCCTGACGCACCTTGTCCAGTTGCTGGGCAAGGGTCTGGCGCTGCTGTGGCGTACTGCTTGCCAGCAGGTCGACGATCAGGCTGCGCGCCTGTTGCTCGGTGTTCTCGAAGGCCGCGCGGTACTGCGGCGTCCACAGGCTTTCCTTGTGTTGCAGCAACTGCGCCAGACGCGGCTCGAAGTCGGCAGCGTGACGGTGTTCGACGACGGCCACCAGTTGTTGCTGCCAGTGTTCGCGATTGGCGATCCACAGGCGGTTCTGATCGCCCAGCGCGGCCGACCACTGCCCTACGCGAGTGCGCTGCGTGGGGCTGAGGGTGCCCAGCCAGGGCTTGAGACGTTTTTCCATGCGCTTGGCCCGTTCCTGGGTCTGCCGGGCCAGCGGGGTTTCGACGTACTCGGCCCGGCGCGTGCGAATGTCGTCGGCGAACGCCTGGCGCATCTCGGTCACCTGACTGTCGCTCATGCCGCGCAGCAGTTCGGCGGCCGAGGGCGTCACGGCATCGGCCACCCGAGCAATGGCTTCGCGCGCCTGCGCGGTGCGCTGCTGCAGTGCTTGGTCGGTCACTTGATCATCGATCACCAACTGACGCAAACCGGCCAGCCAGTCCAGGTAGCCGGGCAGTTGCGTCTGGCAGTGCCAGGCCAACTGCTGTTTCAGGCGTTGGTCGAGCCAGCTCTTCTGCTCGCGGTTCATGTTCAGGTAGTCGCCCAGCGACCAGGGCACCAGCACGTCGAGGTTGCGGTAAGCCAGGTCGATGCGCGTGCAGGCGTTGAGCGTCAGCACGCAGGCGAGGGCGAACAGGGTCGTGCGCAGAAGCTTGGCCAGGCAGATGGGCATGAGCGAGTCCTTGCTGTGGCGGGTCTGGGTGTAGACGCAGCGCCCGGCCGTCGGTTCCGGCGGGTATGGGCTGGGGCGGTGGACGGGGTAGCGGTGGTAGACTGCGACCCTGGTCACGAGGATTTCTGGAAAATGGCTTTGCTTGGGCGCTTCAACAGTTTGCAAATCGTTAAACACACCGACTTCGGCCTGTACCTGGACGGCGGGCCCGATGGCGAAATTCTTTTGCCGCGGCGCTACATCCCCAAGGATACGCCGACCGAGGTGGAAGACTGGCTCAACGTGTTCCTTTACCTCGACAGCGAAGATTTGCTGATCGCCACCACCGAAAAGCCCAAGGTGCAGGTGGGCGAATTCGCCAGTCTCAAGGTCAAGGACATCAACGGTGCCGGCATCTTCCTCGACTGGGGCCTGTCCAAGGACCTGCTGATGCCGTACTCGGAAGAATCACGGCCGCTGAAGATCGGCGACTACTGCGTGGTGCATGCCTATCTGGACAAGCGCACCCGGCGCATCACCGCCACCGCGCGCCTGGACCGCTACCTCGACATCACCCCCGCCAACTACCAGGCCGGCCAGCCGGTCGAACTGCTGGTCGCCGGTGAAACGCCGATGGGCTTCAAGGCCATCATCAACCATCGCCACTGGGGCCTGATTCACAAGAACGAGGTATTCAAGTTCCTGCGCTCGGGCATGCAAGAGAAGGGCTTCATCAAGGAAGTGCGCCGCGACGGCAAGATTGCCCTGAGCCTGCAGCCGGTGGGCGAGTCGCTGGGCGATGGCCTGCAAGCACAGATCATGGACCGTCTCGCAGCGGCGGGCGGCACACTGGCGGTGTGCGACAAGAGCGATCCGCAGGTGATCACGCAGATGTTCAGTGTCAGCAAGGGCAACTTCAAGAAGGCGATTGGCGCCTTGTTCAAGCAGGGCTTGATCGTCATCCATGACGATCGCATCGAGAAGGCCTGATCAGGCCTGCGCGAAGGTGCTGAAGTCCAGCTGTTCCCCGCCCGGGCGAGTGTCGCGCAGCAGCGAGTCACGGTCGGCGCTGAGCGCCAGGCTGATGGTCGAGCGGCGCTTGCCGGGGTGGCGGATTTCCACCTGCTCCTGGTGAGCGCGGAGGAAGTTGATCGGCACTTTCAGGTGTTGCAGCTCGTCACTGGCAGGGGTATGCAGCAGCAGGTTGACCCAGTCTGGTTGGCCCTTGCGCAGCAGCCCTACGGGTACTTCGAACCACCACAGGTTGCGTTTGCCGTCGAGAATGGCGAACAAGGTGTTGTCACGGGTCAGCACCGGGCGATTGAGCGCGGCGTTGCGCCGCTCGATGGCGGCGGGTTTATCGAGTTTCATGCAGGTTCCTGCGCGTTGACACTTCAGAGAGCCGGCATTGTGCGGGGCGCAGGCGATAGCGGCAAGGCGTCAGCCGGTGCAGTGGCTGAAGGATGGGATGAAAAAAACTTGAAACCTTTGCCGAAAGTGCCCGGTCCACAGATTGTCGGCACGGTTGACGTGTCTTTATCTCTGGAGATCTGCCATGAGCGGTACTGGTGACAAAATCAAAGGCGCGGCTAACGAAGTGGTCGGCAAAGGCAAGCAAGCAGTAGGCAAGGCCACCGACAATGACAAGCTCAGAGCCGAAGGCGCTGCCCAGGAAGTGAAGGGCGAAGTGCAGAAGAAAGTCGGTGATGTGAAAGACGCGGTCAAAAAACCGTAATCTTCCAGCTTGGCTAGGAGGGGTTGCCTGGCGGCTTCTGTCTAGTCAGCTGAGAAGAGTTGGAATCCATTGGGGCTGCCGTGCAGCCCATCGCGGCCAAAGCCGCTCCTGCAGATTGCGTATCTTGTCGGAGTGGCGTTGGCCACGATGGGCGGCAAGGCGGCCCCAATCGTTTAAGTGACTGGCATCACGCAGGCTGGAGCTTTTTCCCTGTCCGCTGCCTGACTGCACCACATTTACATGAGCACTTACAGCCTGGACGCTGTCCACTGGAGTGGTTGTTTCTTATCAGGCCATCAGTGGGTCTGCCTCGATGATCAAGCGGCGAAAGGAGACGCTATGATTTTCCCTGTCCTGCAAGGCCTGCCCCTGCACCGTGTACTTGTGCGAACCGTCAGTGAGTTCATCGACGATGAAATGTCGACCTACGCCTCGGCACTGGCGTATCAGATGCTGTTTTCCCTGTTTCCCTTCCTGCTGTTCCTGATTGCCCTGATTGGTTTCCTGCACCTGCCGGATTTCTTTTCCTGGTTGCGTCTGCAAGCTGAATACGTCTTGCCGCCGCAGGCGCTGGAGTCGGTCAACCCGGTGATCGACCAGCTTCAGCAGTCCAAGGGCGGCCTGGTATCGGTCGGTATCGTCATCGCGCTGTGGACCGCCTCTGCGGGTGTGCGCTTGATGATGAGCGCCATGAACGCCGCCTACGATGTACCGGAAGGCCGGCCGGTCTGGAAACGCATTCCGCTGTCGATCTTCTACACCATCGGCATTGCCGGCATGCTGCTCTCGGTCGCCGCATTGATGGTGCTCGGGCCGCAGGTCATGGAGTGGATCGCGGCGCAGATCGGTATGCAAGAGATTGTCGTCACCCTGTGGACCATCCTGCGCTGGCCGGCCATCATCGTGCTGATGATGGTGGCGGTGGCGGTGACGTACTACGTGATGCCCGACGTTAAACAGAAGTTTCGCTTCATCACGCCAGGCTCGGTGCTGGCCGTGGTGGTGTGGATCATCGCCTCGCTGGGCTTTGCCTATTACGTCAAGACATTTGCGGACTACAACGCCATGTACGGCAGCATCGGGGCGATCATCGTGCTGTTGTTGTACTTTTACATTTCTTCGGCTGTCTTGCTGCTGGGCGCGGAGATGAATGCGGTGATCGAACACATGTCTGCAGAAGGCAAGGACCCTGGCGAGAAGGAGTTCGACGAGGGCAAGGACGGCGAGACCATCAGTATTCTGGGCCACACCCATGCCGTCGACGAAAAAGCCGCGGCCAATGCCCAAGCCAAGGCCGATACCCCTGTCGAGCCTCAACCACGCACGTCCTGAAACGGGCCTGCCGCGCGTGACCTATCGCGGGTCGCGCTGCAGCGCCACCAGCGCCTTGCTGCGCTGGTAGCGTTGCAGGCGACTGCCCAACGCCTGCGGCAGCGCCGCTGCCATGCTGAACCCCAGCTGTTCGTAGAATTCTGCCAAGGCTGGCTCACAGAACAGCCAGACCGGGCCGTGGACGCTCGCCAGCGCCGCCTCGATCAGCGCAGCGGCCACCCCTTGGCCGCGCTCGGCCGGGGCCACAAACAGACTGGTCAGCCAGTGGCCCTGGTCGATGGGCGTCAAGCACATCCCGCCGATGATCGCATCCCTGCGCGCCACCCACAGCGCTGCTTCCCCGGAAGGCTTCATGCGCGAGTGATACTGGCGGTAGAACAGCTGCAGGAGTCGGCGCTGGGCCGCCGGAAGTGCGTGGCAGTGGTAATCAGGCATGTCGCGAGGGGCTCTAGGGACGCAGTCGATCTGCGCCGCAGCCTAGCGGTCGAGTATCCGCTTGGCCAGTCAAAGGCTCACTTTGCCGCGCAAGATGTCACGGAACATCGCGAAATCCCCGATCAGGCTATAGAACGGATAAGTAAACGTGGCCGGGCGGTTCTTTTCGAAAAAGAAGTGCCCGGCCCAGGCAAATCCATACCCGGCCAACGGTACAGCGAGCAACAGCAGCCAGTTGCCGCTGCCAATGCTGTAGGCCAGCAAGGCGATCACCAGTGCCGTGCCGACAAAGTGCAGGCGCCTGCACGTTGGATCATTGTGTTCGCCCAGGTAATAGGGATAGAACTCGGCAAAGCTGCGAAATTGCGCGGGACGGTTCACTATCGCACTCCTTGCAAACAGCGATGGGCGGCATGGCGGATGAATCGAGTCTAGAGTCATTGCTCATTGGGGCCAGTGACAATAAGCGCCAATTGAGTATCCTTTGAAATCATCGTCACCGTGGTCAGAACACGTATGAGTGAGAGAACCACATCTGCCAGTTGGGCATCCGGCATCGTCAAAGCGCTGGAACTCGAAGGGCTCGACTGCCCGGCCATGTTCAGCAGGCTGGGCCTGGACTTCGCCGCGCTGGACGACCCTGACGCACGTTTCCCTCAGGACGACATGACCCGCTTGTGGCAACTGGCGCAGCAACTGTCGGGCAATCAGGCCATCGGCCTGAACATGGCAAGGGTGGTACGTCCCGCCTCGTTTCATGTGGTCGGCTACGCCTTGATGTCGAGCCGCACCCTGGCCGAAGGTTTCGACCGGCTCGTGCGCTACCAGCGCATAATCGCCGAGAGCTCCGACCTCAGCTTCACCCTCGGCCCGCAGGGCTACACGCTGATGCTGACCGTCCACGGCGATCATCTTGTCCCCACCCGGCACAGCGCCGAAGCTTCGCTGGCCTGCGCGTTGTCGTTGTGCCGCTGGCTCAGTGGTCGACCGATCGTGCCGCGCCAGGTCCGGGTGCTGGGGCCGCAGCCTCAGGATGTCGAACCTTACAAGGCAGCGTTTCATGCACCGTTGGTGTTTGGCGCCGAGCACGACGCGCTGGTGTTCGACCGGCTCGACATGGAGCTGCCGCTGCCCACTGCAAACGAGGCCATGGCGGTACTCCACGACCGTTTCGCTGGCGAATACCTGACCCGTTTTTCCGGCAGCCGCGTCACCCATCGGGTACGCCAGGTGCTGTGCCGCATCCTGCCCCAGGGTGAGCCCAAGCGCGAAACCCTGGCGCAGGCCTTGCACCTGTCACAGCGCACCTTGCAGCGGCGTTTGCAGGAAGAGGGCACCAGCTTCCAGGCGCTGCTGGATGACACCCGTCGTGAGCTGGCCGAGCAGTACCTGGCGCAGCCGAACACTACCTTGCTGGAAACCGCCTACCTGCTGGGGTTTGCCGACCCCAGCAACTTCTATCGGGCCTTTCGTCGCTGGTTCCAGCTGACCCCGAGCGAATACCGCGCCCGGGTCAATGACGCCAGAACGCCGGCATGCACAACACCAGCACGGTAATGATCTCCAGCCGCCCGAGCAGCATGCCGCCGGCCAGGATCCACTTGGCGGCGTCCGGCAGGCTGGCGTAGTTGCCGGCCGGCCCGATCACATCGCCCAGGCCAGGGCCGACCCCCGACACCGTACCTGCAGCGCCCGTCAGTGCGGTCATCCAGTCGACGCCCAGCAGCGACAGCAGCAGGGCGATGAAACCGATGGTGAAGCCGAAGAAGAACGAGAACGTAAGGATCGAGCGAACGATCTCTTCGTCCAGGCGATGGCCGTTGTACTTCTGCTTGATCACCGCACGGGGGTGGATCAGCTGGTTGAGGTTGGCCTTGAGCAGGATGTACGCCACCTGAAAGCGGAAGATCTTGATGCCGCCAGCGGTCGAGCCTGAGCAACCGCCGATAAAACCCAGGTAGAAGAACAGCATCAGTGAAAAATTGCCCCACAGGCTGTAGTCGCCCAGGGCAAAGCCCGTGGTGGTGACGATCGAGGTCACGTTCAGCGCCACGTGGCGCAGGGCGTCGAGCCAGTGCAGGTTGGTGGTGGCCCAGTACCAGGTGCCGAGCACGATCCAGGTGACCACCAGCAAACCCAGAAGCCCTTGAACCTGCTGGTCGCGAATCAGCGCACCGCGGTTACCGCGCAAGGTCGCCACATACAGGGTGAACGGCAGGCTGCCGCAGATCATCACCACCACCGCGACCCAGTGCACGGCCGGGATGTCCCATTTGGCCAGGGACTGGTCGGAGGTGGAGAAGCCACCTGTGGAAATCGCCGACATGGCGTGGTTGATGCCATCGAACAGGCTCATGCCGGCCCACCAGAACGCCAGGCTGCCGAGCACGGTGATGCCCACATAGACCAGCACGATTGACTTGGCGACCATGTGCGAGCGTGGCATCACCTTCTCGGAACGGTCCGAAGACTCGGTCTGGAACAGGCGCATGCCGCCGATGCGCAGCAGCGGCAGGATCGCCACCGCCATGGCGATGAAGCCGATCCCGCCCAGCCAGTGCAGCATCGAGCGCCACATCAGAATGCCGGGCGAGAGGTTATCCAGCCCGCTGAGTACCGTGGCGCCGGTCGCGGTTATGCCCGACATGCTTTCAAAAAAGGCGTTGGTGTAACTGATGTGCTGCGTGAGCAGAAATGGCAGCGCGGCGAAGATGCACACCACCACCCAACTGCTGACCGTCAGCAAATACATGTCGCGCGGGCGCAGATGCACGTGCTCGGGGCGGCCGGGCAGGATCAGCGTCACGCCGGCAATGAAGGTGATCAGGCTCGACCAGAGGAACGAGGGCAGGTCGTGAGTGCGCTCGAACAGCACCAGGGTGGCCATGGGCACGACCATGCTCACCGCCAGGGTGATGAGAAAGATGCCGATGATGAAACCCAGGATTCTTAAGGTCGGCAACGCCATGTGATGAGCTCGGGGGTCGAATCGAAGGGCGCCATTCTACCTACGGCTCGGTTTAAGTAAACGCTGGAGCGGTTTGGCGGGGCTAGGGGCCGAGTGGGCGCGGCCGGTTAGCCGCGATGACGGCGGCGCAGCCGTCCTGACTTAGGCGACGCGTAGCGCCAGGCAAGATGCGACTGCCGCCCTTGGGGCTGCTGCGCAGCCCATCGCGGCAGTAGCCGCTCCAGGTCCGCGCGAGGCGGATGAAAGCCTTTTGATAGACGCGTGCGCTGGTGCGAGCAGCCGGCCCATGACCACGTTGTCTGCTGGGGCTGATCAGCAAGGGCGAATCCCCCACGCTTCGCGTGGATGAATTTTCGGCAGGCGCTGGTGCAGAATGCCTGCACATTCCTTGACCCAGAGGTGGCCGATGGAGGCTCTCGACGCTTTGCTCAACCGCGTGTCCGTAGCGCGCCTGACTGACCCTGCGCCCAATGCGGCTCAGCGCGAAGCGCTGTTCCAGGCAGCCCTGCGCGCGCCCGATCATGGCCAGTTGCGGCCGTGGCGGTTCCTCACCATCGAAGGCCAGGCGCGCGAAGCCTTGGGTGAGCTGTTCGCTCAGGCGGTTCAGGCCAAGGGTGAGCAGGGCCCGGAAAAACTCGACAAGGCCCGCGCCATGCCGCTGCGCGCGCCGCTGCTGATCGTGGTCATTGCCACCTTGCACGAGCATCCCAAGGTGCCGGCGTATGAGCAGCGCCTGGCTGCGGGGTGCGCAGCCCATGGCTTGCTGCTGGCCGCCCACGCGCAAGGGATCGGGGCGGTGTGGCGTACCGGTGATCTGGCCTATGACGCCCATGTTCAGCAAGGCCTGGGCTTGGCTACCAATGAGGAGGTGATCGGCTACATGTACGTCGGCACGCCTGCCAAAGAGCCCCGCGATGCGCCGGTGCTGCAGACCCAGGACTTCGTGCAGGCCTGGGGCTGATTGCTGCGGGCGCGCAGGACCTGACGTCCCGCGCGCGTCAGCCGGCCAGCGTCGTGGTCGGCAGCTCCAGGCTCGCCCGTCAGCCGGCCAGCGCTGTGGTCGGCAGCTCCAGGCTCGCCCGTCAGTCGTGGTCGGCTGCTCCAGCCGCGCCCGTCAGCCGTCTACCAACGTGCTTGGCAGCTCCAGCCGCGCTTCAAATCCGCCCTGTTGATGGTTGCCCAGCACCAGCACCCCACCATGGCGCTCGACCGCCTTGCGTGCGATGGCCAGCCCCAATCCATGCCCCGAGGCTTGCTGCCCCGGCGCGCGGAAGAAGGGTTCGCCCAGTTGCGCCAGGTGCTCGGCAGCCACGCCCGGGCCGTGGTCGCGCACAGTGACGATGATCCGCTCCTGCTCGCGCAAGGCCTGCAGCTCGATGGGCTGGCCGGGCGGGTTGAAGCGCAAGGCATTGCGCAGCAGGTTGTCCAGCGCACGCTCGATCAGCGTGGGCCAGCCTTGCAGTGCCAGGCCGGGTTCGGTTTCCAGGCGAATGTCCTGTTCGGCGTCGTTGAGCTGCGCGTCCTTGCGCACACTGCCCAGCAGGGCGTTGAGGTCGACCGGTTCGGCGTGTGCCTGCTCGGCGTCGACCCGGGCCAGTTCGAGGATTTCACTGATCAGGTCTTCCAGGCGATCGCACTCGCGCGTCAGCCGTGGCCACAGCGCCTGGCGTTGTTCGGCGTTGGCCCGTTCGGCCAGCGCCAAGGCCACGCGCAGCCGCGCCAAGGGCGAGCGCAGTTCGTGGGAGACATCGCGCAGCAGCTGGCGCTGGCTGCCGATCATGCTCTGCAAGCGGGCGCCCATCTTGTTGAAGTCGTTGGCCAGCACGCCGAACTCATCGCGTCGGCCGGCCAGGCGCGCCAGGCTGTTCTGCTGATAGCTGGTCTGGCCCAAGTCATGCACCGCACCGCGCAAGCGGCTCAGTGGACGGGTGATGGAGAGGGTCACCAGCAGGCTGAACAAGGTCAGTACCACCAGCGCGATGCCCAAGGCGCTGAGCGGCCAGAGCAGGCTGTCGCGGTGCCAGGCGTCGAGTTCCGGGTGCGCAATGCGGTAGATCAGCAAGTAGGTTTCGCCCGTGGTCGGGCTGATGAATTCCTGGGTCAGACGGCGCCAGGGCAGGCGCCTGTCGTCATTCTGCTGGCGTGCCTCGAAGTCGGCGGCGCGACGCGGAAAGGTGCCGGGCACGACCGCCTCGCCGCTGTCGTTGAGCACCTGCACGTCGATCTTGTAACGCTGCTTGCGCTGTTCCAGAAAGCGCTGCGCCGGCGCCACGCCTTGCTGCTCGTAGCGTGTGGTCCACTCTTGGGCCAGGTTGCTCAGGCCGGGGTGACGACTGAGAATCCAGGCGTCTTGATTGAGCACGTGCCCCATCAGAATCGACAGCCCGGCTACCAGAGCGATGGCCAGCCAGAAGCTGGCCAGAATACGCCAGAACAGGGATCGCAAGGCGAGCACCTCCCATCAACGAGAAAAACCCGGCCCGCATAAGCGCGGGCCGGGCACAGAAGCCGACAGCTTACTGGGCCTTTTTGGCTTTTTCAGCTTTCCAGGTCTGGAATTCCTGCCATTCGGCGGCACGGGCGTCACGTGCTTTCTGCAGTTCGTCGAAACGCTTCTGCTGCTCGGGCTTGAGCAGGCCGCGAATCTCCGATTGGGTTTTCTCGCGGCTGGCCTTGGCTTCCTTGTCCATCGCCGTTTTTTCGGCGGCGGGCAGCTTGTCCAGGTAGCGCTCGTGGATCTCGCGGTCGGCGCGGCGTTGCTGATCCATCAACTGATCGACCTGCTGGCGCTGTTCGCGGGTCAGGTCCAGTTGCGCGAAGGGGCCTCCACGGTGCGGGCCATCGTGACGTGGGCCTCCTTCAGGTGGCATGGCCATGGCCACGGTCGGCAAGGTGGCGGCGAACAGCAGGGCGGTGAGGGTCTTGCGCATGGTGTATCTCCTGTCATGGACCGGCGATTACCGGATGAGCCCAGTCTAGGGAGATGAAAGTCAAAGGCCGTCAGGGGAGGGTAAAGGCAGGGTAAAGAGAGGCAGCGCGTTGCTGATGCTGTTTCCCTGGACACCCGTCGCTGTAGTGCTCGATTAGTCCCGGACACGGTTTTGAGTTGTTCTTCGGTTTTTGCCGGAGCCGCTCGCTCGTTGAACTGCTGAGGTCGGGTCCAGGTACAGTCGCTCATCAGGTACTGGCTAATGGCTCGTTGAGCTTGCTGCCCAGCCGTGGTCTGGGGGCGCCTGCTCTGGCGCGGGCAGTAGCGCCACAGTTCCTGACGGAGCTGAGGGCGGCGGTGCGTAGGGCGTTTCGAATCGGAGAGAGGCCGCTCGGTGCATAAGTCCACGGTAAAACGCCGCAGTGCAACGGCCAGGCGTTGCGAGGCGCTCGAACCGAGCTTTCGAGCGTGAATCGTCAAGCCAGGCCTGGTGCGCAGTCAGCACGCTGGACGTGGGTTGGGAGCGGCCTGAAAAACCTCCACGGCCTCGAGGCTGACTGTGCCGTACAACCCGCTCAACCCAGCAATCGTCGAAGAAGCCCCTCGACTTGGGTGTTCTTGTGCCTGGCACATAGCGCGTCGAGCCGGGCGCTGCGATGCTTTTCGTTCACAAGGCTCAGACCATGCAGCGCGTTGATCAGCCGCTGTTGTTCATCAACGCCTTCGTGAACGTGGTGCCACATCGAAGTGATCCGCTTCACCATGAGCGTCAGCTCTGCGGCCAGGACCTGTGCCTCGCTGAGCTCGTTAGCGTCCACCGTCGACTTGAGAGCCCCGGCACACTGCTCAAGCGCTTGGAGCCGATCGCTCAGGCATTCGGCCTGCTCGATCGATGCGGCAATGCCGTCAACGAAGACCTTGTCATCCTGAACACTGAAAATGGCCAGAGAGCCATCGACACCACCGGTGATGTCCAGCGCCAGCACATTGCCTAATCTCAGCGGCTGCGGCGTCCACGTATGCCCGGTGCAGACGCGCCACACGCCCGGCACGCCTTGACGATGGTGCTCAACGATCCGATCTCGCCCCCACAGGGCGATTTCCTCGATCGCAGGCTCGCCGAGTTGCTCGACGAAGGTCGGCCAGGTCATGCCCGCCGGCACATCGGCGTGCACCACACCGACGACGCCCTGGTCCGACTCGAGCTCTATGACGATCGGCAGGCTCCGGAGCTTGTCGATGATCATCGCCTTGGACTCATCAGCGATCGTCATCCACCAGCCAGCGCCATGCGCCGAATAGCGAGCCTCTGGATTGGCTTCATAAGCGTCGATCAGCATTCGCTCGTGGTTGCCAAGCACGCTGAAAAACCAGGGCTCGCCCAGCAGTTTCAGCCCATCCAGAACACCACGCCCGCGGTCGATCAGATCACCCACGGCGATCAGCCGATCCTTGGCTTTATCGAAGCCCAACGCGTGCAGGCCGCGGTGCAGCTCTGTGGTCTTGAAGTGGATGTCTCCGACCACGAAGTCACGGCCGTGGCGATTTCTGGGGAGCTGAAGCACCTTGGAATTCATGGGGTAGGCTGCATCTCCGATCCCTTTGCCAGTCTGGTTGGAACCGTCCATTTTCCACCTGTCATGCGCAGACGTCGAGGAAAACTGCCGCTTAACCTTGCCCCGCACACACGACATGATCCTCTGGCTGGGGGGTCGCCGCACGGCCGGTTCGGGTTAATCCGAGCGCACGCCACTTGCCCATCACAAACTGTAGTAATACCCCCGACTACGCAACGCCACCACGCGCGGGCGGCCGTCAGGATGCGGCCCGATCTTGCGCCGCAAATTGCTGACATGCATATCCAGACTCCGGTCATACAGCGTCAGCTTGCGCCCGAGTGCCAACTGCGCCAGTTCCTGCTTGTCGAGCGGCTCGCCAGGCTGGCGCAACAAGGCCTCGAGAATCCGACTCTCCGACAGCGTCAGGGTCATCTCCCGTTCATTGACACTGGCCACCCCGCGCACCGGGCTGAAGACCAGATCACCAATCTCCACCTGCGTCGGTGTCGCCGTGGGGTGGCTACGGCGCAACACCGCCCGCAACCGCGCCGTCAGTTCGCGCGGATCACAAGGCTTGGCCAGGTAATCATCGGCGCCCAGCTCCAGCCCGAGAATGCGGTCCAACGGCTCACCGCGCGCCGACAGCATCAGCACCGGCAGGTCGGTGTGCTCGGTACGCAGCTGCTTGAGCAGCTCCAGGCCACTGCCATCGGGCAGCATCACATCCAGCACCACCGCTGCCGGTGCCTGTTCGGCCAAGGCCTGGCGCGCGCTCTGGCCGTCGTGACAGGCGCGGACCACGAACCCTTCCTGGCTCAGCCAGCTGCCGAGCAACTCGCAGAGTTCCTGGTCATCATCAATCAGTAACAGCTCACTCATGGCTTACTCAACGCGAAACATGGATTGGAGCGGCGGGTGCCTGTGCAACAGACACGCGCGCCGCCCCAAAGGTCACGGCAATACCTGTTTGAACGGTTTGACCACGACCTGCCGGTAGACGCCAGCGGCGACATAGGGGTCAGCGTCGGCCCAGGCCTGGGCAGCGGCGAGGGAGTCGAATTCAGCCACGATCAAGCTGCCGGTGAAGCCTGCGGCGCCAGGATCGTTGCTGTCGATGGCCGGGTGTGGGCCGGCCAGCACGATACGCCCAGCGGTCTGCAACTGGTGCAGGCGTTCGAGGTGGGCCGGGCGAGCAGCCAGGCGTTTGTCCAGGGAATCTTCGGCGTCGCTGGCAATGATGGCGTAGAGCATGTCAGTCCTTGGGTTTGGTGGGAGGGGTGTCGCTGTCGTGCAGGTGGCGCGAGAGATAGATGCCCTGAGCGATCAGGAAAACCACGGTCATGCCCAGGCTGCCGAAGACTTTGAAGTCGACCCAGAAGTCTTCGAAGGTGAAGGCCACGTACAGGTTGGCCGCGCCACAGAACATGAAGAACACCACCCAGGCCATGTTCAGGCGCAGCCAGACGGGTTCGGGCAGGCTCATGGCGTGGCCCATGAAACGTTTGACCAGCACCTTGTCGCCGATGAAGTGGCTGCCCAGGAAGGCCAGCGCGAACAGCCAGTTCACCACCGGCGCTTTCCATTTGAGGAAGGTGACGCTGTGGAAGGCCAGGGTCAGGCCGCCGAACAGCAGGCAGGCGATCAGGGTAAGCCACTGGCCCTTTTCCAGCTTGCGCTGGCGGATGAACAACGCGCCGTAGACCACGACGGAGGCCGCGATGAGGACCTTGGTGGCGCTGTAGATGCCGCCGAGCTCGAAGTCATGCCCGGCCAGATCGACCATGCGCGGGTCGAGCTTGTAGACGATGAAGAACAGCAACAGCGGAATGAAATCGATGAATTGTTTCACGGTGGCAGCCAGAAGCGGGATGTGGCGGCATAATATCAAACATCGATTCCCGCGGAACGGCTCCTCTATGAATGTTGACCTGCACTGTCACAGCACGGCCTCCGATGGCGCTTTGTCGCCCTCGGTCCTGGTCGAGCGTGCCCATTCGCACGGGGTGCAGACCTTTGCCCTGACCGACCACGACACCCTCGACGGCCTGCCCGAAGCCCGTGAGCGCTGCCGCGCGCTGGGCATGCGCTGGATCAGCGGCGTAGAGCTGTCGTGCACCTGGAACGGCGCTACCATCCACATTCTGGGCTACGACTTTGCACTGGACGCCGCGCCCCTGCTGGCCGCCATCGAAAACCTGCACCGCGGCCGCTGGCTGCGCGCCGAAGAAATCGACCGGCGCCTGGCGCAAAAAGGCATGCCCGGCAGCCTTGACGGCGCCCGCGCCGTGCAACAGGCCCTGGGCGACAGCGGTAACGCCCCGGCGCGACCCCATTTTGCCGAATACCTGGTCCAGGCCGGGCTGGCCAAGGACCGTGGCGAGGCGTTTCGCAAATGGCTGGGCGCCGGCAAGCTGGGCGACGTCAAGCAGCACTGGCCCAGCCTTGAGGAAACTGTCGCCACCCTGCGCCAGTCCAACGCCTGGGTGAGCCTGGCGCACCCCATGCACTACGAGCTGACCCGCACCAAGCGCAGGCGCCTGATTGCCGACTATATTCAGGCAGGTGGGCAGGCGCTGGAAGTGGTCAACGGCATGATGCCCGCCGAGCAGGTGGGCACGATGTCCATCCTCACCCGTGAGTTCGGTCTGCTGGCAAGCGCTGGCAGTGATTTCCACGGCCCCGGCACCTGGGGCGAGATCGGTGCCTATCGGCCTTTGCCCGAGGACTTGCCACCGCTGTGGCGCCGATTCCGACATGAACAGCCTATTGCGTGATGCACAGGACAACGACGTGAGCCAATTTTTCCAGATTCACCCGCAAGACCCGCAGGCGCGCCTGATCAAACAGGCCGTGGACATCATCCGCAAAGGCGGTGTGGTGGTGTACCCCACCGACTCTGCCTACGCCCTGGGTTGCCAGATCGGCGACAAGAATGCCATCGAGCGTGTCCGCCGGCTGCGTCAGCTCGACAAGCACCACAACTTCACCTTGCTCTGCTGCGACCTGTCGCAGATGGGCCTGTTCGCCAAGATCGACACCGCGCAGTTCCGCCTGCTCAAGGCGCACATCCCCGGCCCCTACACCTTCATTCTCAATGCCACCCGCGAAGTGCCGCGCCTGCTGATGCACGACAAGCGCCGCACCATCGGCCTGCGCGTGCCGTCCAATCCCATCGTCAACGCGCTGACCGCCGAACTGGGCGAGCCGTTGATGAGCGTCAGCCTGATCCTGCCGGGCGACGCGGACCCCATGACCGACCCCTACGAGATCCGCCAGCGCCTGGAACATCACGTCGACCTGATCATCGACGGTGGCTACGGCGGCCTCGAAGCTTCGACCGTGATCGACCTGTCGGGCGATGAACCCGAACTGATCCGCGCAGGCTGCGGTGACCCAGCGCCGTTCCTGGCCAAGGCGTGAGCGTGCAGGAACACCCCACGGCGCCCATCGACGAGGCGCCGCTGCCGCTGCAGATGCAACTGGCGCTGGTCTACGGCGAAGCGCTGACCGAACTGCCGCTGGACCTGTACATCCCACCCGACGCCCTGGAAGTGTTCCTCGACGCCTTTGAAGGCCCGCTCGACCTGCTGCTGTACCTGATCCGCAAGCAGAACATCGACATCCTCGACATCCCGGTGGCCGACATCACCCGCCAGTACATGAGCTATGTGGAGCTGATGCAGCACGTGCGCCTGGAGCTGGCCGCCGAGTACCTGGTGATGGCCGCGATGCTGGCCGAGATCAAGTCGCGCATGCTGCTGCCACGCTCGGCCGAGATCGAAGCCGAAGAGGGCGACCCACGCGCCGAACTGATCCGCCGGCTGCAACAGTACGAACGGTTCAAGGCGGCCGCTGAAGACCTCGATCAGTTGCCCCGCAACGGCCGGGATTATCAGGTGCCGCGCCTCGAAGCGCCGCAGGCCAAGGCGCGCAAGGTGCTGGCGCAGGTGAGCCTGGAAGAGGTGTTGATGTCGATGGCCGAGGTCATGCGCCGCAACGATCTGTTCGAGAGCCACCAGGTGACTCGCGAGGTGCTGTCGACCCGCGAGCGCATGAGCCACGTACTGGACAGCCTGCGCGGTGGCGGCTTCGTGCCCTTCGTCGAGCTGTTCACCGCCGAGGAGGGCAAACTGGGCGTGGTGGTGACGTTCATGGCGATTCTCGAGCTGGTCAAGGAATCGTTGATCGAACTGGTGCAGAACGAACCCTTCGCGCCGATTCACGTGCGTGTCCGCAGTGCCCAAAGCCAAGAGTCCCTAGAGCCACATGAACCTGAATGACCCCCGTGACCTCGCGTCACTGATCGAAGCCTTTCTCCTGGCCTCGGGCAAACCGCAGACCCTCGAGCGGCTGTACGAGCTGTTTGAAGAGGGCGAACGCCCCGGCCCCTCGGTGTTCAAGAAGGCCCTGGCGGTGCTTGAGAAGTCCTGCGTCGAGCGCGCGTTCGAGCTCAAGGAAGTGGCCAGCGGCTACCGTTTGCAGATTCGCGCGCAGTACGCGCCCTGGGTCGGGCGGCTGTGGGAGGAACGCCCGCAGCGCTATTCGCGCGCCTTGCTGGAAACCCTGGCGCTGATTGCCTACCGCCAGCCCATCACCCGCGGCGAAATCGAAGACGTGCGCGGTGTGGCGGTGAACAGCAACATCGTGCGTACCTTGATCGAGCGCGAGTGGATCCGTGTGGTCGGCCACCGGGAAGTGCCTGGCCGCCCGGCGATGTTCGCCACCACCAAAGGCTTTCTTGACCACTTCAACCTCAAGAGCCTCGATCAGTTGCCAGCCTTGGCCGAGCTGCGGGATCTGGAGCCGGCGCCGCTGTTCGACGACCCCGATGACGCGCCGGTTCCTGCACACCTTCAAGCGTTGGCCGATGCCAGCTTGGGCGAAGGTGATGATGAAACCGAAGCGCCCAAGGAAGAAACCAGCTTCCGTACCCTGTTGGTGGAGTTGGATGCGATGGAGGAGGGGATCAAGACCGACTTCGACGATTTGCGGGAGCTGGCGGGTGCTGAAGTGGCGGCCTATGACACGATGGGTGACGAAACGGCCGGCGATGAGGCGGTGGATGAAAACGATGCGAAGGCCCAAATCCCTTTGACGGACAGGCCTTCGCCTTCCGATGTCGGCTAGTGCCCTACCTCCACACAGAGCGCGGCGGTCGTGCCGCAGCGACTTTGGTCGCGAAGGGCTGCGAAGCAGCACCAGTGGCTGCAATCGCGCTTTATCGGGCGGTAGGCCTGTACGGCTTTGCCGCCCTTCGCGACCGGCCGGAGCGCCGGACCGGCCGCTCCTGCAGACCCCTGTGAAACCAACAGGTCGTGTGTAGTCCTGCTAGAGCGGCCAAGCTGGCGCCGCGGTGAGCCGCGATGGCCGGCAAAGTCGGCCCACTGCGGCCACCTCGATGAATCAATAATCCGGTCCTTCAAGCGATCTGCGGTCGCGGGCTCAGCGCTGCCGTGCAGGCGCGCGCGGCGAGAGGCTGCGCGGCTTGATTGGCAGCCCTTTAGCTGTCGACGTCTCCCTGGCACTGCCAGCCACTGAACAGCACACCTGCCACAAGCCCCCGCAAGAAAAAATTCCGACAGACACCCCGTGCGTTCCTCCCACAATCCCCCTACAATGCGCGCCCCCTTGGCGCATCAGTCGCCATTCGATTGTCATGACCACACCGGGAGGTGCCCCATGAGCGACAACGACCTGCAAGAATCCCAACCCGTCCCGCCCTCTGGCGAAAAGCTGCAGAAAGTCCTGGCCCGTATCGGCGTGGGCTCGCGCCGCGACGTCGAAGCCTGGATTGGCGAAGGCCGCATCAAGGTCAACGGCAAGCCCGCCACCCTGGGCCAGCGCGTCGACCTGCACGATGCCATTGCCGTGGACGGCAAGCTGATCAAGCGCGAGGAAGCCGCCGAGGCGACCCGCCGCGTGATCATGTACAACAAGCCCGATGGCGAAATCTGCACCCGTGACGACCCTGAAGGCCGTCCCACCGTGTTTGACCGCCTGCCCAAGCCACGCGAAGGCCGCTGGATCAACATCGGTCGTCTGGACATCAACACCACCGGGCTGCTGCTGTTCACCACCGACGGTGAGCTGGCCAACCGGCTGATGCACCCGTCCTACGAAATGGACCGTGAATACGCCGTGCGTGTGCGTGGCGAAGTCGACGACGAGATGCTCGAGCGGCTCAAGGCCGGTGTGGTGCTCGAAGACGGCCCGGCCAAGTTCACCGACATCAAGAAAGCCCCCGGTGGCGAAGGTTTCAACCACTGGTACCACTGCGTGGTGATGGAAGGTCGCAACCGCGAAGTGCGGCGCTTGTGGGAATCCCAGGGCATGGTGGTCAGCCGCCTGAAGCGCGTGCGCTTCGGCCCGGTGTTCCTCAATTCCGACCTGCCGATGGGCCGCTGGCGCGAAATGAGCCAGGGCGAGATCGACATCCTGGCAGACGAAGTGGGCCTGCAGCCGGTCAAGTTGCCGACCTTGAACCTCAAGGCCAAGGAAAAGCTTGAGCGCCTGCAGCGCAAGTCGAGCCGTCCGATGGCCCGCAACGAGCGCGTGCGCAGCCTGCGCCCGGCGCAAGAGGCAGCGCCCGAGCGCGGGGCCCGCCCGGCTGGCAAAGACGCCCCGCGTAAAGATCGCGGCAGCGCCGTGGCCGAGCGCCCGAGCGAGATGCGCAAGCGTACCGGCAAGCCACAGACCGACAAGCCCGCTGGGCGTGGTCGCGGCAAGCCCCGCGACTGATCGCGCGTGGCCGCCTCTGACGCGAGGCGCGCCGATTGATCGAAACAAAGGGCCGCGCAATGCGGCCTTTTGCGTTTCCAGGCTCGCTGCCAGACGCCTCGATACTCGCTCATGCTGCGTTGAGAGCAGGGTCGAGATGCTGACGGATCACCGTAGGCTCGGGCGCGCCCCCGGCCTTGGCTCACCGGTTTTTACGCGGCCGCCATCGGCCTTGCCTGAGCGGGGTCTCAAGACCGTTCGCACAGATCCTTCGTTGTCCCGGGCGGTTGCCGCACAGGCGAGGGCTCTGGCGTGCGGCTTTGGAAGAGCTGAAGGGTATTTCTGATTCGTGCTGGAAACTATTTACACCAGCTTGTAAAAAAAACCTTACGGATTAGAGCGATTTTTCCTCAGCGTTTGGTTGAGTGCTCACGCCTGTAAATAAATCCTGCCAAATGCCTCTGCATGGTGATCGCCAGCCTCCGTTGCTGCCATTGCCGCAACGCCCCAGTCGCGTTGAACTGGTGCCATTGCCGTGTCCAATCACTCGTCGATTCGAGCAGATAAAACAACAATTGGAGGCGCTATGTACGCCCATCACTTCGCCTTGTCAGGCCATCCCTTCAGGATCGTTGCGCTTTTCTTACCGGAAAGTACGCGACGCGTTGACGTCTGCGCGTTCGCAGGGGTATACAGGGCGCCGCGTTTTATCTGTGACCCCTTCGCGCCTCGCGCAATTTTGCTGATTTCCAGCTGACCGCCCCGGCGGTGCTGCGTCCAGTAAATCAAGGTAACCACCTTGCCCATTCCGCTGCGCCACGAGCGCGGTGGGTCCGATTCCGTCACAGATAAAAACAAGCAGGTGACTCCGTTCATGAGTGGACACAACTCGCAGTCAGGCGAACTCAAGCGTGGCCTGAAAAACCGTCATATCCAATTGATCGCCCTCGGTGGCGCCATCGGTACCGGCCTGTTCCTCGGCTCGGCCGGGGTGATGAAGTCTGCCGGGCCGTCGATGATCCTTGGCTATGCCATCTGCGGCTTCATCGCCTTCATGATCATGCGCCAGCTCGGCGAGATGATCGTCGAAGAGCCCGTGGCTGGATCGTTCAGCCATTTCGCCCACACTTATTGGGGTGGTTTCGCAGGCTTTCTGTCGGGTTGGAACTGCTGGGTGCTGTACATCCTGGTCGGCATGTCCGAGCTGTCGGCGGTGGGCAAGTACGTGCACTACTGGTGGCCGGAAATTCCGACTTGGGTATCGGCCGCCGGCTTCTTCGTGCTGATCAACGCCATCAACCTGATGAACGTGAAAGTGTTCGGTGAAGCGGAGTTCTGGTTCGCCATCATCAAAGTGGTCGCCATCGTCGGCATGATCGCGCTAGGCGCCTGGCTGCTGACCAGCGGCAGCGGCGGCCCTGAGGCTACGGTGACCAACCTGTGGAGCCATGGCGGATTCTTCCCCAACGGCATCAGCGGGCTGGTGATGGCCCTGGCGATCATCATGTTCTCGTTCGGTGGCCTGGAAATGCTGGGTTTCACTGCCGCCGAGGCCGATCAGCCGCGCAAGGTCATCCCCAAAGCGATCAATCAGGTGATCTATCGCATCCTGATCTTCTATGTCGGTGCGCTGATCGTGCTGCTGTCGCTGACCCCATGGGACACGCTGGTCGCCAGCATCGATGCCTCCGGTGGCAGCTATGGCAGCAGCCCGTTCGTGCAGGTGTTCTCGCTGCTGGGCAGTGATGTCGCGGCGCACTTGCTGAACTTCGTGGTGCTCACTGCGGCGTTGTCGGTCTACAACAGCGGCACCTACTGCAACGCACGGATGCTGTATGGCATGGCCGAGCAGGGCGATGCGCCTGCGCGCCTGGCGAAGATCGACCGGCGCGGCGTGCCCGTGGCGGCGATTCTGGCCTCGGCGGCCTTTACCCTGATTGCCGTGTTGCTCAACTACTTCATGCCGCAACAGGCACTGGAGTTGCTGATGTCGCTGGTGGTGGCGGCGTTGGTGATCAACTGGGCGATGATCAGCTACTCGCACCTGAAATTCCGTCAGCACCTGGATCGCACCGGGCGCACGCCGCTGTTCAAGGCCCTGTGGTATCCGTACGGCAACTATCTGTGCCTGGCGTTCGTGCTGCTGATTCTGGGGATCATGCTGTTGATCCCGGGGATTCGTATTTCGGTGTATGCGATTCCGGTGTGGTTGCTGGTGATGTTCGGCTGTTACTGGTTGAAGTCGCGTCAAGCGCCAGGGCGAATCGAGCGGTCTTCCGTCAAGGGCTGAGGCTCGAAGGTGGGGGTCTTCGCTGGGTGCAGGCGCTAGCTGTGCACCCGAGCGCTTCTCACAACTGCGCCAACAACCACCCCCGAAACGCCCGCAGCGATGGCAAATTCTCGTTGCGCGGTGGGTAGATCAGGTAATAGCTGCGCTGGCTGGCAAACGGGACACCGGTGGTGCAAAGGTCGCCGCTGTCCAGCTCGTCCTGCACCAGCACCCGTGGGACCAGGCCAATGCCGATGCCGGCGCGCACCGCCTGGATCAAGTGCGAGGTAAGCTCGAAGCTTGGTCCCAGGCGCATGGTGCGGTGCGCCAGGTGCTGGTGGGAGAACCATTCGCCCCAGGCGTGGGGATTGTTGGCCACGTTCAGCAGCACCTGCTGACTGATCCGTTGCGGCGTCCATGGCTCAGCCTCGGCCAGCGCAGCGGGCGGCAGGATCACCACCAGCTCCTCGGCGTGAAGGCGATGGCAGACCAGCCCGGGCAGGTCGTGATGGGCCACGCCGATGGCGGCATCGATCTCGCTGGTGTCGAAATTGATCGCCTCGATTCGCGAGTGGATGTGCACGAGCATGCCAGGGTGGTCGGCATAGAACGTATTGAGTCGGGGGAGCAGCCATTTCGAGCCGAACGTGGGCAAGGTGGCCAGGCGCAGAGTGCCGACACCCGACTGGTGCGCCAGGGCCTGCAAGGTGGCGCTGCGGATGCGCCCCAACGCTTCGCTCAATTCGCGCTGGTACAGGCGCCCCACATCGGTCAACTGCACTTGCCGGCCCTCGCGACGAAACAGTGTCAGCCCCAGTTGCTGCTCCAGTGCCTGCACCTGGCGGCTGATCGCGCTCTGGGTCAGTGACAGCTCGACAGCGGCGCGGGTATAGCTTTCGTGCCGGGCAGCCGCCTCGAAGGCCAGCAGCAATGACATGGACGGCGTAAGGTGGCGGTAATTCATTCATAAAACTCATCGATAGCGGCAGGAATATCCGTTTGCCCTAGGCGCGAAACTACAGGAACATTGGCTTGCTCGTCATTCCATCACGCAGTACTCATGCGCAAATGACAATGATTCGCCACAGGGCATTGACCCGCCCGTGTCCCTCGACCGTGAACCGCTCTTATTAGAAGGCCATCCCCGATGATCGCCCCGTTACCCGCCCAAGCGCCCGCCGCGCACTACAGCACCTTCCTCGACGCCCTGCGCGGCAGTGGTTTTCGTGGCCAGATCAGCGCCGACTACGGCACCCGTACCGTGCTGGCCACCGACAACTCGATCTACCAACGCCTGCCGCAGGCCGCGGTGTTCCCGCTGGATGCCGAGGACGTCACGCGGGTCGCCACGCTGATGGCCGAAGAGCGCTTTCGTGACATTCGCCTCACCCCGCGTGGCGGCGGTACCGGCACCAATGGCCAGTCGCTGACCGACGGCATCCTCGTCGACCTGTCGCGGCACATGAACCACATCCTCGAAATCGACGTCGCGCAGCGCCGCGTGCGGGTCCAGGCCGGGGTGGTCAAGGACCAGCTCAACGCCGCGCTCAAGCCTCATGGGCTGTTTTTCGCCCCAGAGCTGTCGACCTCCAACCGCGCCACCCTCGGCGGCATGATCAACACCGACGCCAGCGGCCAAGGCAGTTGCACCTACGGCAAGACCCGCGACCACGTGTTGGCCCTGGACACTGTGCTGCTCGGCGGCCAGCGTCTGCACACCGGGCCCATCGATGACGCCGCGCTGGAGGCCGCCTGTGCGGCCCCCGGTCGCGCAGGCGAGGTGTACCGCGTGGCGCGCGACATCGAGCAGAACCAGGGCGAGCTGATCGAGCGCACCTTTCCCACGCTCAACCGCTGCCTGACCGGCTATGACCTTGCGCACCTGCGTGATGGGCAAGGCCGCTTCAACCTCAACAGCGTGCTGTGCGGCGCCGAGGGCTCGCTGGGCTATGTGGTCGAAGCCACCCTCAACGTGCTGCCGATCCCCAAGTACGCGGTGCTGGTCAATGTGCGCTATGCCAGCTTCATGGACGCGCTGCGCGATGCCAATGCGCTGATGGCGCACAAACCCCTGTCGATCGAGACCGTGGACTCCAAGGTGCTGCTGCTGGCGATGAAGGACATCGTCTGGCACAGCGTGGCCGAATACTTCCCCGAGCACCCCGAGCGGCCGACGCTGGGCATCAACCTGGTGGAGTTCTGCGGCGATGACGCTGCCGAGGTCAACGCGCGGGTGGCGGCGTTTGTCGCGCACCTGCAACGCGATACCCGTGTCGAGCGCCTGGGCCATACCCTGGCCGAAGGTGCCGAGGCGGTCACCCGCGTGTATGTGATGCGCAAGCGTTCGGTGGGCCTGCTCGGTAACGTCGAAGGCGAGGTACGCCCACAGCCCTTCGTCGAAGACACCGCCGTGCCGCCCGAGCGGCTGGCCGACTACATTGCCGAGTTCCGCGCGCTGCTCGACAGCCATGGCCTGGCCTATGGCATGTTCGGCCACGTCGATGCCGGCGTACTGCACGTACGCCCGGCGCTGGACATGAAAGACCCGGCCCAGGCCGCGCTGGTCAAGCCCATTTCCGACGCCGTGGCTGCGCTGACCAAGCGCTATGGCGGGCTGCTCTGGGGCGAGCACGGCAAGGGCCTGCGGTCGGAATACGTGCCCGAATACTTCGGCGAGCTGTACCCGTCGTTGCAGCGGCTCAAAGCTGCGTTCGACCCCCACAACCAGCTCAACCCCGGCAAGATCTGCACCCCACTGAACAGCCTCGACGCGCTGACCAAAGTCGATGGCGTGACCCTGCGCGGCGATCTGGACCGCAGCATCGATGAGCGTGTGTGGCAGAGCTTTTCCAGCGCCGTGCACTGCAATGGCAACGGCGCCTGCTACAACTACGACCCCAACGACGCCATGTGTCCGTCGTGGAAAGCCACTCGCGAGCGTCGCCACTCGCCCAAAGGCCGCGCCTCGCTGATTCGCGAATGGCTGCGCCTGCAAGGTGCGGCGAACATCGATGTGCTGGCGGTCAGCCGAGGCAAGCTGGCCTGGCTCACAGGCTTGCCCAAGCGCCTGCGCAACAGCTGGGCACAGCGTCAGGGCCAAGCCGACTTTTCCCACGAGGTGTATGACGCCATGGCCGGCTGCCTGGCGTGCAAATCCTGCGCGGGGCAGTGCCCGATCAAGGTCAATGTGCCGGACTTCCGCTCGCGTTTCCTTGAGCTGTACCACGGCCGCTACCAGCGCCCGCTGCGCGATTATCTGATCGGCTCGCTGGAATTCAGTGTGCCGTACCTGGCCCACGCGCCGGGGCTGTACAACGCGGTGATGGGGTCGAAGTGGATCAGCCGTCTGCTGCAAAGCGGCGTGGGTATGGTCGACAGCCCGCTGCTCAGCCGCTTCAACTTCCAGGCCACGCTGAGCCGTTGCCGAGTGGCTGTGGCCAGTGTGCCGGCCTTGCGCGAACTGACCCCGGCGCAGCGTGCGCGCAGCATCGTGCTGGTTCAGGACGCCTTCACCCGTTACTTCGAGACCCCGCTGTTGGCGTCGTTCATCGAACTGGCCACGCGCCTGGGCTACCGCGTCTTCCTCGCACCCTACAGTGCCAACGGCAAGCCGTTGCACGTGCAAGGGTTCCTTGGCGCCTTCGCCAAGGCCGCCGTGCGCAATGCCACGCAGTTGAAGGCACTGGCCGACTGCGACGTGCCGCTGGTGGGGCTGGACCCGGCAATGACCCTGGTCTATCGCCAGGAGTACACCAAGGTGCCGGGCCTGGAGAACTGCCCCACCGTGTTGCTACCCCAGGAATGGCTGGTGCAGGCGCTGCCCGAACAGGCCGTCACGCACGCCGGTCACTTCCGCTTGATGGCGCACTGCACGGAAAAGACCAACGTTCCGGCCAGTACCCGCCAGTGGGAACAGGTGTTCACGCGACTGGGCCTGCGTTTGGTGACTGAAGCCACCGGCTGCTGCGGCATGTCCGGCACCTATGGCCACGAAGCGCGCAACCAGCAGACCTCGCACGCCATCTTCGAGCAGTCTTGGGCGCCGAACCTGGAGAAGGAAGGCGAGGCCTTGGCGACCGGCTATTCGTGCCGCAGCCAGGTGAAGCGGATGAGCCACAAGCAACTGCGCCATCCGTTGGAAGTGGTGTTGCAGTATGCGGGACGGGAGGGCTGAGGCGCAGGGCGCGCTTGCCGGCTAGCGGCGTGGCCGCGTTGGCAGCCGGGCCTGCGTTGCACCACGGCGTTGCGTCAAGGGCCGATCGCTCGGCCCTGCAACATGCTCGATGAACGTTTCAAGCTTCACGCCCGCGGCGGGTGGCGCATCAATCGATCGCTAGCGGTTGCAGCGACTTCACCAAATCATCCAGCGCCTTGATCTGCGCCAGGAATGGCTCCAGCTTGTCCAGCGGCAACGCGCTCGGCCCATCGCATTTCGCCTGATCCGGGTTCGGATGCGCTTCCAGGAACAGCCCCGCCAACCCAACGGCCATACCTGCGCGGGCAAGATCCACCACCTGCTCGCGACGACCACCGGAGGCAGCGCCGGACGGATCGCGGTTCTGCAATGCGTGGGTAACGTCGAAGATGATCGGCAGGTTATTGCAGGTGCGCTTCATGACGCCGAAGCCGAGCATGTCGACCACCAGATTGTCGTAGCCCATGCAGGTCCCGCGGTCGCACAAGATCAGCTGGTCGTTACCGGCTTCCTTGAACTTCTGCACGATGTTCTGCATCTGCGACGGGCTGAGGAACTGCGGCTTCTTGATGTTGATGGGTTTGCCGGTTTTGGCCAGCGCCACCACCAGATCGGTTTGCCGAGCCAGGAAAGCCGGCAACTGCAGCACGTCCGCGACTTCTGCGACCGGTGCAGCCTGATGGATTTCGTGGATGTCAGTAATGATCGGAACGCCGAACTCGGCTTTCACCTTTTCGAAAATGCGCAGGCCTTCTTCCAGGCCTGGGCCTCGGTAGGAGTGGATCGACGAGCGGTTGGCTTTATCGAAGCTCGCCTTGAACACGTAGGGAATGCCGAGTTTCTCGGTGACGCGCACGTATTCTGCGCACGCCGTCAGGGCGAGTGACTCGGACTCGAGTACGTTGATGCCGCCGAACAGAACGAAGGGTGCGGTGTTCGAGCAGTCGATGTGTGGGGCGATCTTGATCATGGTGGGCTCTGTGCTGAAGCGTGTGAGACGGGTGGCCAGTGCGTGATTATCCATGCAATGGCGCGGTGTCCGCCGGCTTGGTCGGGATTTTACAAGTATTTACTGCGACCGGTTAACTTTCCATGTGGCGGTATGCACTGATCTCCATCTTGAAGTGAGGATCGAAGGCTTGAGCTGCAATTGTCAGATAGACGTCTTTCGCGCTATTGCACGTGCTGCGTGCTGCAATTCTGAAGTCGTCAATCGCTGCCAGCTCTTTGACTCGTGCGCCTTTTCGACCCGCTCAATCAGATGACTGATCCAGTAACCATTCCCCGTAAAAGCGTGCTACTCCAATACCGCTTGTGCCGCTACGGTTATGTCGCAGCCCATATCGGGCCCATGCCTACCGCATTGCACAGGAGTGCTTTACCGATGCGCAAATCCTTCTTCGCCCCGTTGATTCCCCTGGCCGCCGGCCTGCTGTTCTCCCTTGGTGCCACCGCCAACAGCCTCCCTGCCGACGCTACCGCACCCAAGCTGGCCAGCGAACTGAGCACGTCCAGCGACATGCCCGGCCATGCCAACGAAGTGACCACCCCGCTTGACCTCAACACCGCCGACGCGGCCACTTTGCAGAAAGAACTGGCCGGCATCGGCAAGGCCAAAGCCGAGGCCATCGTTGCTTACCGCGAAGCCCAGGGGCCGTTCACCTCGGTGGATGAGCTGCTGGAAATCAAGGGCATCGGCAGTGCGCTGCTCGAGCGCAATCGGGACAAGATCAGCGTGAAGTGATCCGCATGGCACGCTGACACCCCCAACGGAACGGGCCGCATAGAGCGGCCCGTTTCTATTGAGGGTGTGGAAGAAAGCGGCTCAGCGGTCGCGAGCATCCTGTACATCGGCAACCGCGTTGCGTTCATGTACTTTCTTCAGTTGCTCTTCGGTCAAGGGCACTTTTTTCGCAGTGTCGCGCAGCATCATCAGGCCGCCAGCGATCGAGCCGATGGCGACGAGTAGGATAAGCCAGGCATACCAGGGCATTGTCGTTCTCCTGAGGGCGGGGTGAGTGTGGCTCGTATGGCATGTTGAGCGGGCGCCAAGGGGATTGGTTCCCTTGTAGCCGTCGGCCAGCCACCGATTCTCGGCGCCCCAAGCGGCAGTGAGTTCGTTTACAATGCGCGCCGTTTCCGACTTGCCAAGAGACCTGACCATGTCCGCCTGCCAGACGCCCCTGATCGTCGCCCTGGATTTTCCCACCCGTGATGCTGCCCTGAAACTGGCCGACCAGCTTGATCCTGCCTTGTGCCGGGTGAAGGTGGGCAAGGAGCTGTTCACCAGCAGTGCGTCGGGCATCGTCGAGACGCTCTGTGCGAAGGGTTTCGAGGTATTTCTGGACCTGAAATTCCATGATATCCCCAACACCACGGCCATGGCAGTCAAGGCCGCCGCCGAGATGGGCGTGTGGATGGTCAACGTGCACTGCTCCGGTGGCCTGCGCATGATGTCGGCGTGCCGCGAGGTGCTAGCGGCGCGCAGCGGCCCGCAACCGTTGCTGATTGGCGTTACGGTGCTGACCAGCATGGAGCAGGAAGACCTGGCCGGAATCGGCCTGGATGTCGAGCCGCAGACGCAGGTGCTGCGCTTGGCAGCGTTGGCCGAGAAGGCTGGCATGGACGGCCTGGTGTGCTCGGCGCTGGAGGCGACGGCGCTGAAGGCTGCGCATCCGTCGCTGCAATTGGTGACGCCTGGGATTCGTCCGGCCGGGAGCGCGCAGGATGATCAGCGGCGCATTCTGACGCCGCGCCAGGCGTTGCAGGCGGGGTCGGATTACCTGGTGATCGGTCGGCCCATCAGTCAGGCGGCGGACCCCGCGGCGGCGTTGGCGGCGGTGGTGGCTGAGATTCGCGGCTGAGGCTCAGCCCCTGATCCCCCACTGAAAAGGGCCGAACCCATTACCTGGGTGCGGCCCTTTTTACTGAGCGTTACCGCTGCACGAGGTGGGTCAGACCTTCAGCACCAATTTGCCGAAGTTCTCGCCGTTGAACAGCTTGAGCAGGGTTTCGGGGAACGTTTCCAGACCCTCGACCACATCTTCCTTGCTCTTCACTTCGCCGCTGGCCAGCCAGCCAGCCATTTCTTTTGCAGCCTTGCCGTAGTCTTTCAGGTGGTCGAAGACGATGAAGCCTTCCATGCGCGCGCGGTTGACCAGCAGCGCTAGATAATTGGCCGGGCCTTTGACCGCCTCTTTGTTGTTGTACTGGCTGATGGCGCCGCAGATCACGATGCGGGCCTTGAAGTTGATGCGCGACAACACCGCATCGAGAATCTCACCGCCGACGTTATCGAAGTAAACGTCGACGCCTTTGGGGCACTCGCGCTTCAGGCCATCGAGCACGTCTTCGGCCTTGTAGTCGATGACGCCGTCGAAGCCCAGCTCATCGATCAGGTACTGGCATTTCTGCTGGCCGCCGGCAATGCCGACCACGCGGCAGCCTTTGAGCTTGGCGATTTGCCCGGCGATGCTGCCCACCGCGCCGGCTGCGCCGGAAATCACCACGGTGTCACCGGCCTTCGGTTGCCCGACCTCGAGCAGGGCGAAGTAGGCGGTCATGCCGGTCATGCCCAGCGCGGAGAGGTAACGGGGCAGGGGCGCCAGGTTTGGATCGATCTTCTGCAGCCCTTCGGGCTTGCCTGTGAAGTAGTCCTGCACGCCGAGTGTGCCACCGACATGGTCACCGGGCTTGTAGTCCGGATGGCTGGAGGCGACCACTTCACCGACGCCCAGTGCGCGCATCACATCGCCCAGGCCCACGGGTGGAATGTACGACTTACCCTCGTTCATCCAGCCGCGCATGGCGGGGTCGAGTGAGAGGTAGAGGTTCTTGACCTGGACCTGGCCGTCGGCGGGGGCCTCGAGGGGCGCCTGCTCGAAGGTGAAGTCCTCACGCTGTACGGCGCCAGAGGGGCGTTTGGTCAGCAGGAAGCGGCGGTTGCTCTGGGTCATGGGAGGTCCTTGGACAGTGAATAGGGTGCTGGTGATGTAAAGCAGACGACCAGCGTTTCTGATGGACAGGTTTCCCTTGATAGCGTGCGATCAGGTGATCGACAAGTGTGTGACAGGCGCGGGAATGGTGGGGGATTGGCAGGGGTGATGGGCGGCAGGATCGATCGACCGAGCCTGAAGGCAGACCTGACTGGCCCTCAGCCCCCTTTGCGCAGGGTTTTTTGCCTGAGGATGTACAGGCTCACGCACACGGCACTGGTGAGCATGAACGCCCGCGCCCAGAACAGCGGCACCAGATAGCACGAGAACAGGATGCTGGCCCACATCAGGCCGATGGCGTAGACCTTGCCCTTGAGCGGGATGCCCTGGCCACCCAGATAATCGCGAATCCATGGGCCCAGCTGCGGATGATGGATCAGCCAGTGATGAAAGCGCGGCGAGCTGCGCGCGAAACACGCGGCAGCCAGCAGCAGAAACGGGGTGGTGGGGAGCACCGGAAGGAAGATGCCGACCACACCCAGCGCTACGCTGAGCCAGCCGATGGCCAGCAACAGGTAGCGCATGGCGCGATCAGTGGTGACGAGGCTTGAGCAGGGCTGGTTTTTCGTCCGGAGCGTGCAGCAGCAGGAACAGCGCGGTCAGTGCTTCGGGGATCTGCACGATCATGTCGTCCTGCAGGTTGGCGTTGCTGGCGATGTCGGCGAACTCGGGTTGTTCGTCGAACAGGCCAGAACCGACCATGATCGGCAGCAGCATTTCGCTCACTTCGTCTTCGGCGTTCTCGAACCAGATTTCTTCGCGCAGGAACACGCCTTCCATAAAGCCGATGCACCAGCCGCGCAGCTCGGAGTCATCCGGCTCGTCGGTGAGGTCGAGGTCGCAGGGCAGCTCGAAGTCTTCTTCGCTGGCCAGTTGGCGGGCGATGTGGGCCTTGAGTGCAACCAGGGTGGCTTCGACTTCGATGTGCTGGGCGTCGCTGGCGTATTTGGGGGTTTCGGCGAACAGGGCGTCGATCCATTCACGCTCAGGGACGTCTTCGGCGCTGATCGACAGCGCAGTCAGGTAGCCGTGTGCGGCGACGTAGTCCAGCGCTTCCTCGTGCAGCTCATCGGCATCAAGGAAGGCTTGCAGGCGGGTGAGTTGCTCGGCGAAGGACATTGGAGGGGTTACCTTGAGGATTTGACGATGGGGAATTCTAGCACCTTGCAACACATCCGAGGCAAAGGAAGACGTCTGTCACCGGCGCCCCTGCCAAAGGGGCAGCTCAGGTATAATCTGCCGTTTTTCATGCCAGAGTCACGTTTCACGCGGCCCGGCAAAAGCCGCTTACGCATTCGCGGGTGTGCGGGGCGGGATTATCGTCCAGCCTGTCGGCCGAACGGTACAGCGATTTATGGAGTGGCAAATGCTCGAACAGGCTCAGCGCGTCCTCAAGGACATCTTCGGCTACGACAGCTTCCGAGGGCGCCAGGAGGCAATCATCGACTGCGTGGCCAATGGCGGCGACGCGCTGGTGCTGATGCCCACCGGTGGTGGTAAGTCATTGTGCTTCCAGGTGCCGGGGCTGTTGCGTCCGGGCCTGACGGTGGTGGTCTCGCCCTTGATCGCCCTGATGGACGATCAGGTTGCCACGCTCAGCGAGCTTGGTGTTGCGGCGGCGGCGCTGAACTCCACGCTCAATGCCGATCAGCAGCGCGAGCTGGCCGGGCGCTTGCGCCGCGGCGAGGTGAAGATGCTCTACCTGGCACCGGAGCGCCTGGTGCAGCAGCGCATGCTGGATTTTTTGCGCGGGCTCGATGTGTCGCTGTTTGCCATCGATGAGGCGCACTGCGTGTCGCAGTGGGGTCACGATTTCCGTCCTGAATACCTGCAGCTCGGCCAGCTCGCCGAGCTGTTCCCCCACGTGCCGCGCATCGCCCTGACCGCAACGGCCGACATGCGCACCCGCGAAGAGATCGTCCAGCGTCTGCACCTGCACGGCGCCGAGCGCTTTCTGTCGAGCTTCGACCGGCCCAATATCTTCTACCGCATCGTGCCCAAGGAATCGCCGCGCAAGCAGCTGATGGCCTTCCTCGGTGAGCGCCGCGGCAATGCCGGCATCGTTTATTGTCTGTCGCGCAAGAAGGTCGATGAAACCGCAGCCTTCCTGTGCGACCAAGGCTTCCCGGCTTTGCCCTATCACGCCGGCCTGCCTGCTGAAACACGCGCTGCCAACCAGCGCCGCTTCCTCAACGAGGAAGGGCTGATCATGGTTGCCACCATTGCCTTCGGCATGGGCATCGACAAGCCCAACGTGCGTTTCGTCGCCCACCTCGACCTGCCCAAATCGCTCGAGGCCTATTATCAGGAGACGGGTCGGGCAGGGCGTGATGGCTTGCCCGCTGACGCCTGGATGGCCTACGGCCTGCAGGACATGGTCATGCTCAAGCAGATGCTGCAGAACTCCGAAGGCGACGAGCGTCACAAACGCGTCGAACAGCACAAGCTCGATGCCATGCTGGCGCTGTGCGAAGAAACGCGCTGCCGCCGTCAGGCGCTGCTGGCCTACTTCGATGAAGTGCTCGAACAGCCCTGTGGGCACTGCGACAACTGCGTCGACAACGTGCAGACCTGGGACGCCACCGAAGCGGCGCGCCAGGCGCTGTCTGCCGTGTACCGTACCGGTCAGCGCTATGGGGTGGGCCATTTGATCGACGTGCTGCTGGGCAAAGACACCGAAAAAGTGCGCAATTTCGGCCATGAGCGGCTCTCGGTGTTCGGCGTCGGCAAGGGCCGCGACGAAGCTCAATGGCGCTCCCTGTTCCGCCAACTGGTCGCGCGCGGGCTGGTGGACATCGACCTGGAGGGCTATGGCGGTTTACGTCTGTCCGACAGCTGCCGCCCTTTGCTCAAGGGTGAGGTGAACCTGGAACTACGCCGCGACCTCAAGCCGCAGACCGTGGCCAAAACCTCCGGTGGCAGCCCCGCCAGCCAGCTGGTGCGGGGCGAGGAGCGCGAGCTGTGGGAAGCGTTGCGCACCTTGCGGCGCAAGCTGGCCGAAGAGCACAGCGTGCCGCCTTATGTGATTTTCCCTGACTCCACCTTGCTTGAAATGCTCCGCAGCCAGCCCACCAGCCTGCATGAGATGGGCCAGGTCAGCGGCGTGGGCGCGCGCAAGCTGGAGCGCTACGGCCAGGCCTTTCTCGAAGTGCTCAATGGCGGCGATACCGCGCCAGCGCCTGCGGTGGTCACCGACCTGCGTCACGAACTGGTCAGCTTGGCCCGCGCCGGCATGACGCCGTCGCAGATTGCCGGACAACTCGATTGCAGCGAGAAAAATGTCTACAGCCTGCTGGCCGAAGCGCTGGGCAGCCAGGCCCTGAGCCTGGACCAGGCCCTTGACCTGCCCGAAGACCTGATGGCCGAAATCCAGGATGCCTTCCTTGACGGCGAGGGCGAGTTGCCGCCGGTGTCGGCAGTGGCCGCGCAGTTTGAAGGGCGTCTGCCTGAAGGGGTGTTGTACTGCGTACGCGCCGCCCTGGCCGCCGAGTTCGAGGTGTAGGCGCGACACCGCGCTCGGCGTTAGGGTCGCCGGCTGGCGCGTTGGCTTTGTGCCGACGCGCAGGGCATGATGACCTCCACTTTGCTTTGTACGAGCAGGCTTGAGACAAAGGTCTGGCAAAGTGCCCCAGCTGTTCCACCGCAGCATGACCCTTTCTCAAGGCGCCTCGTACAAAGCCTCCAAAGCAGTTCACTGGATTGACTCACTATGCCACTCACCGACAACCAACACCGCTTCGGCATGCAGCTTGCACAGATGTCACGGGGTTGGCGTGCGGAACTCGATCGCCGGCTGGCCGGGCTCAACCTGTCCCAGGCGCGCTGGCTGGTACTGCTGCACCTGGCCCGTTTCGAAGACGCGCCGACCCAGCGCGAGCTGGCGCAGAACGTCGGTGTCGAAGGGCCGACCCTGGCACGCTTGCTCGACAGCCTCGAAGCCCAGGGGCTGGTGCGCCGCCAAGCGGTCATGGAAGACCGCCGGGCGAAGAAAATTCTGTTGTGCCCGCCAGCCAAGCCGTTGATCGAGCAGATCGAAACCATCGCCAATGCCCTGCGCGCTGAATTGTTCAGCGGTGTTGACGAGGCTGAACTGGAACTGTGCATGCGCGTGCACGCCAAGATTCTGGACAACCTCGAGCGCTCCTGAATCAATCGCAAGGGGTGTGCTGCCAGCCGCGCCAATCTATGTCTTACCGAGGTTTTCGCATGTCGCCCAGCAAGCCGGCTATCGTCATCACCTACTGCACCCAGTGCCAATGGCTGTTGCGCGCCGCCTGGCTGGCTCAGGAGCTGCTCAGTACCTTTGGCGACGAGCTGGGCGGCGTCACCTTGAAGCCTGGCACCGGAGGCGTTTTCGTCATCACCTGTGATGGCAAGCCACTGTGGGAGCGCAAGGCCGACGGTGGCTTCCCCGAGGCCAAGGTACTCAAGCAGCGGGTGCGCGATGTGATCGACCCCGAACGCGACCTGGGCCATAACGACCGTTGAACCTGTACCGACAGGCTCACGTCGAGCGCGCTTGGAAGGGCGGCCAGGGGTCTGGAAGGGTGTGCCACACCGCGTGATCGAAAATCGAGACTTTTCTGTGCAGACTGCCCCGTCTCCCGTCCCACTTGCCAATGCTGACCCACCATGACCCTGCTCGCCAACTACACCGCCATCGCCGACAGCATCGCTGCGCTGTTCTATCCGCACGCGGAGGTGATCGTGCATGACATCGCCAGCCAAACGGTGCTGCACATTGCCAACAACTTTTCCAAGCGCAGCCCGGGCGATGACTCGGCGCTGGATGATGCCCTGGACGATTTCCAGCACGCCGACACCTTGGGCCCGTATGAAAAGCTCAACTGGGACGGGCAGAAGGTCCGCTCCATCAGTGCTGTGCTGCGCGATGCCGAGGGCCAGCCAGAGTACCTGTTGTGCATCAATTTCAATGTCTCTGTGCTGGAGCAGGCGCACCAGGCGTTGGCCGCTTTCTTCCAGCTGCAACGCGTGATACCGCAGCCTGAAGGCTTGTTCAAGAACGACTGGCAGGAGCGTATCAACACTTTTCTGCAAGCCTGGCTGGAGCAGCACAACCTTTCCCTGCGTACCCTGCGCGCCAAAGACAAACGTGCGCTGGTCGAAGCGCTGTTCGCCGAAGGCGCCTTCGACGCCCGCAGCAGCGCCGACTACATTGCCAACGTGCTCGAAATGGGGCGAGCGACGGTCTACAAATACCTCAAGGCCCTGCGCGGGTAGGCGTTTGCCGGGCTAGAAACGCCCAGGCGAAGTTTCCGACCCTTGACGCATTGGCCCTGCGCTAAACGCTTCACGCGGCACGGCAAGCAAAGCAGACATTTCATTTGTAGATATAAAGTCCATATTGGATTTATAGTCCACAATCGTTTTCGTTTCTGGAACCTGCCCATGCCCTTGCCAGCCCCGTCGCTCGATGCCTTGTCCACCGCCATCACCCAGGCTCACCGCGCCTTGCGCCCTGCGGTTGCCACCACGCCGCTCAGTTTCAGCCCACGCTTGTCTGCCCAGACCGGCTGCGAGGTGTACCTGAAAAGTGAACACCTGCAGCACACCGGCTCGTTCAAGTTCCGCGGGGCCAGCAACAAGCTGCGGCTGCTGCCCGAGGCGCAGCGTGGTCGGGGTGTGATTACCGCGTCCTCCGGCAATCATGGCCAGGGGCTGGCGCTGGCCGGGCAAGTGCTCGGGGTGCCGGTCACGGTCTACACCACCACTTCGGCGTCGGCCTACAAGCTTGAGGCCATGCGCAGCCTGGGCGCCGAGGTGATCTGCCTGGGCCTCGACCCACTGGGTGTCGAGCTGGAAGCCGCGCGCCAGGCGCGGGCGCAAGGCAAGCCGTTCATCTCGCCCTACAACGACGCAGAGATCATCGCCGGCCAGGGCACCATCGGCATGGAACTGCATGAGCAGGCGCCCGAGCTCGACGCGGTGTTCGTGGCGGTGGGCGGCGGCGGCATGATTTCTGGTATCGGCGCAGCACTGCGGGCGCTCAATCCCTCGGTGGAGATCATCGGTTGCTGGCCTGCCAACGCGCCTACCCTGCAACGCTCGCTGGAAGCCGGCCGGATCATCGAGATGGACGAGGAGGAGACGTTGTCCGACGGCACTGCAGGTGGTGTGGAGCCAGACAGCATCACCTTCGCGCTGTGCCAGCAACTGATCACCCGTACCGTGCTGGTCAGCGAAACGCAGATCAAGGCGGCCATGCGCGAGGTGGCCAGCAGCGAACGCTGGATCATCGAAGGCGCCGCGGCGGTGGCGGTGGCGGGCCTGCAACAGCTGGCGCCGGATTATCAGGGCAAACGCGTGGCGGCAGTGATCTGTGGGCGCAATATTCTGTTGGAGAAGTTCCTGGAGGCGATCCAGTGAAGGTCTTCGCCAGGCAGCAGATCATGGCCCACCTCGATATCGACGACGCGCTGGCGCGAATCGAGCACGGTTTCATCGCTTATTCCGCAGGTCAGGTGCAGGTGCCGCCAGTGCAGGCGTTTGCCTTCGCCCAGGCCAATGGCGACTGCTGCATCAAGTCGGCCCATGTCGAGGGCAGCGACACCTTCACCGTGAAGGTGTCCACCGGCTTCTACGACAACCCGGCCCTTGGCCTGGCCAGCAACGATGGCCTGATGCTGGTGCTGTGCGCGCGCACTGGCCGGCCGCTGGCGCTGTTGCAGGACGAAGGCTGGTTGACCGGGCTGCGCACCGCGTTGGCCGGGCGCATCGCTGCGCGCCTTCTGGCGCCGCGTGAGGTGCACGCCATCGGCATGCTGGGCAGCGGGACGCAGGCCCGCTTGCAACTTGAACAACTGCACGCGTCCAACCCCTGCCGCAGTCTGGTGGCCTGGGCTCGGGGCCAGGATCAGCTGCAGGGTTATGCCGATTTCGCCCGCACCCTGGGCTACGCGGTGCAACTGGCGCCAACCCCCGAACAGGTCGCCGATGCGGCCAACCTGATCGTCTGCACCACGCCCTCGCGCGTACCGCTCCTGCGCAGCGAATGGGTGCGCCCAGGCACCCATATCACCGCCGTGGGCGCCGATGCGCCGGGCAAGCAGGAACTGGACGTGGCGTTGGTGGCGCGGGCCGATCGTCTGGTGGTGGATTCGCTCGACCAGTGTTGTCGCTACGGCGAGGTCGCGGGTGCGCTCGCCGCCGGCCTGATCAGGCGCGAGCAGTTGCTGGAGCTCGGCGCGTTGCTGGCCGGCACGGGGCAGGGCAGAACCGATGATCAGCAGATCACGCTGGCTGACCTCACGGGGGTCGCGGTGCAGGATGCGCAAATCGCCAGTGGGGTACTGGCGGCGCTGCACGGGTGAGGGGCTGACCGGCCCTGGATCCGACAGGCAATAGCCATGCGCGGGTGGTCCGGCTGCCACGAACAAGGCCTATCGGCCTGCCAGTGTCCTGCAAACCGTACCCAAGCGCGGCCATGGAGCACGTTGAACTGAATCGCCCAGCGCAGGCGGCACGTTCATGCATGCCCGTTGAATTGCCCATATGCACTTGAGTGCCCGCGACTGTCAGGCCGCGCGCCTCCTGCACTGTGCCGCGTAGACGAGGTGGAGTCGGTCAACTGTGGCGAGTCGGGAATCATGCACAGCGCTGATCGAGCACCAGATGGGGACCGCCTGGCGCGAATCGCAGGTCGCCGCCCAGTCCCCGGGCGACGGCCGTTCGGGGGCTGAACCTCAGGGCTTGTACGCAAAGCCCCGCGATTGGACGCAGACTGCGTTGCAAACGGGCCGGGGCGCCAGGCCTCTGAAAAGCCATGTACTGCAGTGCGGTCGCACGCGCCCTGGGGCGGCTTATCGGCTCAGCACCTCTGCCTGTTTTCGCCTGGCCTGATCGTCGTCTCAGGACGTCCCCTGCGCATCCTGGGCTGGCTGCCCCATGCAGCGTTCGCGCCGTGCGCCGCGCCACCACACCAGCAGCGCCAGCAGCCCGACCAGCAGCCCCGCCGCGACGATGGCTTCCCAGCCGCGCCACTGGAACAGTTGCGTGCCGAGCAGCGAACCCAGTGCGCCGCCGATGAAGTAACAGGTGATATAGCCGGCGTTGAGCCGGGTGCGCGCTTGCGGTCGCAGGGCGATCACCGCGTTCTGATTGCCCACATGGACCAACTGCACCGCCAGGTCCAGTACCAGCACGCCGAGGATCAGCGCCACCAGGGACGTTTCGGCAAAGCCCAATGGAATCCACGACAGCAGCAGCGCCACCAGACCCACGGTGGTTCCCAGTGCGCCCTTGCCGCGGTCCGCCAGCCGGCCGGCCCAGTTCGCGGCCAGCGCGCCGGCCGCTCCGGCCAGGCCAAACAGTCCGATCACCGCATCGGAAAAGTGATACGGCTCGCGCGCCAGGAGAAAGGCCAGTGGGGTCCAGAACAGGGCGAACATGCAGAACGACAGCAGCCCCAGCAGCGAGCGCACGCGCAGCACAGGCTCCTCCACGAAGAGGCGGAACACCGAGCCGATCAGCGCCGGATAGCTGAGCCCGGCCGACTGCTGATGGCGCGGCAGGCCGCGGTACAGCGCCAGCGCCGTGATTGCCATGAGCACCGCCGCCAGCACGTAGATGCTGCGCCAGCCGCCCAGCTCGGCGCTCAGCCCTGCGGCAGTGCGGGCCAGAAGAATGCCTAGCAGCAGGCCGCTCATCAGCGTGCCGACCGTGCGCCCACGCTGCGCCGGGTCGCTCAGCGCTGCGCCCATCGGCACCAGCACTTGCGCCACCACCGAGAACAGCCCGGTCAGCGCCGTGCCGACGATCAGCCACGGCAGGCTCGGCGCGCAGGCGCTGATGATCAGGCCCAGGGTGGCAATGATCATCATGATCACGATCAGCCGCCGCTGCTCGAACAGGTCGCCCAACGGCGCCAGTAACAGCAGGCCAACGCCGTAGCTGAGCTGGGCGGTGACCACGATGCTGCCGGCGCCTACCGTGCTCAGGCCGAACTGTTCGGCAATGCTGTGCAGCAACGGTTGGGCATAGTAATTGCTGGCCACGGCCAGGCCGATGGCGGTGGCCATCAGCAGGATCAGGGCGCGACTGGGAGGTGCGGTAGTCATCGCAGGTCTCGGGTTAGGCGGAAGAAAGGGGTGGTGGCGGCGGGCCGGCTTCAGGTGACGTCGATCACCTGCAGGGTCTGCGCCGGCAGTGTCACCTCGTCGTCGATGCGCTTGCCCAGCAATTGCTGGCCCAGTGGTGAGCGCGGGGTGATCACGGTGATCAGCTGATCGCCCTGGCCGATCTTGAGGCCAGCGGCGTCAGGGCCGAGAAAAAAACGCTGCACGGCGCCTTGGGCTGACTCCACCGCGATCAGGTGGCTGACCTCGATGCCGCGCAGCGCGTCATAGGCGCGCAGCTGCAACTGGCGATAGGTGAGCAGCGCCTGGCGAATCTCGGCACCGCGTCGGGCCTGGCCGGTGGCCAGGTACGAAGCCTCCAGGCCCAGGGTGTCGTACTTGTTTTCGGCGATGTTTTCTTCGGCGGTTGCCGTTTCGTAGGCGGTCTGAGCGGCAAGGCGCAAGGCCTCGGCGTCTGCCTCAAGGGCGGTGATGATGCAGGCCAGCAGGGCAGGTTTATCCATGGTCAGTTGCAAAATTCCAATACGTGGGCCTGACTGCTGGCAGTCGGCGCGGTGCGATCCTGTTGCAGCCAGAACTGGCACTTGGGGTTGTCGAGATTGCGGGGGTTGGCCGCCGCCGCCTCGCTGTTCTGCCGTGCTTGCTGGCGCTGCACGTTTTGCTCATAGCGCTCGAACATCACCTGCTGCGCGTCTTGCGCGGCAGGCGCGACGGCGGCCGGGGGTTGCACGGCCTGCACCCACGGCGCCATGTGCTGCGGCCAGAGCTGCACGGCCAACCAGGCGGTCGCGCCGATGGCCACGGCGCCCAGCCACAGGCCCAAGGCCAGGCAGAGAATGAACTGCACGGGGGTCAGGGTGATGCTCAACGCGCGGTCGTGGGCCATGTCGGGCTCCTGGTCAGGGGCAGAGAGGTCGGTATTGTCGCATGCAGGTGAGAGATTTTTCAGCGCTGTGCTTCCGTGTCTGCCGTTATGCCCGCAAAATCAGGCGCTTTTGGCACGCTGAAGGGAGTGGATGTGAACGCCACCTGGGACATTTTCTGCGCGGTCGTCGATAACTACGGCGACATCGGCGTGACCTGGCGCCTGGCCCGCCAGCTGGCTCAGGAGCACGACCTGACCGTGCGGCTGTGGGTGGATGATCTGTCGGCCTTCGTGCGCCTGTGCCCGGAAGCGCAAGCGGATGCCGCTGCGCAACACCAGCAGGGTGTGCAGGTGTTGCGCTGGTCGTCGCCCTGGCCCGAGGTAGCGCCCGCCGAGGTGGTGATTGGCGCCTTTGGTTGCAGCTTGCCGGGGGCTTACGTCGAAGCATTGCGGACCCGTGCCACACCTGCGCTTTGGCTGAATCTCGAGTACCTGAGCGCTGAAGCCTGGGTCGACGGGTGTCATGGCCTGGCCTCGCCGCAAGCCAACGGCCTGCGCCGCTGGTTCTTCTTCCCGGGCTTTACCCCGCGTACTGGCGGGCTGCTGCGTGAAGCATCGTTGCTGGCACGGCGCGCGGCCTTCGCCGCCGATGCCTCGGCGCGCCAGCAGTTCCTGCAGGCGCTGGGTGTGCGACCCGCCACTGACGCCCGGCTGATCTCGCTGTTCGCCTATGAAAACCCACAGCTCGGCGCCTGGCTCGCGGCGATGGCCGAGGGCCCGCAGACCTGCCATGTGCTGGTGCCGGAAGGACGCATCCTCGCTGACCTGCGGGCCTGGCTGAATGAGCCTGAACTGGCGGTGGGCGACATTCACCAGCGCGGCGGCTTGACCGTTCAGGTGCTGCCGTTCGTCAGCCAGGACGACTACGACCGCCTGCTCTGGTGCTGCGATTTCAACGCAGTGCGCGGCGAAGATTCCTTCGTGCGGGCCCAGTGGGCGGGTGGCGTGTTGCTTTGGCATATCTATGTACAGGAAGAGAACGCCCATTGGGAAAAGCTCGAGGCGTTTCTGACGCGCTACTGCCAGGGCCTGACGCCTGCCGCAAGCGATGCGCTGCGTGGCCTGTGGCGTGCGTGGAACATGGATCAGGACATGGCCGCCGCCTGGCGCGCACTGCAGCCACAGTGGCACGTGCTGGCCGAGCAGGCCGAGCGCTGGCGCGCAGCACAGGCCGTTCAACCAGACCTCGCCACGGCGCTGGTGCAGTTTTATCGAAATTGGATATGATACGCGGCCCTGATTTTTATAAATCCCCCCAGATTCGGATACTGCGTAATGAAAACTGGTAAAGAACTGAAACCCGGCACCGTCCTGCGGATCGACAACGACCCGTGGCTCGTGCAGAAAGCCGAGTTCACCAAGTCGGGTCGCAACAGCGCGATCATGAAGACCAAAATGAAGAACCTGCTGACCGGCTACAAGACCGAAGTGGTCTACTTCGCCGACGACAAACTGGACGACGTGATCCTCGATCGCAAAGAAGCCACGTTGTCGTTCATCAGCGGTGACTCCTACACCTTCATGGACACCACTGACTACACCATGTACGAGCTGAACGCCGAAGACATCGAAGCCGTTCTGCCGTTCATCGAAGAAGGCATGGAAGATGTCTGCGAAGCGGTGTTCTTCGAAGACCGTCTGGTTTCGGTCGAGCTGCCGACCACCATCGTGCGTCGAGTCGACTACACCGAAGGCTCTGCCCGTGGCGATACCTCCGGCAAAGTGATGAAACCAGCCCGGCTGGCCAACGGTACCGAGCTGTCGGTTGCTGACTTCATCGAGATCGACGAGCTGATCGAAATCGACACCCGCGACGGCACCTACAAAGGTCGCGCGAAGAAGTAATGCGCCTTGCGTAGTACCCAAACCCGGCTTCGGCCGGGTTTTTTGTGCCTGTCGTTCAGAGCTTCTTCTGCAGACTGGCGCGGATTTCCACCAGCTCGGCCTGCAAGGCTTGCAGGCGCTCGGCGGTACGCCCGCTGGCTTCGGTAATCGATTGCGGCATGCGCTGTGCTTCGCGACGCAGCGTCTGGCCCTTGTCGGTCAGTTGCACGATCACCACACGCTCGTCATCGCGACTGCGCGTGCGCTTGAGCAGGCCTTCGCTTTCCAGGCGCTTGAGCAGGGGCGTCAGCGAGCCGGGGTCGGTCAACAGCCGGTGGCTGATCTCGCCGACGGTCAGCCCGTCCTGCTCCCACAACACCAGCATCGCCAGGTATTGCGGGTAGGTCAGGCCCAGCTTCAACAGTAAGGGTTTGTACACCTTGGTCATCATCAGCGAGGTCGAGTGCAGGGCGAAACAGACCTGATTGTCCAACAACAACTCATCTCGGGGGGCTTTGGTGTCGGCGTTCATGCAAGTCCTTGAAAGCGAGATGGAGGAAATGGGCAGCGAACGATCAACCGCTGGTTACCATCGCAGTTCATTACGCGGGGCCAATTGTTAGCGCAACCGCGAACTAAAGCGGCTCTTGGAATTTCGAGCCATGAGATGTCAGGAAGGTTCGTTTCAAATTTACGACTGGTCCGATAAAGGCTGCGAAAGCACCCGTCCAGCGTGTTTTTCCACTGGATTGACGGCGTTCGTTGGCCCGAGAGATGTTGCGAAAGGTTTCACGGCGAGGCGGGGCTGTTAGCATGGCCGCTCGTGAAATGAGCGGGATGGGACGGATGGTCGAGGGTTTGATGTACCTGGTGCTGGGCGCAGCGCTCGGTACCGTAGGTGGGGTGTTCGGCATTGGCGGCGGGTTGATCGCCATTCCCGCGCTGGGTGTGCTGTTCGGGCTGGATCAGCAAGTGGCCCAAGGCACGGCGCTGGTCATGGTGGTGCCGAACGTGCTGCTGGCGCTGTGGCGCTATCACCAGCGCAATCGCATCGAACTGCGGCATGCATTGCCGCTGGCGGTGTGCAGTTTCGTCTTCGCCTGGCTTGGCTCGATCTGGGCCGTGGGCGTCGACGCTCAGGCCATGCGCCTGGGGTTTGTCGGCTTCCTGCTGGTGCTGGTGGTATGGAACGCGCTGCGCCTGTTCCTGCCGGTAGCCAAGGCCAGCCCTGAACTTCGCTACGGCTGGCCGTGGCTGGGTGTGCTGGGCAGTTTTGCCGGGGCCATGGGTGGGTTGTTCGGCGTCGGCGGCGCAGTAGTGGCCACGCCGATCCTGACCAGTGTATTCGGCACTACGCAGGTGGTAGCCCAAGGCCTGTCGCTGTCGCTGGCGGCGCCCAGCACTTTCGTCACGCTGGTCACCTATGCGCTGCACGACAGCGTCGTCTGGGCCGTGGCGTTGCCAATGGCCGTGGGCGGGCTGTTGAGCATCAGTTGGGGCGTGAAGCTCGCTCACGCCTTGCCGGAGAAAGTATTGCGCGGACTGTTCTGCGGATTTCTGCTGCTCTGTGCGGGGTTGTTGCTGCTGGAGGTCTGAGCGGCCGGTGGTCACGCCGCCACCCCAGGCTTACGGTGCTTGCTTGCGTAACGGCAGCTCTGGCGCTCGGGCCGAGTCGACCAGAGCTGAAGGGCGAAGCGATGGCGGTTAGCCATATCGTCGCACCTCACGCGTCGTTTCATCGAGGACGGCTTTGCCGCCCTTCGCGACTGACACCGCTGCCACTGGCCTGTGTGAGTTTCACCTGCCCTGCGAACCCTGAAGGGCCTTAGCCACCAAGGCCGGCATGTCGGCCTGGCGGCGAGCCCTGCAGTGTGCGGGCGAGCGGCGCAGTCAGCGGCGCACGTCTTTCAATGTTTGCGCAATCAGGAAGGCCAGCTCCAGCGACTGATCGGCATTGAGCCGCGGGTCGCAGTGGGTGTGATAGCGATCCGACAACGCATCTTCGGTCACCGGCCGCGCACCACCGATGCACTCAGTGACGTTCTGCCCGGTCATCTCGATGTGGATACCGCCGGCATAGCTGCCCTCGGCCTGGTGCACTTGGAAGAACTGCTTCACCTCATCGAGGATCTGCGCGAAGTCGCGGGTCTTGTAGCCGGTGCTGGCCTTGATGGTGTTGCCATGCATCGGGTCGCAGCTCCACAGCACCTTGCGCCCTTCGCCCTCGACCTTGCGGATCAGCCCTGGCAAATGGTCGCCCACCTTGCCCGCGCCCATGCGCGCGATCAGGTTGAGGCGGCCCGGGTCGTTGCTGGGGTTGAGGATGTCGAGCAGGCGGATCAGGTCGTCGGGGTTCATGCTCGGGCCGACTTTGACCCCGATCGGGTTATGCACGCCGCGCAGGAACTCCACGTGGGCACCGTCGAGCTGACGGGTACGGTCGCCGATCCAGAGCATGTGCGCCGAGCAGTCGTAGTGATCGCCCGTGAGGCTGTCCTGACGCACGAAGGCCTGTTCGTAATTCAGCAGTAGCGCCTCATGGGCGGTGAAGAAGCTGGTTTCGCGCAGTTGCGGGGCGCTGTCCAGGCCGCAGGCGCGCATGAACGCGAGGGTTTCGTCGATGCGGTCGGCAAGTTGGTGGTACTTGGTGGCCACAGGCGCGTTGGCGATGAAGTCCAGGTTCCACTTGTGCACCTGATGCAGGTCAGCGAAGCCCCCTTGCGCGAAGGCGCGCAGCAGGTTGAGGCTCGCCGTGGACTGGTTGTAGGCCTGCAGCAGGCGCTCGGGGTCGGGCACACGGCTGACCGGGTCGAAGCCGATGCCGTTGACGATGTCGCCGCGGTAGGCGGGCAGGGTGACCTGGCCGATGGTTTCATCGTTGGTCGAACGTGGCTTGGCGAACTGGCCCGCCATGCGGCCTACCTTCACCACCGGGCAGCCCGCAGCGAAGGTCATGACGATTGCCATCTGCAGCAGTACCTTGAAGGTGTCGCGAATCTTGCCGGCGCTGAACTCGGCAAAGCTCTCGGCACAATCGCCCCCTTGCAGCAGAAATGCCCGACCCTCGGTGACTTCAGCGAACTGGCGGCGCAGCTCGCGCGCTTCACCGGCGAACACCAGCGGCGGATAGCTGGCCAGACGCTGTTCGACCTTGGCCAGGTGGGCGGCGTCGGGGTAGGTGGGTTGCTGCTGGATCGGCAGGGCGCGCCAGCTTTCAGGGCTCCAGGGTTGGGTCATCACGGGCTCTATCAAGGTCAGGGGAGGGCTGGCCGTCATCGTATCAGGTGGGGGTGCGCTTGTTGCAGTGCCGGCATTCACGGAGAATCGCGGTTTTGCCCGGACAAGCAGGAGCTGGCATGACTACCGAGCGTAATGAACGGCTACTGGCCCGGGTCGAGGATGCCTACGGTGTCATCAGCGTTTATGAAGTGGACGAGTACCGTTTTCTCGAGTTCGGTGATGCCATCGAGCAGAGCTGCACCTTCACCGCCGACCCCAGCTGGCTGGAGTACGACTACACCCGCGCCATGCTGGTCGGCGCGCTCTGCCACCCGGCGCCTGACAGCGCGCTGTTCCTGGGGTTGGGTGCCGGCACGCTGACCCAGGCATGCCTGAAGTTCCTGCCGCTGGAAGACGTCGAAGCCATCGAGCTGCGCCCGGATGTACCGCGCCTGGCCATGGAGCATCTGGGCCTGGAAGACGATCCGCGCCTGTACGTGCGCATCGGTGATGCGCTCGAGCTGCTGCCGAGCGCCGAGAAGGCCGACGTGCTGTTTGTCGATCTGTACACCGACACCGGTCCTGGAGTGGGCCATATGGCCTGGCGCTTTCTCGAGGATTGCCAGCGGCAGCTCAACCCCGGCGGCTGGCTGGTGATCAACCAGTGGGCTACCGACGACGGCAAGCCGCTGGGCGCGGCGTTGCTGCGCGGCCTGTACCACCGCCATTACTGGGAACTGCCGGTAAGCGAGGGTAACGTCATCCTGCTGGTGCCGGCTGACCTTGACCAGCACCTCGACGTCGATGGCCTCAAGGCCCGCGCCGCAGCGCTGGCGCCGCAGTTGGGCTATAGCCTGGAGCGCCTGATCCAGGCGATTCGGCCGGCAAGCTGAAGGCTCGGGTTGGGGGGGCGTTCGTTGCCGGCACGGTGTTGCGTCCAGTCCGGCCGGTTGCTTGCACAGGGTTATGACGGACAAAATCCGTGCTGCCGCGCGGTCGAGAGGGCAGCGGCGAGTGCCGCGATGGCAGGCGCAGCCGGCCTGATACAGACACCACCGATCGCTCTGGCCAGGCCCACTCATCCACCACCGTTGCGCGGCGCTGGAACAAGACCGATATCTCCCGCAGTGGAGGCGACGCTCTCCAGACCGCTGACTGGTCGACCCAGCGAGGTTCATTCCCCAGCTACCTGGCCCAACCGATTCAGCTCGCGCCACCGCCTGGCCCGGACTGACCGTTCAGGGTGAAAATTTTCCTCACGTTTCAGGCAGGCTTCGGGTATAGTACGCGCCGGTCTTTTAGCGGACCGCAAAATCAGGTGGTGCAAATCCTCCGAGTGCAGCTTCGGCTGTACGTCCGCTAGGCGGACCCTCTCACACGTTCCTTTTTCAATCGTTTTCGCAAATCCCCGCCGCCAAAGCTGCCTGGGTGACCTTCCGGTCTTTCAAGGCATGTGCAGCTTTGGAGCATGGGTCTTTGCGGATGCACTCTAGAGGCAGACCCATGACCCAGGAAACCGGCGGATTCGCCGCTCTCGAACTTCACCCGAACATCGTTGCTGCCGTTGTAGCGACCGGCTATGAAGAGCCGTCCGCTATTCAGCAACAGTCGATTCCGATCATCCTTGCCGGTCACGACATGATCGGCCAGGCGCAGACGGGCACCGGTAAAACCGCTGCTTTCGCACTGCCGGTCCTCAATCGCATCGATGTGAGCAAGCGCGAACCGCAAGCCCTGATCCTTGCGCCAACCCGTGAGTTGGCGCTGCAAGTCGCCACGGCCTTCGAAACCTACGCCAAGCAGATGCCTGGCGTTAACGTGGTAGCTGTGTATGGTGGCGCCCCGATGGGCCCGCAGCTGAAGGCCATTCGCAACGGCGCACAAATCGTCGTCGCCACGCCAGGTCGTCTGTGCGACCACCTGCGCCGCGACGAAAAAGTCCTGTCCACCGTGAAATTCCTGGTGCTGGACGAAGCCGACGAAATGCTCAAGCTCGGCTTCATGGATGACCTGGAAGTCATCTTCGACGCCATTCCCGAAACCCGTCAGACCGTCCTGTTCTCGGCCACCCTGCCGTCGTCGATCCGCTCGATCGCCGAACGTCACCTGCGTGACCCGAAACACGTCAAGATCCAGACCAAGACCCAGACCGTCACCGCCATCGACCAGGCTCACCTGATGGTGCACGCCGACCAGAAGATCGCAGCTGTGCTGCGTCTGCTGGAAGTCGAGGAGTTCGACGCGCTGATCGCCTTCGTGCGCACCAAGCAAGCCACCCTCGACCTGGCCTCGGCCCTGGAAGCCAAAGGCTACAAAGCCGCTGCGCTGAACGGTGACATTGCCCAGAACCAGCGTGAGCGTGTGATCGAATCGCTCAAGGATGGTCGCCTGGACATCGTCGTTGCCACCGACGTCGCTGCCCGTGGCCTGGACGTACCGCGCATCACTCACGTGTTCAACGTCGACATGCCGTACGACCCTGAGTCCTACGTACACCGTATCGGCCGTACCGGCCGTGCCGGTCGTGAAGGTCGCGCATTGCTGCTGGTCACCCCGCGTGAGCGCCGCATGCTGCAACTGATCGAGCGTGTCACCGGGCAGAAGGTTGCCGAAGCACGCCTGCCAGGCGCACAAGCGGTACTCGACGCACGCATCAAGAAATTGACCGCGAGCCTGGCGCCGCTGGTTGCCGAAGCAAAAGCCAGCCATGGCGAACTGCTCGACCGCCTGACCGCTGACCTTGGCTGCACCCCGCGTGCCCTGGCCTCGGCCCTGCTGCGCAAAGCGACCAACGGCCAGGCACTGAGCCTGGAATCGGTGGAGCGCGAGCAGCCTCTGGTACCGACTGGCGGTGCTCCGCGTGAGCGCACCGAGCGTAGCGGCGAGCGTTCCGAGCGCAGCGGTGCAGACCGCGAGCGTCGTGCGCCAATGCCACTGGGCGAAGGTCGCGTGCGTTGCCGTACCGCGCTGGGTGCCCGCGATGGCATCGCTGCCAAGAACCTGCTGGGCGCCATCCTCAATGAAGGCGGCCTGGCCCGCGATGCAATCGGTCGCATTCAGGTGCGCGATAGCTTCAGCCTCGTCGAGCTGCCGGAAGAGGGCCTGGAGCGTCTGCTGTCCAAGCTCAAGGACACCCGCGTGGCTGGCAAGCAGCTGAAGCTGCGTCGCTACCGCGAAGATTGATCCTGGCGTTGTTGTAGAAAATCCCCGGCCCGGTGCCGGGGATTTTTTTGCGTGTCGTTGAGGAAGGCGCTTTGCCCGTGTACACGGCAAGCGCTTGTCTGGGGTAAGCTTTCCCGCTCACTCCTCAAGAGCACACAACCATGGAGCCGGCGTTCTGGCATCAACGGTGGGCAGCGCAACAGATCGGTTTTCATCAGGCGCAGGTCAACCCCTATTTGCGCAACGCCTGGCCTGAGCTGGGCCTGGCGGTGGGCAGCCAGGTACTGGTGCCATTGTGCGGCAAGAGCCTCGACCTGCTCTGGCTGGCCGAGCAGGGGCATCGGGTGCTGGGCGTCGAACTGTCACGCGAGGCGGTGGCGGCGTTTTTCGAGGCGCATCAGCTGACGCCCGTCGTTGAGCCGCGCGGTGTGTTTGAAGTGTGGCGGGCAGGGGCGATCGAGCTCTGGTGCGGCGACTTCTTCGCCCTGACAGAGAACGATCTGCACGGCTGTGCGGGTTTCTATGACCGCGCCGCCCTGATCGCCTTGCCGCCGCCGATGCGGCAGTCCTATTTCTCGCACCTGGGCCGCTTGCTGCCTGCGCCAGCCCAGGGCCTGCTGGTGACCCTGGAGTATGACCAGGCGCTGATCGACGGGCCGCCGTTCTGCGTGCGGGACGTTGAAGTGCGCCAGGGTTTCGCTGGCTGGCAGGTGGCTGAACTCGAGCAGCATCTGATCGCTCAGGACAGCCCACGTTTCGTGGCTGCCGGCGTGCGGACCTTGCTTGAGCGGGTGTATCGGCTCACGCGCTGATGGCCATCAAGCGGGCACAAAAAAGGGCGACCGCAGTCGCCCTTCGTGTTGCTACCGGTTTCAGCCGCGCTGGCGCAGTGCATTGATGCGATCTTCCAGCGGCGGGTGGCTCATCAGCAGGCCAGCCAGGCCCTGCTTGAGCCCGCCGTTGATGCCGAACGCTTTCAGCGTATCGGGCATGTGCACCGGCATACCTTGCTCCGAGCGCAGGCGCTGCAGGGCATTGATCATCGCCCCGGTGCCGGCCAGTCGCGCGCCGGCGTCATCCGCGCGGTATTCCCGGCGGCGCGAGAACCACATCACGATCATGCTGGCCAGAATGCCCAGCACCAGCTCGGCGACGATGGTCGCTACGTAGTAGGCGATGCCGCGGCCTTCCTCGTTCTTGAAGATCACCTTGTCGACGAAGTTGCCGATGATACGCGCGAAGAACATCACGAAGGTGTTCACCACGCCCTGCACCAGCGCCAAGGTCACCATGTCGCCGTTGGCCACATGGCCGATTTCGTGGGCCAGTACGGCCCGCACTTCATCGGGCGAAAAACGCTCCAGCAGCCCCTGAGACACTGCCACCAGCGCGTCGTTACGGTTCCAGCCGGTGGCAAAGGCGTTGGCCTCGTAGGCGGGGAAGATGCCGACCTCGGGCATCTTGATCCCGGCCTCGCGGGCCAGCTCCTCGACGGTTTGCAGCAGCCACTGCTCATGCCGGGTGCGCGGCTGGGTGATGATCTGGGTGCCCGTACTCATCTTCGCCATCCACTTGGAGATGAACAGCGAGACCAGGGAGCCGGCGAAGCCAAACACGGCGCAGAAGACCAGCAGGCTGCCCAGGTCGAGGTCGACCCCGTTGGCGGCCATGAACCCGTTGAAGCCGAACAGGCTCAGAGTAATGCTTGCAACCAGCACCACCGCAAGGTTGGTGGCTACAAACAACAAGATGCGCATCATGGTTGTCACGTTCTCCTGACGGATGAAAGAGGTGCGTACTGCGGGGGTATATAAGGGGGAGAGCGGACGGATTCAACCGGCCGACTATTTCAAACTGTGTAGGCGAAGTATGACAGAGGCATCTGAAACGCTTGTGGGATAGAGCGTTGCAGGATGTAAGAGGCTTCTGAGGCCTGGTGGCGAACAGCGGGGTCAGCGGCAGGCAGCCGCATGAGGCTCAGCTCATGGGCCGCCCGCCAAGCGCTTTACTGCGAATAGCCTTTGAGGAAATTGCCGATTCGACCGATGGCCTGCTCCAGGTCATCCACCCGTGGCAGCGTGACCACGCGGAAGTGGTCAGGCCACGGCCAGTTGAATGCGGTGCCCTGAACGATCAGCAGTTTTTCCGACAGCAGCAGATCAAGCGCGAAGCGTTCGTCGTTGAAGATCGGGCACACCTTCGGATCGATACGCGGGAACGCATAGAGCGCGCCCATGGGTTTGACACAGCTCACGCCCGGAATGTCGTTGAGCAGTTCATAGGTCCGGTTGCGCTGTTCGAGCAAGCGGCCCGGCGGCAAGATCAGGTCGTTGATGCTCTGGTAGCCGCCCAGCGCAGTCTGAATGGCGTGCTGGGCCGGCACGTTGGCACACAGGCGCATGTTCGCCAGCATGTCGATGCCTTCGATGTAGCTCTGCGCGTTGTGCTTGGGGCCGGAGATGATCAGCCAGCCGGAGCGGAAACCGGCTACCCGGTAGGATTTGGACAGGCCGTTGAAGGTCAGGCACAGCAAGTCTGGCGCGAGTGCCGCAGTGCTGATGTGCACGGCTTCGTCGTAAAGGATCTTGTCGTAGATTTCATCGGAGAACACCACCAGATTGTGCTGGCGAGCCAGCTCCAGCATGCCCAGCATCAGCTCGCGCGAATACACTGCGCCCGTGGGGTTGTTCGGGTTGATGATCACCAGTGCCTTGGTGTTGGACGTGATCTTGGACTTGATGTCGTCCAGGTCAGGGAACCAATCGGCCTGCTCGTCGCACAAATAGTGCACGGGGTTGCCCCCTGCGAGACTGACCGCGGCGGTCCACAGCGGATAATCCGGTGCCGGGATCAGCACTTCGTCGCCATTGTTGAGCAGTGCCTGCATGGACATGACGATCAGTTCGGACACGCCGTTGCCCAGATAGATGTCTTCGATGCCAACGCCTTCGATCTGCTTCTGCTGGCAGTACTGCATGACCGCCTTGCGTGCGCTGAACAGGCCTTTGGAGTCGCTGTAGCCCTGAGCCGTAGGCAGGTTGCGGATGACGTCCTGGAGGATTTCGTCCGGCGCCTCGAAACCAAAGGGCGCCGGGTTGCCGATGTTCAGCTTGAGGATGCGATGGCCTTCCTCTTCCAGACGCTTGGCGTGCTTGAGCACAGGACCGCGAATGTCATAGCAGACATTGGCGAGCTTGTTCGATTTGCTGAACTGCATGGTGTGATCCCGGTTGAGAAGTCGCTGCGCCCGGCGCGTTGAAAGATTGGAGAGGGGCAGGGCGCATGCCAGACTGGCTGGCCAGATAAGCCCACTAATATACGTGTCACCGGCGCTATAAATAAAGACAGCACCCGGTGAAATTCAGCCTGCCGAGGTTCCTATGCAAAAGATTGATAAAACCCTGGAAGAGTGGAAGCAGATGCTCGATCCAGCCCAGTACCAGGTGTGCCGACTCAAGGGCACCGAACGGCCGTTCACCGGCAAATACAACGACGAGAAGCGCGACGGCATCTACCGCTGCATCTGCTGCGACCTGGAGGTGTTCGACTCGGCCGCCAAGTTCGACTCCGGTTGCGGCTGGCCCAGCTTCTACCAGCCCATCAACGACGCCGCCATGATCGAGATTCGCGATACCAGCCACGGCATGATCCGTACCGAAGTGACCTGCGCGCGCTGTGATGCGCACCTGGGCCACGTCTTTCCCGACGGCCCGGCGCCGACCGGTTTGCGCTACTGCATCAATTCGGTGTGCCTCGATTTCAAGCCGCGCGACTGAACGGAGCCGATCATGGCCGACACACTTCTCGACATTTCCTGTCTGACCCTGACCGGCGAGCACAAACGCCTGGGCGATTTCCCTGGCAAAGCCCTGCTGGTGGTCAATACCGCCAGCCAGTGCGGCTTCACCCCGCAGTACGCCGGCCTCGAGCAGCTCTGGCAGCAATACCGTGACCGCGGCCTGGTGGTGCTGGGCTTTCCCTGTAACCAGTTCGGCCATCAGGAACCGGGCGATACCTTGGCGATTTCGCAGTTCTGCGAGCGCAACTTCGGGGTCAGTTTCCCGCTGTTTCGCAAGGTCGATGTGAACGGCGAGCTGGCCCACCCACTGTTTCGCGAGCTGAAAAAGCGCGCGCCGGGCGTGATGGGCACCGAGCGGATCAAGTGGAACTTCACCAAGTTCCTGGTCGATCCGGTGAGTGGTCAGGTCACCCGTTACGCGCCAACGACCAAACCCAAGGCGCTGGAAGCCGACATCGACCGCCTGGTCAGTCGCTGAGCGGTAGCCAGCGCTCGATCAGCGCCTGCAGCTGTTCACGGCGAAAGGGTTTAGCCAGGTAGTCGTCCATGCCCGCCGCGCGGCAGCGCTCGCGCTCCTCGGGCATGGCGTTGGCGGTCAGGGCCACCACCGGTAGCCCTGGCCAGCGGGCCCGCTGGCGAATCAGGCGGGTGGCCTCGTACCCGTCCATGACCGGCATGTTGCAGTCCATCAGCACCAGGTCGAACGGTTGCGTCTCCAGGCGTTCCAGCGCTTCGGCACCGTTGCCGGCTACCTGCACCCGATACCCGAGCTTGGCCAGCATGCCTTTGGCCACCAGTTGGTTCACCGGGTTGTCTTCGACCAACAGAATCTGCGCCCCTTGCGATTCCAGCGGGCCTGTCGCCTGGCCGGCCATTGCGCTCGGCAGGGCCCCTTGCAGTGCCCGGCGCAACGTTTCATGCAAGGTGCCACGTGCCAGTGGCCGGCCCAGCTGATGAAGAGGGGCCAGCTGTCGGGCGTGTTCAACCGACAGAAAGCGTCCGTAGGCACTGATCAGCAGGATCGGCGTCGACAGTGCCGGGCGCAGCTGCTCCAAGGCTTCGAGATCATCGGTAATCAGCAGATCCATGGCCTCATTGTCGAGGCTTTGCGGGCTGTCATGGCGCTGGTAGTGCAGCCCCCAACTCGGCAGTTGCGTCTGCAACAGCTCGCTCAAGCCGCTGCCTGCGCGGCTCAAGGCATGCACCCGGCCGCACAGGGGTGGCCACTCGATCGCACGGCCGTTGCCCAGCAACGGCAGGTCGGCGGTGAACGTGCTGCCAAACCCGACCTGCGATTGCACGTGCAAACGTCCGCGCATGGCGCTGCACAGGTTGCGCGCCAGGGCCAGGCCCAGCCCGGTGCCACCGTACTGCCGAGTGATGCCGGCGCCCGCCTGGATGAACGGCTGAAAGATCCGCGCCTGGGCGTCGTCGGAAATCCCGATGCCGGTGTCGCATACCTGCACCTGCACGCCACCGACAATCGGCACCAGGCGCACATCCACACGCCCGAAGCGGGTGAACTTGAGCGCGTTGGAGAGCAGGTTGCTGAGCACCTGGCGCACCCGGGTCGGGTCACCCAGCACCGTGGCTGGCATCTGTGGGGCGATCAGGCAGGTGAGTTCAACGCTGGCGGCCGCGTTCTGTGACAGCAGGCTGGCGGTGTCTTCGACCATGGTCGCCACATCGAAGCCGATGGTTTCAAGCTGTAGCTGCCCGGCATCGAACTTGGACAGGTCGAGAATATCGTTGAGCAGCCCCACCAGCACCTTGCCCGAGTCGTGCGCAATCGACAGCTGCTGGTGCTGTTCAGGGTTGAGTGCGCTGTCGAGGGTCAGACCGATCATGCCCAGCAGGCCATTGAGCGGGGTGCGGATCTCGTGGCTCATGTTGGCCAGGAACGCCGCGCGCGCGTGGGCCATGTCCAGCGCCCGACCGCGCGCTTGCTCGAGCTCATGGTTGGTGTGGCTGAGGCGATCGTGGCTGGCCTTGAGCGCCTCGGTGCGCGCTGAAACGATGTCTTCGAGTTCGTTCAGGTACTGGGTCAGGCGGTTTTCGGCGTTGCGTCGCTGTTCGATTTCGGTGGCCATGCTGACGAACTGCCCATTGGCAACCTTCACCAGCACGCCGATCTCGTCGCGCTCATGGCCGCTGGGGCAGTTCAGCCGGGTCTGGCGCCCGCTGCTCAGGGCGCTGATGACCGTGACCAGGGGCTTGGTCAGCATCAGGTAGAACAGCGCCAGCAGTAGGCCGGTGAGTAACAGGCTGCGAGTGAAACCGGTGAGCAGGGTCAGGCCGGCGCGGTCAAGAAAGCGGCTGCTGAAGGCGTAGGTGTCGACGTCCAGGTACAGCGTACCGAGGTATTCGTCGGGCATTTGAGCGAGGAACAAGCGGTCCTGGAACTGGCGCTGTTCGCCGAACAGGAAATCAGACACTGCGCGAAACCGGCGCTCTTCTCTGGGCCGCTGGCTGTCGGCGAGTACCGTGTCGTTGTTGTCGATCAGTCGCGCGCGAATGATGGCCGGTGAGCGCAGCAGCCCGCCGGTGAGTTCCTCGCCAAGTTCGGCGTCGATGTTGTAGGCGATGCGCGAAGCGGTATCGTGGCTGATTTGCAGCACGGTTTGCAGTTCGCGGTTGATGGACGCGTCTTCGCTGGCATAATCGATGCCGATCTGCACAACGCTGAGCAAGGTTCCCAGCATGAAGCCCACCAGCACGGTGAGCTTGGCCTGTTTATACGACAGGCGATTGGTGAACTTGATATCCATGGGCCCCGAGCCGGTGTACCTCCATTGCGCAGCGCTAGCATAGCCCAAGCGCCATGGCCGCTGTGTTCTGTGCGCGCCAGCGGCGTCAGCCTCATCCCATTTTCCCGTCAGGAGCCATCATGGACGCCCGCATGAACGCTTTTCTCGACCGCGCCGAATCGGTATTGGCGCGGCTCGACCCGCTGTTGCCGGCCCTGCGCCCGCACATCGACTGGTCCGCCACCCTGGCCGCACGCTGGCAGCGCGACGGTCGCAGCGGCTACCTGCTGCCGCTGCAAGTGAGCCTGGATACGCGCCTGTCCGACCTGATCGGCGTGGATAGGCAGTGTGAGCAGTTGGGGCGCAATACCCAGCAATTCATCAGCGGCCTTCCCGCCAACCACGCCTTGCTCTGGGGCTCGCGCGGCACCGGCAAGTCGTCGCTGGTGCGCGCGCTGCTGGCCGAACACGCGAGCGCCGGGTTGCGCCTGATCGAGATCGAGCGCGATCACCTGGCCGACCTGCCGCGTGTGGTCGAGCAACTGCAAACGCTGGCGCAGCGCTTCATCCTGTTCTGCGACGACCTGTCTTTTGAAGCCGGGGAGGGTGACTACCGCGTACTTAAAAGCGTGCTCGATGGTTCGTTGGAACAAGCGCCGGACAACGTGCTGCTGTATGCCACCTCCAACCGCCGCCACCTGGTGCCGGAAAAGGAAAGCGACAACGAAAACTGGAAGCGCGTGGACGGCGAGCTGCACCCCAGCGAGGCGGTGGAAGACAAGATTGCATTGTCTGACCGATTCGGCCTGTGGTTGTCGTTCTACCCCTTCACTCAAGAGCACTACCTCGATGTGGTCGAACACTGGATCGGCCAACTGGCCGGCGCTGCCGGCCTGCAATGGCAGCGTGATGAAGCGCTGGATATCCTCGCTGTGCGCTGGGCCACCGGCCGCGGTAACCGTAACGGCCGTTGTGCCTACCAGTTCGCCCGCTACTGGGTCGGGCTGCAATTGTTGGAGCAAGCCTGAATGATCGACCTCAATGCCAATGGCCAAGGCCTCGACGGCTACGACCTGCTGGCCGCACAAGTACAGGCCCTGTTCGCTGACGAGCGCGACTTCATCGCCAATGCCGCGCAGTTTTCGGCGTTTCTCTATCACCAGGTCGACGACCTGAACTGGGCCGGGTTCTACCTCAACCGCAATGAAGAGCTGGTGCTCGGGCCGTTTCAGGGGCAAGTGGCGTGCGTGCGGATTCCGTTCAGCCGAGGCGTCTGTGGTGCAGCGGCGCGCACGCGACAGACCCAGCGCGTCGAGGACGTGCATGCCTTCCCCGGGCATATCGCGTGCGACAGTGCGTCGAACAGCGAAGTGGTGATTCCGCTGGTCAAAGAGGGCAGGCTGATTGGCGTGCTGGATCTGGACAGCCCGACGGTCGGGCGTTTCAGCGAGGCGGATCAGGCAGGGTTGGAGCGCTTGGCGGCGGTGTTTCTGTCGCTGACCGACTGCTGATCTCAGGAGGGCCGGCTGCGCCGGCCATCGCGGCAGTCCGGAGCGGCCGCTCCTATAAAATCCTGTGAATCTCAGGGTAGGAGCGAGCTTGCTCGCGATGGACAGCGAAGTCGGCCTGATAGCGGGAATGCATCACCGTTTGTCATCGCCGAGTGACAGACAATTGCTCCTACAGGGAACGCGGTGGGCAGCTTCATGCGGTTTCCTATCTGCACCGCCTTCTGCAAAGAACTGCGGTCTGTGGGAGCGGCGGGCCCGGGGCTCCGGTCAGCCGCGATGGGCGGCAGCGCTGCCCTGAAAGTTGCCACCACGTTCCAGCGGGCCGGTGCGCATCAGTCGTACATGGCCTTCTTCTTCCAGGTCTCTTCTTCGTCGCTCTTCAAGCCTTCATTCAGTTCGTTTTCCGCGTCCTCGCTCGGCTCCATCTGGTCCAGCACCTGCGCATCGGCACGGGCCAGCAGTTTTTCCAGATAAAGTCGCTGTTCCTCGTACTGCTTGGGTTCTGCCTGCTTCTTCAGGTACTGCACGCCGCGCTCGAACGCCAAACGTGCCTGACCAGGCTGCTGCTGCTGCAGCGCACGCTGGCCCAGGTTGTTGAAGAACTCAATGTGCAGCAACACCAGGATGTGGTGGATTTCCTTGATCCAGTGCTTGCTTTCGATGTTCTGCAGAAAACCCTCGGCAGTGGCGCGCACCACTTGGTTGTGCAGCACTTCCAGGAGGAAGCGCACGTCCTTGGCCTTGGCTTCGGTCAGGATCGGCGCCGGCGGATTATTGACCGGGATGTCCTCGCCCTTGGCGATCAAGGCTTCCAGCTCGGCGATGCGCGCCGGGTAACGCGGGCTCTTGCGCTCTACCGCCAGCAGGCGCTGATTGAGGTTGAGCTCCAGACGCGTCATCAGCAGTTTGAGCGGCGCGTTGATCAACTGGCTGGGAAAGGTTTCGTTGAGCGTTTCACAGCGCTTGAGGCGCTCGCTGAGTTCCAGCTTGTTGCGTGCTCGTTCGACCTTGTTGTTCTCCACGGCATTGTTTAGATAGCCGATCACGATCAGCAGCGTGATCCCGGCCACGATGAGCAGGGTGATCAGAAGTGGAGTCACCGTTGTTGCCTCTATATAGGAAGGTCTACCCTCGGAGTCTAGTGGCTCCGAAGACAGCGGAACAGTGCAAACGGACCGGCAGGCTGCCGCGTACTGGCACAATGGCGTGAGCTTGCCGAGGCGGCGCCATAAAAGCAACGCCAGGGTCGCGAGGTTGCAGTCAGCCCGTCTGCGAAAGCCCCGAAGTCATTGATTTAAATAAATTTCTACAAAGGTATTGACGGGATACCGCTCGCTCCCTAGAATGCGCGCCACTTGCAGCGTAAAGCACACAGCCAACCGTTGCAGGGAGTGAAAGCCGGCATGTAAATGCCAGCAGCGTGTCCCCTTCGTCTAGTGGCCTAGGACACCGCCCTTTCACGGCGGTAACAGGGGTTCGAGTCCCCTAGGGGACGCCATTGCGGGAATAGCTCAGTTGGTAGAGCACGACCTTGCCAAGGTCGGGGTCGCGAGTTCGAGTCTCGTTTCCCGCTCCAGTTTCTCCGGCAGCGCCTATAGGGCGAGGCAGGAAAAGAAAATCCAGGTTGAATCGTGAGGTTCAGGTTTGGTGCGCTGAAAGTCTTGTGCTGAACAGTGTCGTGTGTCCCCTTCGTCTAGTGGCCTAGGACACCGCCCTTTCACGGCGGTAACAGGGGTTCGAGTCCCCTAGGGGACGCCATTTGCGGGAATAGCTCAGTTGGTAGAGCACGACCTTGCCAAGGTCGGGGTCGCGAGTTCGAGTCTCGTTTCCCGCTCCAGTTTGATGACTGTGGCGTCTATGCGGTGCAGTGGTGGTGAGGGTCGTCAAGGCGCTTCACGCCAATCGCGGTTTAAGCTTCACATGCGGGAATAGCTCAGTTGGTAGAGCACGACCTTGCCAAGGTCGGGGTCGCGAGTTCGAGTCTCGTTTCCCGCTCCACATATCGACCTACAGGCTTACATAGATGCTTGGGTCTACAAAAAAGACGCTTCGGCGTCTTTTTTCGTTTTCAGCTTCAGCCATCAGCCCGTTTAGACTCGTGCTCGAGGCGCATCTCCTCTGTACGCCGATACAGCACGCTCAGCCCTGGGGCCGACTCATCGAGCGCGTTCGGTTTCCCATCGCAACAAGGTCGGCGATCACCTGCCAGGAGGGGCTTGGCCCTGTCATGCCTATTGGCGTACGCGTGCGTGCCCACTGCGTGACCAGGGTTTTCATGTTTATTCAGCGCGATCTCGAGCGTGGGGCGTGCCAGCCCTGGCATCACCCGCCTGCCAGGGCTGCTAGCGGTACTCGATGGTGAAATTCAAGGCGCCTTTGGCCTCACCGGGTACAACCCTCGCCCCAGTCTGGTAATAACGAGCCCGCAGGTCGAGGCGCGTGATGCCCGAGGTGAGGCCCAGCATGTCAACGTAATCCTCGAGCTTGATCGGAGTATTGTCGCTGCGCAGTACCTGGATGCCGATACCCGTGGCGGTAGAATCCGTCGTCAGGGTGAACAGCCCCATGTCCCGGTCCACCGGTATCGACCCGTCAACGCCGTCCAGGCGCATGAACGCACGCGCAACACTGGCCGCCGGATCGTCTTCGCAATCGCTGAGGGTAATGAAGAAATCAACCGCATTGCTGGTACTGCCTTGGCCTGTAAAGTCGGCGATGTCGTGGGTGCCCAGTTGTACCGGGTTGGCACTGACCGCGTCGGCCTTGACTGTGCACTGGGCCTGCTGCACCTGACCACTGAGCGTCAACCTGACGGCATCCCCGACATCGCTGACCACCCCTCGGACAACTTCCTGGCTGAATGAGCTGACCCCGGCCGGGATGGTGCCGGTCTTGATCAGGGCCATGTACTTGATGACCAGATTCGTCATCAGAAGCGGGGACGGTGACATCCTTCTCTGGTTCTCACCCAGATACGGAATCGCACCGACTCCCCCGTCGTTCGCCAAAAACGCGTTGCTTGCAGTGGCGTTAAGAAAGCCACCCAGTTCCAGATAAAGGCCAACACCCGGAATACTGGTCTCGAGTACTTTGCCAGTAACGTCCCTACCGTCGACGGGGGGAAAGGTGCCGGGGGCGATCGGTAATGGGGTACCCATGTCCGCCGTCAGCAACAGCGACGCGTCGTTATCGCACTTCAATGCAAACCCGGGCCCGCGTACGCCAGTGCTGGTAGTTGAATAGATCTTGCTGCCTACGGGGGCATCACGTGCTACCCATTTCAACGCCCCCAGGTTGTGGATGTACTGCAACGGGCCCGTTGTGGTCGGCCATTCGCATCCTAAGGCATGGGCCCGGCCGGGCAATGTCAATATCGCTGCCGAAGCGGCAATGCCGATGATCAAACGCGAAAAAGGGAGCATGGTCGTTTCCTGTAGCAAACACGTGGCATCGCGCTAGGGCGAGGTCAAGGAGTAGGGCAACGCAGGGTCTGCAGGCGGTAGCCTTGCTCTTCTGGCATGGCTGTGGGGTCGACTCTCAACAGGCAGCGCTGCTCGTTACGCTTGCCCCAGCGCGCTTCCAGGGTTTGGGCATGGGCATCGGTGGCTGCCAGGGCCTGGCCAGCCTGGCCCACTATCGCCAAGTGGTTACCCTGCTGGTCAGTGACCTGGGTACCGAAAGGCAGTGGGCGGCCGTCGGCATGTTGCAAGGTGAGGATCAGGCGGCTGACGTGCCGTGCCTTGAAGGCAGCCAGGGCGACTGCGCCTCGACGAGGCACGACCTGGGTGGCGCCGTTTTCGATTTCAACATCCGGATTGAGCTCATCCGTTTGCAGCGTGACCTGATTGACCCGATAGGGGCGCATGTGCGGAGCGAGAATGTAGCCATTGGTGTCGGTGCGGCCACCGGGTACGTTGTCAACGCCTACGCCGGGCACTGCGGGGACATGCACCAGCGCGGTAGTCTCGCCCAGGTACTGTCCTAGGACGATACCGCCCGCGTGGGCCAGTACTGCGCCGCTGGCATTGACCGAGACGCTGCGGAAGTCGTCCGCCTCGGTGAAGCCCGCTCCCAGGTTGACCTTTTGCGTCTGGTACGCCATCGACGCCGATACCGTCTTGCGCTGCTGTTCGTCATTGGCCAACGAGGCCAGGTAACTCAGACGATTATCCGGCGAGCCGCCGCTCAAGGTAGCGCGTTCGCTGAGATGGCCGTTGCTTTCCTGCACGTCGAAACTGGCCGTACTCGATGAGCCCCAGTCCAGCGGGAGGGTAACGCCAAGCCCCACGATGCGGTCGCTCCTGCGGCCGGTCACACCGTGCCTGCCGCGGTCGGTGTTCAACGATTGCGAGGCATACAGATTGATGCTGACCCGTCGGTAATGGGTATTGAACTGAAACTGATACTGACGCCGCTGGCGATTGGAGTTCCAGTAATCGTCCTGGGACAAGGTCAGGCTCAGCGAATTACGGTTGCTGAACGATTGGTAGATCGACGTTTCAAGGCGGCTGCGTCGGTTGCCCTGGTAGCGGCTGGAGGCGTTACGCTGTTGCACGGCCTCGTCGAATTCGCGGTAGCCCTCGGTCGAGTATCGGTAGCCAGCGAAACGCAGGCTGGTACCGGTCTGAAAAGCCTTGCCGTAACGCATGGCGTAACTTTGCCCCTGTACCTGGCCGCCTTGCCCGCCCAGGTCGGTACGAGACTGCGTTGCGTCCAGCGACAATGCGCCGAAGCTACCGAAGTCGCGTGCAACGCCAAGGTTGGCGGCGTCATGGTACTCGCTGCCCATCAGGCCGCCGTACAGGGTCGTGCCCCATTGGCCGCCGCGGGCGAGGGTGGCTTGCCACAGTGCCGGGCTGTCGATGCCCTCGGCGCCGTCATAGCGCCCCGCCAGCAGGTTATAGCGCCATACACCTTCGCGCAGCAGATTGCTGAGGGTAGAGTAGGGCTGGATGAAGCGGCGTACCTGGCCATCAGCTTCTGTGAGCACGATTTCCAGGTCGCCGCTGCTGCCACCGATACCCAAATCGTTGATTTCGTAAGGGCCAGCGGCAACGTAGGTGGAGTAGACCGGGTAGCCATTGTGCAACACCTCAAGCTTGGCCCGGGTCTGAGCTACGCCGCGGATGACCGGTGCGTAATTTTGCATCACGTCAGGCAGCATCCCCAGGTCAGTGGCCAGCTGCACCCCTTTGATGGGCAGGCTACGAAACACGTCCCCGCTGCTGAAGGTTTCTCCCAGGGTCAGTGTGCCCCAATGGCCGGGCAGATCATGTTGGGCGTAAGTATTGAAGTGCACCCACTCCTGATCTTTACCGTCGTCGCGCCAGCTTTGGCTGCTGCGAAAGCGCCATCCGCCCAGGTTGATGCCGGCATTGAGGTACAGGTCCTGGCTGTCGTTGGAAGTGCCCGCGCGGCCGCTGAAACGTTGCGCGGATGCCTGATAGCTGACAAAGGCGGCATTGATGCCGTCGTCCCAGCGCTCTGGCGCAACGCTGCCGGCGACGTCGCGGCGCAGGGCTATCTGCGGAATCGAGAGCGCCAGTTGGAGTTGGCCAGCGTCGAGGTAGTAAGTGGCGTCGGAGACCAGTGCAGGCAGGTCCACGCAGCGCTCGTCCGTGGGCAAGGGCTCTGCCAGACCTTGTTCACGCAGGCCCAGCTCGCGCAATAAACTGGCGCTCAGGCAAGGCTCCAGGCCTTTGCCATCACGGCGTTCACGGAAATCGATGTCGTGCTGTCCTGCCGGGGCCAGATTGACCAGCACTTCAACCTGATAGCGGCCGGGTGCCACGGATGCTTGAGCAGCCAGGGTACCCAGGGCAGCGACGCTGGCGTCGCTGGATTGCCCTGGGGTTTGGCGCATGAAGTTGGGGTTGAATTGCAGCGGGCGTTCTTTGGCAAGTGCCGGATCAATCAACAAAAACAGCAGACCGCAACTTGCCAAGGGAAGGAAAAAGATTGCAGGTAAATAACTTGGCAATGGTCGGTACTGTGTAAGTCTTTGCATTATCAGGCACCGTGGAGAGAAGCGTTTGAGCCCTGTCTCTATGAGAGAATATTGAGGGTCATTGGGAGCAAGTTCCAGGCGCAGACTAAAGTCTTGCTGAAATGATTCATGTAGGATATTTCATTAATTTACCGTGGAATTTTCCTCACTGCATTCGGCCGGTACGGCCGGCTGATGCGCCGGCCGCTAAAACTTTTATACAGGGATCACAACGGTAACAGGGCCATAGGACGATCTTTCCGTTGGTATCCAATGTGGGGAGTTTGGATCTTTTCTAAATCCCAAAATGGAACCGGGACTATTGATAAAGTTTTCCGCTCTAGGAGCAGCAGGAACTAGAGAGCTAGCAGATTCAGCGAACAATGCTTCCAAGCCGTACGACCCAACTGACGAACCAGAAGCATTTGAAGCGCTGGAAGCAGCTGAATGATTGGAGGCAATGCTGCGGAGCGATCCGCTCGGCGTCATGGACGTCGCCATGTCAGAGACATTCTGGGTTATTTGAGTGGAGGCATCGACGCTTGCGGCCATTCTCGGTGTTTGAGTCGATATTTCGTTATTGAATGGCGTTGCGACTTTCCTCCAGACTCGTCCATGCGTTGTAGTGATTCTACTCGTGAGTACACCGCCACCGTTCCTAGCCGTTGCGGTGGAGGAAGCCAGCGACGTTGCGTCGTCAGTGTGTTGGCCGACACTAGCAAGCTTACCCGCCCCCTTTGCCGCCAACCGGCCATAAGCGATCATCCCCAATGTACTGACCGCACTGGCCACCCCAAGCCAAAACGCCCAGTCATTTGCCGCTTGGCTGCCGGTGGTAATGGCTGCGACTGAAACCGCCGTCGCGGCCGCGTCAATGGCCAGGCTGGCTGCGCCATACGCGAAGGCCACGGTCAGGCCCACCGGCGGCAGCAACAGGAAGCTGACCACTGCAAAAACAGCGCCCAGCCCCACGCCAACCCAGGCGCGCCAGTCTGCCTTGGGCTTTACAGGTTTTGGTGGGATATAGGGCAGCTCCATGCTGTTGCGTATGCCGTAATGGCCGCTTGGGTCGTGCCAATTGACCGGGTTGCCGCCACAGTACACATAGGGATTGATACCGGCATCTTCAGGCGCAGCCGTGTCGGGGCTGTGGAAGCGCATCAGCGCGGGGTTGTAGGCACGGTAGCCACGCCCCAGCAATGACCAACCCAACGCCCGCTCGCGGGCTTCACCGTTGAATCCGAGCAGGCCCACTAGCTGGTCGTTGTCCGGAGAGTCGCCATAGGCGGTGTAGGTGGTGTCATGCAGCTGGTCGTGACTGCATTCGCCTACCACCGTGTTGGCGAGGTCGGTCACGAACAGCCGGTTGTCTGCGCTGCTGGCCGGACGTTGCAGGCCCAGAGGGCGATCCCCTGCGTACAGGTACTCGGTGAGCACGTCTGCCTCGCGCGTGCTGGTCACTCGGTAGCCCTGGTAACGGCGCGACACTTCTGGTGCCTGGTCATGGCGAACGCCGATCAGGTCGTTATGACCGTCATAGCGGTAGCGGCTCAGGGGTTGCCCATCGCTGGCGCTTTGCACTTCACACAGGCGCCCCTGCTTGTCGTACACCAGTCGGTTGCCTTGTTCGTCGTTCAGCAGGTTGCCTTCGGCATCGGAGTCGAAGGCTTGACTGGCCGGGTAATCGGGTTGCAGCGAGTGCTCTGCGTGTTTGAGGATGAAACCATCATAGGTAAAGAGAGCCTCGTCCGAGGCGCCGTCAGCGAAATCGGTGTAGCACTCTGTGACATTGTTAAAACTGTCATAGACGAAAAACTGATTCTTGATAGCACGCCCAGCAGCGTTTTCAGGCAGAACCGTGCCTTGGCAACTGTGTTCTTCCAGCCGGTCAAGCGCATCGTAGTTGAACGTCTCCTGCAACAGCTGTTGGCCATCACGGGTAAGCGTGCGGGTGCGTATCTGGTCATCGCCCTGCCACGTCAGTACGATGCTCTGAGTCAGTGTGGAACCATCGGCACGGGTAAGGGTTTGTTCGCGTGTCTCCTCTCGGCCAAGGGAGTCGAACGTTTGTACGCACTCAACGATCTGTTTGTTGCTCTGGTCCTCAGTGGTGGTCTTCCACAACCGTCCAAGGGTGTCGTAGTCGAAGATGGCGACCAGGTCACCCTGGCGAGTCTCTTGCAGTTGGCCCAGGTCGTTGTAGACATGGCTCACTTCGATCCCGTCATTTTCGGTGTAGCCCAATAACAGGCCTTGCATGCTGTTGCGGTAATCGCAGTGGTAGCTTTTTGCGTCTTTATCCTCCCATTCAGTTTTCAGCAGGTAGCCCTGATCGGAATAGGTATACCTGTGCAGGCCCTGTTCGTCGCTGGCCGTGCTGATGGCCGAGGTCTTGCTGTGGTAATCGTACGTTGCAGTCGTCTGTGCGTTGACGTCGATTCGGTTGGGTTGGGCCGAGCGAGTGGGGCGGTAGTGGTAGGTGAAGGTGCGTTGCGCTGTAGTACGGGTTTCCAACAGTGACGTATTAGGCTTGTAGGTAAACGTTTCGTGCTGCAAGCCGGCTGTCAGCGACTTCAGGCGCTCAAGGCCATCGTAATTGCGCTGCCAGGCAAGAACAGGTTGCGCACCCTTGCGCGGCTCGACCAGTACTTGCTCGGCCAGAGGCGCGGCGCTGTGCAGCGCGAACTGGCTAAGCACTGCCGAGCCGCCCGGCCGTTCGGTACGCGTCACCCGGCCTTCGGAGTCATAGGTGTAGCCGGTGATTCGGCTGACTGACTTGTCGCCACGTTTGAATGCATGCTCTTGGCGGGTGCAGCGGCCAAGACCGTCATAGCTGAATTCAAGACGGCCAACGGCCTCGCCTGCCTCATCCAGCCGATACTGGCGAGCCACTTTGTCAAAGCGATTGCTTTCGGTCACCTGCTGCTGTTGACGAATACCTGGCTTGTCGGGTGATTCGATCCAGGCAGTGACGAGATCGCCTGATTCGCCGAATGGCGAATACTCGCTGTGCTGGGCGGCACCGTTCGGCAGACGAGTCTTGCACAGCCTGCTCCAGGAATCGTATTCGAATGTGGAGGTCAGCTGCAGGGTTCTGCCGTCGTGATAGTCGAAGGCCGTTTCTTCTGTCAGTTGGCCCAGTTCATCATATTTACGCCGTGCCGTTACTTTGAGTTGCCGCTGTTTTTCAGCCCCGGGCGCAGTATCCGAAGCGTGCGGTACTTCGCTTTCACGCTCTTCGGTCACCATCCGGCTGCAGCCGTCGAGGGTAACCGAGGTCGTCACACCCGTGCTGCTGGTGGTTGACTGCGAGGCCAGCCCGGCCACGCCTTGCTCAGGGTGGGTGACCAATCCGTAGCTGTAGCTGGCGCTGGCCTCGTCCTCGCCTTGTCCTGGGGCAAAGGTTTCTTTTGTCAGGCGTGCAAGGGCATCGTAGCTGCGACGGATACCATTGCCCGTATCATCCTCTTCATACACGGTTTGACCGTGCAGACCGGACACGGCCGTACTGGAGGTTTTTTGCACCAGATCAAAACCGGATACGGTTTCATCGGTCCAGTATTCCAGGCCGTACTGTTTGTCGACAACTTTGCGGTAATGCCAGTCGACACGTGAGCTGCGGCTATCCATTGCCCGGCGTACGGGATCGTCGGTGGCTTCACCGTAACGGGTGGTCACCTGATGATCTGGCCGACCATGCAGGAAGGCGTCGTCTGGCTTGTTCAGGTAGGCGCGCTCCACCTTCAGCAGCAAGTGTTCGGCTTCGTTGGGCAGGCCGGCATCGGATACTTGCAGGACCTGTTCTTCGCACGGCGAAAGCCACTCGCCCGCTTGCTCCTGGCTGGCCAGGGTCGGGTAGGCCTTGTAGCTCAGACGAGCCCGTTGTACCGGCGCGTCGCCCGCTAGCCCCTCTGCGGGGTAGATCGTCTTGCATTTGAGGTTGCGCACGAAGCCCTGCGGGTCGGGTGGGCAGGCCCAGGTATCGCCCTGATCGTCGCCCTGCCGTTTTTCGCCTTGCTTGTCGTAGTACTCGTAGGTAGTACGTACTCCCGTGGGAGCTATTTCTTCGATGACATTGGCGTAATCGTCATAGTAGATGCTGGCAGTTTCCAAGCGCAGTTTGCTGGCGTCGCCGCGCAATTTGTAGCGTTTGGTGATGGTCTTGGGCAGTTGGAAATAACGAGGTTGATTGTCAAAACTGACCCCGGCGCGTTCGTGAAACACCGTCTCGGTTTCTTCGATATGGCCGTTTTCTTCAAGTACCTGTCGGGTCAGCAGGTGATAGCGGTTGAACGTCTGGGTTTGTTTGCGCGCGACTTCGCCCGCTTTCCAGTAATGCGCAGTGACACTGTAGTGATAAGAAGAGGATGCCCGGTACAGGTTATCCTCGCCATCGTCACGCCAACTGACACCGCTGTTGCTGCCTACAAAGCTGTGCTCTACCTCGACGCTGTTGGCTTCATCGAAATGCTTGTAGGTGTAGGTTGTTTTCAACGGTGGCTGATCGGCGCGGGGTTTGACTTCATGGCTTGTTACCCGCGGCAGGAATCTTCGCGGATTTGTGCCCGGCAGCAAGTGGCCCGGGTCGCTGTCCTCGCCGTAGCGGATTTCCTCCACCGCGCCCGTGGGTGTGGATACCTTCGCAATACAGGGCAAGCCAAGGGCGGTGGTGTAACCGAAGCGCCAGTTACCGCCGACTTCGGGTGGCAGTTTTACTTCGACCAATGCCTGGTTTCTCAGCTCCAACGCATAGCGCATGAACGGCTGGTCGTCAGCCCCTGAGCCCGGGTGCGTCTCTAGGGTTACCCGGCTGGCGGTGTATTTAAGCTCAAGTAGCAGTGTGCCATTGTCATCGACGATCTGGCTCAGCCGCCGGTTTTCCGGGACGTAGCTGAACGTGATGCCGTGACCGGCCGGCGCCATGGCTCTTGCGGGCAGGGCAATAGGGTTGACCACGTCGTGCAGAGTGAGGATTTCCACCAGACCGGATTTATGCACGACTCGATAGGGGCCTTTGCCGTCCTCGCCGTCGTCGTAAAAGTAGAAACTGTGAATTTTCTGTTCACGAATGCCGGGTTGCGGCCCGCTCCCTGTCACCTTGTAGCTTTCCCCCGTGTGCAGGGTCAGCATTTGAGTGGCAGGCACGTACTGAGTCATTGCCAGTTGCCAGCCGGTGCCGAACCCTGTGTTCTCGTTGGCGAATGAGCTGTACGACAGGCGCAAGGGTAAGCCAGGGCCGAGCAGGTCGTTGCCGGCCGGCACCTGCAAGCTGATCGAGAGATTGTACTGGCCGGTGCGTTGGTCGACTTGGTTCTGCACAAAGCTCTGGAAGTTGCTGGCGTTGCTATGTAGTCCAGAGGAGTTGATCATGATCAGTGACCCCGCTTAGGCGTACTGATGACCACACAGGCGAGCTCACCGGGTTTGATCGCGTTTCCTTTGCCGATGATCCTGAAGCCGTAACTCGGTGCATTGCTATCGTCGCCCTTGTTATAGACATAGCCTGGTTTCTCTGCGCTGCCAGCGTAGGTCCAAAGCTTGTCGACACCCATTCTTTCCAGCGAGGCATTAGCGCGGCTGGTGTCGAGTTCAATCCAGGCGTTGCCGTCTTTGACACAGGTGTTACTGTCGATCAGCAAGACTGTCGATTTGATCGGCATATTTCGAATTCGGATCGAATGAGCCTCGAACGGCTCGTCCTCGTCTTCTCCTCCTTTGGGGCACACCTGTTTTGGCCGCCATTGGACGGGCACAAGGCCGCCCGTTGCTGGCAGCTCTTTCGAGCATGCTAGTTCTCCCTGATACATCGAGATGATGGGAGTGATGTCCGCCTGTGTAGCCTCGGAAGTGCTAGCGGCATGGGCGGCAACGCACGTCAACAACGGTAGGGTCAGGAGTGCCCGTTTGATCGCTACGATGGGCGTGGGCTGTAGGTGGGGTAAGCGCTTCATTCGTCAGTGCTTCCTATTGAACGGGGGTCGGGGATTTGAAATAGTTATATTCATTGCGGCGTAAATAATTAGAGTGCTACAGCCAAGAGCTTAATCAGGATTTCTTGGCGTGACGCCTATTACAATTACCAGGAACGCCGATGTTCGAGCGCAGCGGCTACCTGCCATTTCTGTTAGTAGGCAGTCGCACCATGGCTTGTGAAAATGAGGGCATCATATATTTAATGGAATGATCTCATGACACCCTTGCCTATTACGCCGCATTCGGAAACTGAGCAGGCGCTGCACAATCCCGCCCCTATAATTCCGACGCTGAATCAGTGGAATGAAGTTGACATCGAAAATTTGAATGGGGCTGATTTAAAGTTTGATATCAAAGATGCAGATTTGAAATTCGGGCAGTCTATCTACCCCATCTGGCGCGGCGTCGCCGCCGATGGTACTCCGTTCGATGAACTGACTGCGATGCAAGACGTACCTGTGGATTACGACACTACAAGAACGATGACAGCGTTTGTCTCCAATCGTTATGTCGAACCTTTTAAAGGGGGTTGGGCATTTCTGTCGTACAAGGTTGACGACGCGGCTGAGTCTACCCAGGATTCAATGCGTACCTTTTGTCACCTGGGTCTGCGCGACCACGGTAGTGTTGCAGAAACCTTGGCCGTGGCGCAGGCACGCGAGTCACATGATCGTGTCATCGTCGCGTCGGATCTCGAAACTGAAGGAGTGTGCCTTTTGGCCCCGAGTTACCGGGCCATGCAGGCAGGTGACAGTGTCGAGATGGTAGTGCGCAGATTCAACTCGGCCGACACGGAATTGGACTCCACAACAGAGTTGCACGAAGTGACCGAGGCCACCGTCGGTGAGCCTATACAATGGCAGATACCCAAGTCATTTTTTATCCGTGTGCAGGATGGCCGGGTAGAGTTCCAGTACACCGCTACGCTGGCCGCTGGCGCTCAACAGGTCACATCACCTGTACAGGAAATGACTGTAGCCCGAGCACCGAGCGGTACCGACTTGCTTCCTGAAGTCACTGTCGACGGCTTCACGGGAGCGCCGCTCGATCCTGGCTTGTTCCCCGCTGGATTGACGGTTCGTGTGCCTACCCATCCTGATGTCGAAGCGGGTGACTACCTGCTGCTGCACTGGCAAAGCCCCGGCACACTCGAGCCGCACGTACAGTTCGCGCGTATGGATCCGAGTAACCTGAAAAGCGACGAGACCACGTTCAAGATTGACGTCGCTGCATTGGCCCCCGGCAACCATCAGGTGTTTTACCAGCTTGCGCGTGTAGGGCACGCATTGACCTCGCAGCGCTTGGACCTCCTGTTCGAAGCGCCCCGCAGCCTTGCCGCCCCGAGCATTGAACGTGCTGAGGCGGATGGCCCAGGCAAGCAGATGCTGGCGGCCGATAGCGCGATCCTCGGGGCGTATGTAAACGTGCCTGATATCCCCTTGCGCCCGGGCGAATACTTTGAGGTCCATTGGGACGGCTACGAAAAGAACGGCAAGCAAATTACCGCCACACCGGTGCAGCAAGGCGGGCGACGATTCAAGATCGACCCTGGTGTGGTCGCTGCAAACATGCAGCAGCCTGGCCAGAATGACAGCCGCCGTTTCAGTGTTTTCTACTACATTGTCGACGCTGACAGTAATTACTCGGCGCCTTCTGCCGCTGTTGACTTGCGCGTCCTACCCCTGAGTTTCGAAAGCAATATCCGGTGTCTGCAGGCCGAGAGCAATGGAGAACTTTGGCGGTCCAAACTCAATCAGAGCAATGGTGCCCTGCTCGAAGTGTCGGGCGTGCTGCTCTGGCCCTTCGCCGAAGTCGGTCAGCTTTTTACATTGGCCATTCAAGCTGGCGAGATATTACGTGATCGCAAGCCACTTACCTCGGCTGAAGTCGCCAACGCACGCATACAACAGCGGTTGAGTCTCGCTACGTATGATCGCTTGGAAGATAGCCTGCAGTACACCATCAGCGGAACAATAAGCTTTGATAGTGGCGACAGCTGGCACAGTATTCGACCGTTTATGATTATTCCCAAAAAATCCCAATAAACTTCTTTGCCACGAAGCGCTAAGTGAAACTTTCCGCGCTTCGTGGCAGCGCCTACTCGTCCGCATATTACGGAGAAGAATCTAGATGAACAGCATGACCACCGAAAATCCACTGGCCGTGGGTATTCAGTCGCTTGACGATTTTCTAAAAGAAATGGACAAAGAGCCACAAACCTACGAATGGGATGCCCTGCTGGTATTTGACCGGGGCGCCGCCAACACGCTGCTGGCGCAAGAGTACATTGATCGCACCCATGATCCTGTCCTGTTCTTTCCTGACTTGCCCGACGCTGTTGTCGACTCGGGTAATGGCATCGAGCATGTGTTGCTAGGGCTGAAGCTCGACAGGGCACGGTTGTCTTTCGAGAATGCAAACCTGCGCCAACCCAAAGGTAAATTGCAGATGCGCCTGGTCGGCGGCAAGCACCTTGAGGTGGTTGAAACCTACCTCGAAGGTGAGCCATTCAGGAGTATCAAGGCGTTGGCGGTGTACAACGCTGCTACCCACGCCGTGCTCGACATGACAGTTGATCTGACCGCAGTACAGGGTACTGTCGATAGCAGCGGGAAAGTGTTGCTTGATATCGCCAAGGCGTATGAGCACCAATTCAGCGGCGGCTCGACGGGCCCTGAAAAGGTTCGGTTGGGCCTGTACTTCAAGGAGGTATTTGACGACTGGAAAGACCAGAATGCGGAGCTTTTGCAATTTCCGCTCAGCGAGCTGGTGGTCGACGATGGTTCGCCCATAGATCCCGGTTTATTTGCGTTGGGTACGCATGCCGAACCGGGCGCCAGGCTACGCGATAGCAAAAATTTTGGCGACGGCGCAGTGGTTGTGTTTGTCGCCATGAAAGGCAACAGCGCAGGTAAATATCCCCCGTCTGACAGTGACTTGTTATACATGTTGCCGCGTGCAACACAACCGTATTCCAGTAACTTGGTGCTGTCCCACAAGTTTTTGATGCAGCAAGTCTTGAAGCTAGGATTCGATCAGTTGGACTGGCTGAAGGGCAAGTTTGACCTGGAGGAGCTGGTTGGCGGTCGCTACCAACTGGTCGCTAATGCAGATGCCTTCTCCGGATTTGATTTCAGCTACTCCGATGTGGGTAACGGCGGATCGCATCAGCCTTGGCGCTGGAAGTTAAGCATGACTGGCGGATTTGCAGGCCTGTTCTCAAAAGGTAATAAGCTTGTCTTTGAAGATCGACTGCTCAAGGCGATGTGGAGCTCGAATACCAAGGTCGGTACGTTGGTCTATTGGATTCAGACCGGGCAGAGCGCAGGGCGTACCGTATCGATCCAGTTAACCGCTGAAGTGAGCCTTTCTGCGAGTTACAAGTTTGAAGTTTCCCCGAGCGCAGGACAGCCGATAAGATTCTCAGTCAACAACTTCACTTCGCATGTGAAGATTAACATTCCAGATGAATTCGGTGCCGGCGACGGTGCTGCCGATGCCAAGGCGAACGCAAACAAGATAATAGAACCCTTGAAGGCCGCATTGGAGGCGGAGCTCAAGACGCAAATCGAAACCCTCGAAAACATCACCTTTGAAATTGACGCTTTGCGACTCAACAAGCTTCTGTTCCGTGGCGACAACGTCGTTGAGCCACGTGACGTCTCATGGCCAACCGACCTGACCCTGCTCGGTAACCTGGCGCCCAAGTACACCAGCATGACCATCAGCCCTTCGGAACAAATGCTCGCCAGTGGTCAGGTGCTCGATTTCCAAGTTGAATCTGCGCCCGGGCCTGTCACGTGGTCGGTCAAGAACGTTCCCGGCGAGACAGGGGACACCGGTGAGTTCAAGGACCCCAGCAAAGGACGATATACCGCGCCGGCCGATGATGCGTTGCGTCAGGAGGGACAGCGCCGGCTGATCGTGACCGCCACCAGCGGCGACATGGTCAGTAAGGCGTTGATCAGTGTGGTGCCAAGCCATGTTTCGGTGAATCCCTGGGTGGCGGTGGTTAGTCTGGGCAAAGGCTATGCATTGAGTGCGGCGACTCCAGACGGTTCAGCGCTGACCTGGGACACGCCTGCGCTGGGTACGGTCGACTTCGATTCCGATCCGCTTAACCCGGGTGGGTACAAGTATTCGGCACCCGTCAGACTGCCCAAGCGCGAGGCGCATGAGCCGCACTACTACAGGGCTCTGCGTCTGGACCCGGTCACCGTCCGGCCCACTGCAGGGGGTGCCCCGGCAACGATCGACATGCTGGTCGCTGCCACCAAGAATGCCAATTACTGGCTGGCGCCCGAAGTCCGAGCCGACGGCACCATAGGGCTGCCGTTCTACAGGCTCAACGTTGATTGGGAGCAGGAGAAGGTACCCGAGCCCATTGAATGGACAGTGCTTCGTGGCAGCGGCACGGTCGACCCTGTTACTCAAGTCTATACGCCAGCGCTGGATGCCCAGGACCAATACGTGATCATTTCGGCCTGCCAAACCACCAGCGGTGACCCCGGTACACTCGACTACGTGATCCTGCCACTGCCTTTCGTACCGGTAAAACGCTACGCCAATATCCTCGATGCCTCGACGAAGGAGGTATGAGATGGACACTAAGGCTATGGTGCAAACAGGTAATGAGTCTTCGGTGCGTCTGGGCTGGGGCGGCATGCTCGCCCTGGACCGCACGCTTGTCGACGTTACCCTTCGTGAGCAGTTTCTCGCCCAGCTGGCAAATTTCGGTGCGATGGACCCGATCGATCTGCAGGCCTACCTTGACGAGGGGGAACGGGTCAGCATTTCGTTGCAAGGGTTGATACTGGGCGCGCCCCAGGTCGGCTTTGAAGATGCGACAGGATTCACTTCGGACCTGAAGGTCCGAATGAACATTCTTGGCGGGGAATATAGACGGGTACTGGAACTGCCCGGAAGCCCCAAACGCGTCGTGGAAAGTTTTACCATCACTGAGGCCATGGGCTATAGGGTCGAAGCACCGCTGGCACTGCGGGCCGTCCGCCCGGAGGGCAGCCGATTCACATCGCTGGAACTCGATCTGGCGAGCGCACACCGTTTTTCCACTAACCTGGGGCCCACTGCCTTTGCCCAGATCATGCTTGGGCGTCACCTGCAGGAATCCATCAGCTACATGCGGCCTTACCAGGTCACCTATGATCTGGGCCGTTTTGCCATGGATGATTACTATCCGCTGAGCCCAGAACAGTTCCTCGTTCGCACGATGTGCGCACCTTGGGGGAAAAACGAAGGGATGCCGCGCTACGGCGACGGTGCGGTACTGGTCTTCATGAAGCTGGGGATCGATTTGCGCGCCGGTGCACAGCCAACCCCGGCTACCGATGTTCCCTATCCCATCGCCGAGAACGAGCAGAATCTGCCGGGTACGCTGATCCTGGTTCCGGATGTCGACAAGTTGGGAGCAGGCCAGGCCAGCGATGTGCTGAGCACCTTCGCAATGCCCGGCGGCCGTGAGTTTGCGATTAAAGCATCCAAGATCGGCGTCGATCTCGTGATCACCGGACATTGGCAGAAGAAGCTCAACAGCATGACGGTGGAGCCTGCTTTTGCGACTGCAGTGGCCGGCGAGTCGGTTGCGTTCACGGCGGATGGCGCTGCTGACCAAGTTCAATGGTCGGCCATCAACCTGAGACGTCCCGGAGCAGTCGGCACTTTCAGCCGCGCCAGCTACAGCCCGCGCTCTGCCGCCAGTTTCGTCGAGGACCAGCAGATGGTGCTGGTGACGGCCACTTCGTCTGATAATGACGAGCAGATGCGGAGCCATGCACTGGTGGTGGAAAGTGCTCGCGCCGTGCAAGTCGCGCCGCGCGTCGCCACCTTTGTGTACGGTGAGGACCCCATCGAATTGCACGCCTCCAGTGTCGAGAGCGGGGCCCTGCAATGGAGTCTGGACAGCGCAGTACTGCTGTCGCAGGAAGCACAACGCGTGCAGAGGCTTGAGGCCCCGATTGGTGATCTTGAGGACCAGGGCGACGGCCGGGCGGTGTTTACGCCCCATCGACCCAGCGGCGACCGTGATTTTTTCAAGGTCCAGCGCATCCGCTGCACTAATCGGCAGACGGGGGCTAGCGCTGAGGCCGCGGTGGTGGTGATTCGCTGGAGGGCGGCCCTGAATGTCGTGCCGTTCCACGTGGCGCAAGCGTCGTCTATTCAACCCACGCCGTTCGCAGTCATGACTGAAGATTCGACGCATCGCGCTGAGCGCGCGGTGAGTTGGACGGTAAACGGTGAGGGCACCTTCGACGGTAACGTCTATATGCCGCCGGAAAATCCGCAGTCTCCCATTGCGGTGGTCACCGCGTACGATGGGGGGGAGCGCACGGGCTACGCCATCGTGGAGTTCAGCGAAAACCTTCAGGGAACGGCAGGTCTGATGTCGTGGGAAGCCCTGAGCACGTTTGAGCTCAAAGCCATTGGTGCCCCCCAGTGCTTCGCTAACGGTTGGCAGCAGATCGAGGTCGAGGTAACCGTTGCAGCGGCCAATGATCACAACGGTCAGCCGGTGCCCATCTCCGACGCTGATTTGGCAACATTGAAGTTCCTGGATGCCGATAGCAATAACGACATTCCTTTCCTGGCGCCGCTGGAAGAAGCCTTGGGCGCTGGTAACGGTAGTGAAGGAAATGACTGGGCGGTTAACAGGGAACCCAACATCGTTCATAGGCAAGCCGCGCTGCACAATGATAGTGCCGCTCCCCTTCAGGCCAGAAGCCGTCGGTTCTACCTGCACGCCCGAAAGCCGGGAACAATCCGCCTTATCGCATCGATACAGAATACGCTCACGGGCAAAACGATTGTCTCTCAAGCGAATGGCGAAAAAGGTAAGATCGAGTTGCGCGCGCAGAACGTGCCATCCTTTACTCAAGAACTCTATTCCTTCAGGCGCACCCGCGTGGCAGGGAATACGTCACCCTCTCAAGGCGATGAATTCGCTTATGTCGACACCAGTACCGATAACTGGTTGCTTGAGCACGTCCTCAGAGAGGGGCAGATAATCAAATTTGCCCGGCTGTTCATCAAGGATACCGAACGCAAGTCAGCAGTCAGTTGGTCATGGATGCCGGGGTCGTCGACGCCACCTGTGAGCGATGATGATTTCGTCAGCTATACCGGTTTTTCGTTTCAGTCCGACGATGGCCTGGTCAAGGACGAATTATTGTTCGACGGGTTGCTCTACCGCATGGCCAGACATCGAGCGTATCAACTTCCTGCGGAGGTCAAGGGCGCCAAACCAGGCGACGGGCAGCTAATGATCATGCTGCAGCGGGACACAGGTTTCGTGCTGTCGAGTAGCAACGAAGAGCCAGCCTATCGACGCGCACTCGAACCGTCTCTGAGACTTACCCTGCTGGATGTGGAAGGCAATGTGCATCCATTGACTTTTGCTTTTGAAACCACATCGGACGATCTGGCTCGGGGCATAACCCGTCGCGATCTGCTGAAACTTTCACTTCGTTGAGCAAACGCAGGCCCCGGCACTGAAGAAGTGTCGGGTGCATCTGATTCGATATTAGAGCGCTAATAATATGGCTGTCGAAACCGTACTTCACTCCAATGCATTGAATGCCTCTGGCTTTGTGCAAAACGCTGTTGATCCGCGCACGGGTCAGTATGCATTGAGTATCAATCTGCCGAGCCTTGTTGGAAATGCCCAGCTCGGTCCCGAGCTTCCTCTTCGCCTGGTGTACAACCCGTTCAGTGAAAGCAATGTCGGCTTTGGCCGAGGTTGGTATATTGAACTCACCCAATATGTGCCAGGCACGCGCATGTTGCGCCTTCACACCGGAGAAAGCTTCAAGGTCACGGGCTCTGGTGCAGAGCCAGGCATCAAAGAAAGAAAGCTGGAAAGCTTCCGCTTTTTCGATGACAGTGACGCGGAAAACAAACAATACCGTGTGGTCCATAAATCCCATATGGAAGAAGTGCTCAAGGAGTTTGGCACTGCAGGGAATAAGGTTGCACTGCCTTATGAGGTGCGTGCTTCATCGGGCCATTGCATCCGATTGAGCTATACGGCCGAGAACCAACGGTTGGAGCGTATTACCGATGGCATGGGTCTTGATTTGCTGGAAATCAGCTATGGCAGCACGGTTACGCTGAAACTGCACCCGCGTGCCTTGGGCGGTAAACCGCTCGCCGAATACAAGCTGCTACTGATCAACGACGAGCTGCGCCAGGCTGACTTGCCGACCGAAACGGGCGGCAACTGGCGATTCGAGTACGCCCGCGTCCATGGCCTCACGTGCCTGAGCAAGGTGTCGACGCCCTATGGCAGTGTGGAAGATATCCGTTATGGCGAGGAGGGGGACGCAGGCCATCTGCTCCCCGGCGGCGGGACGCGTGTGGCGCTGCCACGGGTCACCTCTCATACCGTCAATCCCGGTGCTGGCCAGCCGCCGCTGAAAACCACATTCAGCTATACCGTCCTGCAAGAGGGCGTTGAGGCGCCGCATAACTTCGTAGGTCATGGCAGCGGGATCAGCTGGCGTGATGATGGGGAAGACAACCTCTATCGAGCACGTTCCACTTATCTTTACGGGAGTACGGCCCACCATTGGGGCAAGGGCGTGGATGGCAAGGACCGGGTACTGCGTACTGTCCAGTCGATCTATAACCGCTTTCACTTGCAAGTGACTGAAGTGACTGTGCAGGGCAGGAACCAGCTGGTCAGCAACACGGTGTATCACGGCAACGTGACAACCGAGTTCGAGCGCCAGCCGAGCAATTTCCAGCTACCACTGGAACAGGCCCGTACCTGGTCGGTTCTGGGCGATGCTGCGCGGGTACGCCAAGAGCCTCCCACCAGGACTGAATATAGCCTCCACGGCAACTTGACTGCTCAGACCCTGCCCTCCGGACAGCGTACCGTTATCGAGTACTACCCTGCCGACCATGATCCCGACGGCTTCGTACGCAATCAGAAGTGCGTGACAGAGTATCCCGCCTCGGGTGGCGACAAGCCGGCGCCGATCCTGCGTAAACGCTTTGAGTATGAATCGCTCGCCCGGGTGGATCATCAAGACGCCTCAGCCGTAGCGCCCGCGTCGAACTGGCTCGTCCTCAAACAGGAAACCCTCTGCGAAGTCGTCGCCGATGTAGAGCAGCCAGCGGTGCAGGTCACCACTGTGAACTCGGTCAATGACCCGCAAGACCTGCTGCGTCATGGACGTCCATTGCTGCAAACGCTGCTGATGGGCGGGAAAAGCACCCGAACAGGTTTTACCTATGCCCTGGAGGACCTCAATGGCCATCCCGCACTGACGATCGAGCAGCAGACCACGGGCTTTGACCATGGGGATATTGACCCCATCACGGAAGAACCGCGCCATGTCTGCAAGGTGGTCACGCTGAAGAATTCGGTGCTCATCGGCGAGCCGTTGCTGAACCGCGATGACAACGACGTTGAAATCGAATACGCCTACGATGCGTTGCGCCGTGTGATTCGCGAGACGGTTGCACCCAGTGACCCGGTTTACAAGGCGTCCCGTACTTACCAGTATGCGCTCGTCAGGGCGCCTGGTGACAGGGCGTCGCAATGCAGGGTAGACGTCAAGGGGGTAGCCGTCCGTTCATACATCGATGGCCTGGGACGTGTGGTCAGTGAAGAGCGTCATGACGCTGACGCTGAGTCAGAAGACATCAGCGTGCGTCAGGCTTTTCGTCTACGCAACTCGTTTACCTACGATGCGCTTGGCCAGTTGACTGAGGCCATCGAATACGATTGGAAAGGCGACGAGCAAATGCCGTTGGTGACCCAGTATGAGTACGATGACTGGGGGCAGCAGTATTGCGAAACCGGGCCGGATAACGTCAGGCGATTCCAGGTGCACGACCCCATCGGATCTAATCCTCAGGGTACAGAGCCAAGTGGCAACCTGGCGACCCAGACCGCATGGAGTGAATCGGCAGACGGCGCGCTAAGCCTGGGCAAGACCACAACGTGGTTGAACCTGTTCGAGCAACCCGCTCGGGTACAGCGCTTCGACGCGGCAAACACCGTGTATGCCACGCATGAGTATTTCTATGACGGCTTGGGGCGTAACGTGCGGGAGATCGATGCCCGCAAGGCGGTTACCGGCTCCAGCTACGATGTGTTCGGCCGCCTGGTCGACCAGACCCTGGCGGACAGGTCTGTGGTACACCGTGACTATGCCGTACACAGCAGCGAAGACCTCCCGATCAGTATCAGCGTCAAAGGCGTCGTATTGGGAGAGCAGGTGTTCGATGGCCTGGGTCGAATGATTACTTCGATCACGGGGGGCAGGGCACGTCACATGCTTTATGAGCCGGGTCAGCTCAACCCGAGCAAGGTGAAATCCGCTGCAGGTGAGCTCATCGAGTATGAATATCGTCCACAGTTGGGTGAGTCCCCTGAAGTCAGGCGCATTTCGGGTAGGCAAGCAGACTACAGATTCGATTCGCAAAACGCGCGGCTTACCTGGTGCAAGGAGGAACAGGAGGAGTTGTCGCGGTCCTATTTCAGTACGGGTGAGATGAAGCACGAAAGCCGTACGATCGGTGGTGAAACCTGGTCCATGGAATACGGCACCAGCCTGTTGGGGCGTCAGTTGTTCTACAAAGACGTCCTGGGTCAGACACAGACCTATGACTACTACGCCAGTGGTCTACTCGAACGCACGGCGCTGGGGACGACCAGCAGCCAGTTTTTCTACAATGGCTTGAGCGATGTTGAGTGCATCCTGACCCTGGATGGCACCCAAGGGCTGGCCACGGAGCTGGAGTACGATCATCAGGGGCGTGAGCGCCTGCGCAGGTTCGTATTCCTCAATGCCAATGTCGACGCACCGGTCGAGGGCTTCGAGTTCGCTAATGAAACTGTGAAGGCGCAGGTGGCAGCAGCAGGCCTGCTGGTGCAGGGCGTTCAGGAACTGGTGCAGGAGTACAGCGTGCTTGACCAGATCACCTCAAAGCACCTGAGCGAAAATGGCAGCGTATTACGTGGGGAGACGTACCGGTACGATGTGCGTGGTCGTTTGGAGGAATACAGCTGCAGTGGGCTGGTTGCTCACAGTCCGAAAGATCCCGCAGGAAAAACCATTCGCCAACAGTATTTCGACTTTGATGCGATCGACAACATCACCTGGGTGCTGACCGAGTTCGAGGAGGCGGACGGGAGCATGGACGCCAATGAAGCGACCTACCTGTTCGAGAACGAAGACCCGGCGCAACTGACTGGGGTCGTCAATTCCCATGCCGACTATGCTGATTTTTCGCTGGAGTACGACCGCGACGGCAACATGACGTTGGATGACAAAGGCAAGAGATTGACCTATGACGCCCTGGGGCGCCTGGCAAGCTATGATGGCAGCGGGTATGGATACGACCCACTGGACAGGTTGTCTAGCCAAGACGCCTGACGCAGATGAAATGAAGGTCGGGCCGTGAAACCAATGCCAGTCAGTCAAGCTGACTGGCATTTTCATTTGCTCAGCAGAGAGGCTGTTGTTCGCTGTCTATTGAGCACGCTGTCCCTGGTCGGCTCGCCGATCGAGCAGGACGTTGTAGGGCAGTGTGCGGCCACGAAGCCACTTCCTCACTGAAGTAGTAAAAGGGGCGCGCAAAAATCCGATGCGTGTTTCCAGGCATCGGATTGGGGCCTACGCACTTCAGCTCAAGAACGCGTCTTGACCCATATCAGGCAGCAAGACGCGATTATCAGCTGAACTTATAATATATCCACTCTGAACTGCACATCACCGTTGGCAAAACCGGCGGATACCTGTGTGTCAATGGCTTTGTATGCGACCGAAAACAGCATGTCGGTGGGTTTGCTGTCATGCAGTGGGTATTGCTTGGAGGCTAGGCCGTTATCGATGGGCGTACCCAGGTTGTCTTTGATGATCAAGGCCAACCCAGAGGCGCCCGTGGGTTCCAAAGCATACAGTGTGCCGTTGGCCCCGGCGCCGCCGTAGTTTCCTGTAAAGGTTACGCTGGCATTGGCGCCAGGCAGCAGTATGCAGCCGTTGCCGGGTGTAATACGCAAGCCGAAGGCGCGAGTTGCAGCCTCGTCATCTTCCTGCTCAAACTGGGCAGTGTTGACGTTGCCCATGTAGATTCTATTGGCGGGTAGACCGGTCGAAGGGTCGATGATTTCAATCGGGCAGGTCCCATTGTTGACTTGGCCAAAGAAGCCGATCGAACCAGTGTTTGCCATGGTCTGTTGACTGGTCAGAACGAGCCCGATAGCAAAGACTAGGGTCTTCATGGACGTTTCCTAATGTATGTGGCTACGCGAGAGCGACCGAGCCAGAGGCTCGGCCATGTGTAAGTAATGCAGACTCAAGGTGTGCTGGAAATTGCCTGTTGCACCGCTGGAGTGGCGACCCCATAGTCGTTGATGGTGGTGAAGGTCAACTGCAGACCAGTGACCGATTTGGTGTGGACCAGGTCATAAACCTGCTGGCCAAGAGGCGGTGCCATTGCCATGGCCTGAACCTTCTCTGTTTTACCTGCAGTACTGACTTCCAGCCGGCCAAATGTATAATGGTACGGCGTGGGGTTATCGACCACCAACTGCACATGCTCAGCGCCTTGACGCAACGACCATTTCAGCTCGGCGATGCCATCGGCAGGCCGACCCTCCAGTTGCTTGGGGCGATAGAAAAGCTTCAGGCGTGTACGCAGCGCGACGTTGAGTACGTTTACATCCTCAGGCGTTATCTGGGGGATTTCCTGCACATTGAGATAGAACAGCGTTTCGCGGTCTTCGGGGAGATTATTGGGCAGACGGCTGATCTGCACCATCTGCTCTTTACCTGGGTCCAGGCGAAACAGACCCGGCGACACTGCCAGGGGCACGGTTGTATCCGTATCGTCCTTTGCAGTGTTGACCCAACTTTGTACGGCATAAGGTCGGGGGCTGGGATTGGCGATCACCACGGAAGTGCTGCGTTTTTCGCTGTCGAAAACAATGCGTGTAGTATTGACGGTCAGCGCTGCCTGAGCGGATTGCACAGTGGCTGCTAAGCAAATACCAAAAGCAAGACGGCGCAAATGAATCTTCATCTGGCGATACCTCACAACGTGATAAGGCAACCCCCGGCCAACATAACTTGGCCAGGGGCCTTTTATCATGGGATATCGACGAGGAATTGCACATCGGTGTTGGCAGTGCCCGCAGTCACTTGCGCGCCCGTGGCCTGGTAAGCGGCGGAGAAGATCATGGTTGTTGGTACTGTGGCACTCAGCGGGTATTCCTTGGACGCTGTGCCGTTAGCGACGGCCGCACCGGTATTGTCCTTGATGATCAAGGCCAGATTGGTCGCACCACCTGGTTCAAGAGCATACAGGCTGCCCGTGGACCCCGCGCCGCCATAGGCGCCGGTGAAAGTGACTTTCGCCTTGGCAGTAGGGGCAACAACGCAGCCAGCACTGGGTGTTACACGCATGCCGAAGGCGCGCGACGCAGCCTCATCACCTACAGCTTCAAACTGCGAGGAACTGACGTTACCCATGTTGATGCGTGCGACTGGCAATCCGGTTGACGGGTCGATGATTTCGATCGGGCACGTGCCTGAATGCACTTGACCATAGAAGTTGATAGAGCCGGTATTGGCGAGTGCGGCGCTACTGGCCAAGCCAAGCGTCAACGCGAGAAGGGTGTGTTTCATAACTAAACTCCGGGTCCATGCCTACGTAGAGGGTGGTCAGCTGCTTGAAGCTCTTGAGCCGACGGCAAGCAATATGGAGACCTGGCTTTGATGCGTATGTAGGAATAATCCGAAAGATTTTTGTGATTGGATACACTTTGCGGCTGGTGCCATTTTTTGGATCAACCAGGTTTCACTCGTTAGATAAAGGATAGAGTGAAATGCCTCAGCAGGAGCGTCACTGGCTGTATGTTCAGTGGGTAATGGCTGACTGCTGTGCTTACCGCTGTGCTTACCGCACAGTACGATGTGCAGTGTCCGGCTGCTGTGGTCGAGAGATCAACTGTCAGAAATGCCAGTTTACAGTTTCCAGCATGCGAGGGCTTATATCCATTTTAGCTCGCTGTGGAAGAAGCCCCTGTGAAAATCGATCAAGATGTCGAAAATGATGATGTTGGTGTCACGTCCGTAGAGGCGTTGTTCAGCATGTGGACGGGTCTGGAATGGGCGAACTCACAATGGGCAGATGTCACCCATAATGATTTTCTGATTGAATCACTGCCGAGTGTCGTTTATTTGGGGGGTGAGATGTCCCAGGTATCACTAAGGTGTTTCTCTCGTGTTGAAATTATCGGAACGGGCAACGTTTATACGACAGTTAATCTTTACCCCTCTCATGATATTGACATACTTACGAGAACGCTAAGCAATCTGGGTGCTGAACAAATCGTGCGATTGAATGAGGTCGTTCTTAGTTCGACAAGGCTCAGAATCAATGTGCGTATGGACAGTAGCTGCCTCAGGTACCGTGCGCACGAGCAAAGTGTGTTGAGCATTGAATGGACAGGCCAGGCCAGCTATGCCTTCTACGAGCCAAGCGACTCGCGGCTCCCATCTACAGTCCCCGACGAGTACATTCAACACTATAATCGGCGTAATAAAGTCGAAATTGCGATAATGCCACGCCCTGTCAGTGCGCGGTGCCAAGACTTGTATATCTACATGGTGACCACAGAAACCCTGAGAGACCGGAATTTCGTCTTTTTCCAGCAGCCCAGTGCATTCGAAAATGTGCGGCGGGTGATGCAGAAAAGCTCGCCGGCCGCGTACCAGACGTTTCTATCTGCTTTGTTTCCAAGCTTCAGCTTCCCAGAAGTGGCAGTCGGCAGAGCGCCTGCGGACGAAGCGTGGTTCGGCCATTTGGTTACACCCCCAGGCTCGGTTGAGTTGGATGGCGGAGAGGAAACCCCAGACGGCTGGACCAGCCGCTATAAGACAGTACCCAAGAAGCCTTGGGCTCCTTTCAGAAACGCGCAAAAAAAATTCGACTACAAGATTGCTCCGTACTGCCAGATTTTTCATGCCGGTGCCCAGAAAGAACGCCTGGGCTTTGTAGCCGATCCAGTGCCCGGTGCAGTGTGGAGCGTAACGGGTAATGCAGGGGGGGCGCTGGTGAAAGAGGGTAATGACCATTTTTACCTGCCCGCCAAAAAAAGACCTGATCTCATCTTTCGACAACCCAGTGAGACTTTGATCCCGGCCGTGACCAGGGCCAGTCTACGGGAAGTGCCAGCGCGCGCGGATGTCGTGACAGCGGTGGGGCAGGGTGCTGATGCTTGCGCGTGGTTCGTTACGACATTTGCATACCCCACACATTTCATCCGATTCGCGGCCCAGGACGGTGTGCTGCAATTGAAATGCTGCTATTTCAATATAGACAGTGAAGAGGTAGGGCTTCAGCCCCAGGAAGTGACATGGCATGTTATTGCGGGGAACGGCGCCGTGTCTGATGGTGTGTTTACACCTGCCTCGGTGGCGGCGACACCTGTCACGGTCGTAATGGCTGTGGATATACGCGACCTTACCGAGTGGAGATTCGCCGTAAGCATCATTCCACTGCCATTGATGTCAGCACGTGACGTAGTGAGCTTGCAGCAAAGCTGAGGGTCATGGCCTCAGCGCGCATGGTTCGAGCACGTCGAATCAGTGCTGCTCACCTGAGGAGTGGTTGAGCAACTGCTTTTCCAGATTCCAGTCGAACGGCTGATCATCCTGTTCGGCCTCGTACCGACGCTCTTCCAGGCGTTGGTACTGCTCCAGCTCGTCATCGGGCATGAAATGCAGGCACTCTCCGCCAAAGAACCACAGCAGATCACGGGGCACCAGATGAGCGATTTGTGGATAGCGCTGGATGATCTGGCAGATCAGGTCTTGGCCTAGGTATTGGCTTTGCAACGGATCTTGCGGCAACAGGCTCAGCAACTCGTCGAAGCGTTCGAGAAACAGGACGTGGCTTTCCTCCGGTATCTGCTCTGCTTCACCTAGAGCGGCCAGGATGGTACGCAGGTGGTTGAGCAGTTGCAGATGGTATTGGAGGTGGGGGTTAGCCATGGAGCGATCCTCGGGGGTTATTGAAACGGGCGGGGAGTATACGCCGGTTGGCTGCACGATGGGCGAGGTGATGGTCGTGCCGGCTTGGTGTTCGACCAGCCAGCCGTCACAGAAACTCTGCCGATTGAAAGTGATGCGCTATGGATGCGAAGAAGCTTGCCAGCGCCAGACGCTGCCCGCAGAGCCTGGTTCTCTGGCGGTGCTGCGTTCAAAGCCGCTCGAAATGTTCATTTTCGCCAGCCAGGCCAAGCGCGGCTCCACCCGTCTAACGCGAGCTGTCGCCTGACCTGTGCCAGGCTCTGTCTGAAAAGTCCTGATACTCGTCCATGCTGCGTTGAAAACCGGCTCGGAATGCTCATGTACTCCAGTACACTCCGCTTCCTCGCCGGTTTTCGCCTTGCCTGGCCTTCGTCTCAGAACTTTTCAGACAGCGCCTAAGGGCTTTTCAAGGAGCGCTTGGGGCCGCACAGCGGCCCCTTTGAGTCAGCGTACTGTGTCGGGTGCTGGTCGCAATTGCTCTTTGTCGAAAGCATCTACATCGATCACTACCCGGCGTGCCTGCTCCGCCGCATGCAGTCGCTGCCCTTCGTCGGGCTGTAGCACACCGCTTTCGACAGCTGCATCGATCGCTGATTGTCCTGGCGCAGGAGTGACCTTGGCCTGTTTGATAGCCTGATGCAGCGACTTGCGCAGCGGCGCTGTTTCATCGAGCAGATCTCTGGCACGTTGTAGGGCAGCCACCGGATCGCCGTCGGCCTGTGGCCTGTAGCAACCGGCAAGCAGCTCTTCCAATGTCAGATCGCCGCTCTGCCGACCGAGCAGTGCGGCGATTTCGGCGTCCAGTTCATCGCTCGGACCGGTATGCCGACGCCCGAACGGGAACACCAGTACGCGTAATGCGCAGCCGACGAAGCGGTTGGGGAAGTTGTCGAGCAGGCGGTCCAGTGCGGTTTCCGCCTTGCCAAGACTTTCCTCCATCGCCCAGCGCAGCAGCGCCTGCATGTGCTCCGGTGAGCCAAGATCGTGGTAACGCTTGAGCGCTGCGCAAGACAGGTAAAGGTAGCTCAGTACATCGCCTAGCCTGGCGCTTAGCCGTTCGCGACGCTTGAGCGAACCGCCGAGCATCATCATCGACAAGTCAGCCATCAGGGCGAAGGCTGCTGCCTGGCGGTTCAGCGCGCGGAAATAGCCTTGACTCAAGGCGTCGCCTGGCGCTTTTTCAAAGCGACCCAGACCAAGGCCCAGAACGAACGTGCTGGCGGCGTTGCTCAATGCGAAGCCGACGTGCTGCATCAGGAGAGGGTCGAACGCTTTGAGCGCCTCCTCGTGATCGGGGCGCGCCGCCAGAGCCATTTCCTTCAACACGAACGGATGGCAGCGAATAGCGCCCTGGCCGAAGATCATCAGGTTGCGCGACAGAATGTTTGCGCCCTCCACGGTGATGAAGATCGGCGCGCCTTGCCAGTTTCGCCCCAGGTAATTGTTGGGGCCCATGATGATGCCCTTGCCGCCGTGCACATCCATGGCGTGCTGAATGCACTCGCGACCCCGTTCGGTCAGGTGATACTTGAGGATCGCCGACAGCACTGACGGTTTTTCGCCCAGATCCACGGCTTTGGCCGTAAGCAAGCGCGCGCTGTCCATCAGCCAGGCATTGCCGCCGATCCGCGCCAGGGACTCCTGGATACCCTCGAAGGCGGCCAGCGGTACGTTGAACTGTTCGCGAATGTTGGCGTACTGGCCGGTGACCAGGCTGGTGTATTTGGCAGCACCGGTGCCGACCGCCGGGAGGGAGATGGAACGGCCGACCGACAGGCAGTTCATCAGCATCATCCAGCCTTTGCCGAGCATGTCTTGGCCGCCGATCAGGAAGTCAAGCGGCACGAAGACGTCCTTGCCGCTGTTGGGGCCGTTCATGAAGGCGGCGCCAAGGGGCAGGTGGCGTTTGCCGATTTCGACGCCGGGAGTATCGGTGGGGATCAAGGCCAGGCTGATGCCCAGTTCCTCCTGGTCGCCCAGCAGGTGGTCGGGGTCGTAGGCTTTGAAGGCCAGGCCCAGCAACGTCGCGACAGGGCCCAGGGTGATGTAGCGCTTTTCCCAGCTCAGGCGCAGGCCCAGCACTTCTTCACCGTTCCACTGGCCTTTGCAGATGATCCCGGTGTCGGGCATTGCGCCGGCATCAGAGCCTGCGTGCGGCCCGGTCAGTGCAAAGCAGGGAATGTCGTCGCCACGGGCCAGGCGTGGCAGGTAGTGGTTGCGTTGCTCGTCGGTACCGTAGTGCAGGAGCAGTTCGGCAGGGCCCAGGGAATTGGGCACCATCACGGTAGAGGCCAGGTCGCCGCTGCGGGTGGCCAGCTTCATCGCCACCTGCGAATGCGCGTAGGCGGAGAAACCCTTGCCGCCATATTCCTTGGGAATGATCAGTGCGAAGAAACCGTGATCCTTGATGTGCTGCCAGGCTTCGGGGGGCAGGTCCAGGTCCTGGCCGATCTGCCAGTCGCTGACCATGGCGCATAGCGCATCGGTGGGACCGTCGATGAACGCCTGCTCTTCTTCGGTCAGGCTGGGCGCTGGGTAGGCAAGCAGCGTGTCCCAGTTCGGACGGCCGCTGAACAGTTGGCCGTCCCACCACACGGTGCCGGCGTCGATGGCTTCCCGCTCGGTTTGCGACATGGGCGGCAAGGTGCGGCGCACCCAGTTGAAGGTCGGGCCGCTGATGGTCTTGCGGCGCCAGTCAGGCAGCACCAGGATGGCGGTGACCAGTGTAATGGCGACCCACAGCAGGATCAGCAACAGGCCTGGCGCCTTGCTGAAGATGCCCATGAGCACCGTGTATGCGGCCACCGCCGCGACAATCTGCAACGGCGCCATACGCCGATGCGTGAGATACGCAACGCCGAGCACCAGCACTACCAGCCACAACAGCAACATGAGCGTTTCCTCCGTGGAACCTAGGCTTTAGTGCCGAAACCACAGAGCGTAGCCTGCCTGCGGGAACAGCAATCGTCAGTGCAGTGACAGGTTGTGTCACGGGGAGTTCGTTCCCAGTGCCGGTCAGGCGAGTGATGTGTCAGGCGATGTCCGCTAAAGGCGGTTGCGGTGGCGTACACTGGCGCGTCCTGTGCACTGAAGAGGACATCGCCATGCTGAAGATCTGGGGCCGCAAGAACTCGAGCAACGTGCGCAAGGTGCTGTGGGTTGCCCATGAGCTGGGCCTGGAGTTCGAGTCGATCGACGCCGGTGGCGCGTTCGGCGTGGTCGACCAGCCCGAGTACCGTGCCAAGAACCCCAACGGTCTGGTGCCGATGCTCGAAGACGGCGAGTTGACGCTCTGGGAATCCAACGCCATCGTTCGCTATCTATGCGCGCAGTATGGCGCCGAGCAAGGCTGGTATCTCGACGATCCACGGCAACGTGCGTTGGCAGATAAATGGATGGACTGGACCACCTCGGCGTTGGCCGGCCCGTTCAAGCCCCTGTTCTGGGGCTTGCTGCGCACCCCTGAAGACCAGCGCGACTGGGTAGCGATCAACGCCGCGCACAAGCAATGTGCCCACCTGCTGTCGATGGCCGACCAAGCGTTGTCCATCCAACCCTATTTGTCAGGTGAGCACGTCGGCATGGGCGACATTCCCTTGGGCAGTTTCGCCTACGCCTGGTTCGAGATGCCCATCGAACGGCCGGCAATGCGCCACTTGCACGCCTGGTACGAGCGCCTCAAACAACGGCCGGCGTATCAGGCTGCGGTCATGACGGCATTGACCTGATCGAACACCTTGATGGTTTCGATAGTCACTATCGATATGCATGACTGTACTTGCGCGGCATGGCCCAGCACCATGCCTGCACCGATTGCGCCGGTGGTCTGTCCTGGCGCGCCTCACTTCCCCTATTTGGTACTCGACCTGCTATGAGTTCTGCCCTGTCCATCCGACAGCTGACCAAGACCTACGGCAATGGCTTCCAGGCCCTCAGCGGCATTGATCTGGACGTCGCCGAAGGCGACTTTTTCGCCTTGCTCGGCCCGAACGGTGCCGGCAAATCCACCACCATCGGCATTCTCTCGACGCTGGTGAACAAGACCAGTGGCACGGTCAACGTGTTCGGCCATGATCTCGACCGCGAGCCGGCCGCGCTCAAGCGCAACCTTGGCGTGGTGCCCCAGGAGTTCAACTTCAACCAGTTCGAGAAGACCTTCGATATCGTCGTGACCCAGGCGGGTTACTACGGCATCAAGCCGGCACTGGCCAAGGAACGTGCCGAGCAGTACCTCACTCAGCTGGGCCTGTGGGACAAGCGCGATGTGCCGTCGCGCTCGTTGTCGGGCGGCATGAAGCGCCGTCTGATGATCGCGCGTGCGCTGATTCATGAGCCGCGCCTGGTGATTCTCGACGAACCCACTGCGGGCGTTGACATCGAACTGCGCCGCTCGATGTGGACGTTCCTCACCGAGCTCAACCAGAAGGGTGTGACCATCATCCTGACCACGCATTATCTGGAAGAGGCCGAGCAGCTGTGCCGCAACATCGGCATCATCGACCACGGCACCATCGTCGAAAACACCAGCATGCGTCAGTTGCTGGGCAAGTTGCATGTCGAGACCTTCGTGCTGGACATCAAGCAGACGCTGTCGGCCGCGCCCACGCTGCACGGTTACCCCACGCGACTGATCAACCCGCATACCCTGGAGGTGCAGGTCGACAAGGACATCGGCATCACGGCGCTGTTCAGCCAGTTGGCGCTGCAGAACCTGGAAGTGCTGAGCCTGCGCAACAAGACCAACCGACTTGAGGAGCTGTTCGTGTCACTGGTGGAAAAGAACCTGTCGAAGGTGGCGGTATGAGCGTGGAACTGAGCACCAACTGGGTAGCGCTGAACACCATCGTCTATCGCGAAGTGCGACGCTTTCTGCGGATCTGGCCGCAGACCTTGCTGCCGCCTGCGATCACCATGGTGCTGTACTTCGTCATCTTCGGGAACCTGATTGGCCGGCAGATCGGCGACATGGGCGGCTTCACGTACATGGAGTACATCGTGCCGGGGCTGATCATGATGTCGGTGATCACCAACTCCTACGGTAACGTGGTGTCGAGCTTCTTCGGCGCCAAGTTCCAGCGCTCCATCGAAGAGCTGATGGTGTCGCCGGTGTCGCCGCACACCATCTTGATCGGCTATGCCCTGGGCGGTGTGTTGCGCGGTCTTGCGGTCGGTGTGATCGTCACGCTGCTGTCGTTCTTCTTCACGGATCTTCAGGTGCACCACTTGGGCATCACGGTGCTCGTGGTACTGCTGACCGCTACCATCTTCTCGCTGCTGGGCTTCGTCAACGCGGTGTTCGCACGCAACTTCGATGATATTTCCATCGTCCCGACCTTCGTGCTCACGCCGCTGACTTACCTGGGCGGGGTGTTCTACTCGATCAATCTACTGCCGCCGTTCTGGCAAACGGTGTCGTTGGCCAACCCCGTGCTGCACATGGTCAACTCGTTCCGCTACGGCATCCTCGGCGTGTCGGACATCAGCATCGGCACTGCCATCACCTTCATGCTGGTGGCCACGGTCGTGTTGTACGTGCTGTGCGTGCGTCTGCTGGTCAGCGGTCGCGGCATGCGTGCCTGATCCTCTGGATTTGCGCCGGCGCCATTGCCGGCCCACCCACCAACGCCAGTAGAGCAGGGTGGCGCCATAGCCAACCAGGCCAAGTGCCACCCCGCACACCACCGAACCCAACAGAAAAGGCTGCCAGAGGGTCGCCAACTGCCCGGTCACCCACTCCATGGTGACGCTGTCGGGCAGCGTGCGGGGTGGCACCTGCAGCAACCAGGCACCGGTCATGTAGGTGACGAAGAACACCGGTGGCATGGTGAGCGGGTTGGTCAGCCACACCAGGCTCACGGCAATCGGCAGATTGCCCCGTAGCGGAATCGCCAGCGACGCGGCCAGGAGCATTTGCAACGGCACGGGAATCAATGCCGCGAACAGTCCGACTGCCATGGCCCGCGATACGGAGTGTCGATTCAGGTGCCAGAGGTTCGGCTCGTGCAACAGCCGGCCAAAAAACCGTAAGTGCTTGTGTTCGCGGATGCTGGCCGGATCCGGCAGGAAACGTTTGAACAGACGACGCGGCATGGGGGCCCCCGGGGTGTAGGCGAACCAGTATGCCCGCATCGTCGTACAGCCTCGTTCAGAGTTTGTGACAATTGTTAAGCGAGCGCTGTTTCCTCATGCGTTATTGCTAAGGGCCTTTTCCACGCCGGGAGCCCCAACCCATGCGCTCAGGGATGATTGCGCTGGCCCTTGGCCTGTTGAGCCTGCGTTTGCTGCCGGTACTGCCGTCCGTCGGCTGGGTGGCGGCCGGGGGCGTTCTGGCAGTCTGCTGCCTGTGCGCGCGGCGCTGGTTCGCAGGATTGCTGCTGCTCGGGGTGTGCTGGGCCTGCGCCTCGGCGCACCTGGCGTTGGCGGACCGTCTGCCTGCTGAGCTGGACGGGCGCACGGTGTGGCTGGAGGGGCGGGTGGCGGGCCTGCCGGTGCAGACCAGCAGCGGCGTGCGTTTCCAGCTGGAGCAGGCGACCTCCCGCCGCGCCGAGCTGCCGGCGCGGTTGCAGCTGAACTGGTTCGATGGGCCGCGGCTTTCCCCTGGTGAACGCTGGCGCCTGGCGGTGACCCTCAGGCGGCCTCACGGCCTGCTCAATCCGCATGGGCCTGATCGCGAGACCAGTCTGCTGGCGCGCCGGATCGGCGCGACCGGAACGGTCAAGGCCGGCGAGCGATTGCAGGCGCTGCCCGCAGGTTGGCGTGAGGCACTGCGCCAACGCCTGCTGACGGTGGAGGCACACGGTCAGGAAGCCACCCTCGTTGCGTTGATCCTCGGTGACGGGAGCGGCCTCCGCGAGGACCAGTGGCAGGTGCTGCGGGCCACCGGCGCGGTGCACCTGCTGGTGATTTCCGGTCAGCACATCGGCCTGTTGGCAGGGCTTGTCTATGCGCTGGTTGCTGGCCTGGCGCGTCTGGGTTGGTGGCCGCAGCGGTTGCCGTGGCTGCCCTGGGCATGCGGCCTGTCGCTGCTCGCTGCGCTGGGCTACGGGTGGCTTGCAGGCTTTCAGGTGCCTGTCCAGCGTGCTTGCCTGATGCTTGCGGCGGTACTGCTCTGGCGACTGCGTTTTCGCCAGCTGGGCGCCACTGTCCCTTGGCTGCTGGCGATCAATGGTGTGTTGCTGAACGAACCGCTGGCCAGCCTGCTGCCGGGGTTCTGGCTGTCGTTCGGTGCGGTCGCGATCCTGATCTACTGCTTTGCCGGGCGGCTCGGTGGCTGGCGCCCGTGGCAGGCCTGGAGCCGCGCGCAGTGGGTGATCGCCATCGGTCTGCTGCCAGCGCTGCTGGCCCTCGGCCTGCCGGTGAGCCTCAGTGCACCAGTTGCCAACCTGCTGGCGGTACCCTGGATCAGCCTGGTGGTGTTGCCCTTGGCCTTGCCAGGCGCAGGGCTGTTGTGGCTCGGCCCGGTGGGTGAGTGGTTGCTCTGGTTGGCGGGTGGCGCCTTGGCCCTGCTGTTCGAGGTGCTCGAACGGGTGGCGCAGTGGCAGCCTGCCTGGGAGCCGCCGGCGTTGCCCGTTTGGGCCTGGCTGCTGGTGGCGGCGGGGGCGCTCGTCGTGCTGTTGCCCCGCGGTGTGCCCTTGCGCGGGCTGGGCTGGGTCATGCTGTTGGCGCTGTGGGTGCCCCGCGCCCAGGTGCCGGTGGGGCAGGCTGAGGTCCTGCAACTGGACGTCGGGCAAGGCCTGGCCGTGCTGGTGCGCACTCGCAATCACACGCTGTTGTACGACGCCGGTCCGGCATTGGGCAATGTCGACCTGGGTGAGCAGGTGGTACTGCCGACTCTGCGCAAACTGGGCGTGAGGCAGCTTGACCTCATGGTGATCAGCCACGCTCATGCCGACCATGCAGGCGGGGCGCGAGCGCTGCAGCGCGGTCTGCCGGTCAGGCGAGTCATCAGTGGCGAGCCTGGCGAACTACCTGGCGGGATAACCGCACAGCGCTGCCATGCCGACGCGCGCTGGACGTGGGATGGTGTGCACTTTTCACTCTGGCACTGGCCAGCCGCCGACAGCAGCAATGAGCGTTCGTGCGTGTTACTGGTGCAGGCGCAGGGCGAACGCCTGTTGCTCGCCGGCGATATCGAACGCGGCGCCGAACAGGCGTGGCTGGCTCAGCCTGGCCAACCCAGCGTCGACTGGCTGCAGGCGCCCCATCACGGTAGCCGCAGCTCGTCCACCGAGCCCTTCCTGCGCGGCCTGAAACCGCGTGGTGTGCTGATTTCGCGGGGGCGCAGCAACAGCTTCGGGCATCCGCATCCGCAGGTGTTGGCGCGTTATCGGCGGCACGGCCTGGAGGTGCATGACACGGCGCTGCACGGGGCACTACGCCTCCAGCTTGGCGCCCATGGCACTGTGCACCGCCTGCGCGGCGAACCGCGTTTCTGGCGCGATCGTCCAGTGCCTGATGATGCGCCGCCCTAGACCGCTGAATGGAAGGCTCCCGACAGGCCAGCGACAATCCTTCCTATGGTAAAGTGTCGACCTTTTTTCAGGGGGATGCCTAACGTGTGGGAACTGGTCAAGTCGGGCGGTTGGATGATGCTGCCGATCATTCTGAGCTCCATCGCCGCCATGGCGATCGTCGTCGAGCGCCTGTGGACCTTACGCGCCAGCCGCGTCACGCCACCGCACCTGCTCGGCCAGGTATGGCTGTGGATCAAGGACAAGCAACTGACCAGCGACAAGCTCAAGGCGCTGCGCGCCGACTCGCCGCTGGGTGAAATTCTCGCAGCGGGCCTGGCCAACTCCCGGCACGGCCGCGAGATCATGAAAGAATGCATCGAAGAGGCCGCCTCTCGGGTCATTCATGAGCTCGAGCGCTACACCAGCACCCTCGGCACCATCGCTGCCATGGCCCCACTATTGGGTTTGCTCGGCACCGTGCTGGGTATGATCGACATCTTCAGCGCCTTCATGGGTTCGCAAATGAGCGCCAACGCCTCGGTGCTTGCCGGGGGTATTTCCAAAGCTTTGGTCACCACCGCCGCAGGCCTGATGGTCGGTATCCCCGCTGTGTTCTTCCACCGCTTCCTGTTGCGTCGTATCGATGAGCTGGTGGTCGGCATGGAGCAGGAGGCGATCAAGCTGGTGGAAGTGCTGCAGGGGGACCGTGAGGTCGAAGTCGCAGGGGCCAAGGCGTGAAGTTTCGGCGCAACCGCCAGCGGGAAAACGTCGACATCAACCTGGCGTCGCTGATCGATGTGGTGTTCGTGCTGCTGCTGTTCTTCGTGGTCACCACCACCTTCACCCGCGAGCACCAGTTGCGGGTCGAACTGCCCGAGTCTGTCAGTGCTACGCCGGCGGCCGCTGAGTCTGGGCGTCAGGTGGAAATCACCATCAGCGCCGAGGGCGTCTATTCGGTCAACAACAACCTGCTGCCCAAGAGCGATCTCGATACCTTGATCGACGCCGTGCAGCGCGCATCCGAAGGGGATAACACGCTGCCCCTGCTGATCAGCGCCGACGGCAAGACACCCCACCAGGCCGTAGTCACTGCAATGGATGCCGCCGGCAAGCTCGGTTTCAGCCAACTGCGCATGACCACTGTCGAGGCCGTGCAGGGCACGCCTTGATGGGCCTGGGCGAGCGCGTGTCGCAGGCCTGGTATGCGGGGCATCCAGCGCTGGCGTTGTTGCGCCCGCTGGAGGCGCTGTATGGCTGGGTGGTACGGCGTAAGCGTGCGCAGTTCCTGTCTGGCCAGCGCCCCGCGTATCGCGCCCCGGTGCCGGTGATCGTGGTAGGCAATATCACGGTGGGCGGTACCGGCAAGACGCCCATGATCCTTTGGTTGATCGAGCATTGCCGCCAGCGCGGCTTGCGTGTGGCGGTGGTCAGCCGTGGTTATGGCGCCAAGCCGCCTGAATTGCCGTGGCGGGTCGAGGCGCAACAATCGGCCGAGCAGGCTGGCGACGAGCCGTTGCTGATCGTGCAGCGCACGGGTGTGCCGTTGATGATCGACCCTGATCGCGGCCGCGCGGTCCAAGCCTTGCTGGCAGCCGAGCCATTGGATCTGATCCTGTCCGACGACGGCCTGCAGCACTATCGCCTGGCCCGTGATCTGGAACTGGTGCTGATCGACGCCGCTCGCGGCCTGGGCAATCGCCGCTGCCTGCCAGCCGGTCCCTTGCGTGAGCCGGTCGAGCGTCTGCAGACGGTCGATGCCGTGCTGTACAACGGCGCAGCCGCCGATACTGAGCAGGGTTTCGCGTTCCAGTTGCGCCCCAGTGTGCTGGTCAACCTGTTGACCGGCGAGCGCCAGCCACTCGACTACTTTCCCGCAGGCCAGGCCATGCACGCCGTGGCCGGCATCGGCAACCCCCAGCGTTTTTTCAACACCTTGCAGGCACTCGACTGGCAACCGCAGGTCCATGCTTTCGCTGATCACGCCGCGTTCACGCCCCAGGCGCTGAATTTCAGCCCCAGGCTGCCCGTGGTCATGACTGAAAAGGACGCGGTCAAATGCCGAGCCTTTGCCAAGGCCGACTGGTATTACCTGGCCGTAGAGGCCCAGCCCAGTGCCGCCTTCGGCGACTGGCTCGATGCGCAACTGCAACGCTTGCTCTGAATTTTGTCACATCTAGCCTCAGGCCTTTAGGACGCACTCATGGACACCAAACTGCTCGATATCCTGGCTTGCCCGATCACCAAGAGCCCACTCAAGCTCAGCGCCGACAAGACGGAGCTGATCAGCAAGAGCGCCGGCCTGGCCTACCCGATCCGCGATGGTATTGCGGTGATGCTGGAAACCGAAGCGCGCACCCTCACCGATGAAGAGCGCCTGGACAAATGAGCCTCGACTTCACCGTGGTCATCCCAGCGCGTCTGCGCTCCACGCGTCTGCCGGGCAAACCCCTGCTGATGATTGCCGGCAAGCCGATGGTGCAGCACGTCTGGGAGCAGGCGCGTAAAAGCGCTGCGTCACGCGTGGTCATCGCCACCGACGACGTGAGCATCCTCGAAGCCTGCCAGGCCTTTGGTGCTGAAGTGGTGATGACCCGCGTCGAGCATGAATCCGGCACTGACCGGTTGGCCGAAGTGGCCGCCGCGCTGGGCCTGGCCACAGATGCCATCGTGGTCAATGTGCAGGGCGACGAGCCGTTGATTGCACCGGTGATCATCGACCAGGTAGCGATCAACCTGGCCGCACACCCCGAGGCTGGCATCGCTACGCTGGCCGAAGCGATCCACGAACCCGAAACCGTGTTCAATGCCAATGCCGTGAAAGTGGTCAGCGACAAGAACGGGCTGGCGCTGAGCTTCAGCCGCGCGCCGCTGCCTTGGGCGCGCGACCTCTTCGCCCTGCAGCGTGACCAACTGCCCGAAGGCGTGCCGTACCGCCGTCACATCGGTATGTACGCCTACCGAGCAGGCTTGCTGCAAGACTTCGTCGCCTGGGGCCCGTGCTGGCTTGAGCAGACCGAAGCGCTGGAGCAACTGCGGGCCTTGTGGCATGGCGTGCGCATCCATGTGGCTGATGCAATCGAAGCGCCGGCGGTGGGCGTCGATACCCTGGAAGACCTCGAGCGCGTTCGGCGCCTGCTGGAGCATTGATGCGCATTCTGTTTGTGTGCCTGGGCAACATCTGCCGTTCGCCCACCGCAGAGGGCGTCCTGCGCCAGCAACTGGAGCGGGCAGGGCTGGCCGACCGTGTCGAGGTCGCCTCGGCGGGTACGGGTGACTGGCACGTCGGCAAAGGCCCCGACAGCCGCACCTGCCGCGCTGCCCTGGCGCGCGGTTACGATCTATCGAAGCAGCGTGCGCAACAGGTCAAGCCTGAGCATTTCACTCGCTACGACCTGATCCTGGCCATGGATTCGAGCAACCTGCAGGACCTCAAGGCCCTGCGCCCTGGCACTGCCAGCGCAGAGCTTGACCTGTTTTTGCGCCGTAATGACGCTCCGCTGGATGAGGTGCCCGATCCTTACTATGGCGGCGCCGATGGTTTCGAGCAGGTCCTGGACCTGATCGAGGGCGCCTGTCAGTCCCTGCTCGTCGAAATCAAGGGGCGTGTATGACGGCGCCTTGGCAGACGCAGGTCTCGCTCAAGCCGTTCAACACCTTCGGCATCGATGTTCAGGCCCGCTACCTGGTGCACGCCGACAATGACGACGCGGTGCGTCAGGCCCTGGCTGGCGCCGCCGAGCGCCAGCTGCCGGTGCTGGTGCTCGGCGGCGGCAGCAACCTGTTGCTGACCCGGGATGTCGACGCGCTGGTGCTGCACATGGCCAGTCGCGGTCGGCGCATCCTGAGCGACGATGGCGAGCAGGTGGTCATCGAAGCCGAAGCGGGTGAGGCCTGGGATTCGATCGTGCAGTGGAGCCTTGCCCAAGGCCTGTGCGGGCTGGAAAACCTCAGCCTGATTCCCGGCACCGTCGGCGCCGCGCCCATGCAGAACATCGGTGCCTACGGCATCGAGATCAAAGACGTGTTCTCCGGCTTGACCGCGCTGGATCGCCAGACGGGCGAGCTGCAGGAGTTCAGCTTGCAAGACTGCGCGTTCGCTTACCGCGCCAGCGTGTTCAAGGCCAACCCGGGTCGCTGGCTGATCTTGCGGGTACGGTTTGCACTGCGCCGCACACTGGAGCCGCAGTTGGCCTACGGGCCCGTTCGCCAGCGCTTGCAAGAGCAGGGCGTTGAGCAGCCCACTGCACAGGCCATCAGCGCCGCGATTTGCAGCATCCGCCGGGAAAAGCTGCCTGATCCAGCGATGCTGGGTAATGCTGGGAGCTTTTTCAAGAACCCGGTGGTGTCGGTGGCGTGTGCTGAGCGCATTCGCGCCGCTCATCCAGGGGTCGTCGCCTATCCCCAGGGTGAGGACGGTGTGAAGCTCGCGGCGGGCTGGTTGATCGAACAGGCGGGTTGGAAAGGGTATCGAGAGGGCGATGCGGGTGTGCATAGCTTGCAGTCGTTGGTGCTGGTCAATCATGGCCAGGCCACCGGCGCGCAGCTGTATGCGCTGGCAGGGAAGATTCAGGACGACATCCGGACACGGTTTGGCGTCGACCTGGAGATGGAGCCGAATGTGTATTGAGTGGAGAGCGGCACGCGCCGAGCCATAGGCGCCAAGCCATCAGCCTCTAGATTGCAGCCCATCCATTGCATCCGCCCCATTGAAAAGCCCCGCTCAGTTCGCACTGGCGGGGCTTTTTAGTCAGCCGAAGAATCAGCCTTGGTGCGGTTTGTGCACCTCGGTCGAATCGCCAGCTGGGGTGGTGTGGCTGACTGCTGCATCCGCGGCGGTCTGGGCTGCGGCGGCGGCGGCTTCGGCCTCACGTTTGCGACGACGCACCTCGCGCGGATCGTTCGGCGCGCGACCATTCGACAGCATGACTGGCGCAGGTTCGGCGACGACCGGAGCCTGCTCCTGAGCCGCCTCGGCAACTGCCGGAGCAGCTTCAACGGTTTCGGACGTGGCATCACGCGTGATAGCAGACGGCTCAGCCTCAATCGCCAGCGGCAGTTGGGCCTCGACCGGCGTTTGCGCAGGCGTGGCGACGTCATGCGCCTCGACCGGCGTTGCCTCGGACTGAGCGATCTCACGGCGCTCTACCGGCGTCTCCATAGGCTTCACGGTTTCGCTCGCTTCGACCGAGATGCTTGCAGGTTCAGCCGTCTCGCGGGCTTGCACCGAGTGTTCCTGCGCAGGGCTCAGGCGTTCAACAGGCTCGATGGCGCGCTCGGATTTCACCGGATGCTCCGCTTCACCGCCTTCGGCGGGCGCTGCAGCTTCAGCCTGGGGTGCAGCATCCACGACAGGGGCGATGCCGGCGTCCACTTCAGCGACCGGTGCATTCATCGGTTGCTCGACCGCCGGGGCGATGGCGGCAGTCTCGGCAGCTGCTACGGTGTCGACAGGCGCTTGCACGTTGTCATCAGGCACTTGCACGTTGACATCAGGGATGGCGTCTGTGGCGCGTTCGGCCTGCTGTTGAGCCTGTGCTTCAGCGTCAGCGCTGATGTGGCTGCTGGCAACCGCGCCAGTGACGGCCAGGCCGGTAGCGAGTTCGTTACCCGAAGCGGCGGTTTTTGGCTGCTCGGACGATGGCTCGTCGTTGCCTTCCTCTTCGCCTTCGATCAGCTCGCCATTGGCATTGCGTTGACGCTCACGGCGGTTGCTGCGGCGACGCTGGCCGCGGGAGCGGCGGCGAGGACGTTCATCATCGTTGCCCTCTTGCTCGCCTTGAGCATCGTCTGCAGCCAGTTGCTCGTCGGTGGCTTCTTCAGTCGACTCGGCAGTGGCAGGCTGACGCTCTTCACGCAGGGTGCGTGGTTGGCGTTCTTCACGGGTAGCAGGTGCCTGCTGTTCGTCGGTGCTCTGCTCCAAGGCGGCATCGGCGGCCAGTGCGATGGCTTCTTCAAGCGGCGCACGCTCTTCACGTGGAGCGCGTTCTTCATGGGATGCACGTTCTTCGCGTGGAGCGCGTTCTTCACGAGGGGCACGTTCTTCGCGTGGAGCGCGTTCTTCACGAGTGGCACGTTCTTCGCGGGGAGCGCGTTCTTCACGAGGGGCACGTTCTTCGCGTGGGGCGCGTTCTTCACGAGGGGCACGCTCTTCGCGTGGGGCACGTTCTTCACGAGGGGCACGTTCTTCACGTGGAGCACGTTCTTCGCGAGGTGCTCGTTCCTCACGGGTGCTGCGCTCTTCACGAGGTGCACGCTCTTCACGCGGAGCACGTTCTTCACGAGCAACAGGCGCTGCATCGAGTGGTTCACGCAGTTCGCGCTCGCGGGTCGGACGATCTTCGCGGTTGCCACGACGGTCTTCGCGCGGTTGGCGGGCAGCGCGTTCTTCGCGAGGGGCGCGTTCTTCGCGCGGTGCACGCTCTTCACGTGGCTGACGCTCTTCACGGGCCGGGCGCTCGCTGCGCTCTTCACGCGGTTTGCGCTCTTCGTCGCGGCGGCCACCACGGTTACGGCTCTGCTGGCGACCGTTACGGCGTTCTTCGTTGCGCGGCGTACGCTCGGTGGCAGGCTTCTCTTGCGTTGCGACCGGTGCAGGGGCGGGTTCTTCCTTGCCGGCGAACAAGCTGACCAGCGATTTCACCAGGCCTTTGAACAGGCTAGGCTCCGGGACGCTCGGCGCAGGCGCCGCGGCGGCGACCGGCGCAGCAGGTTGCTGCTCTTGCGGGGTGCTTGGCATCGGCGCGCTGGTGCGCGGCGGAGCAGTCTTCACGGCCGCTTCCTGACGCACCAGGGTACGTGTGGCCGCCTGTGGCTGGGCTTCCTCGGTTTCGGTAGTGGCGATTTCGTAGCTGGACAGGTTGTTCAGCACTTCCGGGTTGTCGTCGCGCAGGCGCTGGACTTCGAAGTGCGGGGTTTCCAGATGATCATTGGGCAGGATCATGATCCGTGCACGGGTGCGCAGCTCGATCTTGGTGATCGAATTGCGCTTCTCGTTGAGCAGGAACGCGGCCACCGGGATCGGCACCTGGGCGCGGACTTCGGCAGTCCGGTCCTTCAGGGCTTCTTCTTCGATCAGGCGCAGGATCGCCAGCGACAGCGACTCGACGTCGCGGATGATGCCGGTGCCCGAGCAGCGTGGGCAAACGATGCCGCTGCTTTCGCCGAGCGATGGGCGCAGGCGCTGACGCGACATTTCCAGCAGGCCGAAGCGCGAGATGCGGCCCACTTGCACGCGGGCACGGTCGGCTTCCAGGCACTCACGCACACGCTCTTCGACGGCGCGCTGGTTCTTGGCCGGGGTCATGTCGATGAAGTCGATGACGATCAGGCCGCCGATGTCACGCAGGCGCAGCTGGCGGGAAATTTCTTCGGCGGCTTCCAGGTTGGTCTGCAGCGCGGTTTCCTCGATGTCGCTGCCTTTGGTGGCGCGCGCCGAGTTGATGTCGATGGAGACCAGGGCTTCTGTCGGGTCAATGACGATGGAGCCACCCGACGGCAGCTCGACCACGCGCTGGAAGGCGGTTTCGATCTGGCTTTCGATCTGGAAGCGATTGAACAGCGGCACGCTGTCTTCGTACAGCTTCACCTTGCTGGCGTATTGCGGCATGACCTGGCGGATGAAGGTCAGGGCTTCTTCCTGCGCTTCGATGCTGTCGATCAGCACCTCGCCGATGTCCTGGCGCAGGTAGTCGCGGATAGCGCGGATGATGACGTTGCTTTCCTGGTAGATCAGGAACGGTGCCTTGCGATCGAGCGAGGCTTCCTTGATGGCAGTCCACAGTTGCAGCAGGTAGTCGAGGTCCCACTGCATCTCTTCGCTGCTGCGGCCCAGGCCGGCCGTGCGGACGATCAGGCCCATGTCGGCGGGGATGTTCAAGCCATTGAGCGCTTCACGCAGCTCGTTGCGCTCTTCGCCTTCGATGCGGCGCGAAATGCCACCAGCACGCGGGTTGTTGGGCATCAGCACCAGGTAACGACCGGCAAGGCTGATGAAGGTGGTGAGGGCTGCGCCTTTGTTGCCGCGCTCTTCCTTCTCGACCTGGACGATGACTTCCTGGCCTTCGGTCAGAACGTCTTTGATGTTGACGCGGCCTTCCGGGGTCTTCTTGAAGTATTCGCGGGAGATTTCTTTCAGTGGCAGGAAGCCATGGCGCTCAGAGCCGAAATCGACGAAGGCGGCTTCGAGGCTGGGCTCGATGCGGGTGATGCGGCCTTTATAGATATTGGCTTTTTTCTGCTCGCGGGCGCCGGACTCGATGTCCAGGTCGTAGAGACGCTGGCCATCGACCAGTGCGACACGCAACTCTTCGGGTTGAGTTGCGTTGATCAGCATTCTTTTCATGTTGTACCGTCGGTTTCCGGGCTGCCGGAAACGGCGTTCGGCACACACGACTTTCCATGGTCGGTGCCTGGGTGCGCAAAGGGTAGCGAGCTACCCCCGTGTCCAGCGACATTCGGCACCAGCCGGTTGCCCAGCCTGCCGTGGTCGCGACGACGCGTCCTGATTGCTGTGGTGCCACGTGGTCTGCGGTATCCGGATCAACCTTACAGACCGGGCATTGGCGATAAGTGCTTGCGTGTCGGTCAGGCTGTATTGAAATCAGGCCCGGCATGCCCGTTGTCGCCGGCATGGTCCGCGTTCATTGCCTGTCTCACCTTGTCTGATCGCCGCTGGGCGACATCTCGAACAAACCCTGTGCACTCAGTCAGGAGGAGGAATCAGTCGCCGGCCGTGGACGCCAGTAGGCATCTGCTACACAGTCCGGCGGCTATGCATCTCCACCCTGCACGTATCCCGTGAAAATTCGGGTGCTGCCGCGCGCTGAATCCGCAACGGGTTGCATTTTTCGCCAGCTTCGCTGTGAAGCTGACGCCATTTCATGTCCAAGGCAGGTATTTCCGAAGCAGTCGCCGGACGGTGCAGGGAAGCGTCGCGGGGGCAGAGGGGAAATGATGCGAAAAAAATCGGGAAGCAGGCTTTACACCGCACTTGTCGTTTGTTTTCGGTCTTCTCTACACAGCGCTGGTGGCGATTCCAGGCAGTTCGTTTAACTGGCGAAAGCCCCGTAGGACGGCCTCGCGTCCTCGAGAATTGCGTAAGTTGATGGCTGGCGTACAACGATGTACCGCATGTGCACCACCAACCTGTCGCTTTTGGCGACGCTCGCGACTATAGCAGCAATGATTAAGTGCTTCAATTGCATCAAAAATTGCTATGATTCCGGCCATGACAACCCATACCCCCCCGACTTCCGGCGTCCAGCTGATCGAAGTTCCGCCGGAGCTTGCCGGCCAGCGCATCGACAATTTCCTTATTACTGCCCTCAAGGGCGTGCCCAAAACCCTGGTCTACCGCATCGTGCGCAAGGGTGAAGTGCGCGTGAACAAAGGCCGTATCAAGCCTGAGTACAAGCTCCAGGCAGGCGACATCGTGCGCGTGCCGCCGGTGCGGCTGCCTGAGCGCGACGCTCCGGCGCCCGTTGCCCAAGGGCTTTTGCAGCGACTTGAAGCGGCCATCGTCTATGAAGACAAGGCGCTGATCGTCATGAACAAGCCGGCCGGCATCGCTGTGCACGGTGGCAGCGGCCTGAGCTTTGGCGTGATCGAGGCGCTGCGCCAGTTGCGCCCCGATGCCAAGGAGCTGGAGCTGGTGCATCGCCTTGACCGCGATACCTCCGGCCTGCTGATGATCGCCAAGAAGCGCAGCATGCTGCGCCACCTTCACGCCGCGCTGCGCGGTGACGGTGTCGACAAGCGTTACATGGCGCTGGTGCGTGGGCACTGGCCAACGGCCAAGAAGCAGGTCAATGCGCCGCTGCTCAAGAGCAACCTGCGTTCGGGCGAGCGCATGGTCGAAGTGAACGATGAGGGCAAGGATGCGCTGACGATGTTCCGCGTGCTGCGTCGTTTCGGCGAGTTCGCCACCCTGGTGGAGGCGCGGCCGATCACCGGGCGTACCCATCAGATTCGCGTGCACACCCTGCACGCCGGGCACATGATCGCCGGCGATAGCAAATACGGCGACGAAGACTTCAGTCGCGAGATTCGCGAGCTGGGCGGCAAGCGCCTGTTCCTGCACGCCTATGCGCTGACCGTGCCGTTGCCTGACGGCGGTGAGCTCAAGCTCGAAGCGCCGGTCGATGAAATCTGGTCGCAGACCGTGGAGCGTCTCAGTGCGCCGTGACTATGAGCTGCTGATTTTCGACTGGGACGGCACGCTCGCTGATTCGATCGGCCGCATCCTGCAAGCCATGGCCGAAGCGGCTGACCGAGCAGGTGAGTCGCGCAGCAGTGACGCAGCGGTCAAGGGCATTATCGGGCTGGCTCTGGATGAGGCCATTTCCACACTCTACCCGCACCTGGATGCACAGCAGGTTGCACGGTTTCGGCAACATTATGCCGATGTCTATGTGGCGCTGGACCAGGAGCCCTCGCCGTTGTTCGAGGGTGTGCTGGAATCACTGGAAGTGTTTCGTGCCGAGGGGTACCGCATGGCGGTGGCCACGGGCAAGGCGCGTCGAGGCCTGGACCGGGTGCTCAAAGCCAACGGCTGGGAGCACTACTTCGACATCACGCGAGCGGCCGACGAAACCCGCGGCAAGCCTCACCCCTTGATGCTGCAAGAGATCCTCGCGCACTGCGCGGTGCCGGCCGAGCGTGCGGTGATGGTCGGTGATTCGGCGTTCGATCTGCAGATGGCCAGCAATGCGGGGATGCATTCGGTGGCGGTGGGGTATGGCGCCATGTCGCTGCAGGCCCTTGCCGAATTCGGTCCGCAAGTCTGCATCAGTCATTTTTCTCAATTGCGCGACTGGCTGGCAGGCCAGCAGCGTATCGATTCGCAGGGTAGGTGAGTATGGTCGACCAATGGAAGGCGCCTGAGTCGGGTGACAAATCTGAGCCAAGCGACCAGCAAAACGCAAAAAGCTGGAAACTTCTGGAAAAGACGCTGCTGGCCAGCGTTCAGGAACAGCGTCGGGCGCGGCGCTGGGGTATTTTCTTCAAGCTGCTGACCTTTGCCTATCTGTTTGGCCTGCTGGTGTTGTTCACGCCCATTCTGGACATGGACAAATCCGCTTCGCGCAGCAGTCATCATACGGCGCTGGTGGAGTTGCGCGGGGTGATTGCCGATCAGGAGTCGGCCAGTGCCGACAACCTGGTCAAGGGCCTGCGCGAAGCCTTCAAAGACCCCAATACCAAAGCTGTGGTGCTGCGCATCAACAGCCCTGGCGGCAGTCCGGTGCAGTCGGGCTACGTCTATGACGAAATCCGCCGGCTACGCGCCGAGTACCCTGCCATCAAGCTGTATGCGGTGATTGCCGACCTGGGTGCGTCGGGTGCTTACTACATTGCCAGTGCGGCGGACGAAATCTATGCCGACAAGGCCAGCCTGGTCGGCTCGATCGGGGTAACGGCCGCAGGTTACGGTTTTGTCGGCACCATGGAGAAGCTTGGCGTCGAGCGTCGCCTGTACACCGCCGGTGAGCACAAGACCTTCCTCGACCCTTTCTCGCCGCAAAAGCCTGAAGAGACCGCGTTCTGGCAGGGTGTGCTGAACACCACGCATCAACAGTTCATTGCCATGGTCAAGCAGGGGCGTGGTGACCGGCTCAAGGATAAAGAGCATCCCGAGCTGTTCAGCGGGTTGGTGTGGACCGGTGAGCAAGCCAAGGCGCTTGGCCTGGTGGATGGTCTGGGCAGTGCGGGCTATGTGGCGCGCGAGGTGGTGGGCGAGAAGGAGCTGGTCGACTTCACCGTTCAGGAGTCGCCCTTCGACCGCTTCTCCAAGCGCATTGGCGCAAGCATGGCGGAGCGTCTGGCGATGTGGATGGGGCTTCAGGGGCCTTCGCTGCGTTGAGGCTAAGCCGGGCAGAGCGCAGCACACGTGCGGGGCGAGTCGAGTGGTCGGCTCGCCCCGTTTGCATTCAGGGAATGCGCACCTGTTCGGCGAGCAGCATGTCTACCAGGCGAATCAGCGGCAGGCCGATCAGGCTAGTGGGGTCTTCGCCCTCGCAGCGCTGGAACAGGCTGATGCCCAGGCCTTCTGCCTTGAAGCTGCCTGCGCAGTCGAGCGGCTGCTCGGCCTCGACGTAACGCGCGATACGCGCTTGATCGAGGGTGCGGAATGTGACTGTGTAAGGGATGCAGTCAACCTGGCAGTGGCCGGTGGCCGTGTTCAGCAATGCCAGACCGGTGAGGAAGGTCACTGAGCGCCCGCTGGCCGCTTGCAGTTGCTCGCACGCACGCTCGGCGCTATGAGGTTTGCCCAGGACTTGATCGTCCAGCACGGCGACCTGGTCCGAGCCAATGATCAGATGATCGGGATGGCGGCCAGCCAAGGCGCGTGCCTTCGCTTCTGCCAGTCGCTGGACCAGCGCGCGGGGCGGTTCGTGTGCGTGGCGGCGTTCGTCCAGATCGGGGCTTGCGCACGTGAAAGGCAGGCGCAGGCGCTGCAGCAGTTCGCGCCGGTAGGCAGAGCTGGAGGCAAGTAATAAAGGAAGCATGGTGAACTCCAAGGCAAGTGCTTGAATCCTAACATGCACGTTGCGCCTAATTTCCTTTGACAGGTGCGGGGGTCATCCCTAGAATGCTGCGCCTATGTTGAATGACCCGATTCCACCTCACGTTGACCCGCGCAAATTAGCCGATCGTGGCGTAACCCTTCAAGGTTCGTTGCAACTCGCTGATTTGGAAAGACTCTGCGACCCGCTTTCCGACACCGTCGGTACGGTGCAGGCGAAGTTCGATTTTGAACGAGACGAACAGCACTCGGTGGTTATCCACACGGCGCTGGATGTCGAAGTCAAGATGGTTTGCCAGCGTTGTCTTGAGCTGGTCACCCTGCCGATCCATAGCGAATGTACATACGCTGTGGTGAAGGAGGGTGCGAATACCCAGTCGTTGCCGAAAGGCTATGACGTGCTGGAACTGGGCGAAGATCCTTTGGATCTGCAGGCGCTGATCGAAGAGGAGCTTTTGCTCGCTCTGCCCATCGTGCCTGCTCATCATCCGGAAGAATGCCAGCAGCCGGCCGGCGCAGATGAGCCCGAGCCGAGCAAGGACGAGGTATCGCGGTCCAACCCGTTCAGTGTTTTGGCGCAGTTAAAGCGTGACCCAAACGTTTAGGAGTTAATCAATTATGGCTGTTCAGCAGAACAAAAAATCCCGCTCTGCCCGTGACATGCGCCGTTCGCACGACGCCCTGTCGGAAAACGCGCTGTCTGTAGAGAAGAGCACCGGTGAAGTTCACCTGCGCCACCACGTTTCGCCAGAAGGCGTATACCGTGGCCGCAAAGTGATCGACAAGGGCGCTGACGAGTAAATCTTGTCCGCTCAGATCATCGCGATCGACACGATGGGCGGGGACTCCGGTCCCCGTCTCATTGTCAAGGCCAGCATCGCCTGCCTTAAAGCTACGCCCTCGCTGCACCTGGCTCTCGTCGGCCAACCCTCCCTTATCGAACCGTTTGTCAGCGGCCTCTGCGCTGCCGATCGCGCGCGCCTGCAAATCGTTGCGGCCAGTGAAGTGATTGGCATGGCTGAGCGTCCGGGCCAGGCGTTACGGGGAAAGCCTGATTCGTCGATGCGCGTTGCGCTCGAACTGGTGCGCGATGGCAAGGCGCATGCCTGCGTCAGCGCAGGCAATACCGGGGCCTTGATGGCGCTGTCGCGATTTGTCCTCAAGACCCTCCCGGGCATCGACCGACCGGCGATGGTGGCGGCCATTCCGACACGCAGCGGTTTTTGCCAGTTGCTGGATCTGGGTGCCAATGTCGACTGCACCGCAGAGCATCTCTACCAGTTCGCGGTCATGGGGTCGGTCGCCGCCCAGGCACTGGGCATCGCCCAGCCGCGGGTGGGATTGCTCAATTGTGGTACCGAAGACATCAAGGGTAACCAGCAGGTCAGGCAGGCAGCGGTGTTGCTGGGCGAGTCGCGTACGCTCAATTACGTCGGTTTCGTCGAGGGTGACGGGCTGTACCGCGGTGAGGCGGACGTGCTGGTGTGTGACGGCTTCGTCGGCAATGCGGTGCTCAAGTCCAGCGAAGGGTTGGCCAGCATGATCACCGACCGCTTGCAGGCCCTGTTTAGGCAGGGGTTGTTGGCGCGCCTGGCGGGCATATTGGCATTGCCGTTGTTGCGACGCCTGAAGGCAGACCTGGCGCCGGCGCGGCACAACGGTGCGAGCTTGCTGGGGCTGCAGGGTATCGTGATCAAAAGCCACGGTGCAGCAGGGCTGCAGGGTTTTCAGAGTGCCGTTGAGCGTGCCTTGATCGAGGTTCGGATGAACCTGCCAGCGCGTTTGCAGGGGCTTCTGGACAACCACCTGCCTTAGGCAACAGGTCGATGAAGTGGTTAAATGTGACCGCTTGGTCGGCGTCTACATCCAAGTTTCCAAGTTGCATGCCAGGCCCGGAGCCTGTTCTTGCATATCGATGACCTCTTCATAAGGGCGTGTTCAATGTCTGCATCCCTCGCATTCGTCTTCCCCGGGCAAGGTTCCCAATCGCTGGGCATGCTCGCCGAGCTTGGCGCAGAGCAGCCCAGTATCATCGAAACCTTCAAGGAAGCCTCGACAGCGTTGGGCTATGACCTGTGGAAGCTGATCCAGGAAGGTTCCGAGGAGCAGCTCGCCCAGACCGACAAGACTCAGCCTGCCATTCTGACCGCATCGGTCGCCCTGTGGCGTCTGTGGGAGCAGCAGGGTGGTGCGAAACCGGCCTTCGTCGCCGGCCACAGCCTGGGTGAATACAGCGCGCTGGTCGTCGCGGGCTGCTTGAGCCTGGCCGATGCGGTGCGTCTGGTTCGCCGCCGTGGTGAGCTGATGCAGGAGGCCGTACCGGCCGGGCAGGGCGGTATGGCAGCGATTCTCGGGCTCGATGACGGCAAAGTGATCGAACTCTGCGCCCAGGCTGCCGAGGCCCAGGTGGTCAGCGCCGTGAATTTCAACTCGCCAGGCCAGGTGGTCATTGCCGGCGACAAGGCGGCCGTCGATCGCGCCATCGAGCTGTGCAAAGCTGCCGGTGCCAAGCGTGCGCTGCCGCTGGCCGTCAGCGTGCCCTCGCACTGCGCCTTGATGAAGCCGGCTGCCGAGCGTTTCGCCGAAGCGATCAACAGCATTGACTGGAAGGCGCCCGTGATTCCGGTGGTGCAAAACGTCAGCGCTGGCATTGCGGCTGATCTGGACACCCTCAAGCAGAACTTGCTGGCGCAGCTTTACCAGCCCGTGCGCTGGGTCGAATGCGTGCAGACCCTCGCCGCGCAAGGCGCGGTCAACCTGGTGGAGTGCGGTCCGGGCAAGGTCCTGGCTGGCTTGAACAAACGTTGCGCCGACGGCGTGACCACTTACAACCTCAACACCCCCGACGCTTTCGCCGCTACCCGCGCGGCGCTGGCCTGATCTAGGAGAAGCTTGCATGAGCCTGCAAGGTAAAGTTGCCCTCGTAACCGGCGCCAGCCGTGGCATTGGCCAAGCCATCGCGCTTGAGCTGGGCCGCCAGGGCGCCACGGTGATCGGGACGGCAACGTCCGACTCCGGTGCTCAGCGCATCGCTGAAACCCTCAAGGAGCATGGCATCACCGGCACTGGCCTGGCGCTCAACGTCACCAGTGACGAATCGGTTGCCGCTGTGCTGGCCGCTATCGGCGAACAGTTCGGTGCCCCGACCATTCTGGTCAACAACGCCGGCATCACCCGTGACAACCTCATGCTGCGCATGAAAGACGACGAGTGGTTCGATGTCATCGACACCAACCTCAACAGCCTCTACCGTCTGTCCAAGGGTGTTTTGCGCGGCATGACCAAGGCCCGTTGGGGCCGTATCATCAGCATCGGCTCGGTGGTCGGTGCCATGGGCAACGCCGGCCAGGTCAATTACGCTGCTGCCAAGGCCGGGCTCGAAGGCTTCAGCCGTGCCTTGGCACGTGAAGTGGGCTCGCGCAACATCACGGTCAATTCGGTGACGCCAGGCTTCATCGACACTGACATGACCCGTGAGCTGCCCGAGGCGCAGCGCGAGGCACTGCAGACCCAGATTCCTCTGGGTCGCCTGGGCCAGGCAGAGGAAATCGCCAAGGTGGTGTCCTTCCTGGCCTCGGAAGGTGCGGCCTACGTGACTGGCGCAACGGTGCCAGTGAACGGCGGCATGTACATGTAATCAGCGGCGCAATGTGACGGATCGCATCAAAAAATAGTCATACTGCAAAGCTAAAATCCGTTATAAAGCTGCATCCAGATTCCAGGCAGTGGGTCGGGTGACCACGAGGTGGCGCATTACGCTTGAAAAGCGGGCGTCTTTCTATAAAATTACTCACCGGTCAGCTGCCTGACATATGTCCATTAGGAGTGAAAACTAGGTATGAGCACCATCGAAGAACGCGTCAAGAAAATCGTCGCCGAGCAACTGGGCGTCAAAGAAGAGGAAGTGACCAACGAGAAGTCCTTCGTCGATGACCTGGGTGCCGATTCGCTTGACACCGTTGAGCTGGTGATGGCTCTGGAAGAGGAATTCGAGACCGAGATCCCGGACGAAGAAGCCGAGAAGATCACTACCGTTCAAGCTGCAATCGACTACGTCAACAGCCACCAGGCTTAAGACGTTCGCAGTCGACGCTTCTTGTCGGGAAAAACCGCACTGCCGTTACTGGCGTGCGGTTTTTTCTTTGCAAGAACAGTAGGTATTTGAAAAGGAGAGTTCTGTGTCGCGTAGACGCGTCGTGGTCACCGGTATGGGGATGCTGTCGCCACTGGGTACCGATGTGCCAAGCACATGGCAGGCCATTCTGGCTGGCCGTAGTGGTATCGGTCCGATCGAACACACGGACCTTGCGGCTTACTCCACCCGTTTTGGCGGCTCGGTGAAGGGCTTCGAGGTCGAGCAGTATCTGTCGCCCAAGGAAGCTCGCAAGCTCGACCTGTTCATCCAATACGGCCTGGCGGCCGGATTCCAGGCCGTACGCAATGCCGGGCTGGAAATCACTGACGCCAACCGAGAGCGCATTGGCGTGGCCATGGGCTCGGGGATTGGCGGGCTGACCAACATCGAAGAAACCAGTCGGACCTTGCATGCGCAGGGCCCGCGGCGCATCTCGCCATTCTTCGTACCGGGTTCGATCATCAACATGATTTCCGGTTTTCTGTCGATCCATCTGGGTTTGCAGGGGCCGAATTATGCCATCTCCACGGCATGCACCACGGGTACGCACTGCATTGGCATGGCGGCGCGCAACATTGCCTACGGCGAAGCCGATGTGATGATTGCCGGCGGCGCCGAAATGGCCGCGTGTGGTCTGGGCATGGGCGGCTTCGGCGCTTCGCGTGCCTTGTCGACCCGTAATGATGAGCCCGCACGTGCGAGCCGTCCGTGGGACAAAGGCCGTGATGGCTTCGTGCTGTCCGACGGCGCCGGTGCGCTGGTGCTCGAAGAGCTTGGGCATGCCCAGGCGCGTGGGGCGACCATCTATGCCGAGCTGGTGGGTTTCGGCATGAGCGGTGACGCCTTCCACATGACGTCTCCACCTGAAGACGGTGAAGGTGCGGCCCGCTGCATGGTCAACGCGCTGCGCGATGCCGGTGTTGCCCCGCAAGACGTCAGCTACATCAATGCCCACGGCACCTCCACCCCAGCAGGCGACATTGCCGAGGTATCGGCCATCAAGCAGGTGTTCGGCGAGCATGCCTACAAGGTGGCGGTAAGCTCCACCAAGTCGATGACAGGCCACTTGCTGGGTGCTGCCGGCGCAGTCGAGGCGATCTTCAGCGTGCTGGCGATCAACAGCCAGATGGCCCCCCCGACCATCAACCTGGATGAGCCAGACGAAGGCTGCGACCTGGACTTCGTGCCGCATCAGGCCCGTAGCATGCCGATTGACGTCGTGCTGTCCAACTCCTTCGGCTTTGGCGGCACCAACGGTGCGCTGGTGTTCCGCAGGTTCGTTGGCTGATGCACAGCTGGGTCGATGGCCAGCCTGCGACTGCGTTGAACCTGCAGAATCGGGGCCTGGCCTACGGCGATGGCCTGTTCGAAACCATCGCCGTGCGTGCGGGGTGGCCGAGCTTGCTCGACGCACACCTCGCGCGCCTGGCGTTGGGCTGCCAGCGCCTGCGCATTCCTGCTGATCTGGCCCTGGTGCGTGATGAGGTGGTGCGTTATGCCAGCGCCGTTGGCGAGGGCGTGGTCAAGCTGATCCTCACCCGCGGCGACAGCGCGCGCGGGTATGCCGGCGCGCCAACTGCTGCGCCTCGGCGCATTCTCCAGGCCGGCCCTCTACCGCAGTACCCCGATGCGCACGCCGAAGCCGGCGTGCGCCTGTTTGCGTGCCAGACGCGCCTGGCCGAACAGCCTCTGCTGGCCGGGCTCAAACACCTCAATCGCCTGGAGCAGGTCCTGGCCCGTGCCGAATGGCAGGATGCCGAGCATGTCGAAGGCTTGGTGCGCGATACGCAGGGCAGGGTGGTCGAAGGCGTGTACAGCAATCTGTTTCTCGTGCGCCACGACCAGTTGATCACCCCTGACCTGTCCCGTTGCGGTGTGGCCGGTGTGATGCGTGCTGCGCTCATGGAGCAGGCCGGCGTGTTGGGCATTGCGGTGACGGTGCGCGATGTCTTGATCGAAGAATTGCAGCAGGCAGACGAAGTGTTCGTCTGCAACAGCGTCTATGGCATCTGGCCCGTTCGTGCCCTGGGTACGCTGAACTGGTCGCCAGGGCCGCTCACCCGTAAACTGCAGGCCGTTGCCCGTACGCTACTGGAAACCTGATTCGTGAGACGTAAACTCCTCCTGCTCCTGGAAATAGGCCTGGTTGTGGCCGGCCTGACGTTTGGCTGGGCGGCCTGGAAAGTCCACTCGGTGGTTGACCAGCCCCTGCAGCTCACCGAAGAGCGCATGCTTGAAGTCCCCAGCGGCACCACACCCAATCGCATGTTCTACCGTATGCAGAATGATGGGCTGCTCGATGAAGCGGTCTGGCTGCGCCTCTACTGGCGCTTCAACATGGCCGGTACTGCCCTGCACACCGGCGAGTACCGGCTCAAGCCCGGTATGACCATGGGCGAGCTGTTCGATGCCTGGCGGCGGGGCGATGTGGTGCAGTACACCCTCACTTTGGTCGAAGGTTGGAATTTCCGTCAGGTGCGTGCAGCGCTGGCGCGCCACGATACGCTCGAGCACACCCTGGAGGGCTTGAGTGACGCCGAAGTCATGGACAAGCTGGGGCACTCCGGCGTGTTCCCGGAAGGCCGCTTCTTCCCCGATACCTACCGGTTCGTGCGGGGCATGTCGGATGTCGAGCTGTTGCAGCAGGCCTATCAGCGTCTGGACGAAGTGCTGGCCAAGGAATGGGCTGCGCGTGCCACCGACCTGCCGTACCGCGATCCCTATCAGGCATTGATCATGGCCTCGCTGGTCGAGAAGGAAACCGGCATCGTGCAAGAGCGCGGGCAGATCGCGGGTGTGTTCATCCGGCGTCTGCGCCTGGGGATGATGCTGCAGACCGACCCAACCGTCATCTATGGCATGGGCGAGCGCTACAACGGCCGGATCACCCGCGCCGATCTGCGCGCACCCACGCCTTACAACACCTACACCATGACCGGACTGCCGCCCACGCCGATCGCCATGGTCGGTCGCGAGGCGATTCACGCGGCGCTCAACCCTTCCGAGGGCACCAGCCTGTACTTCGTGGCACGCGGTGATGGCAGCCATGTGTTCTCCGATGACCTGGACAACCATAATTCGGCCGTTCGTGAGTTCCAGCTAAAGCGTCGCGCGGATTACCGCTCGAGCCCCGCAGCTCAAGGCAGTTCGTCATCGGCACCTGCCGAACGCGTACCTGCCGATCAAGCGCCTGCGTCGCCGCAAGACAGCACAGCGCCTGGCGTCGAAGCAGAACCCGACGTGGCCGCACCGTCCAGCGAAGCTGCCCCTGAGCAGGCGCCGGTGCCCGAAAACACTCATTAAGGAATGCCTGTGAGCGGCTTGTTCATTACCCTCGAAGGGCCGGAAGGCGCCGGCAAGACCACCAACCGCCAATACCTGGCCGCGCGCCTGCGCGAGCAAGGCGTGGATGTCGTGCTCAGTCGTGAGCCTGGCGGTACGCCGCTGGCTGAGCGCATTCGTGATCTGTTGCTCGAACCCGGCGATGAAGCCATGGCCACGGACACTGAGCTGCTGCTGATGTTCGCCGCCCGCGCCCAGCACCTGGCCCAGGTGATCCTGCCGGCGCTGGCGCGCGGAGCGGTGGTGATCTGTGACCGGTTCACCGATGCCACCTACGCCTATCAAGGTGGCGGCCGAGGCCTGCCGATGGCCCGCATTGCGACCTTGGAAGCGTTCGTGCAACACGGCCTGCGCCCCGATCTGACGCTGATTTTCGACCTGCCGGTGGACGTGGGGCTGTCTCGCGCTGCAGCGCGCGGCCGCCTCGATCGATTCGAGCGCGAAGGCCGCGACTTCTTTGAAGCCGTACGCCAGACCTACCTTGACCGCGCCGCCGCGCAACCCGAGCGCTACCGGCTGCTCGATGCGGGCCAGCCGCTGGACGCGGTGCAGCGTGCCATCGATGGCCTGTTGCCGAGCATTCTGGATCGTTGCCGTGGCTGAGGCCTACCCCTGGCAGGAGACGCTCTGGCAGCAGCTCGCAGGCCGCGCCCAGCATGCTCACGCCTACCTTTTGCACGGCCCTCAGGGCACGGGCAAGCGGGCTTTGGCCGAGCGTTTGATGGCACGACTGTTGTGCCAGCAACCGCGCGCTACCCAAGCCTGTGGTCAGTGCAAATCCTGCTTGTTGCTGAAGGCCGGCACGCACCCTGACAACTTCATCCTCGAACCTGAAGACGCCGACAAGCCGATCAAGGTCGATCAAGTCCGGGAGCTGGTGGCCTTTGTCGTGCAGACCGCGCAGATGGGCGGACGCAAGGTGGTGCTGATCGAGCCAGTGGAGGCCATGAACCTCAACGCGGCCAACGCATTGCTGAAAAGCCTCGAGGAACCCTCGGGCGATACCGTGCTGTTGTTGGTCAGTCATCAGCCCAGCCGGTTGCTGCCGACCGTCAAGAGCCGCTGCCAGCAGATCGCCTGCCCACTGCCGAGCCAGGCGCAAAGCCAGGCCTGGTTGGCGTCGGCCTTGCCGGATGCTGAAGAGCACGAGCGCCATGAGCTGCTGGCGCTGGCTTCGGGCTCTGCGCTGATGGCGTTGAGCTTGCACCAGCAAGGCGTACGCGAGCAGCGGGCGCTGGTGGTGGAAGGGGTGAAGAAATTGCTCAAGCAGCAACAGTCACCTAGCCAGCTCGCCGAAGCCTGGAACGGCGTGCCGTTGCTGCGCCTGTTCGACTGGTTCTGCGAGTGGTCGCAACACGTGCTGCGCTATCAGCTGACTCAGGATGAGCAAGGGCTGGGGTTGGCCGACATGCGCAAGGTCGTGCAATACCTGGCGCAGAAAAGTCGCCAGGCCAGCGTGCTCGATACCCAGACCTGGATTCTGCAGCAGCGCCAGAAGGTGCTGTGCAAAGCCAACCTCAACCGTGCGCTGCTGCTGGAGGCGCTGCTGGCCCAGTGGGCGCAGTTGCCCGGCACGCGATGATCCTCTCTACTTATTAACGGATGTCTGTTTCGCCATGCTCGTAGATTCTCACTGCCACCTCGATCGCCTTGACCTCGGCGCCCACCAGGGCTCGCTCGACACAGCGCTGCAAGCTGCGCGCGAACGTGGGGTAGGGCACTTCCTGTGCATCGGCGTCAGTGCTGAGAACGCCGGTGCCGTCAAGGCATTGAGCGAGCAGTACGCCGACGTCGATTGCTCGGTCGGTATCCATCCCCTCGACCTGACGCCGGGTGAAACCCCCGCGCTGGAGTGGTTGCTGGGCGAGCTTGCGCATCCCCATGTGGTGGCCATTGGTGAAACGGGCCTGGACTACCACTACGAGCCTGAGGCTGCGCACGTGCAGCAGGCGTCGTTTCGCTTGCACCTGGAGGCCTCGCGGCACACCGGCAAGCCGGTGATCGTCCATACCCGTGCGGCCAAGGCCGATACATTGGCCCTGCTCGAAGAATTCAACCTGCCGCAAGCCGGCGTGCTGCACTGCTTCACCGAAGACTGGGAGATGGCCAAGGCCGCGCTGGACCTGGGCTACTACATTTCGCTGTCGGGCATCGTCACCTTCCGCAATGCCGAGGCGCTGCGTGAGGTGGCGCGCAAGGTGCCGTCCGACCGCCTGCTGGTGGAGACCGATTCACCCTACCTGGCGCCGATTCCGCACCGTGGCAAGCCCAACCTGCCGCAGTACGTGCGCGAGGTCGCCGAATTCATCGCCTCGCTGCGCAGCGAGCGCTACGAGGCGCTGGCCGCGCAGACCACGGACAATTTCAAGCGGCTGTTTCCGTTGGCGCGCGTGGCCTGACGGGGTTTGATCTGTCACGCAAAAAAAACCCGGGTTCTGGGGGGACGGAATCCGGGTCAAGACCATTAGGAGTAGAACAAAGGTGCGCGGTCCTTGGCACCTTCATTGGCGCATCACGGGGGGATGCCACGCGCCAACACTTCTAGTATTGGCCAGGATTGGCACAGTGCCAGTGCGTGTTGGTTGCTTTTTGATCAGTAGGGCGGCGAACTGCCGAATGGTCGATCAAATGGCGTCATGCGGCTCGATGGCAGGGCCGGCTGAGCCTGCTGCAGGTCATCGAGAACGTGATCGATGTTCGATGTTCCGTGCTTTTTGCTGCTGGTTAGGCATAATAATCCGCTTCGATTTTCAGCCAGTCTTCCCCCATGCAGAAAGAACCTCGTAAGGTCCGTGAGTTTCGCCGCCGCGAGCAGGAAATCCTCGATACCTCCCTGAAGCTGTTTCTCGAACAAGGTGAAGACAGCGTCACCGTCGAGATGATTGCCGACGCAGTCGGTATCGGCAAAGGCACCATCTACAAGCACTTCAAATCCAAGGCCGAGATCTACCTGCGCCTGATGCTCGATTATGAGCGTGACCTCAACACCTTGCTGCACTCCGATGACGTGGACCGTGACCAGGAAGCGCTGTCGCGCGCCTATTTCGAGTTCCGCATGCGTGATCCACAGCGCTATCGCCTGTTCGATCGGCTGGAGGAGAAGGTCGTCAAGGGTAATCAGGTGCCCGAGATGGTCGAGGAGCTGCACCGCATCCGCGCCTCCAACTTCGAGCGGCTCACGCTGCTGATCAAGGGGCGAATCAGCGAGGGCAAGCTCGAAGACGTGCCGCCCTACTTCCACTACTGCGCCGCCTGGGCCCTGGTGCATGGTGCGGTGGCGCTCTACCACTCGCCGTTCTGGAGCAATGTGCTGGAGGATCAGGAAGGTTTCTTTCAGTTCCTGATGGACATTGGCGTGCGCATGGGCAACAAACGCAAACGCGATTCCGAATCCGCTGCATGAAACCGGGCTCTGCGACCGTACATGGCGCAAAAGCTGCATCAGGCGTCTGATCGTCGGTTTTTCGACACCGACACGGAGAGGAACGATGCGGAGCCTGGTTTTGTTGCTGGCGCTGTTGGCGCTAGGCGGTTGCATGAAGGTCAGCGACATGGGCGAGGGGGTGCGCTACCAGATGAGCGACGCCGGCCTGCTCGATCACAGCGACACCCGACGCACCCTGTCAGTCCGTTTGCAGCCGGACTCATTCATCTTCATCGGCCAGGGTGCCTTCGTGCCGCCGGGCAAGGGGCCACAGCCCCGGCAGAATGTGGTGGCGGAGGAGGCGTTCAAGGCATTCGTCGAGTATTTCCCTTTGGTGCGTCGTGCCCAGGGCCCCTTGGGCCTGGAAGAGGCGCTGAACGAAGCGCGGTCACTCGGCGCTCACTACGTGCTGTACACCCGTTATGCCCGCACCGACGACCGCATCGGCAATGGCGATCAATGGTACGACGAGCAAGCCGTCGACCGGCTGGGTTGGGACTCTGGCGTGGTGCAGATGATGCTCATCGAAACCAGCACCCGCTACCTCATCGATTCGGTGCGTATCAAGAGCCGTGGCGGATTGTTGACGCTACACGACACCCGGCCCGAGGATTTGCTTGGCGCACCCATGCGCGAGTACGCTCAAAGCCTCGTAGGCATGAGTCGTTGAGGGCAGCATGACTGATCCAGGCAAGGCCGGTGAGTTGCTGGCGCAGGTTCCAAAAGGCTCGGGGCGTGCCCCCGTGCACCTGTGGAACCCCGATTTCTGTGGCGACATCGACATGCGCATTGCGCGTGATGGCACCTGGTACTACTTGGGTACGCCCATCGGTCGCAAGCCCATGGTGCGGCTGTTTTCCTCGATCTTGCGCCGCGATGGCGATGACTACTTTCTGGTAACGCCCGTTGAAAAGGTTGGCATCCGCGTTGATGATGCGCCGTTTGTGGCCGTTCTGCTGGAGGTGATCGGGGAGGGCGAGCAGCAAGTGCTGCGCTTTACCACTCAGGTCGATGAGCAAGTCGAGGCCGGGCCGCAGCACCCGATCGATATCACCACCGACCCGCGTGATGGGCAGCCGTCACCGTACGTGCTGGTGCACAGCAACCTGCACGCACTGATCCATCGCAATGTGTTCTACCAGATGGTCGAGCTGGCGGTCCCCAGGCTCATCGATGGCCAGGAATGGCTGGGCGTGTGGAGCGGTGGCGTGTTCTACCCTATCGGTACGGCCGGTTAGGTACGGCCGGTTAGGTACGGCCGGTTAGGTACGGCCGGTTAGGTACGGCCGGTTAGGTACGGCCGGTTAGGTACGGCCGGTTAGGTACGGCCGGTTAGGTACGGCCGGTTAGGTACGGCCGGTCAGGTACGGCCGGTCAGGTACGGCCGGTCAGGCATGGCCCGCCAGGGTACGGCCAGATGGGGCGCACGGGTTGCGCTGAAATCAGGCGATAAAAAAACCTCCAGTGCTCGCGCAACTGGAGGTTTTTTCTATCTGGCTCCGCGACCTGGACTCGAACCAGGGACCCAATGATTAACAGTCATTTGCTCTACCGACTGAGCTATCGCGGAATGTGCGCGTATCTTACTGATTACAAAGGGGAAGTCAATCTTCCCCGGGTTTCAGTCAGGGTTACAGAACCTCGACAATCGCCTTGGTGACGACGTGAATGTTGGCCTGATTCAGCGCCGCCACGCAGATGCGCCCGGTGTCTAGCGCGTAGATGCCGAACTGCTCTTTCAGGCGTGCAACCTGCTCAGCGCTGAGGCCCGAGTAAGAGAACATGCCGCGCTGGCGCCCCACGAAACTGAAGTCGCGCTGCGCGCCGTATTCGGTCAGCAGCTCGACCATCTGCTTGCGCATGCCGTGGATGCGTTGACGCATCTCGCCCAGCTCGGCTTCCCACATCTGGCGCAGCTCGGCGCTGTTGAGCACCGCCGAGACGATGCTCGCACCGTGAGTCGGCGGGTTGGAGTAGGTGGTGCGGATGACGCGCTTGACCTGCGACAGCACGCGCGTGGCTTCATCCTTGGAGCCGGTGACGATCGACAGTGCACCGACCCGTTCACCGTACAGCGAGAAGGATTTGGAGAAGGAGCTGGAGACGAAAAAGTCCAGACCCGAATCGGCGAACAGGCGCACGGCGAAGGCGTCTTCGTCGATGCCGTCGCCAAAGCCCTGGTAGGCCATGTCGAGGAACGGCACATGGCCTTTGGCTTTGACCACCTCGAGGACGTTTTTCCAGTCGTCCAGGCCGAGGTCCACACCCGTCGGGTTGTGGCAGCAGGCGTGCAGCACGATGATCGAGCCCGCCGGCAGGTTCTGCAGGTCTTCGAGCATGCCGGCACGGTTCACGTCGTGGCTGGCGGCGTCGTAGTAGCGGTAGTTCTGTACGGGGAAGCCGGCGGTTTCGAACAGCGCGCGGTGGTTTTCCCAGCTCGGGTCGCTGATGGCGACGACCGCTTCCGGGCTCAGGCGTTTGAGGAAATCGGCGCCGATTTTCAGCGCGCCCGTTCCGCCTACGGCCTGCACGGTAACGACGCGGCCTGCGGCCAGCAGCGGCGATTGCGCGCCGAACAGCAGCTTCTGCACGGCCTGGTCATAGCTGACGATACCGTCGATTGGCAGGTAACCGCGGGACACTTGCTGGGCGGTGCGCTGGCGCTCGGCTTCGATCACTGCGCGCAGCAATGGAATCCGCCCTTGTTCGTCGGAATACACGCCCACACCCAGGTTGACCTTGTCGGTCCGAGGGTCGGCGTTGAATGCTTCGTTAAGGCCCAGAATGGGGTCGCGGGGTGCCAGCTCAACAGCGGAAAACAGGCTCATTTTACCTTGGCTCTGATTGAAGGATGGGAGCGCGCGCACCCTTCAGCCGACATGCACTGAAGCGGTGCACAAACGGGGAGTCAGTATAGTGATAGCGCTGCTGCGCCGCGACAGTCTGGCGCAGCTTTTCCGAGTTTTACGCTGAATTTTTTCCAACCATTGCCCGATCCGCCAGGTCCACTGCACAGCAGCCGGTCGTGCAGCCCAGGAAAGCGTTCTAGGTTGCGCCCGAATGGGTATAAACTACTGGCTAAATTTACAGGTGGCAGAGGTCGTCCATGTCCGAATTCCAGCTCGTGACCCGTTTTGAGCCTGCAGGCGATCAGCCCGAGGCCATTCGTCAGATGGTCGAAGGCATCCATGCAGGCCTGGCGCATCAGACCTTGCTCGGGGTCACAGGCTCCGGCAAGACCTTCAGCATCGCCAACGTCATCGCGCAGGTGAAGCGGCCCACACTGGTGCTGGCGCCGAACAAGACCCTCGCGGCGCAGTTGTACGGCGAGTTCAAGGCGTTTTTCCCCAATAACGCCGTCGAGTATTTCGTTTCCTATTACGACTACTACCAGCCTGAAGCCTACGTGCCGTCATCTGACACCTTCATCGAGAAAGATGCCTCGATCAACGACCATATCGAGCAGATGCGCCTGTCGGCCACCAAAGCGCTGCTGGAGCGGCGCGACGCGATCATCGTCACCACCGTGTCGTGCATCTACGGTCTGGGCAGCCCCGACACGTACCTGAAAATGGTCCTGCACATCGACCGTGGCGACAAACTCGATCAGCGCGCATTGCTGCGCCGCCTGGCTGACCTGCAATACACGCGCAATGAAATGGACTTTGCCCGTGCCACGTTCCGTGTGCGTGGCGATGTCATCGACGTGTTCCCGGCAGAGTCGGACCTCGAGGCCATCCGCATCGAGCTGTTCGATGACGAGGTCGAGAACATTGCCGCGTTCGACCCGCTGACCGGCGAGGTGATTCGCAAGCTGCCGCGCTTCACCTTCTATCCCAAAAGCCATTACGTCACGCCGCGCTCAACGCTGCTCGATGCCATGGAAGGGATCAAGGCCGAGCTCAAGGATCGCCTGGAATACCTGCACAAGAACAACAAGCTGGTCGAGGCGCAGCGCCTCGAGCAGCGCACCCGCTTCGACCTGGAAATGATCCTCGAACTGGGCTACTGCAACGGCATCGAGAACTACTCGCGCTATCTGTCCGGCCGCCCGTCCGGCGCGGCGCCGCCCACGCTCTACGACTATCTGCCGCACGACGCCCTGCTGGTGATCGACGAATCCCACGTCAGCGTTCCGCAGGTCGGCGCCATGTACAAGGGTGACCGGTCGCGCAAGGAAACCCTCGTCGAGTACGGCTTCCGCTTGCCCTCGGCGCTGGACAACCGGCCCATGCGCTTCGACGAATGGGAGTCGATCAGCCCGCAGACCATCTTCGTCTCGGCAACCCCGGGCCCCTATGAGGCCGAGCATGCCGGGCGTGTGATCGAGCAGGTGGTGCGCCCCACAGGGCTGATCGACCCACCCGTCGAGGTACGGCCTGCGCGGACCCAGGTCGACGACCTGCTGTCCGAAATTCGCAAGCGTGTGGCCGTGGGTGAGCGAGTGCTTGCGACCACCCTGACCAAGCGCATGTCCGAAGACCTCACCGATTACCTGGCCGATCACGATGTCAAAGTGCGTTACCTGCACTCGGACATCGACACCGTCGAGCGCGTTGAAATCATCCGCGACCTGCGCCTGGGGACATTCGATGTGTTGGTCGGCATCAACCTGTTGCGCGAGGGCCTGGACATGCCAGAGGTGTCGCTGGTGGCGATCCTCGATGCCGACAAGGAAGGCTTTTTGCGCTCAGAGCGTTCGCTGATTCAGACCATCGGCCGCGCGGCGCGCAACCTCAACGGCCGGGCCATTCTGTACGGCGACCAGATCACAGGCTCCATGCAGCGCGCGATCGATGAAACCGACCGCCGCCGTGAGAAGCAGATCGCATTCAACGAAGCGCATGGCATCGTGCCCAAGGGTGTGGTCAAGGACATCACGGATATCCTCGAAGGCGCGGTCGTGCCGGGAGCGCGGAGCAAGAAGCGCAAGAACGCGGCCAAGGCGGCCGAGGAAACCGCACTGGCCGAGGCCCAGCTCAAGACCCCGGCCGACATCACCAAGCGCATCAAGCAGCTTGAAGAGCGCATGTTCCAGGCTGCCCGCGACCTGGAGTTCGAGACCGCCGCGCAATTGCGCGACGAAGTCGGCAAGTTGCGTGACCGCTTGATCGCCAGCTGACCTGCGCTGCCTGGGCCCGGACAGGGCTCAGGTATTGCCATGGCTGGAGCAGGATGCCCGCTCCCTGCTAACATCGCGCCTTTGTTTCATTGCCCTTCGAGACCCCCAATGACCACCGTTCGTACGCGTATCGCGCCATCGCCCACCGGCGATCCCCATGTCGGCACCGCCTACATCGCCCTGTTCAACTACTGCTTCGCCAAGCAGCACGGCGGTGAGTTCATCCTGCGCATCGAGGACACCGATCAACTGCGTTCGACCCGTGAGTCGGAGCAGCAGATCTTCGACGCCCTGCGCTGGTTGGGTATCGAGTGGAATGAAGGCCCTGATGTCGGTGGCCCGCACGGCCCTTACCGGCAGAGCGAGCGTGGCGAGATCTATGCCCGCTATGCCAAGCAGCTGGTCGAAGCTGGGCACGCCTTCTACTGCTTCTGCAGCGCCGAAGAGCTGGAGCAGATGCGTGCCGAACAGATGGCGCGTGGCGAGACCCCGCGCTATGACGGTCGCGCCCTGCAATTGAGCGCTGAAGAGGTGGCGCAGCGCCTGCAGGCTGGAGAGCCGCATGTGATCCGCATGAAGGTGCCCACCGAGGGCGTCTGCGTGGTGCCGGACATGCTGCGTGGTGACGTGGAAATCCCGTGGGACCGCATGGACATGCAGGTCTTGATGAAGAACGATGGGCTGCCCACCTATTTCCTCGCCAACGTCGTCGATGACCACCTGATGGGCATCACCCACGTGTTGCGCGGCGAAGAGTGGCTGCCTTCGGCGCCCAAGCTGATCAAGCTCTATGAGTATTTCGGCTGGGAACAACCGGTGCTGTGCTACATGCCGCTGTTGCGTAACCCCGACAAGAGCAAGCTGTCCAAGCGCAAGAACCCCACCTCGGTCACGTTCTACGAGCGCATGGGCTTCCTGCCCGAGGCGATGCTCAATTACCTCGGGCGCATGGGCTGGTCGATGCCTGACGAGCGCGAGAAGTTCTCTCTGGCCGAAATGGTCGAGCATTTCGACCTGTCTCGCGTGTCGCTGGGCGGTCCGATCTTCGACATCGAGAAGCTGTCCTGGCTCAACGGCCAGTGGCTGCGTGAATTGCCGGTCGAACAGTTCGCCGCGCGGTTGCAGAAGTGGGCGTTCAACAGTGATTACATGATGCAGATCGCGCCGCATGTGCAAGGCCGTGTCGAGACGTTCAGCCAGGTCGTGCCGCTGGGTGGGTTCTTCTTCGAAGGTGGCGTGGCGCTCGATGCCAGCCTGTTGCAGAGCAAGAAGCTCAGCGCCGACCAGGTGCGCCAGGTCATGCAGCTCATTCTGTGGAAGCTTGAAGGCCTGCGCCAGTGGGAAAAGGATCGCATCACTGGCTGCATCCAGGCGGTGGTCGAGGCGTTGTCGTTGAAGTTGCGCGATGCCATGCCCTTGATGTTCGCGGCAATCACTGGGCAGGCTAGCTCGGTGTCGGTGCTCGATGCCATGGAAATCCTTGGCCCGGACCTCACGCGCTACCGTTTGCGCCAGGCATTGGACCTGCTGGGCGGTGTCTCGAAGAAAGAAAACAAAGAGTGGGAAAAGCTGCTCGCAACCATCGCCTGAAGGGTGTGAGGAGGCGGGGTTTGCCCGTCTCTTCGGGGTGATCGGCCGGTCGCAGGCAGAATGAAACCTGTTTGCGACAAGGCGGAGCGTTAAGTGATTGTTATCTGAGAAATTTTTTTAAGTCATTTTAAAAAATAAGTTTGACAGACAAGCAATCGGATTTTAATATGCGCCCCGTCCACAGCGACGAGCCAACATGAAACGCCAGCCACCCAGCCAGCGTTTTGGCAACTCGCGACATCGTGGGGCTATAGCTCAGCTGGGAGAGCGCCTGCATGGCATGCAGGAGGTCAGCGGTTCGATCCCGCTTAGCTCCACCACATTCCGCTTCACGGCTTTGGCCGGGAAGCAGGATCAGGTCCAGCGCCTGGTCTTGAAGGTAAGAAGGTTCGTCCCCTTCGTCTAGTGGCCTAGGACACCGCCCTTTCACGGCGGTAACAGGGGTTCGAGTCCCCTAGGGGACGCCAGTTCTGCACAAGCGATGCTCTACTGTCGCTGGGCCGCGAGGCTAGAAATCCGGGGCTATAGCTCAGCTGGGAGAGCGCCTGCATGGCATGCAGGAGGTCAGCGGTTCGATCCCGCTTAGCTCCACCAATTTTGCCAGGATGCGTACCAACGCATCTGCACGAAGGTTACATGTCCCCTTCGTCTAGTGGCCTAGGACACCGCCCTTTCACGGCGGTAACAGGGGTTCGAGTCCCCTAGGGGACGCCACTTTACCCGTGTTTTGCGGGACTTAAAGAGGCTCATTCGCCTATTGAATGAGCCTTTTGTTTTCGGGGCTATAGCTCAGCTGGGAGAGCGCCTGCATGGCATGCAGGAGGTCAGCGGTTCGATCCCGCTTAGCTCCACCATTTTTGCCAGGATGCGTACCCACGCATCTGCACGAAGGTTACATGTCCCCTTCGTCTAGTGGCCTAGGACACCGCCCTTTCACGGCGGTAACAGGGGTTCGAGTCCCCTAGGGGACGCCATTTTCACTCGCGTTTTGCGAGACTTCAAAGGCTCATTCGCATATTGAATGGGCCTTTTGTTTTTCTGGCTTCAGGTCGCTTGCCCTGTCCTGCCGCCCAGTCAGCAGGGCGGCGGCACATCCGTTACACTCGGCCGCTCACCTGATTCACGGAGCGGCTATGAGCTGGGACCTGGCAACGCCATTCATCATCGACCTGCGTGTCGGCAACGAAGACATCGACGGCCTTGGCCATGCCAACAACGCCGCGTACGTCACCTGGCTGGAACGCTGCGCCTGGCGTCACTCCCAGCGCCTGGGCCTGGACCTCACCGAATACCGCAGGCTCGACCGTGCCATGGCAGTGGTCCGACATGAAATCGATTACCTGGCCGCCGGCTACGAGGACGACGAGCTGCAACTTGCCACTTGGATCGTCGAATGGGACCAGCGGCTGCGTATGGTTCGTCGCTTCCAGCTCAAACGTCCATGCGATGGCGTCACCTTGCTGCGGGCCCAGACCACCTTCGCCTGTATCGAGCTGTCCACTGGCAAACCCAAGCGCATGCCGCCTGAATTCATCGACGGCTACGCCCCGGCGCTGATCCGCGCCTGAGGTGCCAGCCGAGCGTTACGCCCCGCCTTCTTTGAGAGTTGTATTATGCAAATTGCCCTGGCCCCGATGGAGGGGCTGGTCGACAACATCCTGCGCGACGTACTGACGCGGGTGGGTGGTATCGACTGGTGCGTCACCGAGTTCATCCGCGTCAGCGAGCGCTTGCTGCCTGCCTCGTCGTTCCACAAGCTGGCGCCCGAGCTGCGCCAAGGTGCACGCACGGCAGCGGGCGTGCCCATGCGCGTGCAGTTGCTCGGCTCTGATCCGCAGTGCCTGGCCGATAACGCCGCGCTGGCCTGTGAGCTGGGTGCGCCAGTCATCGACCTTAATTTCGGCTGCCCGGCCAAGACGGTGAACAAGTCGCGGGGCGGGGCCGTGTTGCTCAAGGAGCCCGAGCTGCTGCATGCCATCGTGCAGCACGTGCGCCGCGCCGTGCCGGCGCACATCCCGGTCACCGCGAAAATGCGCCTGGGGTTTGATACCCCCGACGGCGCGCTCGATTGCGCCATCGCCTTGGCTGATGGCGGGGCCGAGCATCTGGTGGTGCACGCACGCACCAAGGCTCAAGGCTACAAGCCGCCCGCTCACTGGGAGTGGGTAGCCCGCGTGCAGGATGTGGTCAAGGTACCGGTGTTCGCCAATGGCGAAATCTGGACGGTCGAAGACTGGCAGCGCTGCCGGGAAGTGAGCGGCGCCCAGGACATCATGCTCGGTCGCGGCCTGGTGTCTCGGCCGGATCTGGCCTTGCAGATTGCCGCTGCGCGCGACGGGCTGGACTACCAGCCCCTGACCTGGCCGGCACTGCTGCCGCTGCTTCAGGAGTTCTGGCGTCAGGCGCAGGACAAACTCTCGCCGCGCTATGCGCCCGGGCGATTGAAGCAGTGGCTGGCCATGCTCACGCGCAGCTACCCCGAAGCGGTGGCCCTGTTCGCCGAACTGCGTCGCTCTGCAGACTGCCAGGCCATCAGTGCATTGCTCGGCACGCCAGCGTGGACCGGCAGCACTCGCACAGGTGCCTGTGTGGCCTGAGCAGACGTTTGCAACAGGGTTATCGACAGGCGCTCGGTGACTGCTCCAGCGTTCGTCGGAACTCATCGAACGGCAGCGGGCGGCTGTGCAGATAGCCTTGGTAGTAGTGGCAGCCCAGCCCTTCGAGAAATGCCAGTTGCTCCGGCAGCTCCACGCCCTCGGCGATCACGGTCAATTTCAGGCTATGGGCCATGGCCACGATGGCGCGAACGATTTCAGCACCGTTGGGATCGATCGGCGCATCGCGGACGAAGCTCTGGTCGATCTTCAGCGCGTCGACTGGCAGGCGCTTGAGGTAGGTCAGCGACGAATACCCGGTGCCGAAGTCGTCCATGGCGAAGCTCACGCCCTGTCGTCTGAGTGCGCGCATCTTGGCGATGGTGTCGTCCAGGTTCTGAATCACGATGCCTTCGGTAATCTCCAGCTTGAGCAGGCGATGGGGCAGACCCTGCTCGTCGAGGCTGCGTAGCACGCGCTCGACGAAATCGCCCTGGCGAAACTGCCGCGGGCTGATGTTCACGCACAGACTGAACACATGGGCGTCGATCAGCCCATCAGCGACCAGCCTTGCACAGGCGGCACAGGCCTGGTCGAGAATCCAGCTACCCACCTCCAGGATCAGGCCGCTTTCCTCCAGGACCTGAATGAACTGCCCAGGCGGTTGCTGGCCGAGTTGCGGGTGATGCCAGCGCAGCAGCACTTCTGCACCGATGATGCGGCTGTCACGGGCGTCGACCTGGGGCTGAAAATGCAGCGTCAGTTCGTCACGCGCGAGCGCCAGGCGCAGGTCGTTTTCCATGCGCAGGCGTTCGCTGGCGGCCTTCTGCATGGTGCTGTGGAACAGCTGTGTGGTGTTGCGGCCCGAATCCTTGGCACGGTACAGGGCGATGTCGGCACGCTTGAGCAAGTCGGCCGGCGTGTTGCCGTGATCGGGGATCAGCGCCACGCCAATGCTGGGGGTGACCTGGAGGCGCTGGCCATCGAGCGACATGGGCTCGGCCAGCAGCCCGCGCAAGGTATCGGCCAGTTCACGGATGGTGTGCTCGACGCTGGCGCGCTCGCCCTGCAGCCCGCTGATCAGCACCACGAACTCGTCGCCGCCCAGCCGCGCGACCATGTCTTGTTGGCGAACGCTCGCTTCCAGGCGCGCGGTGATGATCTTGAGCACGGTGTCGCCCACTGGATGGCCCAGCGAGTCATTGATGTGCTTGAAATGGTCCAGGTCGAGAAACAGCAGAGCGCCACGCAGGTTGTGCTGCCTGAGCCAGTCGATCTGCTGACTGAGACGCTCCATGAGCAAGGCGCGGTTGGGCAGGTTGGTCAGCGGGTCGTGGTAGGCCAGATGGCGAATCTGCGCCTGGGCGTCCCTGAGCAGGCTCACGTCCCGCGCGGTGAGCAGCAGGCACGGGGTGTCATCGAGGTTGATCGGCTCCACCGAGACTTCCACGGTGAGCAGGTTGCCCTGCTTGCTGCGCCCGAGCATTTCCCGGTGCAGCACCCGTCCCTTGGCTTTGATCTCCCTGAGCAGGCCGGCGCGCTGCTGCTCGTCGGCCCAGATGTTCAGCGCCTGGGCCGTGCGCCCGAGCACGTCCGCTGCGCTGTAGCCGGTCAAGCGGCAGAAACCGTCGTTGATTTCGATGTAGCGGCCAGTAGCGCATTCGGTGATGGTGATGGCATCGGGGCTTGAGTGAAAGGCTTTGGCGAACTTCTCTTCGCTGGCCTTCAGCGCGGCTTCGGCGCGTTGCTGCTGGGTGATGTCGCGCAGCGTCGTGACGCTGCAAGGCTGACCGTCGACGCTGATCAGTCGGCTGGAAATCACGCAGGTCAGCACGCTGCCATCTTGATGCCTGACCCTGACCACCACGTTGTCCAGGCCCTCGCCCCTGATGATCCGAGTCAGGTGCTCGGCGCGCTGCGCCGACTCGCCGCACAGGCCGAGCTGCTCGCTGTCGCGACCAATCACCTGCTCTGCGGTCCAGCCAAAGGTCTGGGTGAAGGCATGGTTGATTTCGATGAACTGGCCGGTGTCACGGCGGGTGACGCAGATCGGGTCGGGGCTGACCTGAAACAGGCTGGCAAATTTCTCCTCCGAGGCCACCAGGCGTTGCTCGCGCGCCACTTGTTCGGTGATATCGAGCAGCGTGCCGGCCATGCGCAAGGGGGTGCCCTGATCGTCCCGGTACAGCCGTGCACGGCTCTCGATATAGCGCGAGGCGCCGTCGCTCAGTTGCACCCGATAGGTGATCTGGTAGTTGCCCGCCGGGCCCTCGCGCAGGCTGCGGTAGGCCTGGCGCATCACCGCACGTTCTTCTTCGGGCACCCCCTCGAAGAAGGCCTCGAACGATTCGTGGAACGGGACCGGGTCCAGGCCATGCAGTTGTGCCGCGCGCGCCGAGCCGTACAGCATGCCGCTTGGGATATGCCAGTCCCAAGTGCCCAGTTGCGCCGAATCCAGGGCCAGGTCGAGGCGTTCCTGGCTGTCTTTGAGGGCCTGCTCGGCGCGCTTGCGGTCGGTGGTGTCGACAAAGGTGCTGATCAGGTGTGCAACCCCTTCAAGCTCGATGCTCTGAGCTGAAAGAATGCCGTCGCGCACTGTCCCGCTGCTGGCTCTGAACTGAACCTCCAGGGTGGCCGGGCGCGTGTTGTTGCGGGTGGCTTCGAGCATCTGCATGCGCTGCTCGGGATGGACCCACAGGTCCAGCGCTAGCGTGGTCTTGCCGATCACGTAGGTGCCCGGCCAGCCGAGGGTGTGCTCGAAATGCTGGTTGACCTCCAGAATCATGCCGTCTTGCCGGCGGCTCAGCAGGATCAGATTGGGGCTCAAGTGGAAGAGGGTGGCAAAACGTTTTTCCGAGTTCATCAGCGCGGCTTCTCGCTCGCGCTGCCGGGTCACTTCGCGCACCACACCGATCATTTGTCGACGGCCGTCCGGGTTCAGCGTCAGGCTGCCGCTGATTTCCAGCCAATGCAGGCTGCCGTCGGGCCAGCGGATGCGATGGCGCATGGCCTGTCGCACGGGCTCGCCGTCGAGCACCGCCTGGAAGGCTTGGCGCGTGCGCTGCCGGTCTTCCTCGGGCAACAGCTCAAGGTAGTCCAGATCATGCGGGAGGGGGCGCTGCGGATCGAAGCCGAACAGCGCGTGGGTGCCCCGCGACCAGCTCACCCGGCCACTGTCGATATCCCACAGCCAGGCGCCCAGACGTGCGCCATTGAGTGCAGCCAGCAGTTGCGGAGCGTTGCGCCAGGCCCGTTCCGAGGCTTGCGGGTCGACGGCAGGAATGCGCGGCAGGGGATCAGCGGAGTTGGGCATCGATACCAGACCTTTGGCGGATGGAGCGTCCCTGACAATGAGTGCCGTTCTGGCGAGCGGTCAGGCCGTGCTGGCGTGGCTGTTGAGCAGTGCCATGAAAGCCTTTGCAGCGTTGGATAGCGTGCGCTCGGTGTGCAGAATGTAGCCTAGCTGGCGGGACAACTGAATGCCCTCGAGCGCGATGGGCGCCACCTGCTCATCGAGCATGGTGCGCGGCAGCACGCTCCAGGCCAGACCAATGGAGACCATCATCTTGATGGTCTCCAGGTAGTTGGTGCTCATGGCGATGTTCGGGGTCAGGCCCTGGCTCTCGAACAGGCGCTGGACGATGTGATGGGTAAAGGTGTTGCCACCCGGAAACACCGCTGAATGCCCGGCGACCTCGGCCAGGGTCACGCCGCTACTGCGCGCCAGCGGATGCTCGGGCGCCGCGACGAAATCCAGCGCATCACGCCAGATCGGTACCGCCTGGAGCAGCGCATGCGGCTCGGGCGCAAGGGTGATCACGGCGATTTCGGCGCGGCCATGGAGAATCTCGTCGTAGGCCGCTTCCGAATCCATGAACTGGATATCCAGCGCCACGTCCGGGTACTGCCGGGTGAACGTGCGCAGCAGCGGGGGCAGACGGTGCAGGCCGATGTGGTGGCTGGTGGCCAGGGTCAACCGGCCGCCCACTTCTCCTGCAAGATTGGTCAGCGCGCGGCGGGTGTCATCCAGCACGTTCAGGATCTGATAAGCGCGTGGCAGCAGGGCGCGACCGGCTTCGGTCAGGCCCACTTCGCGCCCCAGCCGATCGAACAGGCGTACGTTCAGTTGCTGCTCAAGCCCGGCGATGCGTTTGCTGATCGCCGGTTGAGTGAGGTGCAAGCGCTCACCTGCAGCGGAAAAGCTGCTGCATTCGGCGACGGCAATGAAGGCGCTGAGATTGGCCAGGTCCATGACTGCTTGAATTCCTGATGGTTATGCAAAGTATGAAAAATATGAATTTGAGTTATTCAATGTAACGCCATAGGATTCGCCCATACAAGCCAAGTGGTCTTTGGCATAGAAACACGCTGATGAGGAACAGTCCGATGGCTGGCAAAACGCTCTACGACAAACTCTGGGACGCCCATGAGGTCAAGCGCCGTGATGATGGTTCGTCGCTGATCTACATTGATCGGCACATCATTCACGAAGTGACTTCGCCGCAAGCTTTCGAGGGTTTGCGTCTGGCCAAGCGCCAGCCTTGGCGCATCGACGCCAACATCGCCACCCCCGATCACAACGTGCCGACCACACCCGAGCGCAAGGGCGGTATTGCGGCCATCGCCGATGAAGTGTCGCGCCTTCAGGTGCAGACCCTCGACGAAAACTGCGATGAGTACGGCATCGTCGAATTCAAGATGAATGACCAGCGCCAGGGCATCGTCCACGTCATCAGCCCTGAGCAGGGTGCCACCTTGCCTGGCATGACCGTGGTCTGCGGCGACTCGCATACCTCCACCCACGGCGCGTTCGGCGCGCTGGCCCACGGCATCGGTACGTCCGAGGTAGAACACGTGCTGGCCACCCAGTGCCTGGTCGCCAAGAAGATGAAGAACATGCTGGTGCGGGTCGAGGGCGAATTGCCTGTTGGTGTTACCGCCAAGGACATCGTGCTCGCCGTGATCGGCAAGATCGGCACCGCGGGCGGTAACGGCCATGCCATGGAGTTCGCCGGTAATGCCATTCGCCAGTTGTCGATGGAAGGGCGTATGACCATCTGCAACATGTCGATCGAAGCGGGTGCCCGCGTCGGCCTGGTGGCAGTGGATGACATCACTGTGGCCTACGTGGAGGGTCGTCCGTATTCACCCAAGGGCGAGCAGTGGCCATTGGCGGTCGAGGCCTGGAAAAACCTGGTGTCCGACGACGATGCGGTGTTCGACACCGTGGTCGAACTCGACGCTGCGCTGATCAAGCCGCAGGTCAGCTGGGGCACGTCGCCCGAGATGGTCCTGGCCGTCGACCAGCGTGTGCCTGATCCTGCCGCCGAGTCGGACCTGGTCAAGCGTGGCTCGATCGAGCGCGCCTTGCGCTACATGGGGCTGATCGCCAACCAGGCGATCACCGACATCAAGCTCGACCGCGTCTTCATCGGTTCGTGCACCAACTCGCGGATCGAAGACCTGCGCGCGGCTGCCGCTATCGCCAAGGGCCGCAAGGTCGCTGCCAACGTCAAACAGGCACTGGTAGTACCGGGCTCCGGGCTGGTCAAGGCCCAGGCCGAGCGTGAAGGGTTGGACAAGATCTTCGTCGAAGCCGGCTTTGAATGGCGTGAGCCCGGCTGCTCGATGTGCCTGGCGATGAACCCCGACCGCCTGGAAAGTGGTGAGCACTGCGCCTCCACCTCCAACCGCAACTTCGAAGGCCGTCAGGGCGCCGGTGGCCGCACCCACCTGGTCAGCCCGGCCATGGCCGCCGCCGCTGCGGTGACCGGTCACTTCATCGATGTCCGCGAGTTGATCCAAGGGAGTGCAGCATGAAAGCCTTTACCCAGCACACCGGCCTCGTTGCGCCGTTGGACCGTGCCAATGTCGACACCGACCAGATCATCCCCAAGCAGTTTCTCAAGTCGATCAAGCGCACCGGCTTCGGTCCTAACCTGTTCGATGAGTGGCGCTACCTCGATGTCGGCCAGCCCTACCAGGACAACAGCAAGCGCCCGTTGAACACCGAGTTCGTGCTCAACCACGCGCGCTACCAAGGCGCCAGCGTGCTGTTGGCACGGGAAAACTTCGGTTGTGGTTCGAGCCGCGAGCACGCGCCGTGGGCGCTGGACGAATACGGCTTTCGCAGCGTCATCGCCCCAAGCTTTGCCGACATTTTCTACAACAACAGCTTCAAGAACGGGCTGCTGCCGATCATCCTCAGCGACGAAGAGGTCGATGAGCTGTTCGCCCAGGTCCAAGCCAACCCGGGTTACCAACTGGTCGTCGATCTGCAGGCCCAGGCGGTGACTCGCCCAGACGGCAAGGTGCTGCACTTCGAGATCGATGCGTTTCGCAAGCACTGCCTGCTCAATGGCCTGGACGACATCGGCCTGACCTTGCAGGACGGCGATTCGATCAAGGCGTTCGAAGACAAGCACCGCGCCAGCCAACCCTGGTTGTTCCGCGACGCCCGATGAACGGGCCAGGGGGGTTGCTCGCAGCCCCCTGCCTCTCTGCGACTGACCCCCAAGGACTCCTACCATGACCCGCAGCGCCCACACCGATGTGGTCCAGCGCCAGTTCGGCGAACAGGCCAATGCCTACCTGACCAGCACCGTGCATGCCCAAGGCAGCGAATTCGCCCTGCTACAGGCTGCACTGGACGGGCAGGGCAGCGCGCGCGTGCTGGATCTGGGCTGCGGGGCAGGGCATGTGAGTTTCCACGTTGCGCCGCGAGTGGCCGAGGTGGTGGCCTATGACCTGTCGCCGTCGATGCTCGAGGTGGTGGCCGCGTCCGCGGCCGAGCGGGGCCTGGGCAACATCGTGACCACCTGCGGTGCGGCCGAGCGCTTGCCGTTTGACGACGCGTCGTTCGACTTCGTGTTCAGCCGCTATTCGGCCCATCACTGGAGCGACCTGGGCGTGGCCCTGCGCGAAGTGCGCCGGGTACTGAAGCCGGGCGGGGTGGCGGTGTTCGTCGATGTGATGTCGCCAGGCAGCCCGCTGCTCGACACCTATCTGCAAAGCGTGGAAGTGCTGCGCGATACCAGTCACGTGCGCGACTACAGCGGCGCCGAATGGCAGCATCAGCTCAGCGAGGCCGGTCTGTGGGTGCGCAGCCTTACGCGCCAGCGCCTGCGTTTGGAGTTCTCCAGCTGGGTTGCGCGCATGCGCACGCCTGAACCCTTGCAGGTGGCGGTTCGCCAGTTACAGCAGGCGATGGGCGAAGAAGTGCGGCAGTATTACCAGATCGAAGGCGACGGCTCGTTCAGCACCGATGTGCTGGTGGTGTTCGCCGAGCGTTAGGCTCGGTAGACGATGAGCACGGTTTTTTTCGGCAGGGCCACCTGTGCCCTGTCGCTCGAATGAATAGAGGAAAGCATGAGCAAGCAGATTCTGATTCTCCCAGGTGATGGCATCGGTCCGGAAATCATGGCCGAGGCGGTCAAGGTCCTGGAAGTGGCCAACGACAAGTTCCAGCTGGGCTTTACCCTCGAACACGACGTGATTGGCGGCGCTGCCATCGACCGGCATGGCGTCCCCCTGGCCGATGAGACCCTGGAGCGTGCGCGCAAGGCCGATGCCGTGCTGCTCGGCGCTGTCGGCGGGCCGAAGTGGGACAAGATCGAACGCGACATTCGCCCAGAACGTGGCCTGCTGAAAATCCGCGCGCAACTGGGCCTGTTCGGCAACCTGCGCCCGGCCATTCTCTACCCGCAATTGGCCGATGCCTCATCGCTCAAGCCTGAAATCGTCTCGGGGCTGGACATCCTTATCGTTCGCGAACTCACCGGCGGCATCTACTTCGGTGCGCCGCGCGGCCAGCGCGAGCTGGACGGTGGTGAGCGTCAGGCCTATGACACCTTGCCCTACAGCGAAAGCGAGATCCGCCGTATCGCCCGGGTCGGCTTCGACATGGCCCGGGTACGTGGCAAGAAACTCTGCTCGGTCGACAAGGCCAACGTCCTGGCGTCCAGCCAGCTGTGGCGCGAAGTGGTGGAGGAGGTGGCCAAGGACTACCCGGACGTGGACCTCAGCCACATGTACGTCGACAACGCTGCGATGCAGCTGGTGCGTGCGCCCAAGCAGTTCGACGTGATGGTGACCGACAACCTGTTCGGCGACATCCTTTCGGATGAAGCCTCGATGCTCACCGGCTCCATCGGCATGCTGCCGTCGGCCTCGCTCGATGCCAACAACAAGGGCATGTACGAGCCCTGCCACGGCTCGGCCCCGGACATCGCCGGGCAGGGCATCGCCAACCCGTTGGCAACCATTCTGTCGGTGTCGATGATGCTGCGCTACAGCTTCGACCAGGCCCAGGCTGCCGATGCCATCGAGCAAGCGGTGAGCCAGGTGCTGGACCAGGGTCTGCGTACCGGTGACATCTTCTCCGAGGGCAGCCGCAAGGTCGGTACCCGTGAAATGGGCGATGCAGTAGTCGCCGCCCTGCGGAATCTGTAATCTCTCTGCCCCCGCCACCGTCTCCCTGACGGTGGCGGCCCACTTTTAGCAAAGGTGTAGTTGCGATGAAACGTGTAGGTCTGATCGGTTGGCGTGGAATGGTCGGTTCCGTGCTCATGCAGCGGATGCTGGAAGAACAGGACTTCGACCTGATCGAACCTGTGTTCTTCACCACCTCCAACGTCGGTGGGCAAAGTCCGAACGTGGGCAAGGAGACCGCCCCGCTCAAGGATGCCTACAGCATCGATGAGCTCAAGACCCTTGACGTCATTCTGACCTGCCAGGGTGGCGACTACACCAGCGAAGTCTTCCCCAAGCTGCGTGAAGCCGGCTGGCAGGGCTACTGGATCGATGCCGCCTCGTCGCTGCGCATGCAGGACGACGCGGTGATCGTGCTCGATCCGGTCAACCGCAAGGTCATCGACCACCAGCTCGACATCGGCACCAAGAACTACATCGGCGGCAACTGCACCGTCAGCCTGATGCTGATGGGCCTGGGCGGCCTGTTCGAGGCCGGGCTGGTCGAGTGGATGACGGCCATGACCTACCAGGCCGCTTCCGGCGCAGGCGCGCAGAACATGCGCGAGCTGATCCGCCAGATGGGCGCCACCCACGCCGCCGTCGCCGATGAGCTGGCCAACCCGGCCAGCGCCATTCTCGACATCGACCGCAAGGTTGCCGAGGCCATGCGCAGCGACGCCTACCCAACGGAAAACTTCGGCGTGCCGCTGGCCGGCAGCCTGATCCCCTGGATCGACAAGGAACTGCCCAACGGCCAGAGCCGCGAAGAGTGGAAGGCGCAGGCCGAGACCAACAAGATCCTGGGGCGCTTCAAGAACCCGATCCCGGTCGACGGTATCTGCGTGCGCATCGGCGCCATGCGCTGCCACAGCCAGGCGCTGACCATCAAGCTGAACAAGGACGTGCCGCTGGCCGACATCGAAGGCCTGATCAGCCAGCACAACCCTTGGGTGAAGCTGGTCCCGAACCAGCGCGAGGCCAGCATGCAGGAGCTCTCACCTACCCAGGTGACCGGCACGCTGAATGTGCCGGTCGGGCGCCTGCGCAAGCTGAACCTAGGGTCGCACTACATCGGCGCATTCACCGTCGGCGACCAACTGCTGTGGGGCGCTGCCGAGCCGCTGCGGCGCATGCTGCGCATCCTGCTGGAGCGTTGATCGGGCACGCCTGATCGAGCGACACCCGAACCCGTCCTGGCCTGTGCCAGGGCGGGTTTTTTCATGGGGCGCGATGGCCTTTGGCGGTTCACCGCTGCACCTGAGCGGGCGTGGCACATTGGCTCCCTTCGGGCAATGCGAGTACAGTGCCGCTCCCGTTTCGCCAGAGGCTGTGCCCACATGAACCCCACTTTCAATATCGCCGTCGTCGGCGCCACCGGCAGTGTCGGTGAAACCCTGGTACAGATTCTGGAGGAACTGGCGTTCCCGGTCGCCACCCTGCACCTGCTTGCCAGCATGGAGTCCGCTGGCAGCAGTGTGATGTTCGCTGGCAAGAAGCTGCGCGTGCGTGAGGTCGACAGCTTCGATTTCAGTCAGGTGCGCCTGGCCTTCTTTGCCGCCGGCTCAGCCGTCAGCCTGAGCTTCGCAGAAAAGGCGCGCAAGGCCGGTTGCGCAGTCATCGACCTGTCGGGTGCTCTGGCCGACGCCGTACCGGTGGTGCCCGAAGCCAACCCTGAGGTGCTGGAAACGCTGTCCCAGCCTGCCTGGGTCACCAGCCCCAGCGCAGCGGCAGTCGCCTTGGCCGTGGCCCTGGCGCCGCTCAAGCGCCAGTTGGACATCGAGCGTGTACAGGTCACGGCGTGCCTGGCCGTGTCGGCCCAGGGCCGCAAGGCCGTCAACGAGCTGGCCCGGCAAACCGCCGAGCTGCTCAACGCCCGCCCCCTGGAACCGCAGTTCTTTGATCGGCAAGTGGCGTTCAACGTCTTGCCACGGGTCGGCGCCGAGGATGAGCAGGGCCATACCCTGCTCGAACAGCGCCTGCTCCACGAACTGCGGGCGCTGCTGGGTATGCCCTCGTTGAAGATGGCCGTGAGCTGCATTCAAGTCCCGGTGTTTTTCGGCGATAGCTACAGTGTCAGCGTGCAGAGTCGCGGGCCGGTCGACTTACCGGCAGTGCTGACCGAGCTGGATCGGGCGCCGAGCATTGAACGTGTCGAGGGGGACGACTATCCAACGCCGGTGGGCGACGCGGTCGGGCAAGACGTGGTCTATGTTGGACGAGTACGTCGGGGAGTCGATGAGGTCGAACAGCTCAACCTCTGGCTCACCACTGACAATGTCCGCAAGGGTGCAGCGCTGAATGCCGTGCAAGTGGCGCAATTGTTGATTAAACACATGGTGTAAAAGATACTGGATAGCAATTTTGTCCCGAAACCGCGCGCGTTTCAGGACGATTCTTACAAGGACAGGGTCATGCTTCGAATTCGCAAACTGGTACTCGCCATCGCGGCAGCTTCGGCATTGTCGTCCGGTGCGGCCAACGCCCTGGTACTGGGTGAACTGACCCTGCATTCGGCACAGAATCAACCGCTGGATGCCGAGATCGAACTGCTTGATGTGCGCGATCTCACCGCTGCCGAAGTGGCGCCCAGCCTGGCGCCGCCCGAGGCATTCAGCAAGGCAGGGGTGCCTTACCCGGCCTACCTGCAAAGCCTGACCTTCACCCCGGTGATCACACCCAACGGCCGCAGCGTGCTGCGCGTCACCTCGAACCAGCCGATGTCGGCTCCGGTGATGCGCTTCCTGGTCCAGGTGATGTGGCCGCAAGGGCGCCTGCTGCGCGATTACAGCGTGCCACTCAATGCCCCTGCGGCCGATCAGCCCAAGGCCGGCAACGCCATCGCGCCTGCGCAGAGCCAGGCCGCCAACTACACCACCAAGCGGCGTGACACGCTGTGGCAGATCGCGGCGCGCAACAGCAATGGTGGGTCTATCCAGCAGACCATGGTGGCTATTCAGGCACTGAACCCGGACGCGTTCATCGGCAACAACATCAACCAGCTCAAAACCGGCCAAGTGCTGCGCCTGCCGGACCCACAGCAGGTGCAGAGCATTCCCCAGGGTGAAGCGCTGAGCGAAGTTGCCGAGCAGTATGCCGCCTGGCGCGAAGGTCGGCGCCTGGGGCCTCGCGCCCGACAGCTGGACGCCACCCGCCGCGGTGAGGCAGAGCCTGCGCCCGAGCGCATTGCCCAGGGCGATACCTTGCGCCTGGTCTCGCCGGGCACCCAGGCGGACGGTGCCAAAGCAGACGCCCTCAACGATCAACTGGCCGTGGCCCAGGAAAGCCTGGACACCAGCCGTCGTGACAACGACGAGCTGAAAAGCCGCATGACCGACCTGCAGAGCCAGCTGGACAAGCTTGAGAAGCTCATCGCGCTGAAGAATGACCAGCTGGCGCGGCTCGAGGCGCAAGGCGCGGCACCAGCGGCCGCTGATGCCGCGCAGGCCACGCCCGACCCTCAGGCGCCTGCTGGCGTGGCGGCGGTGCCTGCGCCCATCGCCCCGGCCATCGAGCCCGCACCTGCGGCCGTCGATACCACGCCAACGCCCGATCAGCCGCCCGCGGCGGCGGACGAACAGGCTGCTCAGCCTGGCGAACCCACCACAAGTACGCTGGATGACCTGCTCGGCAATCCGGTCCTGCTTGGGCTGATCGCCGGCTCGCTGTTCCTGGTCGTGCTGCTGCTGGTGCTGTTGCTTCTGCGCAAGCGCAAGGCCGATCAGGAAGCCGAGAAGCATGTGCGCATGGCCCGCGCGCTGGAAGAGGAGGGCCCGCGCGATCCGGATTTCGACATGCCGCTCGAAGCCGATGATGCGCTGCACGCACCCAGCGTAACGCTTTCGCCGGCCGTGGTGGCGGCCTCGGCCGCTGCCGCAACCGCCGCTCAAGGCGCCGCAGCACCTGTGCCCCAGCAGGACCCGGTCGCCCAGGCCATCGCCCAGGCGCAGCAGCACCTCAAGGCGGGTCAGCTGAACCAGGCCACCCAAGTGCTTGAACCGGTGGTCGAGGCTTATCCCCGCCGCAGCGATGCGCGCTTGCTGCTGATGGAGGTCTATGCCCGCCAAGGCGATCAGGACGCGTTTTCCGGTCACGAACAGCAACTGCCCAACGACGAGCTTCACCGCGGTGAAGTCGAGGCCTTGAAGTCGCGCTATCCGGCCATGCTGGCGCTGGCTACCGGCTTGAGTGCCGCGGCGTTGGCGGCAGAGATGGATGAGCAGTACGTGCAGGGCCTGCTGGACGAGCAGGCCTCTGCCGCCACTGAGGCGCACGCCGAGCCTACCCAAGACCTGTCGCTTGATCTCGACAGCCCACTGGACCCGATCGAGCCGGCCTCGCTGGATGAAGACTTCGACCTGAGTCTGGACAAGCCGGCGCCAGCGGTCAGCGACCGGACTGCGGTCGATAGCCGTCTGGACGCGGTCGAGCCGGTCGCCGACTTCGGGCCGGCGCTCGGCGCGCAGGATGCCGTAGAGCCTGGCCTGGCCGAGCAGGACGACGATGATTTCGAAACCCTGTTGGCCCAGGCGCAGCTCGAGGCGCTGCAGCCCGTGGGCGAGCCATCAGCCCAGGCGGATGATCCGCTGGACGACTTCGACCTGAACATCGCCGATTCCTCCGCCTCCGGTGGCGCAGCGGTGCCTGCGGCCGAGCGCTCGGACGATTTCGACCTGTCGATGGCGCTGGATGACGAGTCCCCGGCGGCGCGCAACTTCGCCTCCGAGGTCGATGACGTCAACGCCGAGTTGAACAAGCTGTCTCAGGAGCTGGAATCGCCGCCCCTGGACACCGGCATGGGCCAAGCGGACGAGCCGGTCGATGACCTGGACTTCGATTTCTTCTCTGGCACCGATGAGGTCACCACCAAGCTTGACCTGGCCCGCGCCTATGTCGACATGGGCGACAGCCAGGGCGCCCGCGACATTCTCGACGAGGTGCTCAAGGATGGTGACGACGGGCAGCGGCAAGAGGCCAAGGAGTTGCTGTCGCGACTCGCCTGAGGCTTCACTGCGGCGCCAGTTCGCCCGCCAGGCTGAATCGGCGCTGCCCCAACGTAGCGGGCAAGCGTTTCCCTCCTGCACAGCCCTGATACAATCTGGCCTTTGTTTCAGCTACAGGTCCGTTTTTCTTGAACATCTCCGACAACGACGCGGCCGAATCCGCCGCCGAAGGTTTGACCCGTATCGCCTTGGGCGTTGAATACAAGGGCTCGCGCTACCGTGGCTGGCAGCGCCAGGCCAGCGGCGTGGCCAGTGTCCAGCAGGCGTTGGAACAGGCCTTGTCGACCGTCGCCAACGAGCCCATCACGGTGTCGTGCGCCGGGCGGACCGACGCCGGTGTGCACGGCTGCGGTCAAGTGGTGCACTTCGATACCCGCGCCGTGCGCGATGAGCGCGCCTGGACCATGGGCACCAACTACAACCTGCCTCACGACATCAGCGTCAGCTGGGCCCAGCCCATGCCCGCGGATTTTCATGCGCGCTTCAAGGCCAATGCGCGGCGTTACCGCTATGTGATCTACAACGACCCCGTTCGGCCGGCCCATCTGGCCGAGGAAGTGACCTGGAACCACCGTCCGCTGAATGTGCAGCGCATGGCCGAAGCCGCGCAATGCCTGCTGGGTACCCATGATTTCAGCGCTTTTCGCGCCAGCCAGTGCCAGGCCAAGTCACCGATCAAGCACATTCATCACCTGCGCGTGACCCGTCATGGCCGGATGATCGTGCTCGATATCCGTGCCACGGCGTTTCTTCATCACATGGTGCGCAACATTGCCGGGGTGCTGATGACCATCGGCGCCGGTGATCGCCCTGTAGCGTGGGCGCGGGAGGTGCTGGAAGGCTGCGACCGTCGTGCCGGCGGCGTGACGGCCCATCCTTATGGGCTCTATCTGGTGCAGGTCGAATACCCGGAGCCTTATGTGCTGCCGCAGCGATACATCGGTCCGCATTTTTTGACCGGCTACGAAGCACTGGCCGACTGACGGGAAAGGCTTGGTTTGCTACTATCGGCCCCTGCATTTGCCAGGGTTCGCCGCTTATGAGCAACGTTCGCAGCAAGATCTGTGGAATCACCCGCGTCGAGGACGCACTCGCCGCCGCGCACGCCGGCGCCGATGCCATCGGCCTGGTGTTCTATGCCAAGAGCCCGCGGGCGGTGACCGTCGAGCAGGCGCGGGCGATCATCCGTGCGCTGCCGCCGTTCGTCACCACCGTCGGTTTGTTCGTCGACGCATCGCGCTGCGAGTTGGGAGAAATCCTCGATGCTGTGCCGCTCGACATGCTGCAGTTTCATGGCGACGAAACGCCGGAGCAGTGTGAGGGCCATGGCCGGCCCTGGATGAAGGCCCTCAGGGTGCGCCCGGGCGATGATCTGGAAGCGGCCTGCCAGCGCTATGCCGGCGCCAGCGCGATCCTGCTCGACGCCTATGTGGCCGGCGTGCCCGGCGGCACGGGGCAAGCGTTCGACTGGTCGTTGATTCCCGCGCGATTGAGCAAGCCGGTGGTCTTGGCGGGCGGTCTGTCGGCTGCCAACGTCGCCGAGGCCATCGCCCGGGTCAAGCCGTGGGCGGTGGATGTCAGCGGCGGGGTGGAGCAGGGCAAGGGCATCAAGGATGCCGGCAAGATCCAGGCATTCCTGCAGGCGGTTCAAGGCGCCTGAGGGCGAATGTGACGGGGCGCCAGGCGTCATCGTCCATAGCATTCGCGGCCGTGGGCTGCCTGGCGTTGGTCAGGCGTCCTGGCCGGGTAGCCTGCGGGCTGCGACGTGCGGGTTCCGACATGCGGGTTTCCGACATGCGGGTTTCCGACGTGCGGGTTCCGACGTGCGGGTCCCGACATGCGGGTCCCGACACACCTATTGAGGTGCAGCGGCCTGGACGGCTGCGCCGTTGTAATGATGATTTTTGAGTTCAAGGAGGGGGCGAGCAGACCACGTCGTTGGTTACGCCCGCCGCCATCCACTACTGGAGAAAGACAGCATGAGCAACTGGTTGGTAGACAAGCTGATCCCATCGATCATGCGTTCCGAGGTGAAGAAAAGCTCGGTACCCGAAGGCCTGTGGCACAAGTGCCCGTCCTGCGAAGCTGTGCTGTATCGTCCGGAGCTGGAAAAGACCCTCGACGTCTGTCCCAAGTGCAACCACCACATGCGCATCGGCGCACGCGCGCGCATCGACATCTTCCTGGATGCAGAAGGCCGTGCCGAGCTGGGTACTGAGCTGGAACCGGTCGACCGTCTGAAATTCCGTGATGGCAAGAAGTACAAGGACCGCCTCACCGCGGCGCAAAAGCAGACCGGTGAGCACGATGCCCTGATCTCCATGAGCGGCACGCTGATGGGCCTGCCAATCGTGGTCAGCGCCTTCGAATTCTCGTTCATGGGCGGCTCCATGGGCGCGGTGGTCGGTGAGCGCTTCGTGCGTGCGGCCAACTACGCACTCGAGCACCGCTGCCCGATGGTCTGTTTCTCCGCTTCCGGCGGTGCGCGCATGCAGGAAGCACTGATCTCCCTGATGCAGATGGCCAAGACTTCAGCCGCCCTGGCGCGCTTGCGTGAAGAAGGCATTCCATTCATTTCCGTCTTGACCGACCCCGTCTACGGCGGTGTGTCCGCCTCCCTGGCCATGCTCGGCGACGTGATCGTCGGTGAGCCCAAGGCACTGATCGGCTTTGCCGGCCCACGCGTGATCGAGCAGACCGTGCGTGAAAAACTGCCTGAAGGCTTCCAGCGCTCGGAGTTCCTGCTTGAGCACGGCGCCATCGACCTGATCATCTCCCGCGAAGAGCTGCGCCCACGCCTGGCCCGTCTGCTGGCGCAGATGACTGGCCAGCAAACCCCTGAACAAGCGCGGGAAGTGGCTGCAGTAGCGTGATGAACCCGACCACCCTGGGCGAATGGCTCGCCTACCTCGAGCAACTGCACCCGGCCGCCATCGACATGGGGCTGGAGCGTTCGCAGCAGGTGCTGGCGCGCCTGCAACTGGGGCCGCTTGCGCCGCGCGTTGTCACGGTAACCGGCACCAACGGCAAGGGTTCGACCTGCGCCTTCATCGCCGCCTTGCTCAAGGCCCAGGGCCTTCGAGTCGGGGTGTACAGCTCGCCGCACCTGTTGCGTTACAACGAGCGAGTGCGCGTCGACGGCACCGACTTGGAGGATGCGCAACTGTGCGCAGCCTTCGCTGCGGTCGAGGCGGCGCGTGGTGAGATCACCCTGACCTACTTCGAAATGGGCACGCTGGCCGCCTTCTGGCTGTTCAGTCGGGCGAATCTCGATGCGGTGGTGCTCGAAGTTGGCCTGGGTGGCCGCCTCGATGCAGTCAACCTGGTCGATGCCGACCTCGCCGTGGTCACCAGCATTGGTGTGGATCACATCGAATACCTGGGTGATAGCCGCGAGTCGGTAGCGTTCGAGAAAGCCGGTATTCTGCGTCGCGCCAAGCCTGCCGTATGCGGCGATTTCGACCCGCCCCAGCCGTTGCTGGACAAAGTCGCTGAGCTGGGTTGCCCGTTCGCCCTGCGCGGTCGTGAGTTCGATCTGGCGATCGATGCGCTTCATTGGCACTGGCGGGGGCTGCGTGCCAACGGCCAACCTGCCGAGTTGCGCGACTTGCCGCTGCTCGACCTGCCGATGGACAACGCTGCCCTGGCGTTGCAGGCGTACGCGTTGATGGACCTGCCGTGGAACCCTGTGCAGATTGTCCAGGCGCTAAGTGCTACGCGAGTCGCGGGCCGGCTCGATCGCCGCGTGGTGCACTGCCAGGGCAGGCGCGTGGAAGTGCTGCTCGATGTTGGGCACAACCCGCATGCCGCGCATTATCTGGCCTCCCGGCTGGCGCAACGGCCCCTCGCTGGCAAGCGCCGCGCGGTGTTCGGGCTGCTGGCCGACAAGGACCTGATCGGCGTCGTCACGCCGCTGCTGGATCTGGTGGACAGCTGGGCCGTGACGCCGTTGCTCACCCCGCGCAGCCGACCGGCTGCAGAGCTTGCCCAGACCCTGACGAACCTTGGCGCTGCGGTGAAGTCTTACGCCAGCGTCGACGCTGCTCTGCAAGAGCAGTGCGCGCTGGCAACCGCGGACGACCAGATACTGCTGTTCGGATCGTTCTTCTGTGTTGCCCAGGCGCTTGAATGGCTCGAGCAGCAGGTTCCGGAGGATGAGGTAGATGGCAGTGTTGGATAAAGGGGTCAAGCAGCGCATCGTCGGTGCACTGGTGCTGGTGGCATTGGCGGTGGTGTTTTTGCCGATGCTGTTCACCCGTCAGGATGAAATTCGCCAGGTGCATGTCGAGGCGCCGCAGGCACCCGCTGCGCCTGGGCTCAAGGATGTCCAGGTGCAAGAGGTGGCGGTGCCAGAGCCGCAGGCCCTGCCGGATGAGTCCGCACAGGCGCCAGTGGTCGTCAACGAATCGCACGCGCCGGTGACAACGCCCAGTCAGCCCATCAGGCCATCCCCGCAGGTCCAGCCGCAGACCCCTGTGGCAAAGGTCGCGCCTGGCCAGGAGCCTGCACGTCAGCCGGCCTCCCAGCCGGCGGCGCAGCCTGCGCAGAAACCTGCCGCAAGCGCCAAGGTCGATCCGAACGGCCTGTCCGTGAGCTGGTCGATCCAACTGGCCAGCCTGTCCAGCCGCCCCGGTGCCGACAAGTTGCAGAACACCCTGCGCAGCCAAGGCTACAACGCCTACATTCGCAGCGCCGATGGGCTCAATCGGGTGTTCGTCGGCCCGGTGATCGAGCGGGCCGAGGCCGAGCGCCTGCGCGATGTGATCAATCGCCAGCACAAGCTCAAGGGGCTGGTGGTACGTTTCCAGCCGGAACGCGGCTGACCGGCCCTGCATGAATCTGCCATGGACCTGCCATCGCTTTGCGGCGATGGCAGGTCAGTGCACCCCCTCGGGACTGACATTCCGCTTACTCCCAGCTTCCTGCTCTGATAAAATGCGCCGCCTCAAACCTCTGCAGGCAGCTCCGTGGCATTTTCCTGGGTCGACTGGGCGATCATCGCGATCATCGCCGTTTCCTCACTGATCAGTCTCAAGCGCGGTTTCGTCAAGGAAGCGCTGTCCTTGCTCATCTGGATCGTGGCCGGCGCGGTCGCCTGGATGTTCGGAGGTTCTCTCTCCCAATACCTCGAACCTTACATCCAGACGCCATCGGCGCGGGTCATCGCAGGGTGTACCATTCTCTTCGTCGCCACCTTGCTGGTGGGCGCCATGCTCAATTTCCTCATCGGCGAGCTGATCCGCGTCACCGGCCTGTCCGGCACGGATCGATTCCTGGGCATGGCGTTCGGTGCGGCGCGCGGCGCGCTGCTGGTGGTCGTCACAGTGGGCCTGCTCAGCCTGGGCCCGGTGCAGCAGGATGCGTGGTGGCAGGAGTCTCGCCTCATACCACAGTTTCTTTTGGTCGCCGACTGGTCGAAAAACCTGATCCTGGGTTTCACCGGTCAGTGGATGTCCAATGGGGTCAGCGCGCCCGCTGATCTTCCGTTCAAGGAGCAGTTGCTCGGGCCCCTCAAGCCCTGAGCGCGTTCCACTCAAGTTTCATCAAAGTAGGGGTTGCGTCGCATGTGTGGCATCACCGGTATCGTCGGTAAGTCGAACGTCAATCAGGCGCTGTATGACGCGCTTACGGTCCTCCAGCACCGCGGCCAGGATGCTGCCGGTATCGTTACCAGCCATGACGGCCGGTTGTTCCTGCGCAAGGATAATGGCCTGGTACGTGACGTGTTCCAGCAGCGCCACATGCAGCGTCTGGTCGGCCACATGGGCATCGGCCATGTGCGCTACCCGACCGCAGGCAGCTCAACGTCCGCCGAGGCGCAGCCGTTTTATGTCAACTCGCCATACGGCATCACCCTGGCGCACAACGGCAACCTGACCAACGTCCAGCAGTTGGCCAAGGAGATCTACGAATCGGATCTTCGTCACGTCAACACCAGCTCGGACTCCGAAGTGCTGCTGAACGTGTTCGCCCATGAGCTGGCCGTGCGCGGCAAGCTGCAGCCTACCGAGCAGGATGTGTTCGCGGCGGTGTCCCACGTGCACAGCCGCTGTGTCGGTGGCTACGCGGTGGTCGCCATGATCACCGGCTACGGCATCGTCGGCTTCCGTGACCCCCACGGCATTCGTCCGGTGGTGTTCGGCCAGCGTCATACCGACGATGGCGTGGAATACATGATCGCCTCGGAAAGTGTGGCGCTGGACGTGCTCGGCTTCACCCTGATTCGCGACCTCGCACCGGGTGAAGCGGTGTACATCACCGAAGAAGGCCAGCTCTACACGCACCAGTGCGCGACCAGCGCGCAGCTCAAGCCGTGCATTTTCGAACATGTCTACCTTGCCCGCCCTGACTCGATCATGGACGGCGTGTCGGTGTACAAGGCGCGTCTGCGCATGGGCGAGAAACTGGCTGACAAGATTCGCCGCGAACGCCCCGAGCACGACATCGACGTGGTTATCCCGATTCCGGACACCAGCCGCACCGCGGCGTTGGAACTGGCCAACCACCTGGGCGTGAAGTTCCGCGAAGGCTTCGTCAAGAACCGCTACATCGGCCGGACCTTCATCATGCCGGGCCAGGCAGCGCGCAAGAAATCGGTGCGCCAGAAGCTCAACGCCATCGAGCTCGAGTTCCGCGGCAAGAACGTCATGCTGGTCGATGACTCGATCGTGCGCGGCACCACCTGCAAGCAGATCATCCAGATGGCCCGTGAAGCCGGCGCCAAGAATGTGTACTTCTGCTCGGCGGCCCCGGCCGTGCGCTACCCGAACGTGTATGGCATCGACATGCCCAGCGTGCATGAGCTGATCGCCCACAACCGCTCCACCGAGCAGGTCGCCGAGCTGATCGGTGCCGATTGGCTGATCTATCAGGACCTGTCTGACCTCATCGAAGCGGTCGGTGGCGGCAAGATCAAGATCGAGCAGTTCGACTGTGCGGTGTTCGACGGCAAGTACGTCACCGGCGACATCGACGACGCCTACCTGGATCGCATCGAGCAGGCGCGCAACGACATGGCCAAGGTGCAGCACCAGGCTGTCAGCGCAATCATCGACCTCTACAACAACTGATCAGGGAGCGGCGGCATGACGGATCAATGGGATGCCGGACGATTGGACAGTGACCTCGAGGGTGTCGGCTTCGGCACCCTCGCGGTCCGTGCCGGCCAGCAACGCTCGCCGGAAGCCGAGCACAGCGAAGCGCTGTTTCTGACTTCAAGCTATGTGTTCCGCACCGCAGCCGATGCCGCGGCACGGTTTGCAGGCGAAACGCCAGGCAACGTCTACTCGCGTTACACCAACCCTACGGTGCGGGCGTTCGAAGAACGTCTGGCAGCGATGGAAGGTGCAGAACAGGCGGTCGGCACCTCGACCGGGATGGCCGCGATCCTGGCTATCGTCATGTCCATGTGCAGCGCCGGTGACCATGTGCTGGTGTCGCAAAGCGTGTTCGGCTCGACCATCAGCCTGTTTGAAAAGTACTTCAAGCGCTTCGGGATCGAGGTCGATTACGTGCCGTTGGTCGACCTGGCGGCTTGGCAAGCGGCGCTCAAGGACAACACCCGCCTGCTGCTGGTCGAGTCACCGTCCAATCCGCTGTCCGAGGTGGTCGACATCCCGGCGCTGGCCGACATCGCCCATGGCGGCGGCGCGCTGCTGGTGGTGGACAACTGCTTCAGCACCCCGGCGCTGCAGCAACCGCTCAAGCTGGGCGCGGATATCGTCTTCCACTCCGCCACCAAGTTCATCGACGGCCAGGGCCGTTGCATGGGTGGCGCGGTGGCCGGGCGCAGCGAGCACATGAAAGAAGTGGTGGGTTTTTTGCGCACCGCAGGCCCGACCCTCAGCCCATTCAACGCCTGGATCTTCACCAAGGGCCTGGAAACCTTGCGCCTGCGCATGCGGGCACATTGCGAGAGTGCCCAGGCACTGGCGCAGTGGCTGGAACAGCAGCCAGGCATCGAGCGGGTGCACTACGCAGGCTTGCGCAGCCATCCGCAGCATGAGCTGGCCAAGCGGCAGATGAGCGGCTTCGGCGCGGTGGTCAGCTTCGAGGTCACAGGCGGCAAGGAGGCCGCGTGGCGTTTCATCGACGCGACCCGGATGATCTCCATCACTACCAACCTGGGTGACAGCAAGACCACCATCGCCCATCCAGCCACGACCTCCCATGGTCGCTTGTCGCCCCAGGAGCGCGAAGCCGCCGGTATCCGTGACAGCTTGATCCGCGTGGCCGTGGGCCTTGAGGATCTGGTCGATATCCAGGCAGACCTGGCGCGGGGGTTGGCCGCACTGTGATCGAACTGCATCAGGCCGATCCTGGCCTCAACGGTCGTGTCGCCCTGGTCACCGGTGCCGCACGCGGCATCGGGCTGGGCATCGCGGCATGGCTGATCTGCGAAGGCTGGCAGGTGGTGCTCAGCGACGTCGATCGCAAGCGCGGCTCCAAGGTGGCCAAAGCCTTGGGTGACAACGCCTGGTTCATCCTGATGGATGTGGCCGATGAAGGGCAGGTCAGGGCAGGGGTGTCCGAGGTGCTCGGGCAATTTGGCCGCCTGGACGCGCTGGTGTGCAATGCGGCCATTGCCAACCCGCACAACGGGCCGCTGGAGACGTTGTCACTGGCCAAGTGGAACCGCACGCTGGCGGTCAATCTTACGGGCCCCATGCTCCTGGCCAAGCACTGCGCGCCGTATCTGCGGGCGCATGGCGGTTCTATCGTCAACCTCACGTCAACCCGCGCCGAGCAGTCCGAGCCCGATACCGAAGCCTATGCCGCGAGCAAAGGCGGCCTGGTCGCCTTGACCCACGCCTTGGCCGTCAGCCTGGGGCCGGAGATTCGCGTCAATGCGGTCAGCCCGGGTTGGGTCGATGCGCGCGATCCTTCGCAGCGCCGGGCCGAGCCGCTCAGTGATGCCGATCACGCTCAGCATCCTGTGGGGCGGGTGGGAACGGTAGAAGACGTGGCTGCTCTGGTGGCGTGGTTGTTGTCGCACCAGGCGGGGTTTGTCACTGGCCAGGCATGGGTGGTCGATGGCGGAATGACGCGCAAGATGATCTACACCTGAGGCAGTCTGCGAGTGGGCGACGGAGCTGGATGGCCCGTTGTCTTTTTCCAGGCTGTGAAGGGCCTTGCCGGGCTTGCCGCCTCAGCAACGATTTTTGAAAAAAATCCAATGGGGGTATTGACTTAGCATCACTACCTGCGTAAATTTCGCGGCCTCAGCGAAGCAAACGTTACATACGGGTGATTAGCTCAGCCGGGAGAGCATCTGCCTTACAAGCAGAGGGTCGGCGGTTCGATCCCGTCATCACCCACCACTTCCTGAGACGTTCCTGAATCTGCATGTGTCGAAAGGCACCTGTCAGTAGAGAGGAACAGGGCATTAGCCCATCTGCGCAGCGGTAGTTCAGTCGGTTAGAATACCGGCCTGTCACGCCGGGGGTCGCGGGTTCGAGTCCCGTCCGCTGCGCCACTTTTTCTCCAGATGGGTGTTTACACCGGTCTGAGGTCGTCAGGCAAGCCTGAGGCCAGATCCCAGTTTCAAGCGGGCGCAAGCCTGTACGATACGCAGCGGTAGTTCAGTCGGTTAGAATACCGGCCTGTCACGCCGGGGGTCGCGGGTTCGAGTCCCGTCCGCTGCGCCATCTTCGCATCGAGTTCCCTAGAACGACTCGACGCAACATGAAGCACGATCCGTCGAGCTTCATGGTTGCCGCCAGAGCATTCGTGCTCGAAACGGCTTACACAGTTTCACCGGGCGCAAGCCTGTGCGATACGCAGCGGTAGTTCAGTCGGTTAGAATACCGGCCTGTCACGCCGGGGGTCGCGGGTTCGAGTCCCGTCCGCTGCGCCATCTTCGTTTCGAGGTCATTGAACGCCTTGAAACACAACGAAAGCGACCTTTGGGTCGCTTTTTTTGTGGGCGCGGTTCCAGTGCGGGGCAAGGGTGTCGTGCTGAATCAAGGCCGATCAGCGGTTCCTGTCATCGAGCGATGTGATGCACAATAAGCACCATTCGATTTCCCCCGGTAGAAGCAATGTCTAGATCATCCGCCCTCGCTGGGCTTGGGCTCGCGCTTGCGCTGGCAGGCGTGTCCGGCTGTGCCACGAAGAAAGCGGCTATGTATGAGCACGAGAACTTCGACAACTCGGGCACTTACTCGCGCAGCTTCGCTGTGAACGAGGCAGGCTCGTGCGAGGCCGCGCGGCGTGCATTGCTGAGCCAGGGCTACATCATCACCAGCAGTGATGCCAACCAGGTCGCCGGTAACAAGAGCTTTCAGCAGAGCAGCGAGAACCATCTGCAGATCAGCTTCAACGTGACTTGCGCACCCGACAGCGGCGATGACCAGCGCTCCACCATATTTGCCAACGCGTTGCAGGACCGCTACTCGCTGAAGAAATCCAATACCTCAGCCAGCCTGGGGGTGGGGATCCTGGGTTCGGTGTCGATGCCCATCGGCTCCAGCGACGATTCGATGGTCAAGGTCGCCAGCGAGACGGTCACGGCCGCGCAGTTCTATGACCGTTATTTCGCCTTGGTGGAAAGCTACCTGCCCAAGCCCAAGAAGGTCACCGCGCCGGCGCCGGTCGAGACCAGCAAGGCGCCCGCCGCTGCGCCTGAGCTTGGCCTGCCGGAGCCTGTAGCTGAGGCCAGCCCGGCGGCTGGCGCAACACCGCCGACCGCGACGCCTGCCACGGCACCGGCTGAACAGCCCAGCTCACCCTCCAGCTCACCTCCCAGCACGGCGCCTGTCACCCAGACGCTGGCCCCGGCGGTGCCGCAGCCCAACGCCGAGGTGGAGCCGGCTGCGCAGATCGATGACAACCAAGGCTCGCAACCGCTGGCACCGCCCGCTGCCGCCGAACCGATCCAGGTTCAGCCGCAAACCGTGGAGGCCGCGCCTGCCGCCGAGGGCAGCACTGCGGCGCCCGCGCCGGTCAGTGATCAGGCGCAGTAACGCTCGCCTGGCCTGCTGCGTCATACCGGTGTCATCACAGGTTCATCAGCCCGCCTTAGCGTGGTGCCGATGACCACACAGGTAGAACGACAGGAGCCAGCCCCATGGATGATTATCAGGAAGAATTGTTGGACACCCAGGTCTACGAGCCCGAGGCAGTCGATACCGTCGACGACGCCACCGAGCTCTAGGCCAATCGGCGCTGTTGCCGCCGACAGGCCCCCGGAGTCAACCCTGTCCAGCGCTTGAAGGCCCGCTGAAAGGCCTCTGCCGAGGCAAAGCCCAGCAGGTACGCCACTTCGCCGAAACTCAGTGCCGTGTCGCGAATGTAGGCTTCGGCCAGGTCGCGGCGGGTGTCATTGAGCAGCTCGCGAAACCCGGTGCCTTCTTCTGCCAATTGCCGGCGCAGCGTCCAGCTGGGCAGGTTGATGCGCTGCGCCACCTCTTCCAGGCTGGGTTCGCGCCCGCTGCTCAGCTGCCGCCCCAGCAGGTGGGTGATGCGTTCGCGCAGGCTGCGCACCCGCGTCAGTTGTTCCAGTTCCGCTTCACACAGCTGCAACAGGTGCTGCCAGGTGCCTGGGCAGTGCTGCGGGTTGGCCTGATCGAGCGCGGCGCGGCTGAGCCTCAGTTGGTTGTTCTGCGCACCAAACTGCACGGCCTGGCTGCATAGCGCCTGGTAGCGCTCGGCCTCGGCGGGCGCGGCAAATTCGAGCTGCAGGCGTTCGGCAACCAACACCTGCCCCCCGACACTCGACAGCTGGTTCAGCCAACCGCTGAGCAGCGAGTCGACCACGAAGCGGTTGTAGGCATTGTAGGGGCTGATCGAATAGAACCGCAGCCAGGCGCCGTGCGGGTCTTCCTCGAACGATGAGCGACCGCGGTAGTTGCTGGCGTACAGCGGCTCGAAGCGCAGCAGGGCATGGGCGGCGGCGCCGACGGTGGGCGCCTGGGCGGCGGTGACGCCGGCCAGGCCCGCCTGGGCGAGGCGACTGTGCCGGCCCATGCGCAAGCCCAGTGCGGCATCGCCGCACAGTGTCAGCGCTGCATGGCCCAGGTGCATGTAGCGCGGGATCGACAAGCGTGCCCCAGCCTGCGCCAGGCGCGCGGTGTCGAGGCCATAGCGCTGCAGGAGCGGCTGCGGGTCGTGACCCAGTTCGCGCAGCGCTTCGCCCAGTGGCTGGACGAAGCCGACCGAGAGATCGCCCAGACGCACCTGGGTGCGCTGCGTCATGCCTAGAGCCACACGTTGAGCAAGCGCGCACCGGGGTGGGCCGGTGCGATCCGCTGCTGGCCGGCTTGGTTGATGAAGCCCTGGCCGCTGGCGGCCTGCTCCCAGAACTGTCCGCGCATGAACACGCTGATGCTCGCCGTGCCGCCGCCGGCCGCCTGGGTCAGGTGCTGCCAGGCCTGCGCTTCGCTGACTGCCCCGCGCTGCAACGGCAACGCCTGTGCAGCGGGTTGGTGGCGGTTGCCGCGCCAGGGCCCCTGCCAGCGATCAGCTCCGGCGAGGAACGCCGGGTTAGCGATCAGTTCGACAGACTGCGCGTGCAGCTGCCGGTAGTTGTCGGCATACCAGCTGTCGCTGCCCAGCAGAACCGCCAGGCGTCCGGCGGGCGTGTCGAGTATCTGCTGCGGTTGCATTTGGCCGGGCTCGACGAAGCGGCGCAGTTCGCTGTCCGGGTAGCGTTGGCGCTGGGGCTGGCCCAGCAGCGAGCCGTCGGCGGCAAATACCACGCTGCTGTTGAACAACGGACCCCTGCCGGCGCGCAGCACACCGTCTTCGACATAGGGCGCAGGCAAGATGATCGAGCCTGCCACCAGCGTTACCCCAAAGGCCTTGGCCAGCTCGCCGAAGACCTGTTGGTAGTCGGCTGCCATCTGATCGGCCTTCATGCGCAGGTGCGCATCGGCACGGCGGTCTTCGCCGGTCGCCTGCAACATGGCCAGGCCATAGCGCACCGGGTTGCTCAGCTCCAGCCACTGCCAGGCTTCGCGGCGGTGGGTGACCTGATACAGCATGGGTTTCTCGCCGCGCGCCCACAGCCAGGTGCCGATGTGCTCCGGCAGCACCACCACCGTGCGCGGGTTGATCAAGCCCTGGTCGCGGGCCTGTTGCAGGTAGGCCGACAGCTTGCGCTGCAGGCGCGTCAGGTTCTGGTAGTCGCCGGGAAACAGCAGCGGCTCGACGCCCAGCAGGTTGCCGCGTGCGCCAGGTTCGCCCTGGTTCAGCGCCAGCTCGATGCGCAGGTCCGAGAGGTAGTGCCCTTCAGGGCGTTGCAGAGTCCAGAAGCCGTAGCCGCCGAGCGCCGCGATCACAATCAGCGCCAAGGCGCCGCAAAGCAGTTTTCGCATGAAACCGTGTCTATCCGATGGCTGGGCTGACAAGGGTACGAGCAAACGCGCGCCGCGCAAACTCCCTGTTGCGCGTGGTCGTGTGACTGACGTGCGGCAAACCGCCCTGCACGCGTTGCAGGGGGCGGGGTGCGCGCGTGTCACATCACCCTGTAAGTTACGGTTACCCATTCGTCAGTTACGATCATTGAGGTGGCGATCATAGCTGGTTAATGTCCCGCCTAACCATGAAGAGGCCCAGCCGCAGAACGAGGCCTCGCATTCCGTGATAACGCCCGAGACAAGGACTCCACCATGACGGCTTCGCCCTATCCGCACCTGCTGGCCCCGCTTGATCTGGGTTTCACCACCTTGCGCAACCGCACGTTGATGGGCTCGATGCACACCGGCCTTGAGGAGCGCCCCGGCGGCTTCGAGCGCATGGCGGCGTACTTCGCCGAGCGCGCGCGCGGTGGGGTGGGGCTGATGGTCACCGGCGGCATTGCGCCGAACGAGGAGGGTGGCGTGTATGCCGGTGCTGCCAAGCTCAGCACTGAGGCGGAGGCCGAGCGTCACCGGGTGGTCACCGAGGCGGTGCACCAGGCGGGCGGCAAGGTCTGCCTGCAGATCCTGCATGCCGGCCGCTATGCCTACAGCCCCAAGCAGGTGGCGCCCAGCGCGTTGAAAGCGCCCATCAACCCATTCACCCCCAAGGCGCTGGATGAAGCCGGTATCGAGCAACAGATCAGCGACTTCGTGCGCTGCGCCGTGCTGGCCCAGCGCGCCGGGTACGATGGCGTCGAGGTGATGGGCTCCGAAGGTTATTTCATCAATCAGTTTCTGGCCGCCTGCACCAACACGCGCACCGATCGCTGGGGCGGCAGTTTCGACAACCGCATGCGCCTGGCGGTCGAGATCGTGCGACGCACCCGCGAAGCGGTCGGCGCGCGGTTCATCATCATCTTCCGCCTGTCGATGCTCGACCTGGTCGAAGGCGGCAGCGACTGGAGCGAGATCGTGCGCCTGGCCAAGGCCATCGAGCAGGCCGGCGCCACCTTGATCAATACCGGCATTGGCTGGCACGAAGCGCGTATTCCGACCATCGCCACCAAGGTGCCACGCGCAGCGTTCAGCAATGTGACCGCCAAGCTGCGCGGCGAGGTGGGCATTCCGCTGATCACCACCAACCGCATCAACACACCCGAGGTCGCCGAAGCGGTGCTGGCCGCGGGCGACGCTGACATGGTGTCGATGGCCAGGCCATTTCTCGCCGACCCGGAATTCGTCAACAAGGCTGCCGCCGGCCAGCCACAGACGATCAACACGTGCATCGGCTGCAACCAGGCGTGCCTGGACCACACCTTCGCCGGCAAGCTGACCACCTGTCTGGTCAACCCGCGTGCCTGCCACGAGACCGAGCTCAATTACCTGCCGGCTGCGCAGCCCAAACGCATAGCTGTGGTCGGTGCCGGCCCTGCGGGCCTGGCGGCAGCCACTGTCGCTGCGCGGCGTGGCCACACGGTGACGTTGTTCGACAGCGCCAGCGAAATCGGCGGCCAGTTCAATGTCGCCAAGCGCATTCCGGGCAAGGAGGAGTTCAATGAAACGCTGCGGTATTTCGCCCATACGCTCAGCAGCACCGGCGTCGATGTTCGCCTGAACACGCGCGTGGACGTGTCGGCCCTGCTCGGTGGCGGTTTCGACGAGGTGCTTCTGGCCACTGGCATCAGCCCGCGAGTGCCCGCGATCCCAGGCATCGAGCATGCCAAAGTGCTGAGTTATCTGGATGTACTGCTCGAACGCAAGCCGGTGGGCCAGCGGGTCGCGGTGATCGGCGCGGGGGGCATCGGATTCGATGTCAGCGAGTACCTGGTTCATCAGGGCGTCGCCACCAGCCTGGACCGCGAGGCGTTCTGGAAGGAGTGGGGCATCGATACAGCCTTGCAGGCCCGTGGCGGGGTAGCCGGTGTCCAACCCCAGCCGCAGCCTGCGGCCCGCGAGGTGTACTTGCTGCAACGCAAGGCCTCCAAGGTCGGCGAAGGCCTGGGCAAGACCACGGGCTGGATTCACCGCGCCGGGCTCAAGCATCGGCATGTGCAGATGCTCAACAGTGTCGAATACCTGAGCATCGATGATGCCGGGCTGCACGTGCGTATTGGCGATGGCCAGCCGCAGCTGCTGGCGGTGGACAACATCGTGCTGTGCGCCGGGCAGGAGCCGCTGCGTGAGCTGCATGACGGGCTGCTCGCAGCAGGCCAGTCGGTGCACCTGATCGGCGGCGCTGACATCGCTGCCGAGCTCGATGCCAAGCGCGCGATCGATCAGGGCTCGCGCTTGGCGGCGGCGCTCTAGCGGCTGCCCGCGTACGGTGTGGTGTAGCGTCCAGTCGATGGATGCTAGCGCGTCAACGCGACAGACGATCGATCACCCGCTGCAGGGACGCAGCCAACATCGGCCCATGGCCAAGCCCTTCGAACCGGTCGACCTGCACGCTCACCCCCTCGACCTGACGCAACGCTGCTGCCAGCTCACGCAGCGGCCGCTCGGCACCTCCCGCCACGGCCCCGCGCGGGCTCGAGGGCTCTTCAGAGCCGCGCATCAGCAGGACCCTTGGCCGCGACGAACCCAGCGCCGGGCTCATGCCCTGAGCCTCACGAATGATCGCCCCGTCGTGCCACCACAATGACGGGCTGGCCACGGCGAAGTCGCTGAACCGGCCAGGTCGCGTGAACAGCGCGTGCAACACCGCCAGCCCACCGTAGGAGTGCCCCCACAAGGTCTGCCGCTGCCGGTCGATAGGCACGATGGCCGCTACCCTGTCATGCATCGGGCCTGTGAGCAGATCGAGGAACCTGTCCACGCCTCCACTGGGCTCGCCGGTGAGTGGGTCGCGCTGCTCGCTCAGCCCTGGCACGGTGGGGGTGTAGTCGAAGGTCCGTGCGGTACGCTCGATGCGTTGCAGGCTCGGGTAGCCGACCGCCACCAGAACGGGTGCCTGTCCTGCAGCGAGCGCCGCCAGGTGCGGGCCGTCGAGCGCGCCCAGCGCGGCGTTGCCATCGAGCATCCACAGCACCGGATAGCCCATGGCAGGCGCGGGGCGCTTCGGGATGCCGATCCATAGGCGGTAATGACGTTGGCCGTCGGCTGAGTCCAGGTCGATGTGGGTGAAGCCGTATGCCAGGTCGTGGCGGCTGATCAGCGAGGTCTTCATGCGCTGCTCTGGGTCGGGGCGTGCCAGCACGGCAGGCGCTGCCAGCGTCAGTGCCAGTGCCACGATTATCGTCTTCATGCGTGTGCTCATGCAGGTTACTCGATCAGCGCTCGGCTCCAGCAGTTGAGGGTATCGAGTCCGGCGTGGGGGTAAAGCGCCTTAACTTTCTAAACCGTCGGCCGCCACTGACAAGGTCAGGTGCAGGCTCAAGCCCGGGTGCCCGTTGCTCGCCCACAGTCGACCGCCTTGCAGTTCGATGGCACGGCGGGCGATGGGCAGGCCCAGGCCGAAGCCTGCGCCGCTGTCGTCCAAGCGTTGGTAGGGGGTGAAGATACGCTCGAGATCGCCCTCAGGGACTCCAGGGCCTTGGTCGCTCACCCGCACATGCCAGTGATCACCTTCGCGCCACCCGTCGAGGCTGACCGTGCCACCGTCTGGTGAGTGGCGGATGGCATTGCGCATCAGGTTTTCCAGCGCCTGTGCCAGGCTGTCCAGATGGGCCTGGACCCGACACTCGGTGCCCAACCTGCAGGGCAGACGCGCACGCTCCCAGCCGCTTTCGAAACAGATGTCCTCGCACAGCGCTTCCCACACCGAGACCAGCAGCACCGGTTCGGTCGACAGACACGGCTGCTCGGTGTCCAGCCAAGCGAGGTCGAGGGTGCTTTCCAGCAGCGTTTGCATGTCTGCGATCTCGCGGTCGAGGCGCTCGCGCAGTTGCTGTGCGGGTAAATGGCTGTCGTGGGCGATGCGCAGGCGCGCCAGGGGCGTGCGCAGCTCGTGGGACAACGTACGCAGTAGCAAGCGCTGTTGCTCCAGGCTCTGGCGAAGACGCACGGCCATGTGCTCGAACGCCTGCGCCAGCTCGCCCAGCTCATCCCGGCGTTGCACGAAGGGCAGGGCGGGGCTGTCGAGCTCATCGGCGCGCAAGGCATCGGCGCGGTCGCGCAGACGGTTCAGCGGCACCACCAGATGGCGGTACAACGCCAGGCCCATCAGCAATGCCAGCAACGCTGGGGCCACGCCATGCGTTATCACATGGGTCCAAGCCGTGAGGCCCGTGGGTAGAAGGCGCTCGGGCAGTTGCATCACCACGCGCCCCTGATCGGGATGCTCAGGGAACTCGATGCTGACGTACGGCAGCTCATCGCGTAGCCGCCGGCTCATCGGCCAATCGAGCTTGCGCATGAAGGTCAGGTGGCTGGCTTGCTCGGCGGTCAGTGGCGTCGGGCCGAGGCTCTGCAATTGCGGCCCGATCACCGCCACCCACGTCTGTTCAGTGCGTTCGACCTGCCTGCGCCAGGTCTCGATGCCCGCGGCACCGCCGCGTTGCCAGGCCTGTTCTGCCTGCTGGGCGTAGCGCGCCAGGTAGTCCTGGTCGGCTTGCGGCAGAAAGTAGGTGCTGCGTTCCACCGACAGGCCCCACGTCCAGATCAACCAGACCAGCAACAGGCAGAAACTGACCTGCAGCCCGGCCAGTTTCCACAGCAAAGGGTGGCGTCGCATCAGCCCGGCTCCCTGTCCAGCAACATGTACCCCTGGCTGCGGATGGCCTGGATCTGCAGGTGATGGACGTCGATGTCAGCGAGCTTGCGACGCAGGTTGCACACGTGCACGTCCAGGCCGCGGTCAAGCCGGGTGTAGGCGCGGTGCAGCACGGTCTGGTAGAGGAAGGGCTTGCTCAGCGCTTCGCCGGCGTGCGCATGCAGAGTGGCCAACAGGCGGAACTCGGAGCCGGTGAGACCGGCGGCACGGCCTTGGTGGATGGCGTCTTGGCGTTGCGCATCGAGCAGCAAGGCGCAACCACGGGTGTCAGGGGCCACTGAGCGTTGATCGAGCGCCACGCGACGCAGCAAGGCATCGACCCGAGCGTCGAGCTCCGCCAGGCTGAAGGGCTTGGGCAGGTAATCATCGGCGCCGCGTGTGAAACCACTGATCCGGTCCTGTTCGGCACCCAGCGCCGACATCAGCATCACCGGCACAGCCTTCTGGCGGCGCAGACGGTCGAGCAGGCTCAGGCCGTCGATACCGGGAAGCAATATGTCCAGAAGCACCAGGTCGAACAGTGAGCGATCGAGGGCTGCAAGCGCCTCGGTCCCGGTCGCGCAGGCACAGACGTCGAATCCACGGTTGCGAAAATGCCGTTCCAGGTCTTGACGCAGGTGCAGGTCGTCTTCGACCAGCAGAAGTGAGGTGGGCACTGTGAACCTTTAATGAGAATTCCTATCAGTTGCGAATCATCCCACTGCCGACCCTGCAGGGGCAACGCCTGCGGGTGTTAATAAAGTTAAGGCGGCTGCACCCCGCTGAACCCTTCGATATTCTGCGCAAATAGAAAACAGTTTCGTTTGAGAAATGCTGCCATTTGCAGGAAGGGGATGACATGAAGGGGTTGAACGGCGCGTCTGGCGCTCGGCGGGTACGCGGTGGTTGGTTGCTGGTGCTACTGGCACCTTTTTCGTTGACGGCACTGGCTGAGACGGTGGCGGAACAGGCACTGCCTGAAGACCGCGCAGTCGATCTGCCGGCCGTGACCATCGAGGGCAATCGTCTCTACGACATGCTTCCCTCCGAGACCACGGGCGGTTACAGCGTCGATGCCGCCACCGTCGGCACCAAGACGCCGGCCGCACTCAAGGACATCCCGCAATCGATCACGGTGTACACCCAGGACTACGTCAAGGATCGCCAGTTCGTGCACCTGGACGACCTGGCCAAGTACACCGCCGGCCTGCGCACCCTGACCAACGACAGCGGGCGCTCCTCGATCTACGCCCGGGGCTACGAGTACAGCGAGTTCAACATCGATGGCCTGCCGGCGCCGATGACCAGCATTTTCGGTACGGTGCCGTCCCTGGTTGCATTCGACCGCGTCGAAATCATGCGCGGCCCGGCCGGGTTGTTCAGCAGCACCAGCGAGCTGGGCGGCATCGTCAACATGGTGCGCAAGCGCCCGACCGCCGAGTTCCAGGGCCATGTCGAGGGCCGCTACGGCAGTTGGGACACCAACCACGAAGAACTCGACCTCAGCGGCCCGCTCGATGAGGCCGGTCGCGTGCGCGGGCGCCTGATCGCCTCGCGTGACGACACCAATGGCGAGGTGGACTACAACGCCAACACCAGCAACAGCTACTACGGCGCCCTGGACGTCGACCTGGACGAGGACACGCTGTTGTCGCTGGGTCTGATCCACGAAGTGAAGAATCTCACGCCGCATAACGGTTACCCGGCGAGGCTGTCTGGCGAGGTGCCGGACTTCAGCCATTCGCGCTTTCTGGGCGCCGACTGGAACGCGTTCGATGGCAAGACCACGGACCTGGTCGGCGAGCTGACACACCGCTTCGACAACGGCGGCTATGGTCGCGTGGCCGCTCGCGGTTCACGCCGCGAGACCGATTACCTGTATGCCTTCACGGCCACCAACACCCTGACCGGCGCCACCAGCGAACGCGCCAGCGCGCGGGATTTCGTACAGGACACCTATGCCCTGGATGCCAGCTACAGCCAACCCTTCGCCACCTTTGGCAACGTCAGCGAGTTCGTGGTCGGCAGCGACTACAAGAACTACGACACCCAGTACCTGAACGGCACCACCAATCTGGGGGCTATCAACCTCGGCACCTACTCGCCCAAGCGCTTCGCCAAGCCGTCGCCGAACTACAGCACTGAAACCGGCACGCAGGAAGAGGAATACGGCCTCTACTCCAAAGTCACGTTCCGCCCCATCGAGCGCTTGGCGTTGATTGCCGGTGGTCGCTTCAGCTGGTATCGCGGCGACTTCTACACCAGCACCCTGCGCAGCGGTGCCACGCAAGACGACAGCAAGCGCATCGATGGCCATTTCACCCCGTATGGCGGCGTGGTCTACGACCTGACCGACAACCATGCGCTGTACGCCAGTTATTCACAGGTGTTCAAGCCGCAGTCCGAAACCGACGGCAACGGCCGAGTGCTCAAGCCACGTGAGGGTGAGCAGTACGAGTTCGGGCTCAAGAGCAGCTATTTTGGCGGCGACCTCAATACCCGCCTGTCGTTGTTCCGGCTGACGGACAAACACCGCGCGACCACCCTGTTCGATGCCGACGGTGTGGCGACCACCGACTCGGTGGCAGCCGGTGAGACGCGGGTGAAGGGGGCGGAAATGGAGGTCAGCGGCAAGCTCACGTCCAACTGGGAACTGTTGGCCGGGTACACCTGGATGGACACCGATACGGTCAAGGGCGACGCACAGACCACCTTCTTCATCATGCCGCGCCACCAGGCGTCGCTGTGGAGCAAGTACACCCTGGATCACGGTGTGTTGAACGGGTTGGCGGTGGGGGGTGGGGTCTCGGCGATGAGTGACTTCTACGCCGAGAACGGCGGCGTGCGGATCGACGCACCGGGCTATGCCACAGTGGACGCGATGGTCTCGTACCCGGTGACCTCGAAGCTCACCGCCAGCCTCAACGTCAACAACCTGTTCGACCGGGACTACCTGTCGCGCGTGGGCTCGACCTCGACGTTCAACTTCTACGGGCCTTCGCGCAGTGTGACTGTGGGCGCGCGGTACGACTTCTGAGCCAGGTGCTTCAAGGCTTGAGCGCACCTTGAGGCACGGGGGCGGCGCTGACGGCTGTGGAACGCTTGGACAGGCTCTGCAGCCGGGGCCCGTGACAACCGGGCCCCGGTGTCTTTTGGCGATCCCGACTCTGCCCGCTAGACTGTCGCTCCCTCACATCACCGGGTGCAATCGTTGCTGGCTTTTTCGGAACTGCCCTACGCCCCGCTGCAACCCCTCGACCTCCCTTGGCTGGCTCACGCGGGCATCCAGGCCGCCATCCTGCGCCTGGACCTCATCGACCCGCTGATCAGCGGCAACAAGTGGTTCAAGCTCCGCCACCATCTGCTCGCCGCCCGCGCCAGCGGCGCGCCGGGCCTGATCAGCCTGGGTGGCAACCACTCCAATCACCTGCATGCGCTTGCCGCCGCCGGTCAGCGTTTCGGCTTCGCCACTGCGGGTTTGCTGCGTGGGCATGCCCAGGACACGCCCACGGTGACCGACCTGCAACGCTGGGGCATGGCACTGCATTGGTTGGGTTATGGCGGCTACCGCACTCGGCACGAGCCTGATTTCTGGGCGTCGTGGCAGGCTCGTTATCCGGGGTGGTACTGCATTCCTGAGGGCGGCGGCGGGGCGGCGGGGGCACTGGGGTGTCAAGCGATCGTCGAGCAGGCCCGCGCGCAGCTGCCGGCACTGGGCTGGGAAGATTTCGATGCCTGGTGGCTGGCGGTGGGCACCGGTACCACCCTGGCTGGGCTGGTGCAGGGCGAGCAGGGCGCGCATGAGGTGCACGGAGCGTTAGCGGTGCCGGCGCACCCGGACCTGATCGAACACATCCAGGCACTGGCCGGCAGCGCAGGCTATCAGTTGCATGAGGCTTGTCGCGGGGGCTTTGCGCGCATCGACGACTCATTGCGGCGCTTCATCGAAAACACGGAGTGCCAGACCCAAGTGCCGCTCGAAGCGCTCTACAGCGGCAAGCTGTTGATGGCGTTGCACGATCAGGTGCAAGCGGGCCAGATCGCCCCCGGCAGCCGCCTGATCGTGGTCCACGGCGGCGGGCTGCAGGGGCGGCGCGGTTACTTGTAAGGCAGCATCCGTACCAGCGTGTTGTCGCGGCGCACCCAGTGGTGGTACAGCCCAGCCACGGCGTGCAGGCCGATCAGCCAGTAACCCCAGGTGCCGATGCGCTCGTGCCACCCTTTGATGAACTTGGCCAGATCCGGGTTCTGGTCGATCAGGGCGGGCAGTTCCAGGCCATAGAAGGGAATCGGCTTGCCGGCCGCGCTGAGCATCAGCCAGCCGGCCAGCGGCAGGCCGATCAGCAGTGCGTAAAGCAGCAGGTGCGTCAGGTGCGCCATGCCGATCTGCCAGGCTGGCGGTTTGGGCACGATGGGCGGGGTGGGGTGAATCAGGCGCATGGCCAGGCGCAGCCAGACCAGAGCGAAAAGGGTCAGGCCGAGCATGAAGTGCAGCGCTTTCATCAGGTCGCGTTCGGCGCTGTCACGCGGGAATACGCCCCGAAACTCGATAAAGGCATACACCGCGGCCAGCAGCACCAGCATCAACCAGTGCAGCAGGATCGACAGCCGCGCGTAATGCGCAGGCGGGGTAGTGGAGATCATGTAAAAGCCTCTTCAGCAGGTCACGGTAAGGGGGGCGCTCTGGTGGCGCCTGGTCAGCGGGTGCAGCGGGGTGGCGCCTAGTCTAGAGCCGGCCAGTGGTCGGCCACCAGAAATACACGTTCCTGTTCCTCCCAACTGCCGGCAGCAGCAGGTGCCAGCCTGACCAGCAACCGCGCGGCGGCGTCGGCCTCCAGCGCCGCCAGCCACTGTGTGAACTGCGCCGCCGACCACAACGCCTGTTCACCCACCCGCGCCGGTGCCAACCAGCGCTCACGCGCCAGCGGTTGCCAGTGACCGGCAGGCCGGCTGGCCGCAAACCGTGCCCAGTCCTGCCGGCGCAGCCACTGCCCGCGCAGGTGATCTGCCGCCGCGCCATCGGGCCACGCGCACCCGGCAGGCCATGGGTGGAACAGATAACCGCCCAGCCACAGATGCGATCGCACCGCGCCGATCCCCAGCGCAGCCAACGCCGCCTGGCTTTGCGGCTGCACGGCCATGGGCAGCTGATGGCCGACCAAGTGCGCCAGTTTTGCGCCCAGGCGGTCATGGCAGCCTGGCCCCAGCCATTGCCCGACGTCTTCGCCCGCGCCCTGCTCGGGGCCCAGGTACAGTTTGATCGCCAGCTCCAGATGATGAACTCCGGTACGGTCACGCAGCACCACATCCAATTCGCCCAGGGTGCGCCCGCCTTGGCGGATCGGCAGGTTGCTGGCCAGCAGCTCGATGCCTGGCGCCTGGGTCAGGGCGAACTGCCAGAGCCGCTCGTAATACAGGCCAAGGCGGCGGCTACCGCGCTGCGCCAGCCAGTGATCGAGGGCCTGAGGGGCGTCGTCCAGGCGCCGTAGCCAGTGTTCCAGCTGGTGTGGATGATCGGCCCAGCCGCTGGCCGCCAACGGGTGGCGCTGAGCGCCCGGCGGCGGCTGCATGAGGGCCGGCGATAGCAGTGTCCAGGCCAGGTCGCGCACGCTGGCGTGGCGCAGTTGGCAGGGCAGGTGGGCAAGCAAGGGGAAAGGATTCATGCTGCCAGTATCGCTGGTTTGCTGCTGGCCGGTGGTTTCGCCCATAATTCCCTCTCAGTGCCGCCCAGGCCAATCCGCCGTAGAGCCAAGCAGGAGCCCCATGGAGCAATTTCGCAATATCGGTATCATCGGTCGCCTGAACAGCGCTCAGGTGCTCGACACGATCCGCCGACTGAAAAAATTCCTGCTGGAACGCCACCTGCACGTGATCCTTGAGGACACCATCGCCGAAGTGCTGCCCGGCCATGGCCTGCAAACCTCGTCGCGCAAGTTGCTCGGCGAGGTCTGTGACCTGGTGATCGTGGTCGGCGGCGACGGCAGCCTGCTCGGCGCCGCCCGCGCCCTGGCCCGGCACAACACTCCCGTGCTCGGTATCAACCGCGGCAACCTGGGCTTTCTCACCGACATCCGCCCCGACGAGCTGGAAACCAAGGTCGCCGAAGTGCTCGACGGCCATTACCTGGTGGAAAACCGCTTCCTGCTGCAGGCCGAAGTGCGCCACCACAACGAGGCCATCGGCCAGGGCGACGCGTTGAACGACGTGGTGCTGCACCCCGGCAAGTCGACGCGCATGATCGAGTTCGAGATCTACATCGACGGTCAGTTCGTCTGCAGCCAGAAGGCCGACGGCCTGATCGTCTCCACCCCGACCGGTTCCACCGCCTACGCGCTGTCGGCAGGCGGGCCGATCATGCACCCCAAACTCGACGCCATCGTCATCGTGCCGATGTACCCGCACACCTTGTCGGGCCGGCCGATCGTGGTCGACGGCAACAGCGAGCTGAAGATCGTCGTCTCCAAGGACCTGCAGATCTACCCGCAGGTGTCGTGCGACGGGCAGAACCACTTCACCTGCGCCCCGGGCGACACGGTTACCGTCAGCAAGAAGTCGCAGAAGCTGCGCCTGATCCATCCGCTGGGCCATAACTACTACGAGGTCTGCCGCACCAAACTGGGTTGGGGCAGCCGCTTGGGGGGTAGAGACGATTGATGCTCGATCCGGCGCGAAGCTTCGACATCATCGGTGACGTGCATGGCTGTGCACACACCCTGGAACGCCTGCTCGACAGACTGGGCTACAGCCGTCACGGCGGCGTGTGGCGCCACCCGCGGCGCCAGGTGCTGTTTCTCGGCGACATCGTCGACCGCGGCCCGCGCATTCGCGAGGCCCTGCACCTGGTGCACGACATGGTCGAGGCTGGCCAGGCCTTCTGCATCATGGGCAATCACGAATACAACGCCCTGGGCTGGGTGACCCCAGCGCTGCCAGGCAGCGGCAAGACCTACGTGCGCGAACACACCCCGCGGCACGCCAGGCTGATCGAAGAGACCCTGGCGCAGTTCGCCGACCACCCGGCTGACTGGCACGACTTCAGCCAATGGTTCTATCGCCTGCCGCTGTTCATCGATGCCGGCCGCTTTCGCCTGGTGCACGCCTGCTGGGACCCGGACCTGATCGATCCGCTGCGCGCGCAATACCCCACAGGCTGTGTCGATGAGCACTTCATCCAGGCCTCGGACGTGCCCGGCAGCTTTGCCTCCACCGTGTGCAACCGCCTGCTGCGCGGCACCGACATGCGCCTGCCCGACGGCCTGACGCTGACCGGCGGCGACGGCCTGACCCGTGCGTTCTTTCGCACCAAGTTCTGGGAAGACGACCCGCAGACCTACGGCGATATCGTTTTCCAGCCCGACGCGCTGCCCGAGGACGTCGCTCGCACGCCGCTCGACCACACCCAGAAAAAAGCCCTGCTGCGCTATGCCGAAGATGAGCCGTTGCTGTTCGTCGGGCACTACTGGCGCAGCGGCCCACCGAGCCCGATCCGCCCTAACCTGGCGTGCCTGGACTACAGCGCAGTGCTGTACGGCAAGCTGGTGGCCTATCGGCTGGACCAGGAAACCCGTCTCGACCCGCGCAAGTTCGTCTGGGTCGACGTCGAACGCTCGCAGGCCCATTCATGACCTATCTCGAAACGCTGCGCCTGCCCCTGAGCACCGACCTCAGCGGTTTCGTGCGCCTGCTGTACGCTCGCGGTGTGCCGCACCGGGTCAGCGAGGAAGGCGATGTGCAGGTGCTGTGGGTGGCGGCCGATCTGGTGGAGCAGGTGCGCGCGCTGTACCAGCGCCACCCGCAAGGCGACGGCCTGATTGCCCTTGAGTCTGCGCCGGCCGATCAGCCGGTGAACCGGGCGCCGTCGCTGCTGGCCCAGGTCAACGCGTTCAAGGTCACGGCGGGCGTGATCGTGCTGTGCCTGCTGGTCGCCGCTGTCACCGGCCTTGGCGACAACCTCGCCAGCGTCGGCTGGTTCACCTTCCTCAAGGTCCAGGTGCAAGGCGAGTACCTCTATTTCACCTCGCTCGCCCAAGGCCTGGCCGCGGGCCAGTGGTGGCGCCTGGTATCGCCCATGCTCTTGCATTTCGGGGTGCTGCACCTGGCCATGAACAGCCTGTGGTATTGGGAGCTTGGCCGGCGTATCGAGGCGCGCCAAGGACCATGGGTGCTGCTGGGCCTGACCCTGCTGTTCAGTCTGGTGTCGAACCTGGCCCAGCATTTCACCAGCGGCCCCGGCGTGTTCGGCGGGCTGTCGGGCGTGCTCTACGGGTTGCTCGGGCACCTCTGGCTGTACCAACGCCTGGCGCCCAGCCGGCTGTTCGAGCTGCCCAGAGGCGTACTGGTGATGATGCTGGTGTGGCTGGTGGTGTGCCTGACGGGCGTGGTCGGCCAGCTGGGCATGGGTCAGATCGCCAATGCCGCGCACGTGGGCGGACTGCTCATCGGTTGCCTGACCGGGCTCTTGGGTGGCGCCTGGGCGCGGCGTAAACTGGGTGTCGCTTGAGGGGTGTCTGTTGGCAGCCGTCCCCACGTTGAAACGGCGCCTTCGCGCCCACATATTTCAGACACGTCCTGGTTCGTTCAGGGCCTGTCGGCTTGCTCTGGAGACGCTATGTCCACGTTTGAACACATGATCGAAAACATCACCCCCGACATCTACCAGAGCCTGAAAACGGCCGTTGAGCTAGGGCGCTGGTCGGATGGGCGCAAGCTCACCGTCGAGCAGAAAGAGCTGTCGCTGCAAGCCGTGATCGCCTGGGAGGCCAAGCACCTGCCCGAAGACCAGCGCACCGGCTACATGGGGCCGCAGGAATGCGCCTCCAAGTCTGCGCCCATCCCCAACATTCTGTTCAAGTCGGACTCGGTACATTGATCGAACTCGCTCGCGGCTCTCTGAGCAAAATGGCCGTGCGCCTTGACGCGCCGGTCGTGCAATACAGTTTTCGCCTGGGCGACACCCAGGTGCCGGTCAACCCGCTGATCGGCCAGTCGCTGCGCCTGGAATACCTCGGCGCGATCCACTGCAGCCACTGCGGCAAACGCACCAAGTCGAGCTACAGCCAAGGCTACTGCTATCCCTGCATGACCAAACTGGCCCAGTGCGACCTGTGCATCATGGCCCCGGAGCGCTGCCACTACGACGCCGGTACCTGCCGCGATCCGTCGTGGGGCGAGCAATTCTGCATGACCGACCACATCGTGTACCTGGCCAACTCCTCGGGTATCAAGGTCGGCATTACCCGCGCTACCCAACTGCCCACGCGCTGGCTTGACCAGGGCGCCAGCCAGGCGCTGCCGATCATGCGCGTGGCCACCCGCCTGCAGTCCGGGCTGGTCGAAGACCTGCTGCGCAGCCAGGTGCCAGACCGCACCAACTGGCGTGCGCTGCTCAAGGGCGACGCCGAAACCCTCGACCTGATCGCCGTGCGTGAGCAGATCTTCGACGCCTGCGCCGATGGCCTGCGTGTGCTGCAAGCGCGCTTCGGCTTGCAGGCGATCCAGCCGCTGCCCGATGCCGAAGTGGTGCAGATGCGTTATCCGGTCCAGGCCTATCCAACCAAGATCGTCAGCTTCAATCTCGACAAGAACCCGGTGGTAGAAGGCACGCTGTTGGGGATCAAGGGTCAGTACCTGATCTTCGACACCGGCGTGATCAACGTTCGCAAGTACACGGCCTATCAGCTGGCCGTGCTGCAAGCTGCCTGAACGCCTTGAAACCAGGCCAGGCTGCGTGAAACGCAGTCGCGGCGCACAGCCTTGCCCGATCTTCGTCTCAAGATCGTTCAGACCGAACTCCAGTAAAAGGACCGCCCCATGCGCACCGAACAACCGCAAGCGATCTACCTCAAGGACTACCAGGCGCCTGAGTACCTGATCGACGAGACGCACCTGACCTTCGAGCTGTTCGAGGACCACACCCTGGTCCATGCGCAACTGGTGATGCGCCGTAACCCGGCGCGCGGTGCCGGCCTGCCGGCCCTGGTGCTCGACGGCCAGCAACTTGAGCTGCTCAGCGTGCAGCTGGACGACCAGGCCCTGAGCGAGGGCGCCTACCAGACAGACGCCGACAGCCTGACCCTGCACCCGACCAGCGAGCGCTTCACCCTCGACACCTCGGTGCGCATCCACCCGGAAAGCAACACTGCCCTCGAAGGCCTGTACACGTCCGGCAAGATGTTCTGCACCCAGTGCGAGGCCGAAGGTTTCCGCAAGATCACCTATTACCTCGACCGTCCAGACGTGATGAGCGTGTTCACCACCACGGTGATCGCCGACCAGCAGCGCTATCCGATCCTGCTGTCCAACGGCAACCCGATCGGCAGCGGCCCGGCCGACGATGGCCGGCACTGGGCGACCTGGGAAGACCCGTTCATGAAACCGGCGTACCTGTTTGCGCTGGTGGCCGGTGACTTGTGGTGCGTCGAGGACAGTTTCACCCGTCAGTCCGGCCGCGACGTGGCCCTGCGGATCTATGTCGAGCCCGAGAACCTCGACAAGTGCGACCACGCCATGGTCAGCCTGAAGAAATCCATGCGTTGGGATGAAGAGGTGTACGGCCGCGAGTACGACCTGGACATCTTCATGATCGTTGCGGTCAACGACTTCAACATGGGCGCCATGGAAAACAAGGGCCTGAACATCTTCAACTCCAGCTGCGTGCTGGCCCGCGCCGAAACCGCCACTGACGCCGCGCACCAGCGCGTGGAAGCGGTGGTGGCCCACGAATACTTCCACAACTGGTCGGGCAACCGCGTGACCTGCCGCGACTGGTTCCAGCTCTCGCTCAAGGAAGGCTTCACGGTGTTCCGCGACGCCGAGTTCAGCGCCGACATGAACTCGCGCACAGTCAAGCGCATCGAGGATGTAGCCTACCTGCGCACTCACCAGTTCGCCGAAGACGCCGGCCCCATGGCCCACCCGGTACGCCCGGACAGCTTCATCGAGATTTCCAACTTCTACACCCTGACCGTCTACGAGAAGGGTTCGGAAGTGGTGCGCATGGTCCGTACCCTGCTCGGCGCCGAGGGCTTTCGCAAAGGCAGCGACCTGTACTTCGAACGCCACGATGGCCAGGCCGTGACCTGCGATGACTTCATCCAGGCCATGGAAGACGCCACCGGCGCCGACCTCACCCAGTTCAAGCGCTGGTACGTGCAGGCCGGCACGCCGCGCCTGGCCATCAGCGAAGCCTGGGATGCCCCAGCCGGGCGCTACAGCCTGACTTTCCGCCAGAGCTGTCCGACAACCCCGGATGGCCGCGAAAAACTCCCGTTCGTGATCCCGGTCGAGCTGGGCCTGCTCGACCGCGACGGCAACGACCTGCCTTTGCGACTGGCCGGTGAAAACGCAGCCCACGGCACCTCCCGCGTGCTGTCGGTGACCGAGGCCGAGCAGACCTTCGTCTTCGAGGGCCTCACCGCCAAGCCGCTGCCGTCCTTGCTGCGCGGTTTCAGCGCGCCGGTCAAATGGAGCTTCCCCTACGACCGCGATCAGTTGATGTTCCTCATGCAGCACGACAGCGACGGGTTCAACCGCTGGGAGGCTGGCCAGCAACTGTCGGTGCAGGTGCTGCAGGAGCTGATCGGCCAGCACCAGCGCGGCGAAGCGTTCACGCTCGATGCGCGACTGATCACCGCCCTGGGCACGGTACTGGGCAACGAATCGCTGGACCCGGCCATGGTTGCCGAAATGCTTTCGCTGCCAGGCGAGGGCTACCTGACCGAGATCAGCGAAGTGGCCGACGTCGACGCCATTCACGCCGCCCGCGACTTCGCGCGCCAGCAGATCGCCGAGCAGTTGCACGACGCCCTGTGGGCGCGCTACCAGGCCAACCGCGCGGTGTCGCGTGAAACGCCGTACGTGGCAGCGGCCGAGCACTTTGCCCGTCGCGGCCTGCAGAACATCGCGTTGTCCTACCTGATGCTGACCGGCGAGCCGGATGTGTTGGCCGCCACGCTGGAGCAGTTCGACCAGTGCGATAACATGACCGAACGCCTCACGGCCCTGGCCGTGCTGGTCAACTCGCCGTTCAGCGCCGAGCGCCAGCACGCGCTGGACGTGTTTGCCGAGCACTTCAAGGACAACCCGTTGGTCATGGACCAGTGGTTCAGCGTGCAGGCCGCCAGTACTCAGCCCGGTGGCCTGGCGCGGGTCAAGGCGCTGATGCAGCACCCGGCCTTCACCTTGAAGAACCCCAACAAGGTGCGCGCGCTGATCGGCGCCTTCGCCGGGCAGAACCTGGTCAACTTCCACGCCGCCGATGGCTCGGGCTACCGCTTCCTGGCCGATCTGGTGATCGAGCTGAATGCCTTCAACCCGCAGATCGCCTCGCGCCAACTGGCGCCGTTGACCCGCTGGCGCAAATACGACGCGGCGCGTCAGGCGCTGATGAAAGGTGAGTTGCAGCGGATTCTGGATGCCGGTTCGTTGTCCAGTGACGTGTATGAAGTGGTGAGCAAAAGCCTGGCGTAAGTCGCTGCTGGCGAGTGTTCAGACAAGCCCGCGCTCGGATTCGAGGGCGGGCTTTTTCAGTACTGGCGCCGACGCTCGACCTGCGGCGCTGTGGGTGCGGGCTGGCGCCGGCTTGGGGCAGGGGTGCAGCGCCGACAGCGGGCCCTCCGCGATCGCGGTCGCTGGGATCCCTCACAGGCGATAGTCCAAGCGCTGCTTGGCTGCCCACTGCCGCGGTGACATCCCATGCTCACGTTGAAACGCCTGACGCATGGCCTGCCCATCGGCAAAGCCGCACTGCACGGCCGCCAGCTCGATCGGGCTGCCGCGCGCCAGCAGTTCCTGGGCGCGCGCAATGCGCGCCCGTCTCAACCAGCCTGCGAGACTGTCCCCGGTCCGGGTACGGATATGCCGTGTCAGGCTGCGCGTGCTCACCCCCGCGCGTTTGGCCAAGGCGTCGAGCGAAGGTGTGTCGCGCGGGTCGTGCCACAGCGCTTCAAGCAAATCCGCCACCCGATGCTCGGCCAGGGATACAGGTGCCGGGCGCTCGGGAAGCTGCGCATGGGCCCCTGAGCGCTGCGGCGCCACCACCAACTGGCGCGCGATGCGATTGGCTTCGGCTTGCCCGCAAAACCGCGCCACCAGGTGCAAGCAGCAATCGAGCCCCGCTGCGACACCGGCAGAGGTCACCACCGAGCCCTCATCGATGAACAACGCGCCTGCATCGACGTCCACGGCGGGGAAGCGCGCCGCGAAGCGTGCGGCCTCGGCCCAGTGCGTGGTTGCACGCCGCCCATCCAGCAGGCCTGCCTGCGCCAGACCGAACGTACCCAGGCACAGGCCGACCACCACGGCGCCTCGCTGGGCGGCGCGGCGCAGCACCTCGACCAGCTCGTCGGTCACCGGCTCCTGCGCGTCGCACCAGCCCGGCAGCAGCACCAGGTCAGCATCGCTCGCGGCGTCCAGGTCGGCGCTGAGGTTGAAGCTCAGCCCGCCAGGCCCCAGCGCCCGCCGATTGCTCGCACAGACGATCACGTCATGGGGTGCAGCCAGGGCCGCGCCCTCGAATACCGCAAGCGGTGTCGAGAGCATGAACGGGCTGACATGGTCGTAGGCGAGGAGGGCGATCTTCATTGGCCGAATCTAATCGAAAGATGGCTATCCGGCCAGTCGTTGCCGGACCGCGACAGGGTTAGAGTCACAGCCACTGACCCCCTGGAGGACACCGACATGAGCCGCGCACTGGTTGTGATCGATATTCAGAATGACTACTTCGCCGACGGCGTGCTGCCGTTGCATGACGTCGAAGCGACCACGGCGAACCTCTGCGCGGCGATCGAACGCGCACGCCACGCCGGTGACCGCATCGTGCTGGTGCAGCACCACTCCACCGCGGCCAACGGTCTGTTCGCGGCGGGCAGCGCAGGGGCGGCGATCAGGCCGGCCATTCTCGACGTTGCCCAAGACGCGCCGATCGTGCTCAAGCATCTGGCCGATGCGTTTCAGGAGACCGACCTGGCGAGCCATCTGATCGACGTCACGACCCTGCTCATCTGCGGAATGATGACCCAGAACTGCGTGGCGTTCACAGCGCTGTCCAAGGCGGCTGAGGCCTTTGAGGTGGTGGTTGTGGAAGACCTCTGCGCCGCGCCCACCGAGCCCGTGCACACGATTGCACTCAGTGCACTGCGCTCGAAATTGACGGTCAAACGCGCCGCGCAAGTGTGGCCCTGACGAGCCGCAACCGACGCGCTGCACCGTCGCAAAGGTGGTCGGATGCCGCGGGCCAGCTATGCTGCCAAGCACCTTGCCAACACGGTGCTGCCATGACTGCTCTCGACACCCGCCCCCTGCATAACGGCGCCTGCCACTGCGGCACTGTGCGTTTCACGGTACGCCTGGCTGACGGCCTGAACACTGCCCGCCGCTGCAACTGCTCCTACTGCCGGATGCGCGGCGCGGTGGCGGTCTCGGCAGACCTTGCCGACCTCGTGGTCGAGCAGGGCCAGGCGGCGCTGACGCTGTACCAGTTCAATACGGGTCAGGCCAAGCACTACTTCTGCTCGCACTGCGGCATCTACACCTTTCACCAACGGCGCTCCTCGCCCGATCAATACGGCATCAACGTGGCGTGCCTCGAGGGCCTGAGCCCGTTCGATTTCGTCGAAGTGCCGGTCACCGAGGGCATCCGCCACCCCAAGGACCGCGCCGATGGCCAATCGCGGACAGCCGGCTGGTTGCGCTTCGTGGCCAATACTGAGGCTGTTGACCGTTGACCGAGCGCTCCCGACACGGGGGCAGAGGGCGGCTGTATTCACAGACCGAATAACCCCCGTGTTGTCGTTGTAATTGCGTTGCCGTCCCCGCTAGGATGGCCCATCGCTATCGCAGCATCTGTTTCCTCGGGGTCCGCCTTCACCGCGCTGCTCGCGCGGGCGCATGCCCCCGCCAAGAACAACAACAGGGGAACGCCATGACGGCACGGTCAAAGGTTCGTGGCAGCCACGCTGCCAGTTCGCTAGTGAAAGTGATGCTGCTGGGCATCGCGCTTGCCATGTGGGCAGGCAGCCTTGAGGCGCAGGAGGAGATGGCCGTGGCCTCGCCCCGCGCCAGCCACAGCCTGTTGATCGACGCCGCGCATGCCGGTGACCGCCTGGTGGTGGTGGGCGAACGCGGGCATGTGCTGCTGTCCGACGACCAAGGCGCGACCTGGACCCAGGCCCACGTACCGACCCGACAACTGCTGACCGCCGTGTATTTCGTCGACAGCCAGCACGGCTGGGCGGTGGGCCATGATGCGCAGATCCTCGCCACCCGCGACGGCGGCGCCACCTGGAACAAGCAGTTCGAAGACCTCGCCCGTGAAGCGCCGCTGCTCGATGTGCACTTCCTCGATGGCCAACACGGTTTCGCCGTCGGCGCCTATGGCGCGCTGTTGGAAACCCGCGACGGCGGCCAGCGCTGGCAGGATGTCAGCGAACGCCTCGACAACCCCGATCAACTGCACCTCAACGCCATCACCGCGATCAAGGACCGCGGCCTGTTCATCGTCGGTGAGCAGGGCAGCCTGTACCGCTCCAGCGACGGCGGGCAACAGTGGTCGCGCGTTGAAGGGCCCTACGAAGGGTCACTGTTCGGCGTGCTCGGCACCGCCACGCCCGGCACGGTGCTGGCGTACGGGCTGCGCGGCAATCTGCTGCGCTCGACCGATTTCGGTGACAGCTGGCAGACCGTTCAGCTACAAACCGCGCGCGGGCCCCTTGCCTTCGGCCTGGCAGGCGGCGCGTTGCTCGCAGATGGCAGCGTGGTGATCGTCGGCAACGGCGGCAGCGTGCTGCGCAGCCTCGATGATGGCGAGCACTTCAGCGTGTTCAACCGCCCCGACCGCCTGGCGCTGTCCGCTGTCGCCGGGCGCACCAACGGCCTGCTGCTGGTGGGGCAGGGCGGCATTCGTCTGGCCACGGCCGAAGGCGCAGACCAAGAGGTGCAGCCATGAACGAACAGCAGCGCATTACCCCTGACGATGCTCACGCCACCTGGCTGGAGCGGCTGATCTTCACCCACCGCCCGGGCGTGATCGTCCTGTGCCTGCTGGTCAGTGTGCTGCTGTTCTGGCAAGCCACGTTGATTCGCCCGTCCACCAGCTTCGAGAAGATGATCCCACTGCAACACCCTTTCATCGAACGCATGCTCGAACACCGTAACGACCTGGCCAATCTGGGCAACTCGGTGCGCATTTCGGTCGAGGCGGTGAACGGTGACATCTTCGACCCGGCGTACATGGAGACCCTGCGCCAAGTCCATGACGAGGTGTTCTATCTGCCGGGCGTTGACCGCGGCGGGCTGAAATCCTTGTGGAGCCCCAGTGTGCGCTGGACCGAGGTGACCGAAGAAGGCTTCGCCGGCGGTGAGGTGATTCCCAACACCTACGATGGCTCGCCCGCCAGCCTCGATGCGCTGCGCGACAACGTGCTCAAGTCCGGCCAGGTCGGGCGGCTGGTGGCGAACAACTTCCGTTCCAGCATCGTCGATGTGCCGTTGCTGGAAAGCTACCCCGACCCGCAAGACCAGAGCCGCCAGCTGAAACTGGACTATCAGCAGTTCTCCCATCAGCTCGAAGACAAGATCCGCGACAAGTTCCAAGCGCAGAACCCCAACGTAAAGGTGCACATCGTCGGCTTCGCCAAGAAGGTCGGTGACCTGATCGACGGGCTGCTGATGGTGGTGGTGTTCTTCGGCGTGGCGCTGCTGATCACCCTGGTGCTGCTCTACGCCTTCACGCGCTGCATCCGCAGTACCGTGGCCGTGCTCATCACCACGCTGGTGGCGGTGGTCTGGCAACTGGGGCTGATGCACGCCGTGGGCTTTGGCCTGGACCCGTACTCGATGCTGGTGCCGTTTCTCATCTTCGCCATTGGCATTTCCCATGGCGTGCAGAAAATCAACGGCATCGCCCTGCAGTCCAGCGACGCCGACAGTGCGCTGACAGCGGCGCGACGCACCTTCCGCCAACTGTTCCTGCCGGGGATGATCGCCATCCTGGCCGACGCGGTGGGCTTCATCACCTTGCTGGTGATCGACATCGGCGTGATTCGCGAGTTGGCCATCGGTGCTTCGCTGGGCGTGGCGGTGATCGTGTTCACCAACCTGATCCTGCTGCCGGTGGCGATTTCCTATGTCGGCATCAGTGCCAAGGCGATTGCCCGCAGCAAGGCCGATGCCTATCGCGAGCACCCGTTCTGGCGGCTGCTGAGCACGTTCGCCAGCGCCCGCGTGGCACCGGTGTCCATCGGCCTGGCGCTGCTAGCGTTCGCCGGTGGCCTCTGGTACAGCCAGCACCTGAAGATCGGCGATCTTGACCAAGGCGCCCCGGAGCTGCGCCCTGATTCGCGCTACAACCAAGACAACCGTTTCATCATCGACAACTACTCGACCAGTTCCGACGTGTTGGTGGTGATGGTCAAGACCCCCGCCGAACAGTGCTCGGTGCATTCGACCCTGGCGCCCATCGATGAGCTGATGTGGACGATGCACAACACCCCCGGCGTGCAGTCGGCGATTTCTCTGGTAACGGTGTCCAAGCAGGTGATCAAGGGCATGAACGAGGGCAGCCTGAAGTGGGAGACGCTGTCGCGCAACCCCGATGTGCTGAACAACTCCATCGCCCGCGCCGACGGCCTGTACAACGCCGATTGCTCGCTGGCGCCGGTGCTGGTGTTTCTCAACGACCACAAGGCCGAGACCTTGGAGCAGGTGACCGGCGTGGCCCGCGAATTCGCCAGCAGCCATGACCGCGACGGCCTGCAGTTCCTTCTGGCAGCGGGCAACGCCGGGATCGAGGCAGCTACCAACGAGGTGATCAAGTCCGCCGAGCTGACGATCCTGCTGCTGGTGTATCTGTGTGTCGCCTTGATGTGCCTGGTGACCTTCCGCTCCTTCGCCGCCACCTTGTGCATCGTGCTACCGCTGGTGCTGACCTCGGTGCTGGGCAACGCGCTGATGGCCTTCATGGGCATCGGCGTGAAGGTTGCGACCCTGCCGGTGGTGGCGCTGGGCGTGGGCATCGGCGTGGACTACGGGATCTACATCTACAGCCGTCTGGAGCATTTCCTGCGCGCCGGCCTGCCGTTGCAGGAGGCCTACTACCAGACCCTGCGCTCGACCGGCAAAGCCGTGCTGTTCACCGGCCTGTGCCTGGCGATTGGCACGTGCACATGGATTTTCTCGGCCATCAAGTTCCAGGCCGACATGGGCTTGATGCTGACCTTCATGCTGCTCTGGAACATGATCGGCGCCCTGTGGCTGCTGCCGGCGCTGGCGCGCTTCCTGATCAAGCCGGCGCGGCTGGCGGGCAAGAAAGGCGGATCGCTGCTCGCACATTGATTGCAGGCGCAAGCCAGCCCGCGATGTGCCCTGGATGCGCCCTGTGAGCGAGCTTGCTCGCGAAGGGCGGCAAAGCCGCCCCCACGCACGACGTCTATCCGCAGCTTCCATCCGCTGCTTGCAGCGATCCCACCTGATGAAGCGGCGGGTTCGCGGTGGGGGCTGCTTGGCAGCCCTTCGCCAGCAAGCTCGCTCCTGCACCCACATACACACCCACACCCACTCACGTACACACTGGGGCGGACAAACGGTTTGCAGGCCTCTGTCTGACGGGCGCGCGTTCCGCTACCGGTCTTCAGCCGTGCGTGAGGTTGGCCCGCAGCAGGTATACTGCACGCCTTTTTTCGTTGCGGATTTCCCATGACCCTCCTTGCTGCCCTTCAAGCCTGCGACATGCTGCTGATCGATGACCTGCACTGTTTCGACTTTCACCTCGACGACAACGGCCTGATGGCCGAGTGCATGGACGGTCGGCAACTGCGCCGCTGGCAGTTCAGCCCGCAACAGATTGCCGCCGCGCAAAGTGAGGGTGAGCAATGGCGCCTCGACGGTGTCCAAGGCGAACACCGGCTGGTGTGCATGAGCGCACTGCGGGCCCCGGACGAGGACAACGATGAACAGGATCTACAAACACCTGCTTAGCACCGGCTTGATGAGCCTGACCCTGCACAGCCACGCCGCCACGCTGCTGGTGGGCAGCTACACCGATGGCGACAGCCACGGCATCTACCGCTATCACTTCGAGCCCAGGCAAGGGCAGATCGACGCGACCCCGCTGCAAGTGGTGCGCGCTGCCAATCCTTCCTGGCTGGTGTTGTCAGAAGACCAGCGCCAGCTGTACTCGGTCAACGAAGCGCCCGACGGCCAGGTCAGCAGCTTTGCCGTCGGCAAAGACGGCGCCCTCAGCCCGCTGGGCAAGATTGCCAGCCAGGGCGGCGAGCCGACCCATGCCAGCCTCAGCCGTGACCAGCGCTACTTGTTCGTCGCCAACTACGGCGCCAAAACGCCGGGCGGTAGCCTGGTGGCCTTGCCGGTGCGCCGCGACGGCACGCTCACCACCGCCACCCAGGACCTGCGCCACGCCCCCAGCAAGGTCGACGCCGAGCGCCAGACCGAGGCACACGTGCACTCGGTGGTGCTCGCACCCGACGGCCAGCACCTGTACGCCAGCGACCTGGGCGCCGACAAGGTGTTCATCTACCGCTACGACGCTGCCAATGACACCCAACCGCTCAGCTCAGCGCCGACGGCCAGCCTGTCACTGCCGCCTGGCAGCGGGCCGCGCCACCTGCAGTTCGATGCCAAGGGCAAGCACGCCTACCTGACGCTGGAAATGTCGGGTGAAGTGGCCATGCTCACGGTCAAACCCGACGGGCAGCTCGCGCTCAGCCAGCGTCTGCCGCTCACCGATCAGGCCGACCCTGCATTCAAGGCGGCAGGCGGGCTGCATTTGTCAGCCGATGGGCGTTTTCTTTACGTCAGCAACCGTGGCCAGGCCAACCAGATCGTGGCCTATCGGGTGAACCCCGACGATGGCCGGCTGACCCTGTTGCAGCGCCGCGCAGCGGAGGGCGAGCACCCGCGTGAATTCGTCGTAGCGCCGGATGGGCAATTCTTGTTGGTGGCGAACCAGCACAGCAACGAGATCGTGGTGATTCAACGTGATCCGCGTGAGGGGACATTGGGCGAGGTTGTGCAGCGCTTTGCACAGCCGGCGCCGTCGGATTTGAAGTTCATTGAATAGAGAGCGCCCAGCCGTCACCGCTGCGCTCCGGCCCCTCGGGGGTGACTCGAATGCTCTCTGGCGCGGCACCTGGGTAGAAGCCTGTTCGCCGTACCGGGGCTGCGGTGGCAGGTTCTTGCGGTCTTCTCTCTGTGCCACCTCTTGGCAAAACACGCGGTCCCGGTAGGAAACGGCCGGTCCGGCGCTCCGGATTGCCGCGATGGCCGCCGCAGTCGGCCTCATCCAGGCGCCCACGATGGCGTCTAAATGGGGGTGGCTGCCCTGGGCCGGCTTCGCCGGCCATCGCGAGCAAGCTCGCCCCTACGTGGGTTGCGTGTTGCCTGAGATTCACACGGTCCCTTCAGGAGCGGCTACTGCCGCGATGGCCGGCACAGCCGGCCCAGTTCAGCACCACCGGCCCACCTGACACAACGCAATGGCGGCCATTGGGGCTGCTGCGCCGCATCGCGACGCACCCTGCAGCGAGCTTTGCCGGCTCAGGCTCAGCCACACACCTCGACATCGCTCAACCCATTACCCTGACGCCGCACCTGGATCTGCACAGGAATACGCTCGTGCATTTCCTGCACATGGGAGATCACCGCCACTTTGCGCCCTTGGGCTTGCAGGCCATCCAGGGCATCCATCGCCAGCTGCAGCGATTCAGGGTCGAGGCTGCCGAAGCCTTCGTCGATGAACAGCGACTCGATGCGCAGCGTGCTGGAGGCCATCGACGCCAGCCCCAGGGCCAGGGCCAGCGAGACCAGGAAGGTCTCACCGCCCGACAACGAATGCACCGAGCGCAGCTCATCGCCCATCTCGGTGTCCATCACCAGCAGGCCGAGGGCGCTACCGCCGCGTTTGAGGCGATAGCGCCGGGCCAGCTGGCGCAGTTGGGTGTTGGCATGGTGCAGCAGCAGGTCGAGGTTGTAGCCCTGGGCGATCTTGCGGAAGACATCGCCCGAGGCCGAGCCGATCAGCGCGTTGAGCCGCGCCCAGCGCTGCCAGTGCTGCTCGGCGTGGGCGATTTCGGCAGCCAGTGCCTCGCAAACCTGCTGGCGGCGTTGGTCTTCGGCTTGCTGCGCCCGCAGTTCGGCGCAGTGCTGCTCGTGGTGGGCCAGGCGTTGCGCAGTCTCGGCCAGCGCCTGCTCCAGAGCATCGGCCGGCAACGGCTCGAGGTCAGGTTGCTGATGCTGCTGCAGGCGTTGCTCGCGCTCTTGCACACGGATGCGCGCTTGATCGAGCGCGGAGTCGGCGTCTTGCAGGCCCTGGCGCAAGGCCGCGCGCTGCGTGTCGTCGATGGCCAGCAGGCGCTCGAGGCCGGCGTCGTCGAGGTCGGCATGCGCCGCACGCCACTGGGCGATGGCCTGCTGCAGCTGTTGGTGTTCCTGCTCCAGCTCGTGCTGGCGGGCGCGTTTGGCCTTGAGCTCACTGGCCAGCTGCACCGCTTCGGTGTGGGTCGTCTGCAACTGGCGCTCGGTGTCGGCATGGCCGCTGCGTGCGTGTTCAAGCTGTTGCTGCACATGGCTCTGCCAGGCCTCGGCGCTGGCATGCTCGCCCAGCAGGTCGGCCAGGGCCGCGTGGGCTTGGGCGTGCTGCGCGGTGAGGGCGTCGAGCTGCGCGCGCAGTTGCTGCTGCTGCTCGCTACGGCCCTGCTGCTGATCGAGCAGGCGTTCCAGTTGCTGCTGGCGGCGCTGGTGCTCCTGCTGCTGCTCGCGGCGCTGCTCAAGCTGCTGCAGGCGCTCGCTGAGCTGCTGGTCGAGGGCCATGAACGCCTCGGCAGGCTGCTCGCGCAGGGCTTGCAGACGCTCGTTCGGCAGCACCTCGGCGAAATCGCCATAGGCCTGGTCGAGGCGTTGTTGGTCGGCGGCCAGCGCAGCATGTTGCTGGCCCAGGCGTTGTTCGGCGTGCTGCTGGGCTTCTTGGCCCGCGTGCAGTTGCTTGGTGGCCTGGGCGGCGTCACGTTGCAGGCGGTTCAAGGCCTGCTGACGCTGCTCATCGCGATGGATTTCCTGCTCCAGGCGCCGCGCCTGGCCGTCGAGCCAGGTACCGCGTGCAGCTGGCTCCTGGGTCTGCAGCGCGGGCCAGAGGGCCAGCGCTTCGAGCTGCTGCTGGAGCGGCTGCCACTGCGTATCGAGCTGCGTTTGCTCCTGCTGATAGGCCTTGAGCTGCCCGTTCACCCCACCCAGCTCGCTGCGCAGCGTGTCCAGGCGCTTGGCGAGCTGCTGCACGTGGGCGACGGCTGCGGCTTGCTCGGCCTCGTCGTGCTGGCCGAGGCTGTGCAGCAGCGCCTCAGGCTGATGGAAGGGGTGCTCCAGGCTGCCGCAGACGCTGCACGGCTCGCCCTCGCGCAGTTGTGCACGCAAGGCCTCGACGCTGTCGTGACGGGCCAGACGCTGGCGCTCCAGCAACTGCCGGGTCACGGCCAGCGCCTGCTCGGCAGTGGCGTGTTCGGTTTTCGCGGCGGTGCCGTCCTGAATCAGCTGCTGGCGCTGCTGCAAGGCGTGCTGCTGACGCGCTTTGAGCGTGTCCAGGCGTTGCTGCACGTCGTGGGCCTGCCCGTGCAGGCGTGCCGCTTCGTCGACCGCGCGTTGTTGCTTGCGGTTGTCTTGCAACATGGCGCTGAGCAAGTCGAGCTGTTCATCCACGGCCTGCGGTTCGGCACCGCCTTCACGGTAGAGCAGGTCGAGGGCCTGGCGCTGCTGGAGAACCTGGGCGTTGGCCTGGCTGACCTGCGCCTGCAAGGCCGGCAGCTCCTCACGCCCCTGGCTGAGCCGGTTGGCGATCTGCAGCACCTGTTGCAACTGGCCGCGATAGGCCTGCCAGGCATCGCCCAAGGTCGCCAGTGCGGCGCTCTGGGTCAGGGCCTGCTCCAGCTGCGTGAGCTGCGCCTCATCGCGCTGCTGCGCGGCCTCCAACTGTTCGCGTTGCTGCTGCAAGGCGGCGCAGGCCTGTTCGGCCTGCTCGACGGCGCTACCGGCTTTGCTCAGCTCATCTTGCAGGCGCGTGCGCGTGTCTTGTGCGGCGAACGCCTGACGTAGCCGTGGTGCGCTGTCGGCGTCCTGTTGCTGACGCGCTGCCAGTGTCTGTGCGGCAGTGGCCAGCGCGCCTTCGAGCGTTTCACGGCGGGCCTGCACGGCCGTTTGTTGCTGGAGGTGCTCAGCCAGCGCGGCGGCCAAGGGCTGCAACTGCGCCATGACCTGCTGTTCACGTTGGAACTGGTGGCGCTGCGGCGCCAGTTGTTCCAGGCGTTGCAGATCGCTGCGCTGGGCGGCCAGGCCCTGGACCTGCTGCTCAGCAGCGGCCAGTGCCTGTTGCGCGGCCTGAAATTGTGCCTGCAACTGTTGCTGTTCCTGCGCCCAGGCCCGTTGGCGTTCCAACTGACGTTGCTGGTCCTGATCGGCTTTGAACTGCTGCTGCGCGCCGAGCAAGGTCTGCTCCAGCTCGGCGCGGGCCTCGCTGGCCATCGGCTGCACGTGACTGGCCCGGTCCAGCAGCGTCTGCTGAACCTTCTTCGCCTCCGTGGCCTTGCTGAACGCACGTTGCCCCAGGCGCGTGTAGATCGAGGTGTTGGTGAGCTTTTCCAGCAGCTCGCTGCGGTCCTTGTCGTTGGCCTTGAGGAAAGCGCTGAACTCGCTCTGGGCCAGCATCACCGCGCGGGTGAACTGCTCGAAGTTCAGGCCCAGGCGGGTTTCCAGCAGTTCTTTGTATTCCTGCTTGCCGCTGCCCAGCAGCTGCTCGCTGTCGAGGTCGTAGAGGCTTTGCCGGCTGTTCTGCAGCTTGCCGTTGGCCTTGTCGCGGGCGCGGTTGGCTTCCCAGCGGGCACGGTAGCGGCGGCCGTCGACGCCCACGAAATCAACCTCGGCGTAACCGCTGCCGGTGCCACGGCGCAGCAGATTGCGCGGATCGCTGGTGGCGATATCGCCCTCGGCATCCGGTACCTTGGTTTCGCGGCCAAGGTCGTTGAGCCGCGGTACAGTGCCGAACAGCGCCAGGCACAGGGCATCGAGCAAGGTGCTTTTACCCGCGCCGGTCGGGCCGGTGATGGCGAACAGGCCAGCGCTGGCCAGCGGTTCGGCAGTGAAGTCGATTTCAACCGGCCCGGCCAGCGAAGCCAGGTTCTTCAAGCGAATGGCAAGAATCTTCATGGCTGCTGCTCCTCCAGTTGCACGTCCTGCAGCAATTGCGCGAAGTCGGCCAGCGTCTGCTCGTCGACCTCGTTGCCATAGGCCTGGGCCCAGGCGCGGCTGAAGAGGTCTTGCGGGGTGAGCTGGCTGAGCTCGACGAAACCTTGGCCGTCGTCGCTGGCGTCGGTCGTACCGGCGTACTCGGCGCCGATGCGCACCAGGCGCACGGCCTTGCCGCTCAGGGCCGTGTCGATCTGCTGGCGCAGGTCGGGCTGCGGTTCATCCAGACGCACGCGCACTTCCAGCCACGGCTGACGATTGGGGTCTTGCAGCAGGTCGGGCGCCGGCAACTCGGCCAGCTGCGTCAGCACCTCGGCCAGCGGCGCCGGGCCGACGCGCAGCAAGGCCACGGCACGCGGCACCAGCCGCGGCTCGACGCTGACCAGCTCGGCGCCCTCCAGCTCGATCTCCAGCACCTGGTGCGGGTAATTGATTTCGGCGAACGACAGCGGCAGCGGCGAGCCGCTGTAGCGGATGCGCGACTCGCGGTTGACCTGCTGCGGCTTGTGCAGATGGCCCAGCGCAACGTAGGCGATGCACGGGTCGAACAAGCGCGCCGGCAGCGCCTCGGCATTGCCGATGACCAGGCTGCGCTCGGAGTCTTCCGACACCGAGCCACCGGCCATGTGCGCGTGGCTAATGGCGACCAGGGCCTGATCTTTCTTGCGCTTGCCTTGCGCGGCGGCGGTCAGCTGTTCGTGGACCTTGGCGATGCCTTTGAGGTAGTCATCGCCCAGCTGCGGCCCGGTCACTTCGGCTGGGCGCAGGAACGGCAGCGCCAGGCACCAGGCACAGACCTTGCCGCGTGCGTTGGTCAACGGAATCAGCAGCCGCTCGGCATCCAGCTCGCCCTCGTCGAGCCAATGCACGCGGCCCAGCGCATGGGTGCGCAGGCGCCGCATCAGCGCCGCCGGCAGCTCGATGCGCGAGCCTGAATCGTGGTTGCCGGCAATCATCACGATGTCGAGCTTGGGCAGTTGCTCGTGGGCCCTGACGATGAAGTCGTACAGCCGCTCCTGCGCCTTGACAGGCGGGTTGACGGTGTCGAACAGATCACCCGCGATCAGCAGCGCATCCGGCTGGCGCAGCTGCAACTGGCCGAGCAGCCAGTCGAAGAAACAGGCGTGTTCAAAGTCGCGTTCCTGGCCGTGCAGGCTCTGGCCCAGGTGCCAGTCGGAGGTGTGAAACAGACGCATGGATGACCTGTGAAGTCGGGCCGCGCCGGGGGTGGCGGGGCGGGGGAAAGGGCGTGTTGCGAATGGACGGTATGGTAACTCATGGGAGGGGATGGACGGGGAAGAGCGAGACGTCATCGAGGCATGGGTCCGTGCCAGACAGCCTGTGCGCAACCCATTCGCCACACGCCCTGCCCAACGGATAGGGCCCTGATTCATCGCAGGCGTAAAAAAGGCGAGTTTTTTGCCTGGAATTTGAACATGGCCGCGCGGGCTGAACCTCGGAGGGGCCACGCTACAGCGCTGGGCGACTGAGGCCTTGGCGAGAACCCCTAGCCGAAAATCTCTGCCCTGCATCTACATCGCACATGCCCACGAATGCCTCGGACTTCACATCTTTCCAACCTTCCCCGACAGCCGCCCTGTTCCGAGGTAGTTCAGCGGTAGAACGCTCGGCTGCTACCCGAGTGGGCGCTGGTTCGACTCCAGCCCTGGGACCCACTACTGCACCCTGTGTGAGGCCGCATGCCCCAGCGCGATAGCGACTCCGCCACACGGCCTGGCATCGGCGCCGGCTATGCCAGCTGGCAACTCAGCAAAACCCTGCTCGCAGAAAGCGATGGCCTTGATCCGCGCGTGCGCCAATGCCGCCGCACGCATTGCACGTTGGCAGCAGGTACTCGCGCACGCCGTGCAGGGTACTTGCAATACGGCTCGCGCACGCCTTTGGCCGACGTGCCCGCCTGGGTCTCGCGCGAAGTGAGCACGGGCGGTTTCGCCACGGGGCGTCTTTAGGCGGGAGTTATAGATTATCGATTGAACATTTCGTAAAAAAGCGTAACATCGCTGCCCATGATTCTCGAACAGCTCAAAGCCCTGGGCAACGACACTCGCATGGAAATGATGGAGTGGCTCAAAGACCCAGTCAGTCATTTCCCGCCTCAGGACCATGGCGATCCTGCGCTTGGCGTGTGCGTGACTCATTTGCAGCACAAGGCAGGGCTGTCGCCGTCTACCGCGTCTGCACATTTGGCCATCTTGCAGCGTGCGGGCTTCGTGCTGACCACGCGCATCGGAAAGTGGACTTACTACCGGCGCAATGAGCAGGCGATCAAAGACTTTGCGGCCAAGCTGGTCATCACGTTGTAATTTTTAAGCTTTCATTTCGTTATTTCGCGTAATTAAAAAACATGAGGAGCCTCCTATGAGCAACAATACTATCTTCGTCCAACCCGGTGGCGGCTATGAAAACGTCGTGGTGGGCAGCAGCGAAGTCCAGGCCGCAGCGCATGGCGAGATCACCGTGCGCCTCTACGCCAACGCGCTCAATTACCACGACTTCGCGGTGGTCAGCGGTATGTGGGGCCCTAGCGAAAAACGCATCCCCATGGCCGATGGTGCAGGTGAAGTGATTGCCGTGGGCCCGGATGTCACTGAATTCAAGGTGGGTGACTCGGTTGTCAGCACCTTCTTCCCGGAGTGGATCGACGGTGTGCCCCTGGTTGAAGGCTTTGTCAGCGTGCCAGGCGATGGCATCGACGGCTACGCTCGCGAGCAAGTGACCGCCAAGGCCACCTCGTTCACCCTCGCACCTACCGGCTACAGCCACGCAGAAGCCTCGACGCTGACCACCGCAGGCCTCACTGCATGGCGCGCGCTGATGGCCGATGACTCGCTCAAGCCAGGCGACACCGTGCTGGTCCAGGGCACCGGTGGCGTTTCAATCTTCGCCCTGCAGTTCGCTAAGATGGCCGGTGCTACCGTCATTGCCACCTCCTCAAGCGACGAAAAACTTGAACGCTTGAAAGCGCTCGGCGCTGATCATGTCATCAATTACCGCAAAGACCTCAACTGGGGCGAAACTGCACGTGCTTTGACAGGTGGCCGTGGTGTCGACCACATCATCGAAGTTGGCGGCCCAGCAACGCTTGAGCAGTCGATGATTGCCATTCGGGTAGCGGGTCATATCTCCGTCATCGGGATATTGAGCGGTGTCAGCGGTGCCATGAACTTCGTCCCCGCACTGGTCAAGCAAGTGCGCCTGCAAGGTGTATTGGTGGGTAGCCGCAGCCAGCAGCAAGACATGATCCGAGCCATCAATGCCAATGGCATGCGCCCTGTGATCGACCGTCATTTCCCTTTGAGCGAGATTGTCGAGGCGTTCAAGTATCAGGAAACCAACCAGCATTTCGGCAAGATTTGCCTGGATATCTAAGTCCATTTAAGCGGGCCTGATGCGTGTCCGATCTCAAAGTCAGGTCAGCATGGCTGCTGACCTAGGGTCTGCATGTAAAGTCTTGAGACGAAGCTCAGGCAAGGCGAAAACAGGGGAGAAAGCGGAGCGTACTCAAATACGTGAGCATTTCGGCGCAGCCGGCCTCATCCAGACCCCCGCGATAGTGTGTAAGAACGGTCGCAGCCCTGGCGCGGCCCAGCCGCCCTGACTGATGCAACGCATGACCTGCCGATAATCCGCGATCGCAGCCATTGGGGCTGCTCTGCAGCCTCTCGCGACTGAAGTCGCTCCTCCAAGGCCGCATTTGCTTGCGCAGCGCCTTGGGCATGACCGTGGGTAGGTGACAGGCGGTTGGCGTTTACGGCACCACGCTTACTTGGGATAGAGGGGCGGGAGGCCACCCTCTCCAGTACTCAGTGCCTCGATGGCCTCACCCTGCGGAATATCCCCAATCGCTCGCCACAAATCCGCTCCCTGCCAATACTGGCCACTCTCGCTATACAGCGCGCCGTTAAGCGCATCCAGTGCCTCCGACAACGGCACGAAGCGCGCTGCCATCTCCGCCAGCGTCTCTGGCTGCTGCCGCGCCCAGGCATCCAGCGCCTGGCGCGTGGCGTGGGAATCGTTGGCCTGGCACGCCCGCTTCAGGTCATCCAGCAGCGTGCGCGGGCTCGGCCCGCTCGGCGCCACCTTCAGCACCGCCGGCCGCGAACGTGCACGCCACCAGAGGGTGAAGCCCAGCGCGGTGCTCAGGGCCAGTAGCAGCGTGGCCAGCTGCCATGGCCACAGCCGACCAATGCCCGCCCGTGGGTCACCGCCGGGGGTCTCGCTCTCCAGCGCCGGATTGGCCTGCACCTGCAGGCTGCGCGCGGGCAGGGTGCTGGTTTCCAGGTGATCTTCGCGGGTGTTCCACCACGTCACCTCGACGCTGGGCAGGGCCAACGGGCCGCTGCGCACCGGCACCAGTGCTTCGCGCTCTTCGCGGTTGGCGGTCATGCCGCGCTCGCTGACATCGTTGCGCAGCAGCGCTTGATCGGGATAGCGGCGCAGGCCGTCGAGCTCGGTGGCGGGCAGCGGCGGCAATTGTGTGCTCGACAACCCTTCGGCGCGCAGGGTGATGCTGCGGGTCAGTGAGTCGCCAATTTGCGTGGGCTGCTGGGCAGGGTCGGGGTTCCAGTGCTCATCCAGGCTGAGGTTGCGCGCCGGCAGCCAGGGCACGTTTTTCGGATAACCCGCCGGCATGGCCTTGGCGGTGAGGGTCAAGGCGGTCGAGGCGACCTGCACCTGGCGCCCGCCGCGTGTGCTGCCAGGGCTGGCGTCATCGGCGGCCGTGGCGGTAAAGGTCAGGCCGGGCACCGCCAATACACCGCTTTGCTGCGGGTACAGGGCGTAGCGCGTTTCGATCACGCCATGGCGCACGCCGTTGATGTCTTTCTCGTAGGTGCGCGATTCACCCAGCGCCTCGACCTTGATGCCGTCTGCCTGCACCGGGCTGAGGCTGCTGTCGTCGTACAGCGGCACCGAGTGGTAGATGCGCACGGTCAGCACGGCCTGAGCCTGCACGTACACCTCACTGGCATCGAGGGTGGTTTCGATGAACACCTGGGACGCGTTGCCGGGGCGAGAGGCGTCGGCCTGCAGCACTTGCAGCTCGATGGGCTGGCTGTGCGACTGGCCCAGTTGCAGGGCCGGGATGCTCAGGCTGCCGCTGCGCTTGGGCAGCAGGGAGACGATCCAGCGGGTGCTGGCCCGGGTTTCGCCGTCGAGGGTGTGCAGGCTGTTGAGCTGACGTGTGCCGCGTACGTCGAAGTCGGCATCCAGGCTCGACAGGTCGGGTTTGCCGAACTGGGTGACGTCCTGGCTTTCGAGGATCAGTTCCACGGTTTCCCCGGCTTCCACACGGGTGCGGTCGACGCTGGCCTGCAGGGTTGGCTCGGCCTGGGCCAACAGTGCCCAGAGCAGGCTCAGTAGAAAGACGCCGACGCGGCTCATGGTGTTTTTTCCTGATGCAATTGCTGTTCATACCAGAATTTGCGCCGCAGCAGCTGCGCGGGGTTGTCGGGGATTTCGCGCAGCCATTGCTCCAGGGCCTGGCGCTGCTCGGCATCCAGATTGCCAGCCCCCGGGCGGGCAGGGGCATTGGGCAAATCCTCGTCCTGACCGCTGGCATTGGCGCCGGGTGCCTGGCCGCTAGGCTTGCGCTGGCCCGGTTGGGCCTCACCTGGCCGTGCTTCGTTGCCCGGGCCGTCTGGCAACGGCGTGCCAGCAGAGCCGCTGTCGCCATCGCTGTCACTGCCGGGTGCGCCTTCAGCATCGCCACCGGCATTGGGTTGAGCCTGGGCGCCAGCGGTGCGTTGGGCCAACGCTTCTTCGACCAGCGCCTGATTGGCCAGGGCCGGCTGCAGATCGCTCTGCCGGTCGAGGGCTTGCTCATAGGCGTCCAGCGCCGCGTCCAGCTCGCCACTGGCTGCCAGCGCGTTGCCACGATTGTAATGAGCCTCGGCGCTGTCGCTTTCGGCAAATGCCTTGGCGGCGCCCTCGAAGTCCCCGGCCTGGTACAGCGCCATGCCCCGCCATTGCGGGTCTGCGAAACGCCGCGCCGCCTGCGCGGGCTGATGCTGCTCAAGCAATTGCCGGCCTTGTTGGTCAGGGCGCAGCCACAGGTCGCGCAGCTCGAAGGCCTGGCTTGGCTGCGGCAGGGCCAATAGTAGTGGCAGGCAGAACAGCCAGCCCCGCCGCCCTGCACAGGCTGCCAGCAACAGCAGCGGCAGCAGCAGCCAGTAACCTTGGTCCAGCCAACTGTCGAGCTGCACGGTCTGGCCGTCGCTGCGCAGGCGCAGCGGGTTGTCGAACAGGCCCAGGCCGCGCAGGTCGAGGTCATCGAGACGGGCGTGGCGATAGCGCCCGCCGGTGTCGTTGATGAAGCGTTTGAGGCTAGGGCTGTCCAGGCGCGGCAGCAGGATCGCGCCGTGCTCATCCTTGAGGTACTCACCGTTGGCCTGGCGGACCGGGGCGCCTTCGCTGCTGCCGATGCCGAGCATCAGCAGGCTCGGCCCATGGCGCCCGAGGGCGCGCTCAATGGCGCTGCGTTCATGCTCGCTCAGGGACGAGCCGACCAGCAGCAAGCGACCTTGGCCCAGGTCACTTTGCGCCAGCAGCCCGAGGGCCTTGCGCACGGCAAGGTCGGCGCGCTGGCCAGGCTGCGGCATGAGCGAGGGGTCGAGGGCTTCGAGCAGGTTGCGCGTGGTGGCCAGGTCGTCGGACAGCGGCACCAGCGTGTGTGCGCTGCCGGCGTAGACGATCAGCGCGGTCTGGCTGTCGCGGCGCTGTTCGAGCAGGTCGAGGATCTTGCGCCGCGCCTGTTCCAGGCGGTTCGGCGCGCTGTCTTCGGCGAGCATCGCAGGGGTAAGCTCGAGCAGAATCACCAGCGGGTCGGCGGGGCGCTGATGGGTGTGCTCGACGCGCTGCCAACTGGGCCCGAGCAAGGCCAGCAGCACCAGCAGCCAGGCCACGCCCAAGGCGATCCAGGCCAGCTTGCGGTTACTGCCGCTGCCGCCGCCGAGCAGCGTGGCATGAAACTGCACCGGCAAGATCATCTGCCAGCGCCCGGCGCGCTGGCGTCGGCGCCAGAGCTTGAGCAGCAGCCAGCCAAGCAGCGGCAAGGCCAGCAACCAGAGCGGGCGCAGCCAGTAGGGCCAGAGCTCGGTCATCGGCGTTTCCTCAGGCGCAGGCGTTTGAGCCGTTGCTGCCACTGCGGGTGCGGCTGCAGGAAGCGCGGTTTGCGCAGTTGCCGTTGCAGCCGGTTGTCGGGCCAGAGCGCGGCGCACACCAGCAGCACACTGAGCAGCAGCGCCAGGGCCAACGGCCAGGCATACAGCGCCTCGGCGGCGCGGGCTTGGGTCGGTTGCTGGGCCACCGGTTCCAGCTCATCCAGGGTGTCGCCGATGTCGGCCAGTTCCGCACCGTTGTGCGCGCGGAAGTAGCTGCCGTGGGTCAGCTCGGCGATTTCCTTGAGTGAGGCTTCGTCCAGGTCCAGGCTCGGGTTGAGCCCGAGCAGGCCGGGCGTGCCGGTCGCTTCCGGGTTGGCGCCAATGCCGATGGTGTAGATGCGCACGCCCTCCTGGGCCGCCAAGCGCGCGGCGGTCAGCGGATGAATCTGCCCGCCGTTGTTGGCGCCGTCGGTGATCAGGATCAGCACACGGCTGTTGGCTGGGCGCTCGCGCAGGCGCTTGACTGCCAGGCCGATGGCGTCGCCGATGGCGGTGTTCTTGCCGGCGATGCCGATCAGCGCGTCGTCGAGGAAGGTGCGCACGGTGCGCCGGTCGAAGGTCAGCGGCGCCTGTAGGTAGGCTTCGCTGCCGAACAGGATCAGGCCCACGCGGTCGCCCTTGCGTGCTTGCAGGAAATCACCGAGCAACGCCTTGACCAAATCCAGGCGGCTGATGTCTTCGCCTTTCCACGGCATGTCGGGGAAGTCCATCGAGCCCGAGACATCCACCGCCACCAGCAGGTCGCGACCGCTGGCCGCCACCGGCACCGGTTCGCCCAGCCATTGCGGGCGGGCGGCGGCGAACAGCAGCAGCAGCCAGATCACTACGAACGGCGCCTGCTGGCGCCAGGTCGGCAGGTTCAGCCGCGCGCGGCGCCCGGCCAGGGCTTCAAGCTCGGGCAGAAAGCCTACCTTGAGCACCGGCTCGCCGCTGTCAGCGGGCGGCAGCAACAGACGCAGCAGCCACGGCAGCGGCGCGAGCAGCAGCAACCACGGCCAGGCCAGCTCAAACATGTTTGCGAATCCAGGTGTCCACCGCCTGGCTGAGCCCGGCGATGGCTTTGTCATCGAGTTTGCACTCGGGCTTGTAGGCGCCTTCGACCAGCACCATCCAGCGGGTCAACCCGGCGGCCGGGCAGCGGTTGTCGAGAAAGGCCAGCCATTGCCGGCCATTGAGGGTGTGGCTGTTGGCGCCGGGATAGTGGTTGCGGCACAGGCGCTTGAGCAGGGCGTTGATCTGCTGCAGCCAGGCGCCGGCAGGCGCACCGTCGTAGGGCCGCGGCAGGCGCGCGAGCTCGGCCAGAGCGGCGCTGCGCACCGGGTCGATGTCGGATTCGATCACCTTGACCGGCGCGCGTTTGGGCCGCCAGTGGCGCATGCGCCAGGCAGTCCAGGCCAGCGCCAGCACCGCGACCAGTAAAAACCACCAGCCGGGGGCCGGCGGCCACAGGCCGATGGCGGGCGGTGCGATCAACGGCTGCAAGCCGTCCAGCGGGTTCATCGGTTGTGCCCCGGGCGTTGCGCGCTGAGGTGTTCGCGCAGTTGCTCGATCAGGTCACTGCGGGTGGTCAGCGGCATCAACACCACGCGCAGTTTCTGCGTCAGCACCTCCCAGCGTTCGATCCGTGCTTGGGCCTGCTGGTGATAGGCCTGGCGCAGGCTGGCGTCGAGCGTGTCGAGCTCAAGCTGCGCGCCGCGCTGGGCGAAGCGCAGCAGGCCGGCGGCGGGCAGGGCGTGGTCGAGCGGGTCGGACACCGGCATCAGCAGCAGGTCGCAGTGGCGCGAGAGCATCGACAGGTGCTGCTCGGCCTGCTCGCTCAGCGCCCGCTCATCACAGACCACAATGGCCAGGCTGCCAGGGCGCAGGACCTCGCGCGCGCGGCGCAGGGCCAAGCCCAGGCTGTCGGGCTGCGGCGTGGCGTCGGTGTGCAGCAGCTGGTTGACCCGCGCCAGGCGGTTGAGCAGTTGCAGCAGGCTCTGCTTGCTGCGCCGGGGCTTGATTTCGTGGGGCTCGCCGTCGCCGAAGACCAGGCCGCCGATGCGATCGTTGTGGTCGAGGGCGGCCCAGCCGAACAGCGCCGCGGCCTGGGCGGCGAGCACCGATTTGAACAGCAGCCCGGAGCCGAAGAACAGCCGCTGGCTCTGCTCGATGAGGATGTAGATCGGCCGCTCGCGCTCCTCATGGAACAGCTTGGTGTGCGGCTCTTGAGTGCGCGCGGTGACGCGCCAGTCGATGTTGCGCACATCGTCGCCAGCCTGGTACACGCGCACCTGGTCGAAATCCACCCCGCGCCCGCGCAGCTTGGAAGGGTGCAGGCCCACCAGCGGGCTGCGTTGGCCGGGCCGCGAAAACAGCTGGACCTCGCGCACCCGGTGGCGCATGTCGATCAGATCGCTCAGGCCGATGCGGATGCCGGGTTCGGCCGTGTGGGGTGTGGGCATGGGGTCAGGCGACGGCGACGACGTCGAGGATACGCTGGACCACGCGGTCCTGATCGACCCCCGCCGCCTCGGCCTCGAACGACAGGATGACGCGGTGGCGCAGCACGTCGAACAGCACCGCCTGGATGTCCTCGGGGCTGACGAACTCGCGCCCGGCCAGCCAGGCGTGGGCCCGCGCGCAGCGGTCCAGGGCAATCGAGCCGCGCGGGCTGGCGCCGTAGGCGATCCAGTCGGCCAGTTCGCTGTCGAACTTGGCCGGGGTGCGCGTGGCCATCACCAGTTGCACCAGGTACTCCTCCACGGCATCGGCCATGTACAGGCCGAGAATTTCCTTGCGCGCGGCGAAAATCGCCTGCTGGCTGACCTGGCGCTCGGGCTTGGTTTCCCCGCCCAGCGCCTCGCCCCGGGCCTGCTGAAGAATGCGCCGCTCCACGGCGGCGTCGGGGAAGCCGATCTTGACGTGCATCAGAAAGCGGTCGAGCTGGGCTTCGGGCAGGGGATAGGTGCCCTCCTGCTCGATCGGGTTCTGCGTGGCCATCACCAGAAACAGCGGCGACAGGTCATACGTGCTGCGCCCGACGCTGACCTGGCGCTCGGCCATGGCTTCGAGCAGCGCCGACTGCACCTTGGCGGGCGCGCGGTTGATTTCATCGGCCAGCACCAGGTTGTGGAAGATCGGCCCTTGCTGGAAGACGAAGCTGCCAGTTTCCGGACGATAGATTTCCGTGCCGGTGATATCGGCCGGCAGCAGGTCGGGGGTGAACTGGATGCGATGGAACTGCGCCTCGACGCCTTCGGCCAGCTCTTTGATGGCACGGGTCTTGGCCAGGCCTGGAGCACCCTCGACCAGCATGTGACCGTCGGCCAGCAGGACGATCAGCAGGCGATCGATCAGCCGCTCCTGACCCAGGATCTGGGTGGAGAGGAAAGTGCGTAGCGCGATCAACGCGTCGCGGTGGTCCATCGGAGGCGGTTCCTGGAGAGGCGCCGGGGCGGATGTGGCACATCCGTACCGGCAGGGGCTGATACTTTAATCCATCCGCAGGTGCGCCGACTAATGGCCACGCGCCTATTTTTCACCAACTTCCTTTGTGAAATGGCGAAATGTCCCGCATTGGCGGCTGACTTTGCTGATCCCACACACCGAGCGATCTGGCCTCTGCTGGCAATCCCATCAGCCAGAGGCTTGCGCCATGACCCAGATACCCCACCTTACCCCGTCCGTTACCCTGCGCTTTGGCGTGTTTTTCGATGGCACCGCAAATAACCAGGCCAATGCCGTGACCGACGCCGGCGTGGCGACGGGAGGCGGCGGCAGTTATGCCAACGCCTTGAGCAATGTAGCGCTGCTGCACCGGCTTTACCCGAACGGCCCCGATCCACAGAGGCCGCGGCACTACCGGCCGTTGTATTTCGAAGGGGTTGGCACCCGTGCCGGTCAGCCCGATGCACGCCTCGATCAGGCCAGCGGCGCCGGCGCCACCGGCGTCGAGGCGCGGGTGCGGCAGGCTCTGGTAGAGGTCGCCGAGCAGGTGCGGCGCTGGCCGAGCGAGCACCCCCAGCAGGCGCTGGCGGGGGTCGAGTTCGATCTGTTCGGCTTCAGCCGAGGCGCGGCGGCCGCCAGGCACTTCGCCAATGTGCTGCTGGTTGAGGTGGGCGACACCTCGCCCTGGCAGGCGTCGCTCAAAGACGGCGTGACGATCAACTTCATCGGCCTGTACGACACTGTAGCGGCGATTTTCGACCCCTTCACCTCGGGCCATGGCTCAGGTTCTGCTGGGCTGGGCGGTTTGCGCCTGGGGCTGGCGGAGGGCCTGGCCCGGCAGGTGGTGCAGTTGGTCGCCGCTGACGAGCGGCGGCACAATTTTCCGCTGATCGCCAGCGGGCATGACCTCGTGCTGCCGGGGGCGCATGCCGATATCGGCGGCGGCTATCTGCCGCGCATGATGGAGGCGGTATTGCTGAGCAAGCCGTTTTCCAGCCGGGTGAGTGTGGCCATGGCGGCAGGCGACACTGCGGCCTACCAGGCCGCGACCCAGGCGCTGGAGGCCTTGCCGCAGGTCCAGCGCGCCGGGACGCTGGTGCGAACCTGGGAGGTGCTGAGCCGCGACCATCACGCGCGCCGAGAGGCGCCGTACAAGCAGGTCTACGCCGCGCCGTGCCGCGAGCGCGAGGTGTGGGGAGACTTGTCGCGCGTGTACCTGAGCATCTTGCGTGAACTCGCGGTGGTCCAGGGCGTGCCGTTCGCGCCGCTCCCGGCGCCCCTGCTGGCGCTGCCGGCCGACCTGCTCGAGATCAGCGCCCGCCTGCATGACTACGCCCTGGGCTGTCGCGACGATCCGGGGCTCGATGCCGCGCAGATGGCGCTGCTGCACGCGCGCTACATCCACACCTCGGCGCATTGGAATGCGGTGAGTGCATGGCGGGAGAGTGTGTTGGACGGGGTCTTCATCAACCGGCCGACTGCCGATGGGGTGAGGCAAGTGCATCGTGATGTGCTGGAGGGTTGAAGGGGCAGGTCTAAGCGCGGTGGTCGGCCCTTCGGGGGGCTGTCTGGAGTGGGGCGGCGTTGCCGCCCTTCGCGAGCAAGAACCAGGCGTTCCCCTCGCGCCTACAAGGGTTGGCGTAGTGCTTGGAGTTCACAGGGGCCTGGGGAGCTGCAACGGGTCTGCTCGGATTGATCGTGGAGGTCTGGATGGGGGCTGCAACCCAGCCCCCATGACCGCAACCCCGTGTGCTCAAGGAGGTCCGCGGCGCCCTCAAGCCGGCCGGCAGCGCCGCTGTTGGGCCGGCTTGCGCGTCTGTTGCGAGGGAGCTCGCTGCACGGGCGTATCAGCTGAGCTTCACACCGTCCTGCTGGAGCGGCTATTGCCGCGATGGCCGGCGCAGCCGGCCTGACTCAGGCAACACCCACTAGGAAGATTACCGGATGGCGACCCTCTGGCCGCCTTGCAGTCTTTCGTAGCCTCCTCAGACCTCAACGATCAACTCGCCGGTGCCCTCCAGCAGATTGCGCAAGGTTTCGATCACTTCGGCCAGGTCACTCGCCGGCGTGGCATGTTCGATCTCCAGCTGTTCATCGCCCTTGAGTGCATCGCGATCCCCAGCCGCCACCTTCAGGACCAGGCGGGTCGGGCTGACCGTCACGGTCAGGCCGTCGAGTGTGGAGGGCGCGTCATCCAGGGTCAGGTCGAGGGTGTCTTCGTCGGGGTAGCGGGTCAGCAGAAACATCTGGCCGTTGCTGGCGAAGCAGCACAGCGTCGCCATGTTGTCTTCTTCGTCATCGCACGGGGTGGCGAGGAATTGCGCTGTCTTCAGGTGCATGGCGGGCTCATGGAATGAATGAAAAGGAATTTTGCCAGGGGGAAATGTCTCAGCATTGCGACATATTGCCTCACCTTGACCGAATATGTCGCAGCACCGGAAGCCGTCTGACCGGCCAGTCGTTAAGCTGCCCAGTCGATGGTTACCCGTAAAGGCACAGTGTTACCCCACAGTCGCTTTTGCAGATACCCATCACACGCTGAGCCTGCAACGCAGGCTCAACGCCTGGTTTTTCGCGCTCCACTGGCCTCATGTCCATGGTTGATGACTATGGTTGATGCGACCGGAGCGCGCACGCAACGCTTCCCTATGATCAAAGAGCCAACGCGGAGTACCACACAGATGGCGTTTTTCACCGCAGCCAGCAAGGCCGATTTCCAGCAGCAATTACGATCGGCCCTGGCGCAGCACATCAGCGAACAGACCTTGCCCCAGGTCGCCCTGTTCGCCGAGCAGTTCTTCGGCATCATTTCCCTGGACGAACTCACCCAGCGTCGGCTCTCCGACCTGGTCGGCTGCACCCTGTCTGCCTGGCGCATCGTCGAGCGCTTCGATGCTCAAACCCCGCAAGTGCGGGTCTACAACCCTGACTACGAGCGCAACGGCTGGCAGTCGACGCACACCGTGGTCGAGGTGCTGCACCATGACCTGCCGTTCCTGGTCGACTCGGTGCGCACCGAGCTGAACCGCCACGGCTACAGCATCCACACCCTGCAGACCACCGTGCTCAGCACCCGCCGCGGCGCCAAGGGCGAGTTGCTCGAACTGCTGCCCAAGGGCAGCCAGGGCGAGGGCGTGCAGCACGAATCGCTGATGTACCTGGAAATCGACCGCTGCGCCAACGCCTCCGAGCTGAGCGTGCTGAGCCGCGAGATCGAGCAGGTGCTGGCCGAAGTGCGCGTGGCGGTGGCCGATTTCGAGCCGATGAAAGCGCGTCTGCGCGAGGTCGTCGCGCTGGTCGAGCAGAGCCCCTACGCCCCGGTGCAGAACGAAAAGAGCGAGGTCGCCGCGTTCCTCGAGTGGCTGCTGGACAACCACTTCACCTTCCTGGGCTATGAAGAATTCACCGTCACCCACGACGGCGAAGGCGGGCGCATCAACTATGACGAGCAGTCCTTCCTCGGCCTGCCGACCCGCCTGCGCGTCGGCCTGAGCGCCGAAGAGCTGCGCATCGAAGACTACGCCGAGGCCTACCTCAACGAGCCGCTGCTGCTGTCGTTCGCCAAGGCCGCGCTGCCCAGCCGCGTGCACCGCCCGGCCTACCCTGACTACGTGTCGATTCGCCAGCTCGACGCCGACGGCAAGGTCATCAAGGAATGCCGCTTCATGGGCCTGTACACCTCTTCGGTGTATGGCGAAAACGTGCATGCCATCCCATACCTGCGGGTCAAGGTGGCCGAGGTGGAACGCCGCTCCGGCTTCGACGCCAAGGCGCACCTGGGCAAGGAACTGACCCAGGTACTGGAAGTGCTGCCGCGCGACGACCTGTTCCAGACCCCGATCGACGAGCTGTTCAACACCGTCATGTCGATCGTGCAGATCCAGGAACGCAACAAGATCCGTGTGTTCCTGCGCAAAGACCCGTACGGCCGCTTCTGCTACTGCCTGGCCTACGTGCCCCGCGAGATCTACTCCACCGAAGTGCGGCAGAAGATCGAGCAGGTGCTCATGGAGCGCCTCAAGGCCAGCGACTGCGAGTTCTGGACCTTCTTCTCCGAATCGGTGCTGGCACGTGTGCAACTGATTCTGCGGGTCGACCCGAAAAACCGCATCGACATCGACCCGCAGCAACTGGAAAAGGAAGTGATCCAGGCCTGCCGTTCGTGGCAGGACGATTATTCAGCCCTGGTGGTCGAGAACTTCGGCGAAGCCCAAGGCACCAATGTGCTCGCCGACTTCCCCAAAGGCTTCCCGGCCGGTTACCGCGAGCGCTTCGCCCCGCACTCGGCGGTGGTCGACCTGCAGCACGTGGTGGCCCTGAATGACCAGCGCCCGCTGGCGATGAGCTTCTACCAGCCGCTGACCCAGGTCGGTGAGCGCATCCTGCACTGCAAGCTGTACCACGCCGACACGCCGCTGGCGCTGTCTGACGTCCTGCCGATTCTGGAAAACCTGGGCCTGCGCGTGCTGGGTGAATTCCCCTACCGCCTGCGCCACGCCAAAGGGCGCGAATACTGGATTCACGATTTCGCCTTTACCTACAGCGAAGGCTTGAGCCTGGACCTGGAGCAGCTCAACGAAACGCTGCAGGACGCCTTCATCCACATTGTCGGCGGCGACGCCGAGAACGATGCGTTCAACCGCCTGGTGCTCACCGCCGGCCTGCCATGGCGCGACGTGGCCCTGCTGCGCGCTTATGCCCGCTACCTCAAGCAGATCCGCCTGGGCTTCGACCTGGGCTACATCGCCAGCACGCTGAACAACCACACCGACATCGCCCGCGAGCTGACTCGCCTGTTCAAGACCCGCTTCTATCTGGCGCGCAAGCTCACCCAGGATGACCTGGACGACAAGCAGCAGCGCCTGGAGCAGGCCATCCTCACCGCCCTGGACGATGTCCAGGTGCTCAACGAGGACCGCATCCTGCGGCGCTACCTGGACCTGATCAAGGCCACTCTGCGCACCAACTTCTACCAGCCCGACGGCAACGGCCAGGCGAAGTCCTACTTCAGCTTCAAGTTCAACCCCAAGCTGATCCCCGAGCTGCCCAAGCCGGTGCCCAAGTTCGAAATCTTCGTTTACTCGCCGCGCGTCGAAGGCGTGCACCTGCGCTTCGGCAAGGTCGCCCGTGGCGGCCTGCGCTGGTCGGATCGCGAGGAAGACTACCGCACCGAAGTGCTGGGCCTGGTCAAGGCGCAGCAGGTGAAGAACTCGGTGATCGTGCCGGTCGGCGCCAAGGGCGGCTTCCTGCCGCGTCGCCTGCCGCTGGGCGGCAGCCGTGACGAGATCGCCGCCGAGGGCATCGCTTGCTACCGCCTGTTCATCAGCGGCCTGCTCGACATCACCGACAACCTCAAAGACGGCGGCGTGGTGCCACCTTCCAACGTCGTGCGTCACGATGAAGACGATCCGTACCTGGTGGTGGCGGCCGACAAAGGCACCGCGACCTTCTCCGACATCGCCAACGGCATTGCCATCGACTACGACTTCTGGCTGGGCGATGCCTTCGCCTCCGGTGGCTCGGCGGGCTACGACCACAAGAAGATGGGCATCACCGCCCGTGGCGCCTGGGTCGGCGTACAGCGCCACTTCCGCGAGCGCGGCATCAATGTGCAGGAAGACCCGATCACCGTGATCGGCGTGGGCGACATGGCCGGCGACGTGTTCGGCAACGGCTTGTTGATGTCTGACAAACTGCAGCTGGTCGCGGCCTTCAACCACCTGCACATCTTCATCGATCCGAACCCTGAAACCGCCAGCAGCTTCGCCGAGCGCAAGCGTTTGTTCGAGCTGCCGCGTTCGGCCTGGACCGACTACGACACCAGCCTCATGTCCGAAGGCGGCGGTATCTTCCCGCGCAGCGCCAAGAGCATCGCCATCAGCGCACAGATGAAAGAACGCTTCGCGATCAGCGCCGATCGTCTGACCCCGACCGAGCTGCTCAACGCACTGCTCAAGGCACCGGTCGACCTGCTGTGGAACGGCGGCATCGGCACCTATGTGAAGGCCAGCAGCGAAAGCCACGCCGATGTCGGCGACAAGGCCAACGACGCCCTGCGGGTGAACGGCGACGAGCTGCGCTGCAAGGTGGTGGGCGAGGGCGGCAACCTCGGCATGACCCAGCTGGGTCGGGTCGAGTTCGGCCTCAATGGCGGCGCCACCAACACCGACTTCATCGACAACGCCGGTGGCGTGGACTGCTCGGACCACGAGGTCAACATCAAGATCCTGCTCAACGAAGTGGTGCAGGGTGGCGACATGACCGAGAAACAGCGCAACCAGTTGCTCGGCAGCATGACCGACGAGGTCGGCAACCTGGTGCTGGGCAACAACTACAAGCAGACCCAGGCACTGTCCCTGGCCGCGCGCCGCGTGCGCGAGCGCATTGCCGAATACAAGCGCCTGATGGCCGACCTGGAATCGCGTGGCAAGCTGGACCGCGCCATCGAGTTCCTGCCGTCCGAAGAGCAACTGGCGGAGCGTCTGGCCGCAGGCCTTGGCCTGACCCGCGCCGAGCTGTCGGTGCTGATTTCGTACAGCAAGATCGACCTCAAGGAGCAGTTGCTCAAGTCCGAAGTGCCGGACGACGAGTACCTGACCCGCGACATGGAAACTGCCTTCCCGCCATCCTTGGTGAGCAAGTTCGCCGATTCCATGCGTCGTCACCGCCTCAAGCGCGAGATCGTCAGCACCCAGATCGCCAACGATCTGGTCAACAACATGGGCATCACCTTCGTTCAGCGCCTGAAAGAGTCCACCGGCATGAGCGCGGCCAATGTGGCCGGTGCCTATGTGATCGTGCGTGACATCTTCCACCTGCCGCACTGGTTCCGTCAGATCGAAGCACTGGACTATCAAGTCCCGGCCGAGACCCAGCTGACCCTGATGGACGAGTTGATGCGTCTGGGCCGCCGCGCGACGCGCTGGTTCCTGCGCAGCCGCCGCAACGAACAGGACGCTGGCCGTGACGCCGCCCACTTCGGGCCGAAGATCGCCCAGCTGGGTCTGAAACTCGACGAACTGCTCGAAGGCCCGACCCGCGAGCGTTGGACGGTCCGCTACCAGGGCTATGTCGACGCCGGAGTGCCGGAGCTGCTGGCACGCATGGTGGCCGGCACTTCGCACCTGTACACCTTGCTGCCGATCATCGAAGCCTCCGATGTGACTGGCCACGAGCCGGCGCAAGTGGCCAAGGCGTTCTTCGCCGTGGGCAGCGCGCTGGACCTGACCTGGTACCTGCAGGAAATCAGCAACCTGCCGGTGGAAAACAACTGGCAGGCGCTGGCCCGCGAAGCGTTCCGCGACGACATCGACCTGCAGCAACGCGCGATCACCATCTCCGTGCTGCAAATGACCGATGCCCCGCAAGACATGGACGCCCGCGTGGCCCTGTGGATCGAGCAGCACCGTGTGATGGCCGAGCGCTGGCGCGCCATGCTGGATGACCTGCGCAACGCGACCGGGCATGACTACGCGATGTATGCGGTGGCGAACCGTGAACTGGTCGATCTCGCCATGAGCGGGCAGGCGGTGGTGGTGCCGTCTTGAAGGTGAGTTGAAATGAGCAAGCCCCGGCAGTGATGCCGGGGCTTTTTTTTCACTGCAAAGACCGCGATCAGCAACCTTGCCTCGTCAACGGACATGCGGTGTAGGCAGGGGATGACAGACATGCTTGATCCAGTGCGCCGATGCTGAACGCGGTGTGAGGCATGGCTGACCCAGAGGCACACGCGGCCAGCGCGCGCATACCCCAACTGCCTCAAATCGCCAGTGCAAACCGCTGCGTCATCCCCAGATCCGTCGCCACATAGCTGGCATCCACCCGGGCGATGGTTTCGATGGCCTCCACAGCGCGCACCGACAAGCGCTGGTCAACCCGATACACCACCCCAAAACACGTGCCGCCGATCAGCAGCCCCTGCGGCGCATCGACGAAGCTCAGGCGCTCGACAGTGCCTTGCGCCACCCACTGCGACACCACATCTTCGGTGGCAATGCCGATCAGGTCGGAGCCGGTCACCATCTGCACCAGCACATCGGTGTGCTTGCACTGCAGGTTGATCGGCAGTGCCTGACGGCCTGCGCGCTCGGCCAGCAGTGCCTGCAGCTCGGTGGGCAGCGACGAGCAGGCCAGCGGGTAGTCGGCCAATGCGTTGAATGAGCGGTCCTGGCCCGTGTGCAGCGGGTGATGCCGGCGGCAGAACAGCTGAAAGCGACGAGGGCGCAGGGCCTGGGTGATGTAGCCCTGGTCGGCGCGGATGTGGCGCAGGTCGGCGATCAGGAATTCGATCTCGCCGGCGTCCAGGTAGCCCTTGAGGATGTCCGGCGCGTCGACCCGCAGATCGATGCGCGTGTCGCGGTGGCGGTCGATGAACTCGGCGAGTGCTGCAGGCACCAGCCGCGCTGCGGGTGCCGGGCCGCAGCCCAGGCTCAGGAGCGGGGCGGGCGCGTGGTCGCCAGTGAGGATGTCGTGCCGCAGCACTTTCATCGCCTCGATGATGTCGCGGGCACGTCCACGCAGTGCTTGGCCCTGAGCTGTCAGAGTAAAGCCGCGCCCGCCTACGCCACGCTCCACCAACTGGCAACCGAGGTTGTGCTCCAGGCTCTGGATGCTGCGGCTGAAGGCCGATTGGGTGATGAAGCTCGCCTGGGCGGCGCGGGTGAAGTTGCCGTGCTCGGCGAGCGCCAGAAAGTGTCTGAGTTGGTGCAGGTCCATGGCGAGTCTCGCGGGGAATGGCGCTGATGCGGGAAAGACGTTTCACAGCGCAGACATTGCGAGCTACACCCGCGCGCTGAACGGGTCGATGAACGGTACTCTGATAACTTTTCGATTTTAAATACCGATTATTTATAACCATATGGCGCTTCACATGCGGTCGGTCATTTCGGCTATGTGCGACCCCGCGATGATCGCCTTGCGCTGCGTGTGAACAGGCCCCGCGCGCCGTGGCTGCCTCTTCGGCAATGGCACGCAAGCTCAGGCAGCAGACCTGATGCGCATGGCCGCCATGCATTTTTCGCCTTGTACAGCCCGCAACACCCGCTGTTAAAACATCGACTCGACGGCCAAGACCGTCATCGCACTTGCGACCTGCCCGTTGAAGACCTGACCCGATCCCGGGAAGCCCCAACACCGACCGTACGCCTGGAGCGTCGGCGAGTGCTTCAGCGGCTGCCATTAGAGAATCAGGGGATCCGAACCATGAAGCCAATCACCAGCACCCTGCACCGGGGGGCGCTCCTGGGGCTGTTGTACCTGCCCGGCGCTTATGCCCAGAGCGCCGAGCCGCCAGCAGACACTACAGCCCAGGCCACGCCGACGCTCAAGGCGGTGACCGTGACCGCCACCCGACGCGAGGAATCGCTGCAGCAGGTGCCGGTGGCGGTCACCGTGGTCGATGGCGAGCAGCTCGAACGCGAAAACCGTAACAACGTGGCTGCCATCGTGCAGCAAGTGCCGACGCTCAATTACCGCAGCAGCGCTTCCAACAAGGACAGCTCGCTGTTCGTGCGCGGCATCGGCACCATCTCCACCTCGCCAGGGGTGGAGCCCAGTGTGGCGACGGTGATCGACGGCGTGGTGTACGCCCGCCCGGGCCAGTCGACGCTGGACCTGCTGGATGTCGACCGCATCGAAGTGCTGCGCGGCCCCCAGGGCACCTTGTTTGGCAAGAACGCCTCGGCCGGGGTGCTCAACGTGATCACCCGTGAGCCTGAAGACGCCACCCACGGTTTTGTCGACTATTCACACTTCGGCGCAGGCAACGAAAACCGCGTGCGCCTGGGCCTCGGCGGGCGCCTCAACGAGACCCTCAAGGGCTCGCTGACGACCTCGTTCGGCGAGTATGAGGGCAACGTCAAGAACGTGGTCAACGGCCACGATACCAACGGCTACGAGCGCAAAGGCGTGCGCGGCAAGTTGCAGTTCCAGCCTCAGGAAGACCTGAAATTCACCCTGATCGGCGACTACAGCGACGGCGAAAACGACACGCCTTCGGTACTGGTCACGCCCAGTGCCGCCATCGCAGGCGCCATCGCGCCAGTCGTTCCAGGGTCTGACAACCGCAAGATCAGCAGTGACTACAGAACCCACGTGCAAGACACCAACCGCGGCCTGTCGCTGCAGGCCGACTGGTCGCTGGCCGACTTCACCCTGACCTCGATCAGCGCCTGGCGCGGCTGGGACAACACTCAATACCAAGACAACGACTTCACCGCAGCGCTCCCCGTCAGTGCCGTGCACGACAAGGGCGATGTCGACTACGACCAGTTCAGCCAGGAGTTTCGCCTGACCTCGCCCAAGGGCCAGTTCGCCGAGTACGTGCTCGGCACCTACCTGTTCCATGGCAAATCCGAAGAAACCTACCGGCGCCTGTCGGTGAACGGTTCGGTGCGCGACAGCGGCCGCGCCGACTACAGCGCGACCAACGACAGCTACGCGGTGTTTGGCGAGACGACCCTGAATTTCCGTGACGACCTGCGCGCCATCTTCGGCCTGCGCTGGACCCTGGATGAGATCGAGTACGACCACCGCCGCGTGTCCACCTCGGCGCTTGCGGTCAACTCGGTCCGCCCGTCGTTCGCCAGCAGCGGCTCGCACCGTGACAACGGCGGGTCAGGGCGCATTGGCCTGCAGTACGACATCAACGACCAGCTCACCACCTACGCCACCTACTCGCGCGGCTACAAGGGCCCGGCCTACAACGTCTACTTCAACATGCAGGCGCTGGATCTGGACCCGCTCGACCCGGAAACCTCCGACACCTATGAACTGGGGCTCAAAAGCAGTCTCTGGAACAACCGCCTGACGGCAAACCTCGCGGTATTCCATTCCACCTACGACAACTACCAGGCCAACTTCTTCGATGTGGTCGGCACCTCCGTAGTGACCCGCCTGATCAACGCCGGCACCGTCACCAGCGAAGGGGTGGAGCTCGACTACGCGCTGCAGGCCACCGAGCAATTGAAACTCTCCGGTGCGCTGGCCTACACCCGCGCCCGCATCGATGACTTCGGCTGCCCGGCGGGCGCGGCCAGCAGCTGCAACATCAACGGCAAGCCGTTGCCCTTCACCCCGGACTGGAAAAGCTACCTGCGCGCTGACTACACCATCGCGCTGGACAACGGCTGGGACCTCGAGCTGGGCACCGATTACAGCTGGCAGGGCGAGGTGCAATACAGCCTCGACCAGAACCCCAACACCCAGCAGGGCGCGTTCGGCCTGTGGGGCGCGACCGTGGCGCTGGCCGACTATGACGCCGGTTGGCGCGTGGCCGTGATCGGCAAGAACCTGGCCGACAAGTCCTATTCACCAGTGCTGTCGTCCGGGGCCAGTACCACCCGCGTGGTGCCGCGCGACGACGAGCGTTATTTCGGCCTGCAAGTGCGCAAAGACTTCTGACCCTTTCACTGCTGGAGGAAAAACCATGAGCCTGAACCTGCAACGCGTGCATCCACTGCTGGGCGCACGCATCTCGGACATTGACCTGGCCGATGTCAGCGACGCCACCCTGGCGCAGATCGAAGCCGCGCTGGTGACCCACAAGGTGCTGTTCTTCGAGGACCAGCACTGGAGCGCCGAACAGCAGAAAGCCTTTGCCGAGCGCTTCGGCGAGCTGCATGTGCACCCGGTGTACGAAGCCGACCCGGCCGTGCGCGAACTGGTGGTGTTCGCCTACGACGAGACGAAAAAGGGCGCCAACGACACTTGGCACGCGGACGTGACCTTTGCCGATCGACCGTCGAAGCTGGGCATTCTGTACGCCCAGGAAATCCCCGAGTTGGGCGGCGATACGCTGTGGGTCGATACCGAAGCGGCCTACGGCGCGCTGTCGGCGCCGCTGAAAACGCTGTTCGACGGCTTGAGCGCAGTGCACGACATCCGCCACGCCCGCAGCCCGAACGCGCAGCCCTACAGCGAGGCCCTCAGGCACCTGAACCGTGTGTTGCCGCCGCCGATCCTGCACCCGGTGATCCGCACCCACCCGGTGTCGGGCAACAAGTCGATCTACGTCAACCGCGCGTTCACCTCGCAGATCGCCGACCTCTCCTGGGTGGAATCCGAACAGCTGTTGACGCTGCTGCTGCAGCATTTGCAGATTCCCGAATTCCAGATGCGCTGGGCCTGGAAGAAGAACACCGTGGCCATCTGGGACAACCGCAGCACGCAGCATCTGGCCGTGGCCGACTATTTTCCCGCGCGTCGCCAAGTGCGCCGTGCGGCGGTGCTGGAAGAGGGGCGGCCGGTATGAAGGCAGGCAGACACTGGCTGGTGCTGCCGTTGATCGCACTGATGTCGTTGGCCCAGGCGCAGGGCGTGACCTTGCGCATCGCCAGCCCGGATGTGAGCGCCGGGGCCCAGGCCAGCGGCGGGCCGCTGGTCGATGTGCTGCACACCCGGCACGTGCTCGAGGACGCATTGGCCGCTGATGGCGTAACGGTGCAATGGCATTTCTTCAAAGGTGCCGGGCCGCTGATCAACGAAGCCATGTCCAACGATCAGCTCGATGCGGCGTTTCTCGGTGATCTGGCCTCGATCATCGGCCGTGCCGGGGGGTTGCAGACGCGCTTGCTGATGGCCACCGGCCGTGCCAGCAATGGCTACCTCGGCGTGGTGCCCGGCTCGGGCATCGAGCGCATCGAAGACCTCAAGGGCAAGCGCGTCGGGATTCTGCGCGGCACCGCCGACCACCTGGCCCTGATCGATGTGCTCACCCAAGCGGGCCTGAGCGAACGCGACGTCAAGGTCATCAACCTTGACTTCAACGCCGTCAACAGCGCCCTGGCGGCGCGGCAGATCGACGCCAGCTGGGCACCGGCACGCTTGTTCGCGCTGCAGCACAAGGGCCTGATCCAGATCCCGCTCGGCAGCCAGCAACTCGACGGGCGCGGCGCAGGGCAGGGCGGGCTGATCGTCACCCAGGCCTTCATCGACGCCCACCCGCAGGCGGCGCAGCGGTTGGTCGAAGGGGTGCTCGAGGCGCAGCACTGGCTGGCTCAGGAAGCCAACCGCCAGGCGCAGATCGAGCTGAGTGCCCAGCAGTCTGGCTACCCGCCTGCGGTGTTGACCCAGGCGCTGCAAGGGGGCGACCTGAGCTTCGTCTACTCGCCGTTGCTCGACCCGTATTACCTGGGCGTGCTGCGCAAGGACGTGCAGTTGGCCGCAGACGCGCGCCTGATTCGCAAGCCCTTCGATGTCGATCGATGGGTCGAGCCGGCCATTCTCGAGCGTGCCTTGCAGCAGGCTCAGCTCAGCGATGCCTGGACACCGGCCACGCACTACCGCTGGAGCACCGCCAAGGATACCGCCCAATGAGCCAGCCGTTAACCCCATACGTTGCCCACCCGCAGCGCTACGAGGGCCGCGACTACCGCCGCGCCGGCCGCAGTGGCCTGCTGCTGCCCGCACTTTCGCTGGGGCTGTGGCACAACTTCGGCGACGACACAGCGCTGAGCCGCCAGCGCAGCATTCTGCGCACCGCCTTCGACCATGGCGTGACCCACCTGGATCTGGCCAACAACTACGGCGTGCCCTACGGCAGTGCCGAGCGCAACCTGGGGCAGTTGCTGCACCAGGACTTCAGCGCCCATCGCGACGAGTTGATCATTTCCACCAAGGCCGGTTGGGACATGTGGCCAGGCCCTTATGGTCAGGGCGGCAGCTCGCGCAAGTACCTGCTCGCCAGCCTCGACCAGAGCCTGACTCGGCTAGGGCTGGATTACGTGGACGTGTTCTATTCCCACCGCTTCGACCCTGACACGCCGCTGGCAGAAACTGCGGATGCCCTGGCCAGCGTCGTGCGTCAGGGCAAGGCACTGTACGTGGGGATTTCCTCCTACCCGGCGCGCCAGGCCGATGAGATTGCCGCGCTGCTCAGCGAACGCCAGGTGCCACTGGTGCTGCAACAGCCGCTGTACAACCTGCTCGACCGCAGTATCGAGACCAATGGGGTGCTGCAAGGCGCGCATGAGCGGGGCACCGGTGTGATCGGTTTCTCACCGCTGGCCCAGGGCTTGCTGTCGGGCAAGTACGCGCAGGCAATCGCGCAAGACTCGCGCATCGGCAAGGGCAGCCACTATCTGCCGGAGCAGGCGTTGAGCGAGAGCCTGCACGCGCGTGTTCGCGCCTTCGGCGCGGTGGCTGCGCAGCGTGGGCAGACGCTGTCGCAACTGGCGCTGGCCTGGACCCTGCGCTCTGCGCAGATCACCTCTGTGCTGATGGGCGTCAGCCGGCCCGAGCAATTGATCGAGAACCTGCGTGCGCTGGACAACCTGGCGTTCAGCGCGGACGAGCTCGCACAACTGGCGCAGACATGACCCTGCGCCCGACCGCCACAGCCTTGCCGCTGCGTCGCGCCAGACGCGGTGTGCAGGGCCTTCGTTGCACCGTTGTTGCAGCGCCTCACTGCAGTGACCTACAGGAGCCATGACATGGGCAATGTTCAGCGCAACCCCGGTGCCCTTGCGTTTTCGCGCACGCCGACGCCTGACCTCGCATTCGGCACGGATCCCAGCCCGTCCGAACCCCTGGCGGTGGCCAGGTTGCAAGCGACGCCGCGGCGTGCGTCGAGCCGGCGCGAAGCGCTGGTGCTGGGCGTGCTGGCCTTGGCCTTGCACGGTGCGGTGATCGTCTGGATCAACCGGCAGCCGACACCCGAGCTGCCCGTGGTGCCGCCTGAGGTGCCGCCGATAACCATCGAGTTCTCACAGCCCGCGCCGCCGGTGGAGCAACCGCCACCGCCGCCTGAGCCGGTGGTGCCGCCTGTGGCCGAGCCGCCGCCCGTTGTGGAAGAACTCGCGGCGAAGAAGGCACCGCCCAAACCGGTGGTCAAACCCAAGCCCGTGGTCAAGCCGGTTGCCAAGCCGGTGAAGCCCGCGCCCGCGCCGGTCACCGCTGCGCCGCCACCGGCGCCTGCACCCGTGGCGGCACCTTCGCCACCTGCACCACCTGCGCCGCCAGCGCCCAAGCCCGTCACGCCGCCTTCGGCCAGCGCGGGTTACCTGAACAATCCGCCACCGGACTACCCGTCACTGGCGATGCGCCGCGGCTGGGAGGGCACGGTGTTGCTGCGTGTGCAGGTACTGGCCAGCGGCGCGCCCGGTCAGATCCAGATGCAGAACAGCAGCGGCCGCACGCAGCTGGACGATGCGGCCGTGGCGGCAGTGAAACGTTGGCGCTTCGTTCCGGCCAAGCAGGGCGATGTCGCCCAGGACGGCTGGGTCAGTGTGCCGATCAGCTTCAAGATTCATTGATTCAATGACTGTGTTACAGGCGGGCCACCTCACCAAAGGCGCATCGCTCACCCTGACAATGCCTTGCTGGAGAGCCTCACCATGAACCTCATCGCCTCCCCGTTCGAGTCCACCGAGCACGCCGTCATCTGGCTGCTGATCCTGTTTTCCGTCGCCACCTGGGCCCTGGTGTTGATCAAGGGCCTGCAGTTCACCCGTCTGAAACGCCAGGACCGCCGCTTCCATGCGCAGTTCTGGGCCGCGCCCAGCCTGGATTCGGCCGCCGCGCTGGCGCAGAACCAGCCCGGCGCCGCCGCGCGCGTGGCGCGGGCCGGCTATGCTGCGATCCAGGTGCCGCACAGCGCCCACGCTGCTGACCTCAGCCAGGCGATCAACCATCAGGACCGCCTGGAACGCGCCTTGCGCCAGCAGATCGTGCGCGAGCGCCGCTCACTGGAAAGCGGCTTGGCGATCCTCGCCAGTATTGGCAGCACCTCGCCCTTCATCGGCCTGTTCGGCACGGTGTGGGGCATCATGTCTGCGCTCAAGGGCATCAGCGCGGCGGGCTCGGCCAGCCTGGAAACCGTGGCAGGCCCCATCGGCGCAGCGCTGGTCGCCACCGGCGTCGGCATTGCCGTCGCGGTGCCGGCGGTGCTGGTCTACAACTATTACCTGCGGCGCCTGAAGCTGACCGTCGCCGACCTTGACGACTTCGCCCACGACTTCTACAGCCTGGCGCAGAAACATGCGTTCCGCGTGCAACTGCAGGCGGTGCCTCTCAGAGCGGGCGGCAGCGCTGCCGGGCGCCCCGTGAAGGAGGCCTCCTGAGATGGCCTTTTCCACGCAAGACAGCGACGAGGTACTCAGCGAGATCAACGTGACGCCCCTGGTGGATGTGATGCTGGTGTTGCTGGTGGTGTTTATCGTCACCGCGCCGCTCCTGACCAACGCGATTCCCATCAACCTGCCCAAGACCGAAGCGGTAGCGCCGGTGGAGCAGAAAGACCCGCTGGTGGTGAGCATCGATGACCGGGGCAAGGTGTTCATCGACAAGGACGAGATCCAGCCCGAGCAACTGCAGGCCCGGTTGCAGACAGCCAAGGCCGAAGATCCTGACGTTCGTGTGCAGTTGCAGGCCGATAACGGTGTGAATTATGGCGAAGTGGCCCGGGCGATGGCGTCTATCGAGCGGGCGGGCATCAGCAAGTTGTCGGTGATCACGGCGCGGTGAGCGCGGTGAGTCAGGCGAGCCAGACCGGTGCCGCTGGCGCGGCGCTGCCGTTCCCACACCGACCTCCAGGATGAGGCGTAGACAGGAGGCCGACGAGGATAGCGCGGCATGAGGGGAGGGCAAGGGGCTGACCATTCGGGGTCAGGCCCTTGCCGTGTGGCGCTTCAGCCAGCAATCAACTGGCGCAACACGTAGTGCAGGATCCCTCCCGCTTTGAAGTACTCCACCTCGTTCAGCGTGTCGATCCGGCACAGCACCTCGAGTTCTTCGGTGCTCCCGTCTTCGCGGGTGACGCGCAGGGTCAGCGGCATGGCGGGGCGAATCGTCGCGTCGGTCAAACCGATCACATCGATCTGCTCGCGGCCGGTCAGGCCGAGGGTCTTGCGATCGGCGCCCGCTTTGAACTGCAACGGCAGCACGCCCATGCCCACCAGGTTGGAGCGGTGGATGCGCTCGAAGCTCTCGGCCAGCACGGCCTTGACGCCCAGCAGGTTGGTGCCCTTGGCCGCCCAGTCACGGCTGGAGCCGGTGCCGTATTCCTGGCCGGCGATCACCACCAGCGGCGTGCCGGCGTTCTGGTAGCGCATGGCCGCGTCGTAGATCGAGAGCTTTTCACCTGTGGGAATGTGCAGCGTGTTGCCGCCTTCTTCACCGCCAAGCATTTCATTGCGGATGCGAATGTTGGCAAAGGTGCCGCGCATCATCACTTCATGATTGCCGCGGCGGGAACCATAGGAGTTGAAATCGCGCGGCTCCACACCCTTGTCGCGCAGGTAGCGGCCAGCGGGGCTATCGGCCTTGATGTTGCCCGCCGGGGAGATGTGGTCGGTGGTGACCGAGTCGCCCAACAGAGCGAGAATGTTGGCGCCACGCACGTCCTCGATTTTCGGGGGCGGGCCGCCGATGCCGTCGAAGAACGGTGGGTGCTGGATATAGGTGGAGTGCTCGTCCCATTGGTAGGTGGCCGCTTGCGGCACCTCGATGGCCTGCCACTGGGCATCGCCCTTGAATACTTCGGCGTATTCCTTGTGGAACATCTCGGTGCTGACCTTGGCCACCGCGTCGGCAATTTCCTGCTGGCTGGGCCAGATGTCCTTGAGGTACACCGGCTGACCGTCCTTGCCGGTGCCTAGCGCGTCACGCGAAAGGTCCACGCGCACGCTGCCGGCCAACGCGTAGGCGACCACCAGGGGCGGGGAGGCCAGCCAGTTGGTTTTCACCAGCGGATGCACGCGGCCCTCGAAGTTGCGGTTGCCCGAGAGCACCGAGGCGACGGTGAGGTCGTTGTTGCTGATGGCCGTTTCGATGTCTTCGTTGAGCGGGCCGGAGTTGCCAATGCAGGTGGTGCAGCCGTAGCCGACCAGGTCAAAGCCCAGTTGGTCCAGGTACGGCGTCAGGCCGGCGGCCTCGAAATAGTCGGTGACCACTTTCGAGCCTGGCGCCAACGAACTCTTGACCCACGGTTTGCGGCTCAGGCCGTGTTCGATGGCTTTCTTCGCGACCAACCCTGCGGCCATCATCACGCTGGGGTTGGAGGTGTTGGTGCAGGACGTGATGGCGGCGATCACCACGGCGCCGTCGCGCAGCGGGCGCGAGTGGCGGGGGTCGTCTTCATAGGTCCCGGCCTGATCCGCGTTGCCCACCGCCACGCCACCGCCGCCCTCGCTTTCCAGGCGGCCGACTTCCTTGCCCGCCGTTTTGGGTTGCAGGTCCATGAAGCCGTCGAAGGTCTTGCTGACGTCCTCCAGCGACACGCGGTCTTGCGGGCGCTTGGGGCCGGCGAGGCTGGCGCCGACCTCATGCATGTCCAGGCCCAGGCTGTCGCTGAACACCGGCTCCTGACCCGGCTCGCGCCATAGCCCCTGGGCTTTGCAGTACTGCTCGACCAGCTCGACGGTCTCGGCCGGCCGGCCGGACAGGCGCAGGTAATCGAGGGTCACCTCGTCGACCGGGAAGAAGCCGCAGGTGGCGCCATACTCAGGGGCCATGTTGGCCAGGGTGGCGCGGTCGGCCAGCGGCAGCTCGGCCAGGCCGTCCCCGTAGAACTCGACGAACTTGCCCACTACGCCTTTCTTGCGCAGCATCTGGGTGACGGTCAGTACCAGGTCGGTGGCGGTGATGCCTTCGCGCAGCTTGCCGGTGAGCTTGAAGCCGATCACCTCGGGAATCAGCATCGACACCGGCTGGCCAAGCATGGCCGCCTCGGCTTCGATGCCGCCCACGCCCCAGCCGAGTACGCCCAGGCCGTTGATCATGGTGGTGTGCGAGTCAGTGCCGACCAGGGTGTCGGGGAAGGCGTAGGTGCGCCCGTCTTCTTCGCGCGTCCACACCGTGCGGCCCAGGTACTCCAGGTTGACCTGGTGGCAGATGCCGGTGCCGGGTGGGACCACGCTGAAGTTGTGGAAGGCGTCCTGGCCCCAGCGCAGGAAGGCGTAGCGCTCGCCGTTGCGTTCCATTTCGATGTCGACGTTCTCTTCGAACGCGTGGGGGCTGGCGTAATGGTCGACCATCACCGAGTGGTCGATCACCAGGTCGACCGGCGACAGCGGGTTGATGCGCTGCGGGTCGCCGCCGGCCTTGGCCACGGCGGCGCGCATGGCAGCCAGGTCGACCACTGCCGGCACCCCGGTGAAGTCCTGCATCAGCACGCGGGCTGGGCGGTACTGAATTTCGCGGTCGGAACGGCGCGCCTCCAGCCACTGGGCGAGGGCTGCGACGTCGTCACGGGTGACGGTCTCGCCGTCTTCCCAGCGCAGCAGGTTTTCCAGCAGCACCTTGAGCGACATCGGCAGTTTTTGCAGGTCGCCCAGGGTACGGGCCGCTTCGGGGAGGCTGTGGTAGTGGTAGACCCGACCTGCCACGTCGAGGGTCTTGAGGGTCTTCAGGCTATCGAGCGAGGGCATTGCCAACTCCTTCTGCGCCGGTGCCCGGCAATCGCGTGAGCGTTGCCAGTGTCACCTCGGTATGACGGCCCGCACGGTACGGGCCTGGCTACAGGCTCTGTACGAAAGGTATCAGGGGTCGAGCGGGCGACCGTAAGGCGGGCGTCGGACCCACGCCGGTGCGGCCGACCACCCCTGACGTTTGCCTGTGCTGCATGGCCGGGCTTAGGCCTCCATGCAGTGCCGATACCTTTCGTACAGAGCCTGACGTTGGGCCGGGGGTGGCCCGGCCTGCTGTAGTGTGGACCGGCAGAGCGTGTCGCCGGTTCGATCTTCCTTTATCATTCGCCGCCTTGCCGGCGCCCACCTTGCGCCGGAACAAGGCTGGCGCATGCTGCGCCGCTGTCGTGGAGTAACCAATGAGTACCCTGTTCATGCATTGCCGGCCCGGCTTCGAGGGTGAGGTCTGCGCTGAAATCAGCGAGCACGCCGCGCGCCTGGGCGTGCCCGGTTACGCCAAGGCCAAGCCGCAGAGTGCTTGCGCCGAGTTCGTCTGTACCGACGTTGGTGGCAGCGAGCAATTGATGGCCCAATTGCGTTTCGATCAGTTGATCTTCCCGCGCCAGTGGGCGCGCGGGCAGTTCCTCGACTTGCCGGAAACCGACCGCATCAGCGTACTGCTCGAACACCTGCGCGGGTTGCCGGTGTTTGGCAGCCTGTGGCTGGAAGTGCTCGATACCAACGATGGCAAAGAGCTCTCCACCTTCTGCAAGCGCTTTGAAGGCCCGTTGCGCAAAGCGCTGGAAAAAGCCGGGCGGCTGGTCGAAGACGCCAGCCGTCCGCGCCTGCTGCTGACCTTCATCAGTGGCCGCCAGGTCTTCGTCGGCAATGCTGCCCAGGACGACTCGGCGCTGTGGCCCATGGGTATTCCACGTTTGAAATTCCCCCGCGAGGCGCCGAGCCGTTCGACCCTCAAGCTCGAAGAGGCGTGGATCCAGTTCATCCCTCGCGAGCAATGGCCGACGCGTCTGGGCGACGATATGACGGGCGTCGACCTGGGCGCCTCGCCGGGCGGCTGGACCTACCAGCTGGTCAAGCGCGGCATGCTGGTCACCGCCATCGATAACGGTCCGATGGCCGAGAGTCTGATGGACACGGGGCTGGTGCAGCACCTGATGGCCGATGGTTTTACCTGGAAGCCCAAGCAGCGAGTCGACTGGATGGTCTGCGACATCGTCGAGAAGCCCGCGCGTAGCACGGCGCTGATCGAAACCTGGCTGGGCGAGGGGCTGTGCCGCGAGGCTGTGGTCAACCTCAAACTGCCGATGAAGCAGCGCTACCCCGAGGTTCGGCGGCTGCTCGATCGCATGGAGGCCACCTTCAAGGCGCGCAAGGTGCGGGTCTCGATTGCCTGCAAGCAGCTCTATCACGACCGCGAAGAGGTGACCTGCCACCTGCGCCGGCTGGACCTTGCGCCGCGCTGAGCGGCCCAACCCGCATTTTTCCCAGGAGCCCTGTATGACCGATTTCACCCCCGACGCGGTGCTCGACGCCACCGGCCTGAACTGCCCCGAACCGGTGATGATGCTGCACCAGCACGTGCGCGCCCTGGCGGCCGGTGGCCTGCTCAAGGTCATCGCCACCGACCCCTCGACCCGCCGCGACATTCCCAAGTTCTGCGTCTTCCTCGGCCATGAGCTGGTCGATCAGCAGGAAGAGACCGGCACCTACCTCTATTGGATTCGCAAGAAGGCCGACTGAGTCCTGGCGCTGTGCAGTGAAGCGCTTGGGGGTCGGTCCGGCGCGATGAACTGCACAGCGCTGGGTTGTTCGTACAGCGCCTGCGTGACGCGTTGACCTTTCAGTGACCGGCATTACCGCCCAACCCTGCTGGAAGCGCTACCCCAGAGCGCCTACACTGCGCTCCCTGATAAGGAGAGCGCCATGCTGATAGTTGCCGACGAAAACATTCCCCTGCTCGATGCGTTTTTCGCCGGGTTCGGCGAGATCCGCCGCTATCCAGGCCGGGCCATCGACGCTGCCTGCGTGAAGGACGCCGATGTGCTGCTGGTGCGGTCGGTGACGCCGGTCAACCGGCAACTGCTCGAAGGCAGCCGAGTGCGGTTTGTCGGCACCTGCACCATCGGCACCGACCACCTGCAACTCGGCTACCTCGATGAAGCCGGCATTCGCTGGCGCAGCGCGCCAGGCTGCAATGCCCGGGGTGTGGTCGACTACGTGCTGGGCAGCGTGCTGACCCTGGCCGAACTCGACGGCGTGCACCTGCCTGAGCGGGTGTATGGCGTGGTCGGCGCGGGCGAGGTGGGTGGGCGTCTGGTTCGTGTGCTGCATGGCCTGGGCTGGAAAGTGCTGGTGTGTGACCCGCTGCGTGAGGCGCAGGAGGGCGGCGATTTCGTCAGCCTCGACACGTTGCTGGAGCAGTGCGATGTGATCAGCGTGCACACGCCGCTGACGCGCGACGGCGACCACCCCACCTACCACCTGTTCGGCGCTGGCGAACTTCAGCGCCTGCGTCCAGGCACCTGGCTGATCAACGCCAGCCGTGGGCCGGTGCTGGACAACCAGGCGCTGAAAGCCTGCTTGCTGGAGCGCGACGACCTGCATGCGGTGCTCGATGTCTGGGAAGGCGAGCCGAGCGTGGATGTCGACCTGGCGGATGTCTGCACCCTGGCCACGCCCCATATCGCCGGCTACAGCCTCGATGGCCGCCAGCGTGGCACCGCGCAGATCTATCAGGCGCTGTGCCAGTGGCACGGCTCTGCGCCCCGCGTGCAACTGGCCGACCTGCTGCCCGCGGCGCCGTTGGCGCAGATCGAACTGGACGCCAGCTGCGAGCCGGCCTGGGCCCTGGCCACGCTGTGCCGGGCAGTGTATGACCCGCGCCGAGACGATGCCGATTTTCGTCGCAGCCTGAGTGATGACCCGCAGCAGCAACGCGCGGCGTTCGATGTTTTGCGCAAGCAGTATCCGGCGCGGCGTGAAATCGAAGGGTTGCGAGTGCGAGTTCGTGGTGAGGCGCCGCAGTTGGCGCAGATGGTCAGTGCGTTGGGCGCAGTGCTGGTCTGAGGATCGGGTGGGCCGGCAGTCAAAACCGGCACCGGGCTGGGGTGCGGTTTACTGAGCACTCAGGCTGACTGAGCCGGGTCAGGCAGGCTGGATTGGGCGGCTTTACTGCTCATCGCAGCAATCCGGAGCGCCGACCGGCCGCCTTTACAGGACCCTATGACGCTCAGTGTAGGAGCGAGCTTGCTCGCGATGGGCGGCGAAGCCGGCCCAGGGTTGGGGCGGCTTTATCGCTCATCGCGGCAATCCGGAGCGTCGGACCGGCCGCCCCTAAAGGGACGCGGTCGGGCAGGTTGATGCGGTCTTCTCGCTGAGCCGCGTTTTGGACATAAACGCGGTTCAGGTAGGGCCGCAATGGGCTGCGCAGCAGCCTCTGATCGTTTGAGGTAACAGCCCCAGGCACTCGGCCGGATCTGTGAACCGGTATGGATCAATCGCGGCGGGCCTGGGCCGCTCGGCTCTTTTCGAACTCGTCGCAAGCGTCGCGAATCATCTCTTCGGTGATCGGGACTTCACGGCCTTGGGCATCAATGATCGAACCGCAGGGCTGCTGGAGAACCTGGGTATGGGTTTTAGGCTGCTGGTGGGTGTGCTGTAGGCTCATGTCCTGTCTCCTCTTGGGGTGCGGGCTCAACGGTAGTGGAAGGGAGTGACCGACCTGTGACGCCTGGTCTACAGGTGACGGATGATCAGTCCACCAGAAAATAGGGCCAGATGCCAGTACCCTTTTAGAACGAATGGGCATACCCACCGTTGGGTCCTGTTCGCCGTTGGATCGACTCGATCCAGCGCAGCCGCACCGCCAAGCGCTCTTTCCCAGGCACGCCAGTGGTAGGCTGCTGCTCTTTATGCACCCTCCGGAATTCTCCATGTTGCCGCCCATCACCGTTTCCCAGCGCCACGCCTTGAGCCTTGCCTGGCAGTTCCTCCATCCGTACCGGCGCCAAGGCGTGCTGGCGTTGCTGGCACTGGTGCTGACCGCGCTGGTCACCTTGTCGATGGGGCAGGGTATTCGTTTGTTGGTCGACCACGGCTTAATGACCCGCTCCGCGCACCAGCTCAATCAGACCCTGGGCCTGTTTCTGCTGCTGGTCCTGGCCTTGGCGGCGGGCACCTTCAGCCGCTTCTACCTGGTCTCGTGGATCGGCGAGCGCTGCGTGGCCGACTTGCGGCGTGCGGTGTTCGACCATTTGCTGACCCTGCATCCAGGCTTTTTCGAAGACAACCGCAGCTCGGAAATCCAGTCGCGACTGACCGCCGATACCACCTTGCTGCAGGCGGTAATCGGCTCATCGCTGTCGATGTTCCTGCGCAACCTGCTGATGGTGATGGGCGGTGTGGTGTTGCTGTTCGTCACCAATGCAAAACTCACCAGCATCGTGGTGATCGCCTTGCCGCTGGTGCTGGCGCCGATCCTGTTGCTGGGCCGACGCGCGCGCAGCCTGTCGCGGCAAAGCCAGGACCGCATCGCCGATGTGGGCAGCTACGTGTCCGAAGTGCTGGGCCAGATCAAGACCGTGCAGGCCTACAACCATCAGGGCCGCGACCGCGAAGCGTTCGCCGGCACGGTGGAGGCCGCATTCGATGTCGCCCGCCGGCGCATCGCCCAGCGCGCCTGGCTGATCACCTTGGTGATCGTGCTGGTGCTGGGCGCGGTGGGGGTGATGCTCTGGGTCGGCGGCATGGACGTGATCGCTGGACGCATTTCTGCCGGTGAACTGGCGGCATTCGTGTTCTACAGCCTGATCGTCGGCGGTGCGGTGGGCACCATCAGCGAAGTGCTCGGTGAACTGCAGCGGGCGGCCGGTGCGGCCCAGCGGATTGCCGAGCTACTGGCCGCACAGCCGGCCATCGTTGCGCCCCCGCTGCCGGCCGAGCTGCCTCGGGCGACAGGGCTGATCGAACTGCAGGGGGTGCGGTTCGCCTACCCCTCACGCCCCGACCAACCGGCGATCGATGGCCTCGACCTGCGCATCGCGCCCGGCCAGACCCTGGCGTTGGTCGGCCCGTCCGGTGCAGGCAAATCGACCTTGTTCGACCTGCTGCTGCGCTTCTACGACCCGCAGCAAGGCCGCATTCTGATCGACGGCCAAGCCCTCGACACCCTTGACCCCGATGTACTGCGCAGCCAGTTCGCCCTGGTGGCGCAGAACCCTGCGCTGTTTCGCGGCACGGTAGAAGCCAACCTGCGTTACGGCCGGCCAGCAGCGACGGATGCCGAGGTCGAATCGGCCGCCCGCAGCGCCCATGCCCATGACTTCATTGCACGCCTGCCCGAGGGCTATCAGACGCTGCTGGGCGAGGGCGGGCTGGGCTTGTCGGGCGGGCAGCGCCAGCGCCTGGCGATTGCTCGCGCGTTGCTGGTCGATGCGCCAATCCTGCTCCTGGACGAGGCCACCAGCGCGCTGGATGCGCAAAGCGAACACCTCATTCAACAGGCCTTGCCACGCTTGATGGCCGGGCGCACCACCGTGGTGATCGCCCATCGCCTGGCCACCGTGCAGCATGCTGATCGGATCGCCGTAATGGACGAAGGGCGCCTGGTGGCCGTGGGCACTCACCGGCAACTGATCGAGAGCAACCCGCTGTATGCGCGGCTGGCGGCGTTGCAGTTCAACGTTGAGGGGCGATGAGGTTGCGACCCGGGATGATCCGGCAGCAGCGGGGAGCGTCATGATCACATCGGGCTTGCACGACTGACCAAGGCGTCGATCAGGTAGGCAGCGTGACACCATTAGTAAATGATGATTTACTAATGCGCATGGCCAGACCCCATCGCGATACTCAAGAAGTCGTCTTGCACCGCATTGCGGCGGCCCTGGCTGCTCGTGATGCCATCGGTCCTTGGACCCTGGCCGAAATTGCTCCCGCAGCAGGCCTGAGCCCTGCGGGACTGATCAAGCGGTTCGGCACGCGCAAAGGGCTGCTGATTGCGTTGAGCCGGTGCTGGAGCGCCGCTATACCGCACGCTCCACGTGGCGAGCTCCCGCCTTTGGATGAACTGCGCGAGTGGGTCCACGGTCGCTTTACGTCGGATCAGTGTGGGGCGCAGGGGCTAGGTCAGCTCATCGACGACCTTATCGATAACGACCTGCGCACCCTCCTGGCAGCAGGGTGGTCGCGTGAGCAGGCCTACCTCGCTTCGCTGCTGGAGGCGGCCGATCTGCCGGGCGTCAATGATCCAGGCACGTGTGCAGCCATCCTTTTCGACGCGCTCAATGGCGCCGCCCTACGCCGTGCCGCTGACTGCGGTCATGGCCCTGTGACCGGCAACCTCGACAAGCTCTTGGAGATGTGGACATGAATCACCCCAAAACCTGGACCGGCCGTGTCCTCATCGGCGTCAGTCTCGATGGTTTCATCGCCCGTTCTGATGGGGATATCGACTGGCTGACCAACCCGCCTCGGCACCCTCACCAACTCGTTGAGAGCAGCAGGCATGCGCAGTCATGGGCCACCTTTTTCCCCGCCATTGACCACCTCGTCATGGGGCGGGGAACCTATGAGAAGGTTGCGAGCTTCCCTGAATGGCCATACGCGGATAAGCAGGTCATCGTACTGTCCACAACCTTGCCCGATGATGACGAGCGAGTTGTTGTGGTGCGCACGCTGGAGCGGGCCTGCAGTGCGCTCGTTCAAGGTGGCGCACGGCAGGTCTATGTCGATGGTGGGCAGGTCATTGGACTGTTTCTGCGCAACGGCTTGATCGACGAGCTGACCACCAGCCACGCCCCTGTGCTCATCGGGTCCGGACTGCCGCTGTTCGGTGCTTTGGAGCACGACATCCGCTTGACCTTGTTGGCAAGCCACGCCACGCAGGACGGCATGGTCCATGCCACCTACCGCGTCGAGCGGCCAACCCCTGCGCTGTAGGCGCATAACCTGTCGCACCGTGCAGGCTGACCGTGCATGGGTCGACGCTCGTCAGGCCGAATTCCAGTCCAGGCAGTTGCCACCTCTGCGAGGGCTGATTCTGCTGGTCAGTGCCCCCACCCTTTCCCAGCCAACAAAAAACCCGCACTGAGCGGGTTTTCGGATGTGGTCGGAGAGACAGGATTCGAACCTGCGGCCTTCTCGTCCCGAACGAGACGCGCTACCTGGCTGCGCTACACTCCGATGGGCAAAATGCTACTGCATCGCCTTTTTGCTCGCAACCCCTTGTTGCAAATAGAGTTTGGCAAAAAGACGACACCATCACAGCTCCTTGACGGTGCGGATCTGGTCTTTGTTCAGGCGGGTACGCTTGCCGTCGAGCTGCTCGAATTCGTAGAAGCCGGAGTCTTCATCGAACTTCGGGGTGTCGACCGACTGAATTTCGCGACCGTCATTCAAGGTAATCACGCTCGGCGAGGCGCAGCCGGCGAGTGCGCCCATACCCAGGGCCAGCAGGAAGGCGGGAAGGGTCCGCTTGATCATCGTGTTTCTCCATCGAGGGTGCTAGATGTGCCTATGACGCAAAGCGTCGTTACAAGTTCCTTGCACAGTCCAGCACACCTGGCGCTTGACTACCAGCCCCTTTGTACGGGTGCTGCTGTGCTATAACGGCGGGCAACGTTTCCTCACGTGACGGACCCCCATGAAAGCCAAGGCAGATACCCCGTTCGTAGCGCTGAACATCGCCGTGCTCACGGTCAGCGATACCCGTACCCTGGACACCGACACCTCCGGCCAGACCTTCGTCGATCGCCTGAGCGAGGCCGGGCACCGCCTGGCGGCCCGCGTGCTGCTCAAGGACGATCTCTACAAGATTCGCGCCCAGGTCGCCGCCTGGATCGCCGAGGATGTGGTGCAAGTGGTGTTGATCACCGGCGGCACCGGTTTCACCGGTCGCGACAGTACCCCAGAAGCAGTCGCCTGCCTGCTGGACAAACAAGTCGATGGTTTCGGCGAGCTGTTCCGGCAGATCTCCGTACCCGACATCGGCACTTCCACCGTGCAATCGCGCGCCTTGGCCGGGCTGGCCAACGGCACGCTGGTCTGCTGCCTGCCGGGCTCGACCAACGCGGTGCGCACGGGGTGGGACGGCATCCTCGCCGAGCAGCTCGACGCCCGTCATCGACCGTGCAATTTCGTGCCGCACCTCAAGCAGGCCGCGCCGTGTGAAAGCCGTGGCTGAGGCTCCGCCGAGCCGGCCCTTGATGCCGGTGGAAGAGGCCCTGGCCGAATTGCTGGCCCTGGCCGAGGCCGCGCCGATTCGCGAGATCGAACGCGTGTCGCTGGCCGAGGCGGACGGCCGCGTGCTCGCCGAAGGCCTGGTCGCGAGCGTCGACCTGCCACCGTGGCCAAACAGCGCCATGGACGGCTATGCCTTGAAGCTGGCGGACTGGCAAGGCCAGCCCATGACGGTCAGCCAGCGGATTTTCGCCGGTCATGCCCCTGATCCTCTTGCCCCAGGCACCTGCGCGCGTATCTTCACCGGGGCGCCGGTGCCAGAAGGTGCCGACTGCGTGGAAATGCAGGAAAACGTCGAGGTGCTGGGCGACGGCACGGTGCGCTTTCTCGAACCGCTACGGGTGCAGCAGAACATCCGCCCGCAAGGCCAGGAAACCCGTGTGGGCGAGCAGGTCATGGCGGCAGGCACGCGTCTGGGCCCGATCGAACTGGGTTTGGCAGCGACTTTGGGCTATGGCCACCTCGACGTGGTGCGCCGCGCGCGCGTGGCGGTGCTGTCGACCGGCGATGAGCTGGTCGAGCCCGGCCAGCCGCTGGGCCCTGGGCAGATCTACAACAGCAACCGCCGTTTGCTGGTCAGCTGGCTGCAGCGCCTGGGCTGCGAAGTGCTCGACGCGGGCATTCTGGCCGACGATCTGGCGCTGACTCGGCAGTGCCTGGGCGGGCTGGGGGATGTCGACCTGATTCTGTCCACCGGCGGCGTGTCGGTGGGCGAGGCGGACTACCTTGGCATCGCGCTGCGCGAAGCAGGGCAGCTGGCGTTGTGGAAACTGGCGATCAAGCCCGGCAAGCCGCTGACCTTCGGGCATTTTCGCGGCGTGCCGGTGATCGGCTTGCCGGGTAATCCGGCCTCCACCCTGGTGACCTTTGGCCTGTTGGCCCGGCCTTATCTGCTGCGCCGCCTGGGCGTCATGCAGGTGGCGCCCCTGCGTTTCGAGGTGCCGGCCGCCTTCAACTGGCCCAAGGCCGGCGGGCGCCGCGAATACCTGCGTGCGCGCATCGAAAACGGTGCGGTGCACATCTACAAGAACCAGAGTTCCGGCGTGCTGCGCAGCGCGGCGTGGGCCGATGGCGTGGTGGAGGTGCGTGAAGGCACGACGCCGCAGGTGGGCGATCGAGTGCCGTTCATTCCGTTCAGCGAGTTGCTGGGCTGAGACCAGGCTCAGGGCGTCGCCGGTTGCCGCTGCTCAGCGCGCTGGCCGCGCCTGCGAGCCCCAAGCGCGGCCAGCGCCTGCGCGTCATGCGCTTGGCTGAGCGTTGACAAAGCGTTGGCCCGATTATTTTGCAAGGCCAGCGCCCGCCCATGCAGCATTCGCCCATTCCCAAGTGTCGATTGCAGGCACCCCACTCTCGGAGAAGCGCAATGCAGCAGCAGCGCAAGGCAATGCTGGTTTTGCATGGCAAGCAAGCCATGAACGAAGACGTTCGTACCGCCGTTGGCCAGTGCCGTGAGCGCGGCTGGACACTCGACGTGCGCCTGACCTGGGAAGGCGGCGACGCCGCACGGTTGGTGGAGGAGGCGCTGCAAGCCGGCTACGGCACGCTGATCGCAGGCGGCGGCGACGGCACCTTGCGCGACATCGCCGAGGCCATGGGCAAGGCTGGCACTGATGCCACGCTGGTGTTGCTGCCTCTGGGCACGGCCAACGACTTTGCCAAGGCTGCCGGCGTGCCGCTGGAACCGGCCCAGGCCCTGGCCCTGCTCGACCAACCGGCGCATGCCGTGGACCTGGGCAAGGTCGGCGACCAGTGGTTCCTCAACATGGCCACCGGCGGCTTCGGCAGCCAAGTCACCGCCAACACCTCCGAAGACCTGAAGAAAGTGCTCGGCGGCGCCGCGTACCTGTTCACCGGCCTGAGCCGCTTCAGCGAATTGCAGGCGGCCTCGGTGGAACTGCAAGGCCCGGATTTTCACTGGCAGGGCGACCTGCTGGCGTTGGGCATCGGCAACGGTCGTCAGGCCGGGGGCGGCCATGAACTGTGTCCGGAGGCACTGGCAGACGATGGCTTGCTCGACATCAGCGTTCTGCCCGCCCCGCAGGACGTGGTCGGCGCGGTGCGCGACCTGCTTGGCGGTGAAGGGCTGTTCGTTCGTGCGCGCCTGCCATGGGTGGAAATCAAGAGCGCCAAGGGTCTCAACATCAACCTCGACGGCGAGCCGCTGGAAGGCGACAGCTTGCGCTTCGAGGCGTGCCCGTCGGCCTTGCATGTGCACCTGCCGGTGAATTCGCCCCTGCTCAGTCGTCGAGGGTGATGATCTTCTCGCGCACCGCATACAGCACCAGCCCCGCCACGTCGTAGATCTGCAGGCGCTTCATCAGTTGCGAACGGTGGGTTTCCACGGTCTTGATCGACAGCCCCAGCCCGCTGGCGATCTCGCGAGTCGATTTGCCACGCACGATCAGGCGCAGGATTTCCAACTGGCGTGCCGTGAGGTTGTGCCGCTCGCAGGCGGCCTGGGTGCGTTGCAAGGCCTGGTTGATGACGGTGTGGGCCACGGCCGGGCTCAGGTAGCGCTCGTTGTTGCGCAGCGCACGCAGCGCCTGTTCGAGCTCGGTGGCCGTGCTGTCCTTGAGCAGGTAACCGTGGGCGCCCGCTTCCAGTGCCCGCATGATGGTCTCGGGGTCGCTGTGCATCGACAGGATCAGCACCTGGCAGCTCGCACCTGCGGCGCGCAACTGGGTCAAGGCATCCAGGCCGCTGGTCGAGCGCATCGACAGGTCGAGCAGGACAATATCCGGCGCCAGGCTCGACACCAGGCTCAGTAACTGGTCGCCATCTTCAGCTTCACCCACCACCTGGTAGCCCGGCACGTCAGCGATCAGTGCGCGTACGCCGGCGCGGATCAGCGAATGGTCATCCACCAGCAGCAATCTACAGGTCATGGGTAGCCGGGCTCCTGGCGCGTTCATGGGTGCGCGGTGGCCAGGGCAGGCGCGCCTGGATGCGTGTGCCGTGCCCCGGTTGGCTATCGAGTTCGAGGCTGCCATGCAGTGCCAAGGCGCGCTCGAACATGCCGGCCAGGCCGCGCTGCCCGGCGTCGGCCGGGTTGCTGGCCGGGGTGAAGCCGTGACCGTCGTCTTCGATGCTCAGCAGCAACCCGTCGCTGCTGCGGCGCAGTTCGATGCGCAGGTTGTCGGCCGCCGCATGGCGCAGCAGATTGGTGATGGCTTCCTGGGTGATGCGGAAGGCGGCCATGCTGATCGGCGCCGGTACGCTGTCCAGGCGTTGCGGGCAATGCAGCGTCCAGCGCACCGGACTGTTCTGCAGAGTGCGCAGCAGATGGGCGCGCAGGCTGGCCTCGAGGCCCAGGCTGAGCAGCTGGCGCGGGTTGAGCAGGGTGGTGACATCGCGAACAGTGTTCAGGCTCTGATCCAGGGTGCTGCGCAGGCCCTTGCAATGTGGCTTGAGCTCGTCGTTGACGCGGCGCTGCAGCCAGTCGACCTGCAGCTTGGCGGCAGTCAGCAGTTGGCCGATGTCGTCGTGCAGTTCTCGGCTCAGGTGCTGGCGTTCGTGCTCCTGCACCTTGAGCATGCGCTGGGCCAGTTCTTCAGGCAGCAGGCTGATCGACTTGCCGTGCTGGTGCAGTTGCCAGAACACGGCCACCAGGCTCGCCAGCTGCAGCACCAGCAGCTCGCCCGGCAACGCCAGGGACTGCTCCCAATACCACAGGTTGGCGCCCAGCGACCCTGCACAGGACAGCGTGGTCAACCGGCGGGAGAGGGCAGGGCGGGAATACCAACGGCGACGGAGCTTCACGCATGAAAGCATGGTCAGGGGGATCACTGAATTATTGCTGGAAGAATCGGAAACCGACAGGCCGCGCGCACTACGAACGCGTCGCAGTGCGTTGTTTCAGAGTTATGGGTCTTTGAGGGCACGCATGTTATCACTTCGCATGGCTGAGGTCGCGGTGCCGCCAGTAGACGGTCAGCCTCAATGTTTTCAGGGGTCTGGCGGTTATGCGGTTAGGCAAAGTGCCAGTATCTGATTGCCGATCCTGCCCCTTTACCGGCAACTAAAACAGGGATCGCGGTGGCGCACTGTACAACTTCGAAAGTTGGGTGTTTCAGTTACCGCTATTCAGTGCAAGTGCAACTTGCGGCGCATGAGCGTTGTAACGCTGTGCACGTTTCGCGGCGTTTGAAGTGCACCGTTCAGGGGTCCTCTGCTGCGCGAGCGAACGCCAATGGGCTGCTGTCGCGATGGTCGCGCAGCCCGGCAATGTGCAAGGCGCTGGCCAGGTCGTCGAGCAAGCGGCGTTGTTCCTGGTCATCGAGGTCTACCCGCCGGGTCTGCGGGTCGAGCAGCTCAAGCTGCCAAGCCAGCAGGGTCAGGCAGGCCTGGGCGCAGGGCAGCACGGGGCCTGCCAGCCGGCGCTGCTGGAAAGCGCCGGACAGCAGGTGGCGAAGGTGCTCGGCATGGCGCGTGACTTCATCGACCCCGGCCAGGGCCGAGCGGCTTACCAGCGCGGCGAGTGCGGTGTTCAGGCAGCGGCAGGCATCGGGGTCGTTGGTAATCAGGTGCAGGTGCGCCATGCAGTCGTCCGCCACGGCCAACAGCCGCTCGGCATCCTGCTGGAATGTGCGCAGGCTACTGTCCTTGGCGCCGTCAACGTCCATGATCAAGCGCCTTGACGCGTTGTCGATGCAACGCGCCTCCTAGAGATGGTCGGCAACACAAGCCGGACTCCTTCCATGCAGTGCGAAGGTCGTCACATTAATGGCTAAGGGATATCGCGAACATCAGGTTTGACCCGATGGTGGCTAGGGGTTTCCCCGATAGCATTGGCTGAGACAGCCGTTGTTCGGAGGCTGGAGGGCGCAGCACAGCAGTTAAGCATGGTGTTAAAGTGATATCAATTACCGGAAAGGCGAATGCCATTCGTCATCAAGTTGTGTGAATCGGCGCCGATACAGGGCCGATGACACTTTTCAAATCAGGGACATTTCAATGGCTGGCATTCTCGACACAGTAGATCAACGCACGCAGCTGGTCGGTGAGAACCGCCTGGAAATCCTCATGTTCCGCCTGGTCGGCCGGCAGCTGTTCGCGATCAACGTATTCAAGGTCCAGGAAGTGCTGCAACTGCCCAAACTGACCCTCATGCCGCAGCGTCATGCGTTCGTCTGTGGCGTGGTCAACCTGCGTGGCCAGACCCTGCCGGTGATCGACCTGTCCCAGGCCATCGGCATGCGCCCGGTGCAGCCAGGGCCAGACAGCACCATTATCGTCACCGAGTACAACCGCTCGGTACAGGCGTTTCTGGTCGGTGGCGTCGAGCGCATCGTCAACATGAACTGGGAATCGATCCTGCCGCCCCCCACCAGCGCGGGGCGCCAGCATTACCTGACGGCGATCACCAAGGTCGATGAACAGCTGGTCGAGATCATCGACGTGGAGAAAGTCCTCGCCGAGATCGTGCCGTACAACGCCAAGGTCTCGCGCGACAAGCTCGACGACCCGTTGCTGGCTCGCGCCCGTGGTCGCGAAATATTGCTGGTGGACGACTCCAGCGTCGCCCTGGCGCAGTTGCGCGATACCTTGTCGCAGTTGGGCGTGAAGCTGCATGTGGCCAGCGATGGCTTGAAGGCGCTGCGCATGCTTCAGGCCTGGGCCGACGCCGGGGAAAACCTCTGCGAGAAACTGCTGATGGTGTTCACCGACGCCGAAATGCCGGAAATGGACGGCTACCGGTTGACTACCGAGATCCGCAGCGATGCCCGCCTGCGTGGCCTTTATGTGGTGCTGCACACGTCGCTGTCGGGCAGTTTCAACGAGTCGATGGTGAAGAAGGTGGGCTGCGACAACTTCCTCTCCAAATTCCAGCCTGACCGGTTGGTCGAAGTGGTGCGCCAGCGTTTGGCCCTGGATGTAGAAAACGCCTGATGGCTGCAGTGCGCACCGCTGGGGTATACGCTCGGCGGTTTTCGGCCAAGCGAGGCGGGCAAGCATGTTTCTGAGTGCGATCTACCGGTATCCGTTGAAGTCGGCCCAGGCACAATGCCTGCAGGCCTCAGCCGTCGGGCCGCTGGGGCTGGCCGGTAACCGGCGCTGGATGGTGGTGCGCGAAGACAACGGGCAGTTCCTCACCCAGCGCGCCTGGCCGCAGATGACCCAGATCGGCGCCCTGCACCAGCCTGACGGCAGCCTGTGGCTGCAGGCGCCGGGTCTGGGCACGCTGCAGGTGCCGGTCCCGGATGCCCAGGCCCCCTTGCGCGGGGTGACCCTCTGGCGTGACCTGTTGCAAGTGCCCGATGCCGGCGATGCCGCGGCTGCCTGGCTCAGTACCTTGCTGGGCAAGGCCTTACGGCTGGTCTACTGCCCGGAGCAGCGCGCACGTTTTTTGCCCAGCGGGTATGGCTTGGCCAGCGATCGCGCGGCCTTTCCCGATGGCTTCCCCGTGCTGTTGATCGGCCAAGCGTCGCTCGATGAGCTGAACCGACGCATCGGTCGGCCCATGGAGATGCTGCGCTTTCGCCCGAATCTGGTGGTCGAGGGCAGCGAGCCGTTTGCCGAAGACGCCTGGCAGCAGGTGCGCATCGGCCAGACCACGTTCCGTGTGCTCAAGCCCAGCGTGCGCTGCATCCTCACCACCCTCGACCCGGTCACTGGCCAGCGCAGCCCCGACAAGGAGCCACTGGCCACCCTCAGAACCTTTCGCGAACACGAGGGCAATGTGCTGTTTGGGCAGAACCTCGCCGTCGATGGCGAGGGTGTGCTGGAGCCGGGCATGCCGGTCGAGGTGCTGGCCTAGCGCTCGTTCAAAGGAACGCGAACTTGGCGATGAAGATCACGCACAGCACCCACAGGCTGGCGGAGATCTCGCGGTGTTTACCGGTGCCGGCCTTGAGCACTACGTAGCTGATGAAGCCCAGCGCGATACCGTCGGCCACCGAGAAGGTCAGCGGCATCATGATCAGTGTGACGATGGCCGGGATGCAGTCGGTGGCATCGTCCCAGTTGATGTGGGCCATGCTGCCCATCATCAGCATCGCCACATAGATCAGCGCACCGGCGGTGGCGTATGCCGGAATCATCCCGGCCAGCGGGGCGAAGAACATCGCCGCCACGAACAGCAACCCGACCACCACGGCGGTGAGCCCGGTGCGCCCCCCGGCGGCAACGCCTGCCGCGCTTTCCACATAGCTGGTCACCGGTGGCACGCCGACCACCGCACCGAACACGCTGGAGGCGCTGTCGGCCTTCAGTGCGCGTGACAGGTTCTCGATGCGCCCATCGGCCCGCACCAGGTTGGCCCGTTGGGCAACGCCCATCAGGGTGCCGGCGGTGTCGAACATGTGCACGAAAAGAAATGCCAGCACCACGCTGATCATGCTGACGTTGAACACCCCGGCCAGGTCCATGGCCATCCAGGTCGGCGCCAGGCTTGGCGGCAGCGAGAACACCCCGCCGTACTGCACCAGGCCCAGACCCCAGCCGAGCAGGGTGACTGTAATGATGCTGATGAGAATCGCGCCGAACACCCGGTGGTAGCTCAGCACCGCGATCATCAGAAAGCACAGCGCTGCCAGCAGCGGTGCGGGTTCATGCAGCGAACCGAGCTTGATCAGCGTGGCCGGACTGGCGACCACGATACCGGCGGTTTTCAGCCCGATCACCCCGAGGAACAGGCCGACGCCTGCGCCCATGGCGTGGCGCAGGCTGACCGGAATGCTGTTGAGCAGCCATTCGCGGACCCGCGACAGGGTGAGGATCATGAACAGCACGCCCGACACGAACACCGCGCCCAGCGCCGTTTCCCAGCTGTAGCCCATGGTGCCGACCACGGTGTAGGTGAAGAACGCATTGAGCCCCATGCCCGGGGCCAGGCCCACCGGCCAGTTGGCATAGAGGCCCATCAGCAGGCAGCCAAGTGCGGCGGCAATGCAGGTGGCGACGAACGCTGCGCCGTGGTCGATGCCGGCGTCGGCCATGATGTTGGGGTTGACGAAGATGATGTACGCCATGGTGATGAAGGTGGTCATCCCGGCGATCAGCTCGGTTCGGACCGTGGTGCCGTGTACCCGAAGCCGGAACAGGCGCTCGAGCAGGCCGCTGTTTGCGGGTGGGGTGAGGTCTACGGCGGGCGCATCGGATTTGCGGCTTTCCACAGCGAGTACTCCTCGAATCGTTCTTGTTGTTCGGGGCCTTTTCATCCTGCGCTTTGCACGTGGTGGCCCCGTGAGGGATGACGACTTGCTGATGGTTTTGTTGACTAATGGGTCAGGAAGTCGCTCGCTGGATTATGCGTTTGTGTACAAATAATGCAAATAATGTTTTATTTTTTGTGCGCAGAAATGTCCGAACAACCGCTATATGGCCTATGCTCGACCTGCAGAAGCGCCTCAGGCTGTGTACAATGCGCCGGTACCTTGGCCCATTATTTCCATCCGGTCTCGCCAGCCCTCTGACGCGCACTCACCGTCAAGGCCCCCTGGCCAGGCCCACGTGCTCGAGCGCCCATGAACGAACAGCTGCAACCTCTGAAGAAACCTGTGCGCGCCACCAAGGCCGGGCGCAGCGGTACCCAGGACGACATCGTCTACGCACACATCTTCGAGGCCATCCTCGAACAGCGCCTGGCACCCGGCACCAAGCTCAGCGAAGAAGCATTGGGCGAGATCTTCGGGGTCAGCCGCACCATCATCCGTCGCGCACTGTCGCGCCTGGCCCATGAAAGTGTGGTGCTCCTGCGGCCCAATCGCGGCGCCGTGGTCGCCAGCCCCACGGTCGAGGAAGCCCGCCAGGTGTTCTTCTCGCGGCGCATGGTCGAGCGCGCAATCACCGAACTGGCCGTGCAGCACGCCACCGCCGAGCAGCTCAACGAGTTGCGCCACATGGTGCGTGAAGAGCGCGACAGCTTTTCTCGCGGCGACCGCGGCGCCGGTATTCGCCTGTCGGGCGAATTCCACCTCAAGCTGGCAGAGGCCGCCGGCAATGCGCCGCTGGTGAGCTTCCAGCGCAGCCTTGTTTCGCAAACTTCACTGATCATCGCCCAGTACGAAAGCGGCAATCGCTCGCACTGTTCCTACGACGAACACATGCAGCTGATCGACGCCATCGAAGCGCGTGATGCGGGGCAGGCGGTGTCGTTGATGATGCATCACATGGATCACATCGACAGCAAGCTCAACCTCGATGAAGAGAGCGCATCCGATGATCTGCACGCGGTGTTTTCGCACCTGCTGCAGAAGAAAAAAGTGGGCGGGAAGGGCTAAGGTTTCGCGCGGTATAGCGGTATGGCGCGCGCAGCCTTGGGCGGCTTTGCCGCCCATCGCGGCAAATAGCCGCTCCTGCACGGGCTGCGGTGGGCAGGGTCATGCGATCGTCTAGCTGCGCCTCGTCTTGGAAAGAAACGCGGTCCATGTTGGCACGGTCGGTCCGGCGCTCTGGAGCGCTGCGATGGCCGGCAGAGCCCGGCTGACGCGCTGCGTGATACGGATGGAACGAGGCGCCACCCCCGTGCCGAGTGTCGATGCAGACCTGGCCTCGGGGCTGATGCACACCGCAACCTATGACCTCGAGCGCTGATACACACCGCAATCCATGACCTCGAGCGCTGATACACACCGCAATCCATGACCTTCAGCGCTGATGCACGCAGCGCCCCGCCGCATACGTTTCGCGAATCATCCGGTCATCCCCCAGCGTGGTCAGCACGAACAGCGTTTCCTCGATGCTGGTCGATTGCTGCAGCCGATAATCCAGCAACGGCGTGGCCTTGTAGTCGAGCACCACGAAGTCGGCTTCGTTGCCGGGGCGCAGGCTGCCGATCCGGTCGTCCAGGCGCAGTGCGCGTGCACCGCCCAGGGTGGCCAGGTACAGCGACTTGAAGGGATGCAGTTGCGCGCCCTGCAGCTGCATCACCTTGTACGCCTCGTTCAGCGTGTTGAGCAGCGAAAAGCTGGTGCCCGCGCCGACATCCGTGCCAAGCCCCACATTCACCTTGAAGCGCTCAGCCTGCGGCAGGTTGAACAGCCCACTGCCGAGGAACAGGTTCGAGGTCGGGCAGAACGCCACCGCCGAGCCGGTTTCGGCCAGGCGCTCGCACTCCGCATCGCACAGGTGCACGCCGTGGGCGAAGACCGAGCGCTCGCCGAGCAGCTCGAAATGGTCGTAGACATCCAGGTAGCCGCTGCGCTCGGGGAACAGCGCCTTGACCCATTCGATTTCCTGGAGGTTTTCCGACAGGTGCGTGTGCAGGTACACGCCCGGGTTTTCCTTGAGCAGTCGCCCGGCCGCGGCCAGCTGTTGCGGGGTGCTGGTGGGTGCGAAACGCGGGGTGACGGCGTACTGCAAGCGGCCCTTGCCGTGCCAGCGCTGGATCAGCGCCTGGCTGTCGCGGTAGCCGGATTCGGCGGTGTCGGTCAGGTAGTCGGGCGCGTTGCGGTCCATCATCACCTTGCCGCCAATCAGCCGCAGGTCCAGGCGCTCGGCCGCTTCGAACAAGGCATTGACCGATTCTGGATGAACGCTGCCGAACACCAGCGCAGTGGTGGTGCCGTTGCGCAGCAGCTCGGCGAGGAAGATCTTCGCCACTTCATCGGCATGGGCCTTGTCAGCGAATTGCCGTTCGCAGGGGAAGGTATAGGTGTTGAGCCAATCGAGCAGTTGCTCGCCGTAGGAACCGATCATGCCGGTTTGTGGGAAATGGATATGGGTGTCGATGAAACCCGGCGTGATCAACGCGTGCTGGTGATGCACCACGTCGATAGCGGCGTCGAGGGTCGGCAGCAGCTCGCTGGCCGCGCCCATGGCGACGATACGGCCCTCGTCGATCACCAGCAGGCCGTCTTCGAAATACTCGTAAGAGGCCTCGATACCAACCTCGGCCGGGTCGGCGATGCTGTGCAGAAGGGCGGCGCGGTAGGCTTTGCGGGTAGCGGTCATGGGCGTCTCTTTACAGGGCGTGGCTGCGCCGTGAGGGCGGCAGCAACTGGGCAATGGGGCCGGCATTGAGGGCAGCGTCGTGCTGACCGAAGCAGGCGTTGTAGGTGGCAATGATTTCCGCGGCGATGGACACGGCGATTTCGATCGGCAGCTTGCCTTTGACCTCGGCCAGGCCCATCGGGCAGCGCAGGCGCGCCAGCTGCGAGTCGGCGAAACCGCGTTGACGCAGGCGGTGCTCGAACTTGACCCGCTTGGTCTTGGAGCCGATCAGGCCGAACCAGGTGAAGTCATTGCGCGCGAGCAGGGCGGCCGTCAGCTCCAGGTCCAGGGCGTGATTGTGGGTCATGACGATGCAATAGCAGCCGGCCGGTAGCCCGGCGATCTCGTCGACCGGTTCCTCGCTGACGATACGCACTACGCCAGGGGGCAGTTGCGCAGGGAATTCCTGCTCGCGTGAATCGATCCAGCGCACCCGACACGGCAGCGCGGCGAGCAAGGGTACCAGAGCCCGGCCGACATGGCCTGCGCCGAACACGGCAATCTCGGCTTGCACGGCCAGCATGGGCTCGAACAGCAGTACGGTGACGCCGCCGCAGCACTGGCCGAGGCTGGCGCCCAGGCTGAAGCGCTCCAGGTGCGGCGTGCTGCGTTGCTCGCTGAGCATCTGCCGGGCGATGTGCAGCGCTTGGAATTCCAGGTGGCCGCCGCCGATGGTGTCGTGCAGGGCGCGGGCGCTGACTACCATCTTCGAGCCGGCATTGCGCGGGGTCGAGCCGCGTTCCTCGATGATCGTCACCAGCACGCAGGGCTCGCTGCGGGCGTGGTGGTCGGCTAGGGCATTGATCCATTCGTGCATGGTCGTGACCTTCGGTGAAAAAGCGGTGGATCGACGTTCGTGTGCAACATTGCCGGGCGGAGCCAGGCGGGCTCGGCAGGGTCACGTTCGCGTGATACCTGCGAAACCGGATTGCCTACCGCCTCGCCTTGCGCATCTGCTCACACCCCCACAACACCCGCTCGGGCGTTGCCGGTGCGTCGATCTCCGGCTGCACGCGGTAATCGGCCAGGCTCGCCACGGCGTCCTTGATCGCGCACCACGCGGCAATGCCGAGCATGAACGGCGGCTCGCCCACGGCTTTGGAGTGGAACACCGTGTCTTCCGGGTTCTTGCGGTTCTCCACCAGTTTCACTCGCAGATCCAGCGGCATGTCGGCAATGGTCGGGATCTTGTAGCTGGCCGGGCCGTTGGTGACCAGCTTGCCCTTGGCGTTCCACACCAGCTCCTCGGTGGTCAACCAGCCCATGCCCTGCACAAAGCCGCCCTCGACCTGACCGATGTCGATGGCCGGATTCAGCGAAGCGCCCACATCGTGCAGGATGTCGGCGCGCAGCATCTTGTATTCGCCGGTCAGGGTGTCCAGCACCACCTCCACGCAAGCGGCACCGAAAGCGTAATAGTAGAACGGTCGACCACGCGCCTGGCTGCGGTCGTAGAAGATCTTCGGCGTGCGGTAGAAGCCTGTGCTCGACAGCGACACCTGAGCCAGGTACGCGAGCTGCACCAGTTGCTCGAAGCTGACCAGTTGCTCGCGCATGCGCACATGGCCGTTGCGAAACTGCACGTCCTCTTCGCTCACCTGAAAATGCCGCGCGGCAAATTCCACCAACCGCTGCTTGAGCATCTGCGCCGCGTTCTGCGCCGCCTTGCCGTTCAGGTCGGCGCCACTTGAGGCCGCTGTCGGTGACGTGTTGGGCACCTTGTCGGTGTTGGTGGCGGTGATCTGGATGCGGTTGAAATCAACCTGGAACACCTCGGCCACCACTTGCGCGACCTTGGTGTTCAGGCCCTGGCCCATCTCCGTGCCACCGTGGTTCAGATGAATGCTGCCGTCGGTATAAATGTGGATCAGCGCACCGGCCTGGTTGAGGAAGGTGGCGGTAAAGGAGATGCCGAACTTCACCGGCGTCAGCGCCAGGCCCTTCTTCAGGATCGGGCTGGCGGCGTTGAAGCGGCGAATCGCTTCGCGGCGTTCGGCGTAGTCGCTGCTGGCTTCGAGGTCGGCGGTCATTTCGTCGAGCATGTTGTGCTCGACGGTCTGGTAGTAGTGGGTGACGTTGCGCTCGGTCTTGCCGTAGTAGTTGGCCTTGCGCACGGCCAGCGGGTCGAGGTGCAGGTGCCGGGCGATGTGGTCCATCACCTGCTCGATGGCGACCATGCCCTGCGGGCCGCCAAAGCCGCGGTAGGCCGTGTTGGAGGCGGTGTGGGTCTTGCAGCGGTGGCCGGTGATGGTGGCATCGCCCAGGTAGTAGGCGTTATCGGCGTGGAACATGGCGCGGTCGACGATCGAACCGGACAGATCCGGTGAGTAACCGCAGTTGCCGGCCAGTTCCAGCGCCACCCCGTGCAAGCGCCCGGTGTCGTCGAAGCCGACGTCGTACTCGACATAGAACGGGTGGCGCTTGCCGGTCATGGTCATGTCCTCGACCCGTGGCAGGCGCATCTTGGTCGGCTGCCCGGTGAGGTGGGCGATCACGGCGCACAGGCAGGCCGGGCTTGCGGCCTGAGTTTCCTTGCCGCCGAAACCGCCGCCCATGCGGCGCATGTCGAGCACGATGCGGTTCATCGGCACGCCCAGCACTTCAGCGACCAGCTTCTGCACTTCGGTGGGGTTCTGCGTGGAGCAGTAGACGATCATCCCGCCGTCTTCGCTGGGCATCACCGAAGACACCTGGGTTTCCAGGTAGAAATGCTCCTGACCGCCGATGTGCAAGGTGCCTTGCAGGCGGTGCTGGGCGCTGGCCAAGGCTGCGGCAGCGTCGCCGCGCTGGTGGCGGTGGCTGTCGAGCACGAAGTGCTGCTTGCGCAGGGCCTCGACCACATCCAGGACCGGCTCCAGGTCTTCGTATTCGATGATCGCTGCCATGGCCGCGCGCCGCGCCGTGTCGAGGTCGCAGGCGGCCACGGCCAGCACTGGCTGGCCCACGTATTCCACCCGATCGATGGCCAGCAGCGGGTCGCCGGCCACCACTGGGCCGATGTCCTTGAGGCCGGGGATGTCGTGGTGAGTGATGACGATGCGTACGCCGTCGATGGCGTAGCACGGGGTGGTGTCGATGTGCAGGATGCGCGCATGGGCGCGGTCGGAGGTGCGCGCATAGACGTGCAGCTGGTTGGGAAATTCCAGGCGATCGTCGATGTACACCGCCTCGCCGCTGACATGCTTGTCGGCGCTGTCGTGCTTGACGCTGCGCCCGACTCCGGTGCTGAGGCCCTGGCGGAACAGCTCGGCCATTTCGGCCTGGCTTTTGACGGCGTGATGGTCAGACATAAGCGGTCACCCGGGTTGCGATGTGTGGCGATTGCAGCTCGATGAAGTATTTGCGCAGCAGGTTCTGTGCGGTCAGCAGGCGGTACTGCTGGCTGGCGCGAAAGTCCGAGAGCGGGGTGAAATCCTGGGTCAGGGCCTGGCAAGCGCGCTCGACCGTCGCCTGGGTCCAAGGCTGGCCGCAGAGGGCGTCTTCACAGGCACGGGCGCGTTTGGGAATGGCCGCCATGCCGCCGAACGCGGCACGTGCCTCACGCACGGTGCCGTCTTCGATGCGCACGTTGAAGGCGGCGCACACGGCGGAGATATCATCGTCCAGACGTTTCGAGACCTTGTAGGCGCGGAACGTCCAGGCGCTTTGCGCCAGGGGCACGCGGACCTTCTCGATGAATTCGCCGTCCTGGCGCGCGGTGACGCGGTAGTCGATGAAATAGTCTTCCAGGGCCAGGGTGCGTCGTTGCCCGCCCTGGTGCAGCACCAGCTCGGCGCCTAACGCAATCAACAACGGCGGGGCGTCGCCGATGGGCGAGGCATTGCCGATGTTGCCGCCCAGCGTGCCCTGGTTACGGATCTGCAAGGAGGCAAAGCGCTGCAACAGGGCGCCGAAGTCCGGGTATTGGGCATTGAGTGCGGTGTAGCAGTCGGTGAGGGGGGTAGCGGCGCCGATTTCCAGGTGGCTGTCGGTCTGTTCGATATGCTTGAGCGCGGCCACGGCGCCGACGTAGATCATCACTGGCAGGGTTTTGTGCTGTTGGGTGACTTCCAAGGCCAGGTCCGTACCGCCCGCCAGCAGGCGCGCTTCGGGGTGGGCGCCGTATAGATCGGCGAGGTCGGCGACGGTGAGCGGCACCAGGCAGCGTTTGTCGCCGCTGTTGAGCTCTGCCGTGTGCTGTGGGGCGATGGCCTGGAGCTGGGCGATGGTCTGCGCCTGCCGGGCATCGAACTGGTCCTGGCAGGGCGCTGTACAACTGTGCTGGGCGGCTTCGATGATGGGGCGGTAGCCGGTGCAGCGGCACAGGTTGCCGGCCAGGGCTTCGTGGGTCTGGTGCAGGTCGGGGCCGTGGCTGTTCTTCTGCAGGGCAAACAGCGACATGACGAAACCCGGTGTGCAGAAGCCGCATTGCGAGCCATGGCAGTCAGCCATGGCCTGCTGCACGCTGTGCAGTTGCCCGCCGTGCTTGAGGTCTTCGACGCTGATCAGTTGCTTGCCGTGCAGGGCCGCCACGAAGGTCAGGCAGCTGTTCAGGCTGCGGTAGCGCAGGGCAGGGCCGTCGCCAGCATCGATCAGCTCGCCCACCACCACGGTGCACGCGCCGCAGTCGCCGCTGGCGCAGCCTTCCTTGGTACCGGGTTTGCCCAAGTGCTCGCGCAGGTACTGCAGCACCGTCACGTTGGGGTCCAGGCTGTGCTCGCTGCGCAGCGTCTGGTTGACGAGAAACTGGATCACGGGGATGACCTCGTACAGGTTTTATTGTTGTTGAGCGGACTCTAAGCAGGGCTGACCGTGGGGTCAATAATATTCTGACCTTAAAGTCAGGAAAGTCGCCGTGCGGTCGTCCAGGAACTCGACTCGATACGCATAGAGCCTAGATCACGCTCGCCCCAGCGGCCGCACCCAGCGTGCTGCAAACTCCAGCGTGGCACTGCGCCACGCCGAGGCAATTACGCTACAATCGCGCTTTTTGCACAGCGTAACGCTTCCCAAGGAAACCCATGACGTTCAAGGCGCCGGACAGTCTCTCCGAGCAGATCGCCCATCACCTGGCCGAGCGGATCATCCTCGGCGAGCTCGCCCCGGGCGAGCGTATCCAGGAACAGAAGGTCACCCAGGCTTTGAACGTCAGTCGTGGCTCGGTCCGCGAGGCCTTGCTCATCCTTGAACGTCGTCATCTGGTGGCCATCCTGGCGCGCCGCGGCGCCCACGTGACCCGTCTGGACGAGCGCAGCGTGCGCAGCCTGTGCGCCTTGATGGGCGAGCTGTACATCCTGCTCGGCAACCAAGTGGCGCTGAAGTGGCAGAGCGAGGCTCAGTTGCAGCCGTTCCTGCACATTCAGCAGCGTCTGCAGCAAGCCCACGACCGGCAGGACATCCGGGGCTTCGTTGCCGACAGCTTCGCGGTCATGCGCGCGGCCTATCCCTTTGCCGACAACCCCTACCTGCAAGAAACCGTCGAGAACCTTCAGCCCGCCATGAGCCGCGCCTATTACCTGGCGCTGGATCAGCGCAAAGCCAACATGATCGATTACCTCGAGCTGTTCGCGCGCCTGCTCGACGCCGTGCTCGGCCGTGACCTGCCGCGCATTCGCGAGGTGCTCCAGGCCTATTGCCAGCGCAGCTGCGAACTGGTGCTGGCCGCCTTGGCGAAGGGTTGATCGATGCGTCTGAAGTGCATTCGCCTGGCCGGTTTCAAATCCTTCGTCGACCCCACCACCGTCAACTTCCCGAGCAACATGGCGGCAGTGGTGGGCCCCAACGGCTGCGGCAAGTCCAACATCATCGATGCGGTGCGTTGGGTGATGGGCGAAAGCTCGGCGAAGAACCTGCGCGGCGAGTCGATGACCGATGTCATCTTCAATGGCTCCACCAGCCGCAAGCCGGTCAGCCAGGCCAGCATCGAACTGGTCTTCGACAACAGCGACAGCACCCTGGTGGGCGAGTACGCCGCCTACGCGGAGATCTCAATCCGCCGCAAAGTCACGCGTGATGCGCAGAACACCTATTATCTGAACGGCACCAAATGCCGGCGCCGCGACATCACCGACATTTTCCTCGGCACGGGTCTGGGGCCGCGCAGCTATTCGATCATCGAGCAGGGCATGATCTCCAAGCTGATCGAAGCCAAGCCCGAAGAGCTGCGCAACTTCATCGAAGAAGCCGCCGGCATCTCCAAGTACAAGGAGCGTCGACGCGAAACCGAGAACCGCATCCGCCGCACCCAGGAAAACCTGGCGCGCCTGACCGACCTGCGCGACGAGCTGGAACGCCAGCTCGAACGCCTGCACCGTCAGGCCCAGGCCGCCGAAAAATACCGCGAGCATAAAGCGCAGGAGCGTCAACTCAAGGCCAGCTTGACGGCGCTGCGTTGGCGCGACCTCGATCTGCGTGTCGGTCAGCGCGGCGGGGTGATCGCTGATCAGGAAGTCGCCCTCGAAGCTCTGGTGGCCGAGCAGCGCAATGCCGATGCCGGCATCGAGCGCCTGCGCGACGGCCACCACGAGCTGTCCGAGCGCTTCAACCAGGTGCAGGCCCGCTTCTATTCGGTGGCCGGCGACATTGCCCGGGTCGAGCAGAGCATCCAGCACGGCCAACAGCGCTTGCGCCAGTTGCAGGCCGACCTGCAGGAAGCCGAGCGCAGCCGTCAGGAAACCGAATCCCATCTGGGCCATGACCGCACCTTGCTCGCCACCTTGGCTGAAGAGCTGGCGATGCTCGAACCCGAGCAGGAACTGACCCTGTCGGCGGCCGAAGAAGCTGCCGCCACGCTCGAAGAAGCCGAGCTGAGCATGCAGGGCTGGCAGGAACAGTGGGACAGTTTCAACACCCGTTCAGCCGAACCGCGGCGGCAGGCCGAGGTGCAGCAGTCGCGCTTGCAGCAGCTTGAAACCGGCCTGGAACGCCTGCTGGAGCGCCAGCGCAAGCTGAGCGAGGAACGTGATCAACTGGGCGCCGACCCGCAAGATGCGGCCATGGTGGAAGTCGCCGAACAGGTCGCCAGCAGCGAAATGCTCATCGAAGAGATGCAGCTCAGCGAAGAGCAGGCGGTCGAGGGTCTGGAGGTGGTGCGCAGCCAGCTGCAGCAGACCACCCAGGCGCAACAGGCCCGGCAGGCAGACCTGCAACGCTTGGGCGGCCGACTGGCCTCGCTCGAAGCCTTGCAGCAAGCGGCGCTCGAACCGGGTGCCGGCACCGCTGAGTGGCTACGCAGCCAGGGCCTGGAACAGCAGCCGCGCCTGGCCGACGGCCTGCGCGTGGCGCCAGGCTGGGAGCTGGCGGTGGAAACCGTGTTGGGCGCCGACTTGCAGGCCGTGCTGGTCGAGGATTTCGCCGGCCTTGCGCTGGACACCCTCGAACACGGCGACCTGCGCCTGTTGCTCAGGGCCAGCGGTTCGACCGCCATTGCCGGCAGCCTGCTGGACAAGGTCGAAGGCCGCGCCGACCTGGCGCCCTGGCTTGGCCGCGTCACCCCGGTCGAGACCCTTGAGCAGGCCTTGGCCCTGCGCAGCGAACTGGCCGATGGCCACAGCCTGATCAGTCGCGATGGTTATTGGGTGGGCCGGCATTACCTGCGCGTGAGCCGGGGCAGCGATGCGCAAGGTGGCGTGCTGGCCCGCGCGCAGGAAATCGAACAGCTGGGTGATGCCCAGCGCGAGCAGCAGGCGTTGCTCGAACAGGCCGAACAGCAACTGGCCGCGCTGCACGAGCAGCAACGTGACGCCGAAACCCAGCGCGATCAACTGCGCCGGCGCAGCCAGGAGGAAAGCCGTCAGCTCGGCGAGCTGAAGGCGCGTCTGTCTGCCGGGCGTGCCCGCGCCGAGCAACTGGCGCTGCGCCGTCAACGGTTGGTCGAAGAGTTGGCGGAAATCGGCGAGCAACGCGCGCTGGAAATGGAAGCGTTGGGCGAGTCGCGCCTGCTGCTGCAAGAAGCCCTCGACCTCATGGCCGACGATACCGGCCAGCGCGAACAGCTGCTGGCCCGCCGCGACACCTTGCGCGAAGCGCTCGACCGGGTGCGCCAGGACGCGCGGCAACACAAGGATCATGCCCATCAACTGGCGGTGCGCCTGGGCTCGCTGCGCGCCCAGCACGACTCCACCCGCCAGGCCCTCGAGCGCCTTGAGCAGCAATCGGAACGACTGATCGAGCGTCAGGAACAGCTCAGCCTGAACTTGGAGGAGGGCGCGGCACCGATCGAAGAGCTGTCGATGACCCTCGAAGGCTTGCTTGAGCAACGCATGAGCGTCGACGAAGAAATGCGCCAGGCGCGCCTGCACATGGAAGACGCCGACCGCGAACTGCGAGAGGTGGAGAAACGCCGCACCCAGGCCGAGCAGCAGGCGCAGTTGCTGCGTGGCCAACTCGAGCAGATGCGCCTTGAAAGCCAGGGCCTGGACGTGCGCCGCAAGACCCTGCAAGAGCAGTTGCTGGCGGATGGCTATGACCTCCAAGGCGTGCTCGCCACGCTCGAGCAAGACGCCACCGAGCAGGGCACCGAGCACGCCCTCGAGCAGGTCGAGGCGCGCATTCAGCGCCTGGGCGCGATCAACCTGGCCGCCATCGAGGAATACGAGCAACAGTCCGAGCGCAAGCGCTACCTAGATGCGCAGAACGCCGATCTGGTCGAGGCGCTGGACACGCTGGAAAACGTGATCCGCAAGATCGACAAGGAAACCCGCAATCGCTTCAAAGATACCTTTGATCAGATAAATGCCGGTTTGCAGGCACTTTTTCCAAAAGTTTTCGGTGGTGGCAGCGCTTATCTGGAACTGACGGGCGAAGATCTACTCGATACAGGGGTGACGATCATGGCGCGCCCGCCGGGCAAGAAAAACAGCACGATCCATCTGCTGTCCGGTGGCGAGAAAGCGTTGACGGCACTGGCCTTGGTGTTTGCCATCTTCAAGCTCAATCCGGCGCCGTTCTGCATGCTCGACGAAGTCGACGCACCGCTGGACGACGCCAACGTCGGGCGCTACGCCAGGTTGGTCAAGGAGATGAGCGAGACGGTGCAGTTCATCTACATCACCCACAACAAGATCGCCATGGAAATGGCCGATCAGTTGATGGGGGTCACCATGCATGAGCCCGGTTGCTCCAGGCTCGTCGCGGTGGATGTCGAGGCGGCCATGGCCATGGTTGATGCGTAATGGTCGGTAAATAGTGCAGGAAGAGTCGGTCACGAGTCGTAGGCATATTTCCTGACAATCGCGACAGACGGTGTAAAGTTATGTGACGGCGTGCTAGCTTTAGGTCACTCGTTTGCACCCGCGCAAAAGCCTTGGCAGAACATGGGCTTGGCGCTGTGTGTTAAAGGGCTTTGAACCCTTTGTTTTTCAGAATAATTTTTTTACAGAGGCACGGGATTACATGGAAATCGGTCTGCGCGAGTGGCTGATCCTTATCGGCATCATTGTCATTGCCGGCATTCTCTTCGACGGCTGGCGGCGCATGCGCGGCGGCAAGGGCCGTCTGAAATTCCGTCTGGACCGCAGCTATTCCGCCGCCCAGGACGAAGAGGGCGGCGCCGAGGTGCTCGGCCCGTCACGTGTGATCGACACACACAAAGAACCTGAGCTTGACGAAGACGATCTGCCCTCGATGAGCGCATCGGGCCGGGACCGCGATGTGCAACCGGCCAAGTCGGCCAAACGCGCCAAGCGCGTCGAGCCGCAGCCGAGCGAAACGCCACTGGTTGCAGAGCCACGCGAACATCGCGAGCAGCGCGAGCCTGAAGTGTTCGGTGCCAGCGATGATGATTACAGCGAAGACCACAGCCGCAGCACCGGTTTTGCCGCTTCTGGCACTGTCGTCAAAGAGGTGCAGCCGGCGGATGAGGTGTTGGTGATCAGCGTCATTTCTCGCGACCCTGGCGGTTTCAAAGGCCCGGCGCTGCTGCAGAACATCCTGGAAAGCGGCCTGCGTTTCGGCGACATGGACATCTTCCACCGCCACGAAAGCATGGCCGGCCACGGCGAGGTGCTGTTCTCGATGGCCAATGCGGTCAAGCCTGGCATTTTCGATCTGGACGACATCGACCATTTCAGCACCCGCGCCGTGAGCTTCTTCCTCGGTTTGCCGGGCCCGCGTCATCCCAAACAGGCCTTCGATGTGATGGTGGCCGCCGCGCGCAAGCTCGCCCACGAACTGGACGGCGAGCTCAAGGACGACCAGCGCAGTGTGTTGACCGCACAAACCATCGAGCACTACCGCCAGCGCATCGTCGAATACGAGCGCCGCGCCCTGACCCAGAAACGCTGAAGCCACCCACCGAGCGGGTCGCGACCTGACCCTGCTCGCGATGAATGAAACGAAAGAGCAGCCCCGCCGGCTGCTCTTTTGCGTTGAAGAGAACACACGCCATGACCGCCGAAAACCGCATTCACCAACTGCGCGCCGAACTCGACCAGCACAACTACCGCTATTACGTGCTCGATGAGCCCAGCGTGCCCGATGCTGAGTACGACCGCCTGTTCAACGCGCTCAAGGCTCTGGAGGCCGAGAACCCGCACCTGGTCACGCCTGACTCGCCGACCCAGCGCGTCGGCGGTACGGCCTTGGCCGCGTTCGATCAGGTGCGCCATGCCGTGCCAATGCTGAGCCTGGGCAACGCTTTCGAAGAAGCCGACCTGCGCGAGTTCGGCCGCCGTGTGACCGAAGGGCTCGACCTGCCCAGCGCCGATCTGCTCGATGACGGCGCGGCGGTGGACTACAGCTGCGAGCCGAAACTCGACGGCCTGGCGGTCAGCCTGCTGTACCGCGATGGCCAACTGGTACAAGGCGCCACACGCGGCGACGGCACCACGGGCGAAGACATCAGTACCAACGTGCGCACCATTCGCAATGTGCCGCTCAAGCTGCAGGGCAGCGGCTGGCCCGATGAGCTGGAAGTGCGCGGCGAAGTGTTCATGAGCAAGGCCGGGTTCGAGCGGCTCAACGCGGCGCAGGCCGAGGCGGGTGGCAAGACCTTTGCCAACCCGCGCAACGCCGCTGCCGGCAGCCTGCGGCAGCTGGACTCGAAGATCACGGCCAACCGACCTCTGGAATTCTGCTGCTACGGCGTCGGCCAGACCTCCGCGCCTGTCGCCAGCAGCCATATCGATACCCTTGAGCAGCTCAAGGCCTGGGGCCTGCCAATCAGCCGCGAGCTTCGCCACGCCGCGGGTATAGAGGAGTGCCTGGCCTACTACCACGACATCGGTGAGCGGCGTAATGCGTTGCCGTACGAAATCGACGGCGTGGTGTTCAAGGTCAATAGCCTGGCCTCTCAGCGCGAGCTGGGCTTTCGCGCCCGTGAGCCGCGCTGGGCCATTGCCCACAAGTTTCCGGCCATGGAAGAGCTCACCGAAGTGCTCGACGTCGAGTTCCAGGTGGGCCGTACCGGCGCCGTTACGCCAGTGGCACGCTTGCGTCCGGTAAAAGTGGCCGGTGTGACGGTGTCCAACGCCACCCTGCACAACATGGATGAAATCGCCCGCCTCGATGTGCATGTGGGCGACACGGTGATCATCCGCCGTGCCGGCGATGTGATTCCCCAGGTCATGCAAGTGGTGCTCGATCGCCGTCCCACCGACGCCCGCGCTGTGCTGATCCCCAGCCAATGCCCGGTGTGTGGCTCGCCTGTGGAACGCACGCAACTGGTCAAGCGCAGCAAGGGCAAGGCGACGGTCAGCGAGGGCGCGGTGTACCGCTGCGTGGGCAGGCTGAGCTGCGCGGCGCAATTGAAGCAGGCGATCATCCACTACGTGTCGCGCCGGGCCATGGACATCGACGGCATTGGCGAGAAGAGCGTCGAACAACTGGTCGACGAAGGCCTGATCCGCTCGCCGGCCGATCTCTACACGCTGACCTACGAGCAGATCGTCGGCCTCGAAGGTTTCGCCGACGTCTCCAGCAACAAGCTGCTGGATGCGATCAAGGCCAGCCAACGCCCGACCCTGGCGCGCTTTATCTACGCCCTGGGCATTCCCGATGTGGGCGAAGAAACCGCGAAGGTCCTGGCCCGCTCGCTGGGCAGCCTGGCCAGGGTTCAGGCCGCCTTGCCACAGGTGCTCACGTACCTGCCGGACATCGGCCTGGAAGTGGCCCATGAGATCCACAACTTCTTCGAGGCCGAGCACAACCGCGAAGTCATTGCGCAGTTGCTCGACAGCGGCATGCACCTGCAGGAAGAGGGTGAGCTGGCCGCCGAGTTCGCCGCCAGCACTACCCTGGCCGGCCTGATCGGCAAACTCGACATCCCTTCGGTCGGCCCCACCGGCGCGGATAAACTGGTGGCCAAGCTCGGTAGCCTGGAGGCGATCATCGCGGCCGACGGCATCGACCTGCGCCAGGCGTTATCGGCCAAGCCGGCCGACGCCGTAAGAACATTTTTCCAATCCGAGGAAAACCAGCAGCTGGCCTACGCCATCGAAGCGCAATTGCTCGATTTCGGCATGCACTGGAGCAGTGAGAAGAAAACCGCCGAAGGCCTGCCCTTGGCCGGGCAGACCTGGGTGCTCACCGGCAGCCTGGAACGCATGAGTCGTGACATCGCCAAGGAGCATCTGGAAGGGCTGGGGGCCAAGGTCGCCGGGTCGGTGTCCAGCAAGACCCACTGTGTCGTCGCCGGCCCCGGCGCCGGCTCGAAGTTGACCAAGGCCAATGAACTCGGGCTCAAGGTGCTCGACGAAGATCAATTCATCGGCTTCCTGGCCGGGCACGGAATGGGCGTTTGACCCGCTGTGAAGACAAGTCATTGAGAAATGATGATTTTTTCTTCAACCAGAGGTTGTAACTTCCCTCGGTGACGGTACAATGGCGCGGTCCGTCACCTGACGGATCGCGTTAGTGGTGGCCCTACCGGTCCCCCCGCAACGATTACCCGTGAACCTGGTCAGATCCGGAAGGAAGCAGCCACAGCGGGAACATTGTGTGCCGGGGTGTGGCTGGTGGGGCCGCCTCCATTCTGCAAGTCCTTAATTCTAAAGGGCTTTTCTCTCTCAAAAGTTCGAAGTGGACCAGTGTTGTAGTACACCTAGGTGGTGCACTGTGCTGAGTATTCTAGCTTCAGACTGCCCTCTGCCCAAGCCCTGTGTTGACCTCGATTGCGCTTTGAGTTTGACCACACAAAATTTATGTGGCAATAAACTACTAGCTGCTTCGCCTCTGTGGCAGACCCCTCTGCCCAGCTGACTGTGTTTGCTTAAGCGCTGTCGGAGCATTTGCTTCCTGCGATTGGATATTCTGCGTTCAGCTGATGCTCAGCTTGCCTAGTCTAACCCCCCTGTTTGCAAAGGAATGTATGTCACAGATTTCTATCCCCTATGTTGCTTTCCACCCGCTCGAGCCGCAGCCGGAATCTGTGGCAATACAGGATCTCGCTGAAGCCCTAAAGCTTCCCCCAGAGCTGTACGTGGATGCCGACCATCACGGTCGGGTTTACTGCCCAGACTGTGGTGTGAGGTGCAGCAGGCGGCCTCTCAAAACCCCTAAGAGACGGGATGGGGTGGATGCATTCTACTTTCACCTTCCAGGGTTCGATGAGGTTGAATGTCCGCATAGGAAGAAGGGGGGAGCAGGAGCTGGGGGCGATCCCGGTACAAGGGAAAAGCGGGCAATCAGTCTCGTGACTTTTGCTGGCTGGAAGAATCTAGAAAGTGATGATGAGTCTGATGATGACTTCGATGGCGACAAAAGCAAGCCCCGGAGGAAAGAGGTTCAGAACGGCTCATCGATAACAGGTAGGAATGGTTTTAAGAATATCTTCGACGCGGAAGGCAATCTCCTGAATCCAGGAAAGTTCAGCACCGTTGGTAGGCTAGTGCAGCTTGCAAAAGTTAGCTTGAATATAGCCGTGCAATTCGACGGCGAGGATGCAATCCTTCTGCGGGATTTGATTGTGTCTATTGAGAAAGCTCAGCAAAACATAAAGCCTTATATCGGTAAGGGATTCTTGTTCTTTGGTCGGCCTACGAGTATTGTAAAGGGCAATTACGGTCGAGTGTTCTTTAACTTTAAATCCCCTGAGCATGAGTTAAGTGGACACTGCGAGCTAGATATCTTTGAGGCTCGTGGGTGGAAGACTTTCGAGAGAGATAACTATTACTTATTCTATGGCACTGTGGAGGGTGATGAGGATCACTCTATTGTAAGAGTTCTTGAGTCTGGTCAAATAGACCGTGTTCCTTCTACGGCTAGGAAGTTATTTGAAGGTTTGCGTTAAGGTCTCATCTATGTCAAGCCCCCAATTCGCCTCGAAGCACCACTTCATTCCTAAATTTCTCTTGAGAAAGTGGCAGGATGATTCAGGCAGGTTATGGGTTTACAAGAGAAGTGATGGCGGGGGGATATCCCTACGGAAGGGGGCTCCTAAATCAGTTGCATATGTTGAGAATTTGTACACGATACGCCCAGAACACAAGCTCTCCAAGCCTGCGTCTGATGAAATCGAGACGGAAATTATGGGTAGGCTTGATGATCAGGCCGCTATTATTCATAAAGCGATCCTAGATCGTGGATTGGATAGTATTACACTAGAAGATCGCTATATGTGGTCGGTGTTCATTGCTTCAATAATAGAGCGGTCTCCGCAGCGTCTGCAGATGTATAAAGAGCAGGCTAGTGTGCAAGAGGTGATAAAAGAGCTAAATGGGCTTTATCCTGGCGCTGAAGCACTCGTTGACAGGTTTGGATTTGATATTGATGCGGTGGTCAATAATACAGTGCTGAATTTCATGGTTGACAGGGTCCTGAACTCTGACCTTGCTTGTGATATATATAACATGCAGTGGCTAATTGTGCAGAACAATATCCCTGGCGAGCATTTCGTTCTAGGGGATCATGCGTTAGTAATAAACAATGCGTCAGCAGTTGATGAGCCGCTATACTTCCTTAGAATTGCCATTGCCCCTGACAAGCTCATGTTGTTTGCGTATAATCAGTCTGCTCTTGATGATGATTTCATCTCCACTCTTGCTGCTACTTACAACATCATGGTAGTTGAAGCGTCTCTGAGATACATTATAGCAAGTAGAGAATTGGTCGATGGCCAGTACACTAAGTTCAGCCGAATTCTCAATGAGATGCACCGCATATAGCTGATATGCTGAGCCTAGAATTTTATCAATAGGGTATAAGGCCCATTGAAGACACTAATCTAAAGTCTTGGATCAAATATCGGATCATGACTGAAGTGAGAAGCGGTGCCTAGCACCATAGCTCTCGCGACTCGACAGCACCGCCGAGATTTCCAAAATATCAATCACCTCTTAGAGCCGGCCGAGTGCGGCAGGACTTGTACGGTGCTCTCTCAAATTAAATCTGAGCGTAGCAGCTCTATTGCTGAGGCTATCGCGCTAGCGTTGACGTCAAGAGTCTGGAGGGCGATCATCGCGTTGTCATGGATGTTGGTCGAACCACGCTGGCGTATCCATGTACTCACTTCATCGATGGCTGCCCGTAATGCTGCTTGGTTCATCAGCAGTAGCTCCAGGGCATCAGCGGCAACAGCGGCCTTGTCATCACCCATTAACGACATCTCCTAATTATTGAATTGGCTTGGTAAGTGTGGCTTGGCACTTGCCCTCATTGCACGTTGTACAGTGCTCAGGCTTACGTGAAGCCTCTCCGCAGCCTGACGGAATGACAGTCCTTTAGTAACCCCGTCACCAGCGATAGCAGCCCGTATGGCTGCGTCATCAACGATCTTCGTTCGGCCCTTATAGACTCCTTTAAGCTTGGCCTTAGCTATGCCCTCACGCTGGCGTTCCTTGATCATCGCTCGCTCAAATTGAGCCACAGCACCCATCATCGACAGCATCAGGTGCTGGGTCGGATTATCTTCACCAGTGAACTCAAGCTTCTCTTTGTCGAAGCAGACGTGCACGCCGCGCTTGGTCAGGTCTTCGACTAGCTTCAGCAGATCCGCTAAGGAGCGTGCCAAACGGTCGATACTGTGGACCAGGATTACATCACCTTCCCGGACATACTCCAGCATTGCCTGAAGCTGAGGTCGGTCAGTGTTCGCGCCGCTAAGCTTCTCAGTAAAGACCTTATCCAGTGCAACGCCATCAAGTTGACGATCTACGTTCTGATCTACCGAACTAACGCGAATGTACCCAACCCGTGCCATATCCTGCCTTTGTATTCATTAAGCTCTAGATGCTGAGAGTGTGGGTGTATTCATTGCTCAAGTCAACTCTAATGAATACGAATTCTCGACGTGACTGTATTCATGCATTTGTGGCCACTGAGGTAGAACCAACTGAACACAGGGTTTGGAAAAGCGAGATCGGGAGCCTTAGGCGAGAGCTGGGCGATGGAAGGCTGCTCGTAGAAGCAGAGGCATCCGTCTTGTTGGGATAGGCGTTTGCTGAGGTATGGAAAGGGACAGACGATGAGTGATTGGGAAGACCTTTGCGAAACGTTGGGGATTGACACCCAAGATCCTGACGGTCTTGAGAAGTTGTTAGAACATGAGACGAGCGCATTGGATCAACGGGAAGTGAACGGCTTGGCCTGAGGGTCTATTTGAAGGCTCACGCAGATCCGTATTGCCTACGCTATGATGGTGCGGGCTACCTCGGTACGTATAAGGAGAATGACGGCGGGCGGTGCTTCCTATGCCTTCCTGATTCGACCTGGGATGGGATTGTGCCCAGGGTCTGGCCTGAATGCATCGTGCGTCACGTTGTGATTGATGTAGAGTCGCAGGCTGATGACCTAGACTAGGCAAGTACCCAATGCTCATTCATGCGTTTGACCCTACTGATTCCATGGTCTGCCACAACCTGTCAATCAAGCCAACCATTATGTCACCGAGCTGTCTTGCGTTGGTCGACCAGGGCGTACATGCGATACACACGCGTGTCGAGGATCTGAGTCTTGATGCCGTTCGCGAAGGGCAATTCCGTTCAGCGCTCACGCCTCGTGCACGTGTGTTCATGCTTGGCTTCATGCTCAGCAGAAGAATGACCATCACAGATGGTTACGGCTCGCAGCTGAGATTTGGTGACCGAGATCGCTTCATTAGGATCTACGATGTGGAGCTTCAGATGGAAGAAGTGCGGCGGCGAGTTGCTCCAGCTGCTCCATCTAGGCTTGGCTGCATATGGGTAGCTGAAGAGGGCGACGCGTCCCGTGAAATGCTCAGGGTGATGTTCGGAACGGCTCGACACATCGTCTCAGTGAACATCGTTCACTCTATTAACTCACTGAAAGCTGATGCGAGCCTTTACGATCGATTCGCTGAAACAGGTGACCTGGTCGCTGCGAAACTTTACTGGCAGGGATACGAGCTTGATGGACGCTGGGAAACTCTGTTAGATGGGGCTATCAACGTTACCAAAGATGATGAGCTTCAGGTGCTACTACAGGATTGCCGAGATGCAGGGCACTGCTTGCCATCCCCTGCCTGAAACGTTCATTCATCGATTAGGGGAGGTTGAGCAGGACCATCATCATTAGACGGTGGAACCCCCTTCCCGACACCTCCGTGAGAGCCCCGATTGCTGGTGTCTCGTAGCTCGAGTCCAGAAGACTGTTGAGTAGCTGCACTACCTGTTCTGCCTGATCAAGGTGCCCGGTTGCTATAAGCGGCAGCGCTATGGCATGAAGAGCGTATAACATAGCCATCTGACTACACGAAAGGCGCGTTACCACTATGGCTACGGACACCTTTTAGTGCGCACAACGTTCGCCTCCCTGCTTTCCGATCACCACCGCAGCTCAGTAGCCGTGCTGGCTGCCTGGATAATTCACTTCTAGGAAGCTTCGCCGGAGTTGGGGAAAGGTGAGCTGTATCTAATTCCATGTTAACTACAAGGTTAATGCCTCAAAGGGGCATTCTGCTTGACTCCGCTTGTATCAATCCCAGCATTCATAGGGAGTAGGGGGAAGGCCAGCCGTCAGAGGGCCACGCATTGGGTTAGTTGCAGATTAGCAACCGATTAGATGAAGCGTTGGCGTGCAGTGGCTTCGGGGCTCACATGCCTGCGAAGAGAGCAGAGATGCTGACACCCAAGGCGTCAGCCAAGACCTTGATGCCATTAATGGACGGATTCGCTCCTCCCGTCTCGATGCGTGACACAACTTAATCGTTAGCAGCCGAACGGAGTGATGATTAGGTTTGTAAAACCGCTTCGACGTTTGCAATGAGGACTGAGGGTTGACATTGCAGAGCTGCAGCCAACTTGAAGATGGTTGTGATCGTGGGTTGATTGATGCCTCGCTCAATGAGGCTCACGTAATTTCGCTGGATACCCGCTTCGAGCGCTAGCTGTTCCTGAGAGAGCTTGGCGTACTTTCGACGCTCGCGAAGAACTTTACCGAATGCCAAGCCTGCGTCCATACCACATCCCCTCTATCTGAGGGGTGAACTGTCCATTTCGTCAATGCACAGGTCTTCACAGTATATTGTGAATTTGCTGCTTATCGTGGCATCATCTGCTCTGATCGATAGCATGGTGCTATCGCGTAATGAGAGCAGTGATGGTGAAAGGAATGTTGCAAGGCTTGATGGTTGCCGGTGCCGGGCTGCTGATGTCTGCGTGTGCCCAGCCACAGTACAGGATGGTGAAGCCTGGGGCCTCTGATGAGGCGGTGATGCAAGATGAAGCGAGATGTCAAAACCAGTCTGCGATGATCCAGGTTGCCGACTGGGAGTACCGAGGAACGTTTGCTGAGGGCGCCAACATCCAGATCAAGCAGCAGAAGGCTTACCAGAACTGCATGGTGAGCTTGGGTTACAGCTCAATCAGGGTCAAGTGATGCCTCTAGAACTGAAGCCGATGATGCAGTGCGTGTTTCAAGGTGTGGTGGTCACAGGGGTGCTGTGTGCCCTGGCAGGATGTGTCCAATCACGGTACGAGCCAATCGTGTACACAGACTCCGCACCCGCTGAGCGTTGGGCTTTCACGCCGATTGAGGTCAAGTACAAAGACACCCAGTCCCCCGCCTGGAACTTTGAAGCGGTGCTTCAGGCGAGAGCCTGGGAGTGCAGCCAGCAGGCAGATATGGGCTACATCCTCTACAGGCAGCTTCGCGAGTATGGATCGAACAAGCGACCTGATGAGAACGCTCAAGCTCTAGCTGACTGCCAGCGGTACGCCTATCAGCAGGGGGATGAGGCCATTGTTCGCCTCAAGCAAGCTAAGGTCTCAGCCAAAATCTTGGACCTGAGCAAGGACCTGTACGCGAAGTGGTCAGCCTTCCTTGCAGGAATGTCGATCTCTGCACCGAAGGACCACATAGCAGCGGGTCAGTATGAGACCAGCAGGCATGCCCTGATGATAGAAGAGAGGTTCGCACAGTAGCTCCCTAGCACTACATCGGAGCGAGATTGGCGATATCGAAAGTCTGGTTAGTCCGTAGTTGGTAAGACCCTAAGTAAGGAAGCCAGTAAGACTGTAAGTGTAAGGCTGCAACAACCTTAAACCTACCTTGCTCAACTGAGCTTAATCGAAGGAACTTACCTCATGAACGACCAGTATGCACCAACCCAAAGCAGTGACGATGGTGAACCACCGTTCGTCTACCTAAACCAGCAAATGCTCTCCAGGCTTGCCGAAGCTAGCCTCGCAGTTCCCAACTGCATTCCAGTAATGCTGATGCTTGTTTCAGAGGCAAGAGCTGACGGTTCTATCGAGCTGTCCAGCTTGGAATTCGCACGGCAGTGTGAGCTCACGCTAAAAAGGTTAACGGCAGCCATCTTCGGGCTCGCTGGCGCAGGGCTTATAGAGAATTTCAATGTAAGGGCCAGCCTTGAGGGCAGAATACTCTGCCAAGTAAGCTCTACCTTGGTAAGCCGCGAGGTCCCGGTGCATAAGTGATGCTGGCCTGATATACATGAGCAAGGGTTGCTCAAAAGCCTTAAGTTCACTCCATGGAAAGCAACCTGCGGCCTAGGATGTGCCGCATTCCAAAGCTTCCGTATCTGACTTAGCATCTACTGTGAACTAGATAAGGCAACCTTGGAGGGTAGGCCCTCGGAGCTGTCTGGTAGCACTGCTTGTATACAGAGTGCTACAGCCTTCACGGAAGATTTACCTTTAGTAAGAGTAGGGGGCAAGAGCAGGTTGGTGCTGCATCATCCTAACTTTGGTTTGGAGATTTACCTGCGCCTGCGACTTGGTTCCTGTAGGGGCAGGGGGAGCGGTAGTCCACTAAGTGGGCTTGACTCTCTCACTAAATTGTGACGTCCCGTCACGCAATAATACATCTATGCCGCTCGGCATGATTGAGATCAAGGCTTAGAGTGGGGAGGGCAGTACAGCCCTTCTCTCCCTCTGCTTATAGAATTGTTATTCTGCCTTACGGCGTATTAATAGCAGGGGGCAGGGCAGACAAGCCCCCAGTGCTTTTGATGTTAACCTTGCAAATGAATGGTGACGTTCCGTCACGCAGTGATAGCTTCTACGGTTCTAAGTGTAGATAGAGCAAGATCAATAGAATGAGGGGCTTTCTTGCCCCTTCTCCTTTTCACTGCATAAAGTTTCATCTGTGCTCTGAGCACCATCGATCCGCTGTGGCGTTTACGCCACTAATTTAGATTGTCAGATGTCGAGATTGAATTGGTGTGTGCTAAGAGTTAACTTAACCCCTTATAGGATCTGTCGCTAACTATCCTTGATTGACCCCTCCGCTGTGGCTTGATGGAAGCTCCTCCTTCCATCGCTTTACTGTGTTCTTGGATATGCCAAGCGCTTTAGCGATGGTTTTATTCGGAATCTTGGCCTCAATCATGCTCAGCGCCTGCTGCTTCATTGGATGCTCTCTGCTAGCGACGCTTGCCACACTTGCCTGTTGTGGTTGCCATAAAGAATCGAAGTCTACCTGTACGTCAATGGATCTGAGGATTTCCGGGTTTCGTTCAAGGTACAGGGCAATGCCCCGTAAGGCCGTCCTCGCCGCTTCAATTACTCGTTGTAGCTGCCGTGTGCTCATTGGCTGCCGTTCATGATTAAATAAACAGGATGCTGCCGTTGCTGTCGAGATCATGGAAAGGCGTAATACCTTCTTAACATCTGCAAGAGAGACGCTATGCTTCCCATTGATCACTCCCGGACCTGTATAGATTGCTCCGAACACAAACTCATCTAGCCATGGGGTAGGTCTATGTTCGAACTTGAAGATACAAAGTGCAGGGGCTAGCGGGTTAGCTATTACCTGTGGCTTTGGTCCACACGTGGAACTGGTGTTAGCCTTCGTCATTGGTTTACTATTAGGTAGCTTAACCACAGAGGCTGGTACGTTTGGTTGCGTGCTGCTCTCAATGGGCGCTAATGGGCTTATGGTTCCATCCTCTTCAGTGAACCAGTCTTTGCCTATTCTTGAAGGTGTGCCCATTGCGTACTGCATCGGTTTAGGTACATAGGGTGTGACAATGTACTCGCCGTAATACTCTCCGGTCACGTGATCATAGACGTGGCTTTCAATTACTCTAGTGCAGGCTTTTGACAGTGTGTCGATGAACGATGCGGTTCTAGTTGTCATGGTCCTAGGTTTCATTTATTACTTCCTTGTGTTGGGTTGGTTGGGCGCTGATGCCGATGGCGTTCTGATTATTACGAGGGCATATCGTAGGTAACACTGGTTCTGCTCTGCACAATGGCCTAATGCGTTGAGCATAAAAGCTGATGTGCGGTATAACCACATGGATATTGGTGGTTGTGTATCTGATTGTCATGCTGCTAATGCTGGCGTTTGAAAGCATTGGATTGGCACTGTTGAAGATTAGTGTTGAAGTGCGCTGTAATGCATGTCCTTCGCTACTTGCTTCGCCACCTGCTGATTGAAGACGGAATGAGCGCGCATGGCTTTGACCATTAGTCCGCATACTACACCGTCAGCTTTGACGGCAGAGGCAGTGTCAATGTTGTGATCTTGTGGCTTAGCATAGTTTGGCTGCTTGTAACGCGTTAACACCTGTGACCTAGTATGGGGCATGGGTTAGGGCACAAGGCGGGCTATCTTGTTCAGCTTCTGTCTGGCTGGAGTGAAAGCTACCAGGGGGCTGTTTCAAGTCAATAGCATCATTGCATGAAGGGCGCAAATACAGTGGCTAAACTTCAAGTTTAGTGGCTAATCGGTTAGTCGATAGTCTTGAGGCGCTGCCAACCATACCTTTTGACGGTGAGCGTTAGGCTGGAAAGTGGTAGTCAGCGCCTGCAAAGGAAGGTGTTTGCTGGATTATTGCAGCGATGTTTCTAGCCTGATCTGACTGAGCGCTTCGGCCATCGCCTTTAGAGGGCTGCGACTGCCATAGATACTGAAAGTCACAGCCCCGTCTTCGTGGCCAACTATCCGCTTGATTAAGGAATCCTGAACGCCAGCATCGCGCAGATCGTCTATAAGCGTGTGGCGAAAGCTATGATAGGTCTTACGGGGGTCGGTGATACCTAGCTTTGTCTTGTAGCGGCTGAACCACTTCGACGGAGCATGGCCGAGCTTGCCCCGCACCGCTTCCAGCTCAGGGAATACACGATCTGCGCCGGTAGCCTTGACCGATTCCACATGCCGAAGCAGGCCGAGGTCCAGCAGGGCAGGGTGCAGGGGTATCGTGCGACGACTGCTTGCGTTCTTTAGCTTTTGGCCATCACGACTGTCATCAATGCGTATGCACTGAATCCCTTGTTGCTCGTTGAAGTCATCAACGCGTAACTGGCACAGTTCTTCCAGTCGGCAACCCGTCGCTCGTCCCATCAAAGGTAGCCAGTAACGCCAGGGATGCTTGCGTGCTTCCTTTCGCAGTGCCTCAGGGCTCAGCAGTGCAGTCAGATCATGATGGTCAAATGACAAGCGTGCTTCTTTTGCTGATCCTGTCATGACCTTCATCCCAGCCAGAGGGTTCTCCGCGACATACCCATTCGCCTTGCACCAATTCATAAAGGCCGTGAGCTTGCGTAGCCGGTTGTTGACCGTGACGGCGGTGATGGTCTTATAGGTGCTACCTGACTCAACCACTTGCTTCAGCGTCATGCCCTTGAACTCGGGGCGTAGGCCGAAGTACTGGGGGTAGCGGCTCAGTCGTGCTTTCAGTACGCGAGCTGTTTGAGCATCAAAGGCTACCGCAGGCATGTCACCAATCAGCTCGAATAAATCCGCAAGGGCACGTTCAACGTCATCAACGCTGCCTTGCCGCCATGTACCACCCCGCTTCCCTTCCTCTATGTACAGCTTGGAAAGGTTGGCCAGTGTGGGTCCTTCACCTCTCGGCCTCTGTATAGCTGCTGGAGCTGTCCTTGGGGCGTTTGCAACGGCTGGTTGGGGTCCCTCTACTCGCCATCGATCACACAGCGCACGCAGCGTCTCAGGAGCTGTTAAAGGGTGTTCATTCAAGTGGTTGTTTACTCGCTGAGCTAGTGAGGTAGCTAGGTACAGGGCTGCTTGCCGCTCTCGCAATCGCAGGGATATGCGTAGGGTATGACGGTTGGGGAATAGGTGCTTCGGCAGACGAAGGTTGAGGTAGTAAACGGATTGACGCCGGACAATGTAGGCCATGGGAAACACCGGAGTGGACCAGTAAAGTGGACCAGTTGAGTGGAACAATTCTGGTCACACCCCAAGTCTTGAGCGCCTGTGCCGGATGTCTGCACAGGAGGGCGGCGAGCTATCCCATCAGCCTGAAACCCTCGTTCCATAAGGCTTGCAACGATGTCCGTGCATGCTTGCATGCTACCTGGTCAGATCCGGAAGGAAGCAGCCACAGCGGGAACATTGTGTGCCGGGGTGTGGCTGGTGGGGCTGCCTCCATTTCAGGGGTCGGAAAATCTTCTGGCTCCAACACGTTGTAGTCTCGGTGACCTCTCACCGTTTGCCCTCCTGATCAGCCGTTACCTGCCGTCGTGCCTGTCGGTGGTTTTCGCTTGCTTGCCTTGCGCCCAGTTCCCGCCGCAGCGTTCATCAAACGCTGAAACGTCTCGCACGCCAGATGATCCTCTTGCGGACACTGCGCCGCATGCCGCAACCCCTTGCTCATGGCCTGCAAGCGCCTGATCCGCGCGTCGATCTCGCTCGCCTTTTCGATCAGCAACGCCCGGTCCACGCGGCCTCCTGTGAACATCGCCATTACCTCATCGAGCGAGAACCCTGCTGCCTGACCGAGGGCGATCGGCGCCAGGCGCTGCACCACGTCGGGGCCGAACTGGCGGCGCTGGCCGTGGCCGGAGAGGGCGGTAATGAGGCCCTTGCTGGCGTAGTAGCGCAGCGTCGATGCAGGCACGCCCGTCTGGCGGGCGACATCGGCGATATCCATGAACACACCCCTTGACTTGAAGTCGACTTCAACTCGTAGGCTGCCTGGCAGGCTGAATCACGTCAATCTGCAGAGGGCTGAAGTATGCACATCACCACCTTCATCGGCACGAGCCTGGCGCTCGGCGTCGGCGCCACCCTGGTCATGGACGGTTGGGCGCTGCTGCTCAAGCGCTTGGGCGTGCGCACGCTGGACTATGCGCTGTTGGGACGCTGGCTGGGGCATCTGCGGCGCGGCACGTGGCGCCATGCGGCGATCGGCAAGGCGCCGCCGATTGCCTGGGAACGGGCGCTGGGGTGGTTCGCGCACTATGCCATCGGCATCGTCTTCGCCGCTGTGTTCACGCTGTGGGCAGGTGCGCCGTGGCTGGCTGCGCCCACGCTGCTGCCGGCGCTGGGCTTTGCCCTGGCCACGGTGCTGCTGCCGCTGCTGGTGATGCAGCCGGCGATGGGCGCAGGCGTGTTTGCCCGGCGCACGCCGGCTCCCGCAAGGGGGTGCCTGCGCAGCCTGGTGACGCATGGCGTGTTCGGGCTGGGCTTGTACGGGGCGGGATGGGCGAGGGCGTTGATAGGCTGAGCAGTGTGCCAAGGGTTGTTCAACCGCATTGGGAATCCGTTTGTGATCTAGTGGTCTACGCCTGACTCAAGTCACGGCCAACGTGGGTCTGAGTCAAACGCGCAGGGCTATTTCAAACACGGGGCGTGCATCGCGCGCCGCCGTGCATGATCAGGGATGTCACATGAAGGATTCGCTTTACTGCCCGCGCTGCGGCGTGGAAAACCAGCTGCTGGCCCAGAGGTGTGGCAGTTGCAGAGGGGCGATGGTCCCTGGATCCACGCCAGCGCCATCGAGCATCGCCACATCGGCGCCTGCCAGCGGACGGCCACCACCGGTGGAGCTGCGTGCTTCATTCCAGATCCCGGCAAAACCGGCACATCGGGTTGTTCCCGCGCCCGCCTCGCGCAACTTCATCCTCAGGCACTGGCGCGGTGAGTACCCGCTGCGTGTTGCCTGCTGGCGGATTGCCGTGGGCCTTTCCCTGGTCCTGACGATCGCGGGCTCTGCCACGCGCGAGATGAGCGAGGCGCAGGGCTGGGGGCTGCGTGCTCAAGGCGCCTTGATGCTGGCGTTCTACCTGCTGCGTCCGCTGGTGGCGATCTGGATGCTGGTCGGCGTATGGCGGTCGGCGCGGGCGCACAAGGGCCACGGTGGCGAGCCGCTGCAGGCCGTGCTGGCGATGACGGTGGTGGTGCTCGCGACGCTGGGTTGGTTGGTGCCTGGGGCAGTCAACAGCGTGCCGATCGTGCGCGAGGGCATCAGCCTTGTGCGCGGCATCGACGAGGTGCCTGAGTATTCATTGCGGCTCATGGGCAATGGCACCGAGCTGGCGCTGGCGGGCGGTCTGCGGATGGGCGTGAGCGACGCGGTCGGCAAGGCGCTCGCCGCCAATCCTGGCGTGCAGGTCATCCGTCTCGACAGCCCGGGTGGGCGGGTGGGTGAGGCGAAGCGATTGGCAGGGCTGATCGAGCAACGCCGGCTCAGCACCTATACCGATGCGACCTGCGCCCGTGCCTGCGTCCTCGTGTTTCTGGCCGGCAAGGAACGTTATTTGGGCGAGCAGGGCCGCTTGGGCTTCTACCGCTCTGCAGTCAATGGTTACGCGGTCAGTGGCGCCGCTGATGTTGCCGGTGATTTCGCCAAGGCGCTGAAACGAGTGGGCGCTTCGCCGTCATTCATCGAGGCGCTGGATCGGATCGACATCGACGACCTGGGGTTCTTTGACGTTGAGCAGTTGCAGCGCGAGCATGTCATCGATGCGGTGATCAGGCCTGGCGGCTGAGGCGGCAGGGTTTGATGCAGGGCGTGCGAGCTCGGGGGAGGGCAGTCTGGGCGGATGTACCCCGCTAGACGAGCCAGAGGGCAAGGGCCGGCCTTTGGCCTACCGCCACAATCGAGCCCACCCATGCGCGGCACGGCATGGCTACAAGGCTGTCTGGACGGTGCAACGAGTGCGGTGCAGGTGGATGCTCAAGTGAAGGTCCGGCACAGTGTGCCGCTTGCCATTTCGTCACTGAGCTCAAACGCACAACGCCAGCACGAAGGCTGGCGTTGTGGTCAACGGGTGGGGCGTTGAGGCGCGGGCGTCAGAGCGTCCACTTCAGGCTGAACATCACGTTGCGCGGGTCGCCGTAGGTGCCGTTGCCGGTGCCGTTGGGAATGCCCTGCCAGTATTTCTCGTCGGTCAGGTTGTTGAGGTTGACGCGGCCATCCCAGTGCTCGTCGAAGCGGTAGCCGGCCATCAGGCCGAGGATGGCATAGCTGTCCTGGGTGGAGTGGCCGGTGCCGACGCGGTAGTAGGTTTCGCTCTGGGCGAAGACATCGGCGCCGACGCGGAACTTGCTCAGGTCGCCCGTGAGGTTGTAGGTGGTCGCGGCTTTGAACAGGTGCTTGGGTTGTTCGGGGGCGAAGCGTTTGCCTTGATAGGTGTCGTCTTTGGTGTATTCGCTCAGGACATAGACATAAGACGCGGAGAAGTTCCAGTCAGGCGTCAGCGCACCGCTGATTTCCGTGTCGATACCGCGGCTACGGACCTCGCCAGCGGCTTCATAGCATGAGCGTGGTGGTGCGCAGCCTGACACGTCGGCCGACAGCAGATAAGGCCGGTTCTGTTGGGTCATGTCGAACAGCGCCACGGACGCGTTCAGATCACCATTGAAGTACTCGCCCTTGAGGCCGATTTCGTAGCTTTCGCCGGTCGTGGGCTCCAGCACACCGCCAGAGGAATCCTGGGTATCCTGCGGCTTGTAGATTTCGGTGTAGCTGGCGTAGGCCGAGTAGGTGTCGTTCAGGTCGTAGATCACGCCGGCGTACGGGGTGAACTCGCGAGTCGCCTTGTAGCCGTTGCCGTAGGTCTCGTTCTCGAAGTCGTACCAGCTCACTCGGCCGCCCAGGATCACATGGAGTGGGTCGATCGGGTTGAGGCGTACAACGGCGTAGCCTGCTTTTTCGGTGGTGACTGTTTTATTGGCATAGGCGCTGAGGCTTTCGTCAGAAGGCTTCTGCACGTTGCCCGGGTCGAAATCGTAGACGTCGACCGGGGTCAGGCCCGAATAGCCCCCGCGAATATGGTAATCCTCGTGACGCTTGCTGACGCCTGCCTGGAACTCATGTTCACGGCCAAAGGCCTGGAACGCGCCGCTCAACGATGCGTCGAGGTTGAGCAGGTCGTCATCCGTGAGGTAGTGACCGGACGCAGTGCCCAGGTCGCTGACCGAGGTGTAGGCGTAGGTCGGGTTCATCGACCCGAAGTAGTTCGAGAACGTATCGGACTCATTCCACATCTTCTGCGCGGCGAACTTGGCCTTCCAGCCATTGTTGAAGGTGTGGGTGAGGTCGCCGAACAGCGTGTAGTTGTCCTGGTCCCAGTACGCCCATTTGCCCGAGGTGAAGCTCGAACGCGACAGCCCGAGGTTCTCGCCATTCGGGCCGCTGGGCAGGCCGCCCCAGTTGGAGGTCTTGTCCTGGCGCTGCTTGGAGGCGCCCACGGTCACGGTGGTAGCGTCGTTGAGGTCCGCTTCCACAATGCCGTAGAACGTCTGGCGCTTGTTCTGGCGCACATCTTCGAAGCTGTGGCCGTCTTCATAGGCCGCCACTGCACGGCCGCGTACGGTGCCGCTGCTGTTCAGGCGGTTGGAGGCATCGACCTCGGTACGGTAGCGGTCCCAGCTGCCAGCGCTGGTGGTCACGCTCACCTGTGGCGTGTCGGTGGGGCGCTTGCGGATCAGGTTGAGGGTGGCCGACGGATCGCCCGCGCCGGTCATCAGGCCCGTGGCGCCGCGCACCACTTCGATGCGGTCATAGATCGCCATGTCCGGCGAGGCCATGGTGTCGAGGGTAAAGGTGCCGACCGAGGTGGGCAGACCATCGAACATCAGGTTGTCGATACGGAAACCTCGGGCCAGGAACTCCTGACGGTCCGAGCCGAATTTGCGCAGGGTGATGCCTGGCGCGTACCTGACCACGTCGTCGAGGTCCTGGATGCCTTGGTCTTCGATCCGCTGGCGTGTCATCACGCTCACCGATTGCGGCGTTTCACGGATCGACAGCGGCAGGCCGGCGGAGGTGCCCATGGCACCGGTGGTGTACGACCGGGTCCCCTCGGTCGTGGCCTGGTTCTTCAGGCTGTCGGCGTCGGCGGTCACGTTGCTGACCGGCAGCTCGATCTCGTTGGCAGCGTGGGTCAGGGCGCTGGCGCTGGCCAGTGAGATCATCAACGCCAGGCGGCGCAGGGGGAAACGGTTCATGCTCGGAACAATCCTCGGGCACAGCCCAATCGAACCGCTGCCTCAGAAGGGCGCGGTAGTGCGGCTTTTTTTAGGGGAGGAAATCCGTTTCGGTAGGGCACTTGACCGTCAGTGCTGGTAAAAGGCTATGTGTTTGTGAAAATTATGTAAATAGAAATATTTCACATTTGCAGTCGTGTTATCGACAAACGGCCCTGCTATTTTCCTACACTTCAATCAACGTGGCGCTCACACACGCCCTACCACCCCGCACGCAAGGTGCAATTCTTCCCTCTCTCCGCTAGCATTAGCGCTCTTCGCTCGCTCAGGTTGTGACGTTTTTCATGAGTTATCAGGTCCTTGCACGTAAATGGCGTCCGCGCTCGTTCCGCGAAATGGTCGGCCAGGCCCATGTGCTCAAGGCATTGATCAACGCGCTAGACAACCAGCGCCTGCACCACGCCTATCTGTTCACCGGCACGCGCGGCGTCGGCAAGACCACCATCGCGCGGATCATTGCCAAGTGCCTGAACTGTGAAACCGGCATCACCTCGACGCCCTGCGGCACCTGCTCGGTCTGCCGCGAGATCGATGAGGGCCGTTTCGTCGACCTGATCGAGATCGACGCCGCCAGCCGCACCAAGGTCGAAGACACCCGCGAGCTGCTGGACAACGTGCAGTACGCGCCGAGCCGTGGGCGCTTCAAGGTCTACCTGATCGACGAAGTGCACATGCTGTCGAGCCACTCGTTCAACGCGCTGCTCAAAACCCTTGAGGAGCCGCCGCCCTACGTCAAGTTCATCCTCGCCACCACCGATCCGCAGAAGCTGCCCGCCACGATCCTGTCGCGCTGCCTGCAGTTTTCGCTGAAGAACATGACCCCCGAGCGCGTGGTCGAGCACCTGGCCCACGTACTGGGCGCCGAGCATGTGCCGTTCGAGGACGACGCCCTGTGGTTGCTTGGCCGCGCCGCAGACGGTTCGATGCGCGACGCCATGAGCCTGACCGATCAGGCCATCGTGTTTGGCGAGGGCAAGGTCCTGGCCGCCGATGTGCGCGCCATGTTGGGCACGCTCGATCATGGGCAGGTCTACGGGGTGCTCGAAGCGCTGCTGGCCGGCGATGCGCGGGCATTGCTCGATGCCGTGCGTGACCTGGCCGAGCAGGGTCCGGACTGGGGCGGTGTGCTGGCGGAAATGCTCAGCGTGCTGCACCGCGTGGCCATTGCCCAGGCGTTGCCTGAAGCGGTCGACAACGGCCAGGGCGACCGCGAGCGGGTGCTGGCGTTGGCCCAGGCGCTGCCCGCTGAAGACGTACAGTTCTATTACCAGATGGGCCTGATTGGCCGACGCGACTTGCCGTTGGCGCCGGAGCCGCGAGGTGGTTTCGAGATGGTCTTGCTGCGCATGCTGGCGTTCCGACCGGCTGATGCCGACGATGCGCCCAGTGCCGAGCTGAAGCACTCATCACCAAAGCCAGTGGGGATCAGCCAGGCCACAGCTGATTCCCCAAAGCCGGTGGCAGCGGCGCCGGTCATTGCCGCACCGCCTGTGGCCGCGCCCGCAGCGCCAGTCGCCGAGCTGCCAGCCTACCGGCCGGCGGCGATGCCAGCCGAGCGGTTGCCGTCCGACGCCACGCCAGGGCCACAGCCCTCAGCGCCGGCGAAGCCTGATGCACAGCCACCGGTGCCAGAGCCAGAGCCGTCAGCGTCTGAGCAAGCGCCGTCAGCGCCCGCGCATGAGCCCTCAGCGCCCGAGCAAACGCCACCACCGGCTTCGGCCTACGTGTCGCCCGATGCACCCATCGACCTGCCTTGGGAAACTGCGACGGCTACGCCGATGCGCCCGACCCCTGCGCAGCCGCCTGCCGCTCCGTCAGCCCCCGCACCGGCCAGCCGAGACGCCCGCGACACGCCGCCCGATTACGACGATGACGCACCGCCCTTCGACCCCTCGGCCTATGCTTCGGCCGGCATGGAGCGCGATGACGATGCGCCGCTCGACGACGATTACGAGTCACCGCCGCCCGACCCTGTGTCGTTCAGCTATCTGGACGAGCTGGCCGAACACGTGCAGGAAGCCGAGGCCATGCCACCCGCCGAACCGGCGCTGGCGGCCATGCCGGCCACCGGCCTGGCGCTGCAATGGCTGGAATTATTCCCTGCGCTGCCGGTCTCGGGTATGACGGGCAACATCGCCGCGAACTGTACGTTGATTTCAACCGAGGGCAACCACTGGCTGCTGCACCTGGACCCGGCGCAAGGTGCGCTGTTCAACACCACGCAGCAGCGGCGCCTGAACGAGGCGCTGAACCAGCACCTGGGCCGTACCATCAGCCTGAGCATCGAGCTGGTGCGCCCGGAGCAGGAAACCCCCGCCCAGGCCGCCGCGCGCAAACGCGCCGAGCGTCAGCACGAGGCCGAAGCGTCGATCGAGCAGGACCCACTCATCCAGCAGATGATCCAGCGGTTTGGCGCGTCGGTCCGGCAGGATACTATTGAGCCGGTAGAGGCCCTGGTCAGCCAGGGCCAATGAACGAATAACCCTGCGTCCGGCGTAGGCCGGGCGGCATCACACGACCCACTCGAGGTATTTCCCATGATGAAAGGTGGCATGGCTGGCCTGATGAAGCAGGCCCAGCAGATGCAGGAAAAAATGGCCAAGGCCCAGGAAGAACTGGCCAAGGCAGAAGTCACCGGGCAGTCGGGCGCTGGCCTGGTCAGCGTGGTGATGACCGGTCGCCATGACGTCAAGCGCATCAGCCTGGATGACAGCCTGATGCAAGAAGACAAGGAAGTGCTCGAAGACCTGATCGCCGCTGCCGTCAACGACGCCGTGCGCAAGATCGAGCAGAACAGCAAAGACCAGATGGGCAACATGACCGCCGGCATGCAACTGCCGCCTGGGTTCAAGATGCCGTTCTGACCCGCGCTTTGAGTTTGAAAGGGAGTGGCAGCCACACGGTTGCTGCTCCCTTGTTCGTTATGCCACCCGTTCCCAGCAGGTTTGCCCATGAGCTTCAGCCCCTTGATCCGCCAATTGATCGACGCCCTGCGCATTCTGCCGGGCGTGGGTCAGAAAACCGCGCAGCGCATGGCCCTGCAGTTGCTCGAGCGCGACCGCAGCGGCGGCTTGCGCCTGGCGCAGGCGCTGACCCAGGCCATGGAAGGCGTGGGCCACTGCCGCCAGTGCCGCACCCTGACCGAACAGGACCTTTGCCCGCAATGCGCCGACCCGCGCCGTGACGACACCCAGCTGTGCGTGGTGGAAGGGCCGATGGACATGTTTGCCGTCGATCAGGCGGGCTACCGCGGCCGCTATTTCGTGCTCAAGGGGCACCTGTCGCCGCTTGATGGCCTGGGCCCCGATGCCATCGGCATTCCGCAGTTGATGGCGCTGATCGACACGCAGGGCACCTTCACCGAAGTGATCCTGGCCACCAACCCGACCGTGGAGGGCGAGGCGACCGCGCACTACATCGCCCAGCTGCTGGCGGAAAAGAACATCAGCGCCACCCGCATCGCTCACGGAGTGCCGTTGGGTGGGGAGCTGGAACTGGTCGATGGTGGCACGCTGGCGCATGCCTTTGCCGGGCGCCGGCCGGTGGCCTACTAGGCCCTGTCAGAAGCGTCGGGCAGGCGCTGCTCAGGGCGCCTGCCGGGCCGCATGACTCAGTACTCGGCCAGCGAAAACTCGGTCAGGCAGAAGGTCGGTACGCCGGTGTCTTGCAGGCGCTGTGAGCCTTGCAGCTCGGGCAGGTCGATGATCGCCGCCGCCTCGAACACCTGGGCGCCAGTGCGGCGGATCAGCGTGGTGGCAGCCAGCAGGGTGCCGCCGGTGGCGATCAGGTCATCGAAGATCACCACCGAATCACCCTCACACAGGCTGTCGGCGTGCACTTCCAGGAAGGCTTCGCCGTACTCGGTCTGGTAGCCCTCCGACAGCACGTCAGCAGGCAGCTTGCCTTGCTTGCGGAACAGGATGAGGGGTTTGTTCAACTGGTGGGCGATGATCGAGCCGATCAGAAAGCCCCGCGCATCCATGGCCCCGATGTGGCTGAAGGGCGCTTCGACGTACCGCTCGATGAACTGGTCAGCCACGTAGCGCAAGGCGCGGGGTGACTGGAACAGCGGGGTGATGTCGCGGAAGATCACCCCCGGTTTGGGGAAGTTCGGGACCGGGCGGATCAGGGCTTTGAGGTTGAAGGTGTCGCTGTGCATGGGGCGGGTATCCTGGGAAAACTGGCCGCCAGTATACCCACTTCACCCCGCGATCAGGCGTCGATCGAGCCGCCGGCCAAGGCGCACAACTGGATCGGGTCGAGGATATGCACTTCCTTGCCCTCGGCCTTGAGCAAGCCGTTTTGCTGGAAGCGGGTGAACACGCGGGACACGGTTTCCACCGCCAGGCCCAGGTAGTTGCCGATCTCGTTGCGCGACATGCTCAGGCGGAACTGATTGGCCGAGTAGCCCCGCGCGCGGAAGCGTGCGGACAGATTGACCAGGAAAGTGGCAATGCGCTCATCGGCGGTCTTTTTCGACAGCAGCAGCATCATCTGCTGGTCATCGCGGATTTCCCGGCTCATCACCCGCATCAGCTGACGGCGCAACTGCGGCAGTTGCACCGACAGTTCATCCAGGCGCTCGAAGGGAATCTCGCACACCGAGGTGGTTTCCTGCGCCTGCGCCGACACCGGATAAGCCTCGGTGTCCATGCCTGACAGGCCCACCAGCTCGCTGGGCAGGTGGAAACCGGTGATCTGCTCCTCGCCGCTGTCGCTCAGGCTGAAGGTTTTCAGCGCGCCCGAACGCACGGCATACACCGAGCCAAAATTGTCCCCCTGGCGGAACAGGAACTCGCCTTTTTTCAACGGGCGACCCCGCTTCACGATTTCATCCAGTGCATCCATGTCTTCCAGATTCAGGGACAGGGGCAGGCACAGCGGCGCCAGGCTGCAATCCTTGCAGTGGGCCTGAGTGTGGGGGCGCAGTTTGACTGGCTCGGACATTTCTTTCGATCCTTGTGGAAAAGCACACATAAGCCGTAAGGGTACCTTACGGGGTGTGCGGTAGCCAGCATGCGCGTTTAGGGTGCGCCGCGACTTTGGTCGGCACCGGTGGGTACCTGAGTGGGCCATGCTTCAAGCGACAAGCCCCGCAGCAGGTTGTCCTTGCCTGCCAGACGCTGTACGAAATCGTGCCCGCGACGATGGTCTATAAGCAGCAAAAAAGCTGCGCTTGATCATCAGTTTCCGATTTCTCGTACAGGCCTTGGGGATGTTTGGGCAGGTCAGATCACCCGCGAGAAGCGTTGCTGTGAATGCTGTGCCAGGTACGCGTCGAACACCATGCACACCGAGCGCACCAGCAGCCGCCCCGCTGGCAAGACGCGGATGCCCTGGCTGTCCAGAGTGATCAGGCCATCGCGCTGCAAGCATTGGAGCGCCGGCCATTCAGCGACGAAGTAGCCGCGAAAATCGATGCTGAACGCCGCGTCGATCTGCTCGAAATCCAGCTCGAAGTGGCAGATCAGCTGCTGAATCACCGCGCGACGGACACGGTCGTCCCGGTTGCACAGCAAGCCGCGCTGGGTCGCCAGTTGGGCGCTGGACAGGCTCTGCTGGTAGGTGTTCAGGTCACTGCTGTTCTGGCTGTACAGGTCGCCGATCTGGCTGATCGCCGAGACCCCCAGGCCGATCAGGTCGCAATGTCCATGGGTGGTGTAGCCCTGGAAATTGCGCTGCAGGGTGCCTTCTTCCTGGGCGATGGCCAGCTCGTCGTCGGGCAGGGCGAAGTGGTCCATGCCGATGTAGCGGTAGCCGGCGTTGGTCAGCTGTTCGATGGTGTTGCGCAGCATCTCCAGCTTGGCGGCCGGCGTTGGCAGGTCGCTGCTGTCGATGCGTCGCTGCGGCATGAAGCGCTCGGGCAGGTGCGCATAGTTGAACACCGAGAGGCGGTCTGGCTGCAAGTGGATGATTTCTACCACGGTGCGCGCGAAACCTTCCGGGGTCTGCTTGGGCAGGCCGTAGATGAGGTCGAGGTTGACCGAGCGGAACTGCAGGGTACGCGCCGCTTCGATCAGCGTGCGGGTCTGCTCCAGGCTTTGCAGGCGGTTGATGGCGCGCTGCACGGCAGGGTCGAGGTCCTGCACGCCCAGGCTCACTCGGTTGAAACCCAGCTCACGCAGCAGGCCCATGGTCGACCAGTCGGCTTCACGCGGGTCGAGCTCGATGCCGTAGTCCCCGGAGTCGTCATCGAGCAAGGTGAAATGCTTGCGCAGCGCACCCATCAACTGGCGCAGCTCGACATGGCTGAGGAAGGTCGGCGTACCGCCGCCAAAGTGCAGTTGCTCGACGGTCTGGCGGCTGTCCAGGTGGCAGGCAATCAGCTGGATCTCTTGCTCCAGGCGCTGCAAATACGGCTGAGCCCGGGCGCGGTCCTTGGTGATGACCTTGTTGCAGGCGCAGTAGTAGCAGATGTTCGCGCAGAACGGCACGTGCACGTACAGCGACAGCGGCCGCGTCGCCCGGCGGCTTTCGCGCAGCGCATGCAGCAGGTCGAATGAGCCCACTTCGCTGTGCAGTTGCAGCGCGGTGGGGTAGGAGGTGTAGCGCGGTCCGCTCAGATCGTAGCGGCGGATCAGATCGGTGTCCCAACGCAGATCGTCGAGCATGAGGGCAGTCCCTGGATAAAGCAGCATGGGCCCGAGTCTAGGGCTGCACCGGCAATGCCATGTTGATTTGCATCAACGGCGAAATCGGTCGCGCTGCGGCGCCGATCAGTGGCCCATCAGCCAATGCTGGTGCGGGCCCGGCAGGGTCCACAGGCCGAACAGCATCACCAACAGCCCGCCGGCGCGGCGCACGCTGCGCCGGCGCAGCAGGGCCGCTACCCGCTCTGCCGCCAGGCCTGTGGCCAACAACACCGGCCAGGTGCCTAGGCCAAATGCCAGCATCAGCCAGGCGCTGTGACTGGCGTTGCCCTGGCTCGCCGCCCACAGCAGTGTGCTGTAGACCAGTCCGCACGGCAGCCAGCCCCACAGCGCACCGAGCAGCAGCGCACGCGGCAGGCTGCTGACCGGTAGCAAGCGCCGGGCCAGCGGCTGCAGGTGGCGCCATAGCCCGCGGCCCAGGGCTTCGACACGGGTCAGGCCGCTCCACCAGCCAGCCAGGTACAGGCCCATGCAGATCAGCAGCAGCCCCGCCAGCACCCGCAAGCCGAGCGCCAGCGGGCTACTGGCCAGCGCCCAGCCTGCCAGCCCCAGCAACAGCCCGGCGCAGGCGTAGCTCAGCACCCGGCCAACGTTGTAGGCCACAAGCAGCCGTAGCCGACGGCCGCGTTGCTCGGCTGGGATGGCGAAGGTCAGGGCGCTCATCAGCCCGCCGCACATGCCCAGGCAATGACCACCGCCAAGCAGGCCCAGGACGAAGGCCGAACCCAACAGCGGCAGCAGTTCAGTCATCGTGCCGGCCTGCATCGGCGGGGGCGTCGCGCTTGATGGCTGCCTGATGCGCCGGGTCCTGGTCGTCGAACAGGATGCTGTGGGCGGGGCTGTCGAGGTCATCGTACTGGCCGCTGTCCACCGCCCAGAAGAAGATGTAGACAGCCACGCCGACGAGCAGCAGGGCCGCAGGAATCATGATGTACAAGGCAGGCATGGTCAGCGCGCTCGGGGGTGGAGAGGGGCGCACAGCAGACGCACGCCGTTCATGGATGGGCCTGGGCAGCGCGCAACGCAGGTTCAGGGGCAGCAGGTGCGGGTCGGACCCGCGTCAGGCGCAGCGCATTGAGCACCACCACCAGGGAGCTGACCGACATACCGATGGCCGCCCACACCGGGGTGATCCAGCCCAGCGCCGCAAAGGGTAGCATCAGGCCGTTGTACAGGGTGGCCCAGAGCAGGTTCTGCAGGATGTTGCGGCGGGTGCGCTGGGCAAGGTCGAAGGTGGCGACCAGCGCCTGCAAGCGATTGCACAGCAGTACCGCGTCGGCGCTGGTCTTGGCCAGGTCGGTGGCGCTGCCCATGGCAATACTGATGTCGGCTGCGGCCAGCACCGGCACGTCGTTGACCCCGTCTCCAAGCATCAGCACCTTGCGCCCCTGGGCTTGCAAGGCCTTGACCCGCGCGAGTTTGTCGTCCGGGAGCAGGCCGCCGAGGGCCTGGTCGAGGCCCAGTTGCGCCGCGACCTCAGCCACCATCGGCGAGCTGTCGCCTGACAGCAGCAGGGTGCGCCAGCCGCGCGCCTTGCACGCCGCAACCAGCGCTGCCGCATCGTTGCGCAGGCGATCGTCCAGGCCAAACCAGGCCAGCGGGCCCGAACGATCGCCCAGCAGTAGCCACTGCCCTGACAGCGTCGGCGGCGCTGGCACATCGGCGCCACTCAGGGCGCACACAAAGCGCGCTTGGCCGATGCGCAGAAGGCACCCGCCCACCTCGCCCTGCAAGCCCAGGCCAGGGGTGTTGGTCACCGCCTGCGCCGACTGCGTGGCGGGCCCGAAGGCGCGTGCGATGGGGTGTTCGGAACGGGTCTCGAGGGCGGCGGCCAGGGCCAGGCACTGCTCTGCCTCCAGCGTGCCGAGCGGGCGAATGCTGCGCAGGGTCAGCCGCCCCTCGGTGAGGGTGCCGGTCTTGTCGAACACCACCGTATCGATCTGGTTCAGCCCCTCCAGCACATGCCCACGCGTCACCAGCAGGCCCAGCGTGTGCAAGGTGCCGGTGGCGGCCGTCAAGGCCGTGGGCGTGGCCAGCGACAGCGCGCACGGGCAGGTGGCGACCAGCATGGCCAGGACGATCCAGAACGCACGGGCCGGGTCCAGCTGCCACCACAGCGCGCCGATGACCACCGCTGCGATCAACGAGCAAATCAGAAACACCTGGGCGGCGCGGTCGGCAATCTGCCCCAGGCGCGGTTTTTCCGCCTGTGCCCGCTCCAGCAAGCGAACAATGGCCGACAACCGGCTGTCCGGGCCAAGCGCCTGGACTTCAACGGTCAGGCTGCTCTCGACATTCAGCGTGCCGCCGGTTACCCGGTCCCCCTCTCGCCTGGCCAATGGCAGGTATTCGCCGGTCAGCAACGACTCATCCACGCTGGAGCAACCGTCGACGATGCGCCCGTCAGCAGGAATCACCGCCCCCGGCAGCACCTGCACCCGCTCGCCCTGTTGCAATTCGCTGAGCAGGATGCGCTCGGCCTTGCCAGTGGCATCCAGGCGCAGGCACGAGGCCGGCAATACGTTGACCAAGTGCGCCGTCGCCGCGGCCGTGCGCTGGCGGGCGCGGCGCTCCAGGTAGCGGCCGGTCAGCAGGAACAGGGCGAACATGCCGACCGTGTCGAAATACAGCTCGCCGCTGCCGGTGATGGCTGTCCAGATACCGGCGGCAAAGGCCAGGCCGATGGCCAACGATACCGACACATCCATGGTCAGATGGCCGCTGCGCAGGTCGCGCAGCGCGCCCTTGAAGAACGGCGCGCAGCTGTAGAACACGATGGGAATGGTCAGAAACAACGCCACCCAACGCAGGATGGTGTGCAGTTCAGGGGACAGGTCGACGTTGAATTCCGGCCACGTGGCCATGGTCGCCATCATCGCCTGGAACCACAGCAAGCCCGCGACCCCCAAGCGGCGCAGGGCGCTGCGGTTTTGCGCCGCGAGCTGTTCGCAGGCCTGGTCCGGTTGATAGGGGTGGGCGGCATAACCGATGCGTCGCAGTTCGGCGAGCAGCTGCGACAGCGGCAGCGCCGCGTCGGCCCAGCGCACCGTCAAGCGATGGCTGGAGAGGTTCAGTTGCGCCGCTTGCACGCCCGGCATGGCGCGCAGGTGCTTCTCGATCAGCCAGCCGCAGGCGGCGCAACTGATGCCTTCGACCATCAAGGTGGCCTCGGTCACAGGGCCGTCGTGGCGCACGAAGCGGCGCTGCACATCCTGGCGGTCGTACAGGCGCAGTTCATCCTGTAGCTGCTGGGGCAAGGCTTCAGGGTTGGCGCTGGTCTCGCTGCGGTGCTGGTAGTAGTGCTCCAGGCCGGCGGCGACGATGGATTCGGCCACGGCCTGGCAGCCGGGGCAGCAAAACACGCGGCCCTCGCCCAGCACCACGGCGCTGAAGCGGGTGCCGGTCGGCACCGGCAGGGCGCAGTGGTAGCAGGGGGTGGGTTGGCTCATGGCTGCGCGCCGTTGCCGCGAGTGACCAGCAGGCCTGCCTGATCGCTGCGCTGAACTGCCTTGCAGGGCTGGTGGTCATCACGCCCCCGGCCGCGCACGGCGGCCGGGGCGCCCAAACAGCACGGGTTGCCGGCTGCACGTGCAGTCATGGCTTGCGCTCGGCCCCCAGCAGGGCTTCGTCACCCAGCTGCAGGCGCACACCGTGACCAACGTTTTCTTCCTCGAACATCCGCCACACCTTGCCGTTGTCTTCACCCAGCAGCTCGACGAAACGCCGACCCTCGACCTTGTCATCCAACTGGCCCAGATAGCGGCCGGCACCGGCGTGGGCCAGCAGTACCTTGCGGTCGCGGCTGGGCTGGGTGGGCGAAATCAGGTTCAGCTCAAGGGTGGCCGGTTCGCTCTGGCCGTCGAGGCGCAGCTGCACCTCGCCGGTCAGCTCATCCAGGTACAGGCTGGCCTTCAGGCCCAGGGACTGCGCCAGCAGCTCGCGGTCCAGGGAGCGGTTGATGCCCTTGCCGGCCTCGTAGTAGTTGTCGTTGACCAGGTTGTCCGGGTTGTTCACCGCGATGGCGACCATCGACAGGCTCAGGGTCACCGAGCAGGTCAGGATGCCAATCAGGATCCAGGGCCAGAGGTGCTTGTACCAGGGGCTGGCGGCAGTAGCGGGCATAACGGTTTCCCTTAACGGATGGACGGGCCGATGAAACGGCTCTGGGCTTGGACCTCGGCGCCGCTGTCGTCAGCGCTGCGCAGGGTGAAGGTGACTTCATTGGTGGTGGACGGCAGCGCCTCAGGGGCGACCGACAGCTGCACCGGCAGGCTGACGATGTCGCCGGCACTGACGGCGATCTCACGCCGGCCTTCCAGGCGCAGGTCCGGCAAGCCACTGGCGTCCAGCACGTAGACGTGGTCGCGCTGGTCCTTGTTCATCACCTTGAGGCTGTAGACGTTCTCGATCCGGCCCTCGGCGTTCTCGCGGTACAGCACGCGGTCCTTGCTCACGTCCAGGCCCACCAGCGGGCGCAGCGCGAAGGCGCTGGCCAAGGCGCCGATCATGACCAGTAGCACGGCGGCGTAGCCAATCAGGCGCGGGCGCACCATCTGGGTTTTCTGCCCGGACAGGTTGTGTTCGGTGGTGTAGCTGATCAGCCCGCGCGGGTAGTGCATCTTGTCCATCACCGTGTCGCACATGTCGATGCACGCCGCGCAGCCGATGCAGTCGATCTGCAGGCCGTCGCGGATGTCGATGCCGGTGGGGCAGACCTGCACGCACAGGGTGCAGTCGATGCAGTCGCCCAGGCCCTTGGCCTTGTAGTCGGTGTCTTTCTTGCGTGCACCGCGCGCTTCACCGCGGCGTGGGTCGTACGACACGATCAGCGTGTCCTTGTCGAACATCACGCTCTGGAAGCGCGAGTACGGGCACATGTGCACGCACACCTGTTCGCGCAGCCAGCCGGCGTTGCCGTAGGTGGCCAGGGTGAAGAAGCCGACCCAGAAATAGGCCCAGCCGTCGGCCTGGCCGGTGAACAGCTCGAACACCAGTTCGCGGATGGGGGCAAAGTAGCCGACGAAGGTCAGCCCGGTGACGAAGCCGATCAGCAGCCAGAGGCTGTGCTTGGCGGCCTTGCGTACGAATTTGTTGGCGCTCATGGGGGCTTTGTCGAGCTTCATGCGCTGGTTGCGGTCGCCCTCGGTGACCTTCTCGCACCACATGAAAATCCACGTCCACACACTTTGCGGGCAGGTGTAGCCGCACCAGACGCGGCCGGCATACACGGTGATGAAGAACAGGCCGAACGCGGCGACGATGAGAATGCCCGAGAGCAGGATGAAATCCTGCGGCCAGATGGTGGTGCCGAAGATGTAGAACTTGCGCTCGGGCAGGTTCCACCACACGGCCTGGTGGCCGCCCCAGTTCAGCCACACGGTGCCGAAATACAGCAGGAACAGCACGGCCCCGGCGAGCATCCGCACGCGGCGGAACACGCCAGTGAAAGCCTTGGTGTAGATATTCTTGCGTGAAGCGTAGAGGTCAACGGAAACCGTCCCCTTGGCGGGGGTAACGTCCTGTACTGGAATCTGCTTGCTCATCATCGTGTCCCACGGCGGTGGAAGAGGGTGCCGCGGCCAATGCGTGCCGGCCGCGGTCATGTCTAGGTTGGCGCCTGCGAGCAATGATACCCCTGTCGGGCGCCGTCAAGTCGGGGTGCGACACCAGGTCGCATTGGGTTCGATGACGTTATCGTGTAAAGAGCGCCGCCTTGATCCACGTCAATTGACAGGGCCGTGTACCCTGCAAATGACGCCCCATTTCAGTACAGCGCCACGCGGTCTATGACTTCAGCGTCGCGCCAGTTGTTGTGCGAGACCTGCTTGACGCTCATGGCTCGACCATCATCATCGAGCTCTGCCAGCAGGAACGTGCTCTGCGAAGCCGAGCCGCTCAGGTAGATCGGCACCTGGCCGTAATTGCCGCGATAGAAGCAGCCGGGCTCCTTGTGAATATGCCCGGCGAACAAGGCGCTCACCCGGTAGTGGCGAATCATGGCCTTGAAGCGCATGGACTCCTCGCGGCTACCGTCCCAGTCATCGGGTTTGTGCAGGTTCAGCAACACGGTCTGGCCATGGTCGTGGGCTTCTTGCAATTGCTGCTCGAGCCAGTCGAGCGAATCGACGATGACAAATCGATAATGGCGCTCGACCGGCCACGCCCAGCCACTGTCGAACTGCGTGCGGTAGGTCGGCTCGTTGTTCAGCTGGATGAGGCGTACCTGGCCAAAACTCATGCTGTAGGCCAGGCTGCCGGAGTAGATGTCCCGGGTTTCGTCGCTCTCGACCTGCAGGTCGAAGGTATCGACGCGCGTCTGGTGGTGCTTGACCAGATCCAGAATGCTGTCCCTGGCGGCACCATTGTTGAAGGTATCGTCGATGTTGTTCTGGTAGTCGTGGTTGCCCAGGCCGAAGTGGTAGTTGTCTTTGAGCAGCGTCTGCAGCTTGGGGTAGACGAACTCGCGCTGCCAGCCGTGTCCATAGGCGGTCATGTCGCCGTTGATCATCACCGGGATACCCAGGCCGCCGTGGTGCTCACGGTACTCGGCGATGCTGGTGTACTGCTCCTCGATCAAGGCCTGCGATTGCAGGTCGCGAGCCTCGCTGGACTGTTCAAGGCCGTTGTCGCTGGCAGGGGTCCAGGGGTACTGCGGGTCGGAGGCGAAGACGAAGGCCCGGGGTGTGGCGCGATTACCGTGACGGCCCTGCTGCTTGGGTGGCAGGGCGTCGGGGTAGGGATATGCGTTCATGCTGTTGATTCCTCTTGGCCAGGCAGGCAGAGCGCCTGCGCCAAGAGCATTGCGTACTGACCTGCGCGACAGCAGGCGGTACCGCTTCCTGTCGTACCGCTCAGGCACGGTGCACGCCGAGCTCGGGTGCCGGTCACTGGCCATCGGCCGCCTCTTGCCTTGGATGCGACAGGCTGTACACATAGGCCGCCAACACATGCACCTTGTCGTTGCCCTGCAACGGCGCCTGCGCCGGCATCTGCCCCTGGCGGCCGTAGCGGATGGTCTGCTGCAACTGGGCAAAGCTCGACCCATAGATGAACGCATCGGGGCGGGTCAGGTCGGGTGCGCCCAGCATCGGCGTGCCTTTGCCTTGCGCGCCGTGGCAGGCCACGCACGTGGTGGCGAAGATCGCCTGGCCCTTGTCGCCATCGGCGCTGACGCCTTGGGGCAATTGGCGATTGTTGAGCCCAGTCAGGACGAACGCCGACACATCCGCCACGCCCTGTTCGCCGATCACTGCCGCCCAGCCGGGCATCACGCCGTGGCGACCGTTCATGATGCTGGTCTTGATCGCCTCTGGCTCACCGCCCCAGCGCCACACGTCATCGGTCAGGTTGGGAAAGCCATACGCGCCCTTGGCGTCGGAGCCATGGCACACCGAGCAGTTGTTGGCGAACAGTCGCGCACCCATCTTCAACGCCTTGGCATCTTGCGCGACCGCCTCTACCGGCATGGCGGCGTACTTGGCGTACAGCGGGCCGAAGCGGGCGTTGGCGCGGGCCATTTCCTTTTCCCACTCGTGCACGCCGGTCCAGCCGGTATCGCCGGTGGCGAATTCGGTCTTGTTGGCGTTATCCAGGTAGCTGTAGCCGGGCAGAATACCGCGCCAGTTGCCCAGCCCCGGGTACAGCACCAGATAGCCCACGGCGAACACCAATGTGCCGACGAACAGCCAGAACCACCATTTGGGCAGCGGGTTGTCGTATTCCTCGATGCCGTCGAAGGCGTGGCCTACGGTTTCTTCGGTGGTGTCCTCGCGCTGGCCCTTGCGGGTCGAGAGCAGCAGCCAGGTCAGGCCGACCAGGGTGGCGAGGGTAAGCACGCTGACGTACAGGCTCCACACGGTGGTCATGGTTGCTGGCTCCCGGGCGCCTGATCCGGCGCTTTCTTGTCGGTAGGCTCGGCGCTGCGCCGGGCCTGGGCGTCATCGGCGAACGGCAGTAGCGTCGCCTCATCGAAATCCTGCTTGCGCTTTGGGCTGAACACCCACAGGGCCAGCCCGACGAAGGCCACCAGCACCACCACGGTGCCCAGGCCGCGAATCATCCCGATATCCATCAGCGTTTGCTCTTGATCAGCGTGCCCAGGCCTTGCAGATAGGCCACCAGTGCATCCATTTCCGTCTTGCCCTTGACCGCAGCGCTGGCGCCGGCGATATCGGCGTCGCTGTAGGGCACGCCAAGGCTGCGCAGCACCTCGAGCTTGTTCGCCGTGTCCTTGCCGTCGAGGGTGTTTTCCACGAGCCACGGGTAGGCCGGCATCTTCGACTCGGGCACCACGTTGCGCGGGTTGTACAGGTGCGCGCGGTGCCAGTCATCGGAGTAGCGCGCGCCGACCCGGGCCAGGTCCGGCCCGGTGCGTTTGGAGCCCCACAGGAACGGGTGGTCCCACACGCTCTCACCGGCCACCGAGTAGTGGCCATAGCGCTCGGTCTCGGCGCGGAACGGGCGGATCATCTGCGAGTGGCAGCCCACGCAGCCTTCGCGGATATAGATGTCGCGGCCTTCGACTTCCAGCGCGGTACGCGGCTTCATGCCCTCGACCGGCAGGTTGGTGACGTCCTGGAAGAACAGCGGCACGATCTGCGTCAGCCCGCCGATGCTCACGGCGATGACCATGAACAGCGCCAGCAGGCCGACGTTCTTTTCAACCACTTCATGTTTCATCAGTGCGCCCCCGCCGTGGTGACGATACGTGCGGCGGCTTCGGCCTGCTCGGGGTTGCCCGAACGGACGGTGCGCCAGGTGTTCCAGGCCATCAGCAGCATGCCGCAAGCAAAGATCGCTCCGCCGATGGCGCGCACGATGTAACCGGCGTGGCTGGCCTGCAGCGCTTCGACGAACGAAAACGTGAGCGTGCCGTCGTCATTCACCGCACGCCACATCAGGCCCTGGGTGATGCCGTTGACCCACATCGAGGCGATGTACAGCACGGTGCCGATGGTCGCCAGCCAGAAGTGCGCGTTGATCAGGCCTACGCTGTGCATCTGCTCGCGGCCATAGAGGCGCGGAATCATGTGATACACCGAGCCGATGGAGATCATCGCCACCCAGCCCAAGGCGCCGGCGTGCACGTGGCCGATGGTCCAGTCGGTGTAGTGCGACAGCGCGTTGACGGTCTTGATCGCCATCATCGGCCCCTCGAAGGTCGACATCCCGTAGAAGGCCAGCGAGACCACCAGAAAGCGCAGGATCGGATCGGTGCGCAACTTATGCCAGGCGCCGGAGAGGGTCATCATGCCGTTGATCATGCCGCCCCAGCTCGGCGCCAGGAGGATGATCGACATCACCATGCCCAGCGACTGCGCCCAGTCCGGCAGCGCGGTGTAATGCAGGTGGTGGGGGCCGGCCCAGATGTACAAGGTGATCAGCGCCCAGAAGTGCACGATCGACAACCGGTACGAGTAGATCGGCCGCTCGGCCTGCTTGGGCACGAAGTAATACATCATGCCCAGAAAGCCCGTGGTCAGGAAAAACCCGACCGCGTTGTGCCCGTACCACCACTGGATCATGGCGTCGGTGGCGCCGGCGTAGGCTGAGTAGGACTTGAACAGGCTCACAGGCAAGGAGGCGTGGTTGACGATGTGCAGCATGGCCGTGACCAGAATGAACGCCCCGTAGAACCAGTTGCCGACATAGATGTGCCGAGTGTTGCGCTTGACCAGCGTGCCGAAGAACACCACCGCGTAGCTGACCCACACCACGGCCAGCAGAATCGCCAGCGGCCACTCGAGTTCGGCGTATTCCTTGCTGGTGGTGTAGCCCAGCGGCAGCGTGACCAGCGCGCCGACGATGACTGCCTGCCAGCCCCAGAAGGTGAAGGCGGCCAGGCCATCAGAGACCAGCCGGGCCTGGCAGGTGCGCTGCACGACATAAAAGCTGGTGCCCATCAGTGCGCAGCCGCCGAAGGCGAAGATCACCAGGTTGGTGTGCAGCGGGCGCAGGCGGCCAAAGCTCAGCCAGGGCAGGTCGAAGTTGAGCTGGGGCCAGACCAGCTGCGAGGCGATGAAGACCCCCAGGCCCATGCCCACCATCCCCCACACCACCGTCATGATGGCGAACTGGCGGACGACCCGGTAGTTGTACGCGGTCGGACGAAGTGCAGTGTTCATTGCAAGGTTCCACGGTCGTGATGTTCTTGTTGGTCGTCAATCGGCGCCAGTATCAGTAACCCCAAGGGCTCTGGCAACGCACGCACACCTGCGCCGACCCGTGTCACGGACCCCCGTCATGGCAGTGATCTGCATAAGGAAGTGGTGGGAGTGTACACAAACAAATACCTGTTATGTGTACCGTTTCTCGGTTTTTTCTGATCGATTGGTCAGTCTTTTCTCGACCCTCGGCGAGCGCTGGGTCGAGGTGCCAAAGGTGCAGCAGATCGAAGCGAAAGTCGTATGCGTCGGGAGGAGAGGGCTTCGGGCTGTGGGGGCCACTGGCATGTGGACTGCGTGTTGCCTGAGATTCACACGGCCCCTGAAGGAGCGGCCGGTCCGGTGCTCCGGTCAGCCGCGATGGCCGGCACAGCCGGCCCAGTACGGGCAGCACTGAGTCTGCTTACCAAACCCGCCCCTGCAGGAGGCTTGGCCGGACTTGGTGAAAAGCCAGTGGGCGCACACAGTGGCCTGGCAGGGGTTCAGGGTCTCGTCCTGCCAGGGGCGGCCGTGTGGCGGGGGTCTGTTAAAACCGGGGGGCGGCAGTGTGGCGTGGGTCTGTGTTGAACCGGGAAGGCGGCAGTGGGGCGGGGATGCGGTTTCATACGGGCGGGGACTGGCCGGCTGTGGCGCTAGCGATGGCGGGGCCAGAGCGGCCCCGCGCGGGGGTGGATCAGTGGCTTTTGCCAGCCTCGGCAGGCTCTGGCTGCGACAAGCTGTACACATAAGCGGCCAGCAAGTGCACCTTGTCATTGCCCTGGATATCACGCTGCGCAGGCATCTGACCCTGACGGCCGTAACGGATGGTCTGCTGCAACTGGGCAAAGCTCGAACCGTAGATGAAGGCCTGTGCCACCGTCAGGTCGGGCGCGCCCAACAGCGGCGTGCCTTTGCCTTCTGGCCCGTGGCAGGCCACGCAGTTGGCGGCAAAGATCGCCTGGCCCTTGCTGGCATCGGCACTGACGGTGTCTGGCAGGGGGCGTTTGTTCAGGCCGGTGATGACGTACGCGGACACATCGGCCACGCCTTGCTCACCGATCACTTCCGCCCAGCCCGGCATGACCCCGTGGCGACCGTCCATGATCGATTGCTTGATGCTGGCGGGCTCGCCACCCCAGCGCCAGCTCTGGTCGGTCAGGTTCGGGAAGCCGTAGGCGCCCTTGGCGTCGGAGCCGTGACACACCGAGCAGTTCGAGGCGAACAGCCGCGCACCCATCTCCAGCGCTTTGCGGTCTTGCGCCACGGCCTCTACCGGCATTGCCGCATACTTGGCGTACAGCGGGCCGAAGCGGGCATTGGCTTGGGCCATTTCCTTTTCCCACTCGTGCACGCCGGTCCAGCCTTTGTCGCCGCTGGCGAATTCGGTTTTGTTGTCGGGATCCAGGTAGCTGTAGCCGGGCAGGATACCCTTCCAGTTGCCCAGGCCCGGGTAGAGGATCAGGTAGCCCACGGCAAACACCAAGGTCCCCACGAACAGCCAGAACCACCATTTGGGCAGCGGGTTGTCGTACTCCTCGATGCCGTCGAAGCTGTGGCCCATGGTCTGGTCGGTGGTGTCGCTGCTCTGGCCCTTGCGGGTCGAGAGCAGCAGCCAGGTCAGGCCGATCAGGCTGCCCAAGGTCAGTACGCTGATGTACGTACTCCAGAAAGTGGTCATTGCCCGTTACTCCTCATGGCAGGCTCCTGCCCCGCAGGGGGCAGGTTGTCGTCGTCGAAGGGCAGCAGGCGCGCTTCGGCGAAATCACGGTCGCGGCGACGGTTGAACACCCAGAGGGTCAGGCCGATGAAGGCGATGAAGACTACAAGGGTGCCCAGACCACGGATCATGCCGATATCCAGTTCCATGGCGATTACCTCTTGTTCTTGATGGCGGTGCCGAGCACTTGCAGGTACGCCACCAGGGCGTCCATCTCGGTCTTGCCCTTGACTGCGTCACGGGCACCGGCGATGTCTTCGTCGGTGTACGGCACGCCCAGGCCGCGCAAGGTGCGCAGTTTGGTGTCGGTATGGCTGTTGTCGACAGGGGTTGCGACCAGCCAGGGGTAGGCCGGCATCTTCGACTCGGGCACCACGTTGCGCGGGTTGTACAAGTGCGCGCGGTGCCAGTCATCGGAGTAGCGCGCACCGACCCGGGCCAAGTCCGGCCCGGTGCGTTTCGAGCCCCAGAGGAACGGGTGGTCCCACACACTTTCACCGGCCACCGAGTAGTGGCCATAGCGCTCGGTCTCGGCACGGAACGGCCGGATCATCTGCGAGTGGCAGCCCACACAGCCTTCGCGGATGTAGATGTCACGCCCTTCGAGCTGCAGCGCGGTGTAGGGCTTCATGCCCTCGACCGGGGTGTTGGTGACGTCCTGGAAGAACAGCGGAACGATCTGCGTCAGGCCGCCGACGCTGACGGCGAGCACCATCAGCAAGGCCAGCAGGCCGACGTTCTTTTCAATGACTTCGTGTTTCATCAGGCGGTTCTCCTCAAGCCAGCTGGGCGTTCGCGTTCGCGTTAACGGCTGCGCTGGCGGGTCCGCTCACGGTGCGCCAGGTGTTCCAGGCCATCAGCAGCATGCCGCTGAGGAAGATCACGCCGCCGACGAAGCGCACGATGAAGCCAGGGTGGCTGGCAACCAGGGTTTCGACGAACGAGAAGGTCAGCGTGCCGTCGCTGTTGACCGCGCGCCACATCAGGCCCTGAGCGATGCCGTTGACCCACATCGAGGCGATGTACAGCACGGTGCCGATGGTCGCCAGCCAGAAGTGCGCGTTGATCAGGCCGATGCTGTACATGCGCCCCTTGCCGAACACCTTGGGGATGGTGTGGTACATGGCGCCGATGGAAATCATCGCCACCCAGCCAAGTGCGCCGGCGTGCACGTGGCCGATGGTCCAGTCGGTGTAGTGGGAGAGGGCGTTGACGGTCTTGATCGCCATCATCGGGCCTTCGAAGGTGGACATGCCGTAGAAGGCCAGCGACACCACCAAAAAGCGCAGGATCGGGTCACTGCGCAATTTGTGCCAGGCACCGGAGAGGGTCATCATGCCGTTGATCATGCCGCCCCAGCTCGGAGCCAGCAGCACCAGCGACATCACCATGCCCAGCGACTGCGCCCAATCGGGCAGCGCGGTGTAGTGCAGGTGGTGGGGCCCTGCCCAGATGTACAGGGTGATCAGCGCCCAGAAGTGCACGATCGACAGGCGATACGAGTACACCGGGCGTTCGGCCTGCTTGGGCACGTAGTAGTACATCATCCCGAGAAAGCCCGCCGTGAGGAAGAAGCCCACCGCGTTGTGCCCGTACCACCACTGCACCATGGCATCCGTGGCGCCGGCATAGACCGAGTAGGACTTGGTCAGGCTCACCGGCACTTCCAGGTTGTTGACGATATGCAGGATCGCCACGGTCAGGATGAAGGCACCGAAGAACCAGTTGCCGACATAGATGTGCTTGGTGTTGCGCTTGATCAGCGTGCCGAAAAAGACGATGGCGTAGGCCACCCAGACAATGGTGATCAGGATATCGATCGGCCATTCCAGCTCGGCGTATTCTTTTGAGCTGGTGTAGCCCAACGGCAGCGAGATCGCTGCCAGCAGGATCACCAGCTGCCAGCCCCAGAAGGTGAAGGCGGCGAGCTTGGGTGCGAACAGCGTGGTCTGACAGGTGCGCTGCACCGAGTAATAGGAGGTGGCGAACAGTGCGCACCCCCCGAAGGCGAAAATCACAGCGTTGGTGTGCAACGGTCGCAGGCGGCCGAAGCTGGTCCAGGGCAGGTCGAAGTTGAGGGCAGGCCAGACGAGCTGGGCGGCGATGAAGACGCCGATCCCCATCCCGACGATGCCCCACACCACCGTCATGATGGAGAATTGGCGAACCACCTGGTAGTTGTAGGCGGCGCTAAGGGTTGTGTTCATGTATGGGTTCCCATCCACGGTTATAGGCAGGCTAAAAAGCGAGGGAAGGATGGAAGATGGGCAATTGGCCTGTATTGACGGGGATCAATGGGCGCAGGTCGGAAAAGTTACAGGCTTGCACTGCGACCTGCCCGACCCACGGGGGGAACACGGCTGTCAGGCCGGGCTGATTCTGGCCCATGGCGCCGGCGCGCCGATGGACAGTCCGTTCATGGACCAGATCGCGCAAAGACTGGCGGGGCAAGGGGTCGCGGTGCTGCGTTTCGAGTTCCCCTACATGGCCCAGCGGCGTCGGGACGGCGGGCGCAGACCGCCCGATCGACAGGCGGTTCTGCTTGACCGCTGGCGTGAGGTCTACGCCAGCGTGCGACCATTGGTCACAGGTCGTTTGGCGGTCGCAGGCAAGTCCATGGGCGGGCGCATGGCCAGTCTGCTGGCCGATGAGTTGGGCGTCGATGCCCTGGTGTGCCTGGGCTATCCGTTCTACGCCGCGGGCAAACCGGAAAAGCCGCGCACTGCACACCTGGCCAGCTTGCGCACGCCAAGCTTGATCGTGCAGGGCGAGCGCGATGCATTGGGTAATCGGCAGACGGTGGAGGGTTACTCGCTGTCACCGGCCATCGAGGTGTGCTGGCTGCAAGCCGCCGACCACGACCTGAAACCGCTCAAGGCGTCGGGGTGTACCCATGACGGGCACCTGCAGCGCACGGCCGAGCGCGTTGCGGCGTTTCTGAAGGGGGCGTTGTGAGCGCGAGCGCAGCGGCGTCTCGTGGGGCAGGGGGCTGCGCCGCCGAGCGGCTGCGCAGCGCACGCGATCAGTCGTGGTACTCGCACAGGTAGGCGGTCTCGACCTCGACTTTGAGCTGGAACTTGCTGTCGGCCGGGACGTGGAACGTGCTGCCCGCAGCAAAGGTTTGCCAGGTCTCGCTGCCCGGCAGCTTGACGGTCAGCGCGCCCGCCACCACCTGCATGACTTCGCGCTTGGCGGTACCGAATTCGTAGTCGCCCGGGGCCATTACGCCGACGGTGGCCGGGCTTTCTGCGCCCTGGAAGGCAATCGATTTGACGGTGCCGTCGAAGTACTCATTGACCTTGAACATGGGCGACTCCTGGATACAAGACGTAGGAAAAATGGCTGGCCAGTATGCCCAAGGCACCCGCCAGCGTCATCTGCTTTCAGGTGACGTGCGCCGGCAGGCTCAGCGGCAGCAAACGCGCGGTGTTGCGTGCATCTTCCAAGGCGCGGTGCTGCTGGCCGTTGAACTGCAAGCCGGCCAGGTGCAGCGCACTGTTCAGGCCCATGGGCTTGGGCAGGTGCCGGGCTTTGGCAAAGCGCTGCTTGAGGTTGATGTGCGGCAGGTTCGCCAGCAGGCTGTGGATCTGGTTCATGCGCCACTCCTGCAGCAGTTGCTGGCGATCGTAGTCGCCCCAGCTGACCCAGGCCCGCAACTGCTCGCCGTGCTGCGCCAGCCACGGCTCGAACGCCGCCCAGACTTGCGCCAGAGAGGCCGCCGCATCGACGCTGGCCTGGCTGATGTGGGTCAGCTGACGGCAGAAGGGTGTCAACTGTGGCCGCCTGCGCGGGCGCACCAGGCGCTGGAAGTGCGCGACTTCACGCCCTTCACGGGTCACCAGGGTGGCGCCGATTTCGATGATTTCCATGTCCGTGACCGGCCAGCCGCCTTCGTCGGTCGTGGCTTCCAGGTCAATAACCAACCAATGGCCCATGCCAGGCTCCTTTGAATAGAGGTACAGCGTAGCCAAAGGTCTAGTGTTGCGCCCGCTGTCAGCGGTTGTATCGGCGTAGCAAAGCGCCTAGCTTGAAGGGGCAAGGCTTCCTGTCCCCGCAATTCCCCGCAATGAGTGCCCACTTGAGCCGATTGTTCCGAGTAAAGACCGCGCTGTGCGGCCTATCGTTCGCCCTGTATTGGCTGGTGGCGCCCACCTGGGCCGAGGCGGCGCAGGATGTGCGCATGGGTGCGGCGCATTTTCCCCCCTACACCCAGCGCCCGGAGCGGGGCAGCGACAGTGGTTTGCTCCAGCAACTGGCCGACGCCCTCAATGCCGTGCAGCACGATTACCGTTTCGTGCTGGTGCCCACCTCGATACCCCGCCGATTCCGCGACCTGCACAATGGCCGCACCGACCTTGCGATCTTCGAGAACCCGGCATGGGGGTGGCAGGACATCCCCCATCACACCGTCGACATGGGCCTGGAAGATGCCGAGCTGTTCGTCGCCCGTCGCGCCCCCGGGCGCACCGAACGCTACTTCGATCACCTGGCGGGCAAGCGCCTGGCGCTGTTCAACGGCTATCACTATGCCTTCGCCCAGTTCAACGCCGACCCGCATTACCTCGCGCGGGTCCACGCCGCCAGCCTGACCTACTCCCACGAAAGCAACCTGTACATGGTCGAGCGCGGCCGCGCCGACGTCGCCCTGGTGACCCGCTCGTACCTGACGGACTTCCTCGCCCGCCATCCCGCCAGCGCGCAGGCGTTGCTGGTGTCCGAGCGGGTCGATCAGGTCTATCGCCACTACGCAATCTTGCGCCCGCAGGCGCCGATCAGCGCCGAGGCCTTTGCGGCGTTGTTGGAGCGCTTGCGCAGCAATGGCGAGCTGCAGCGCATCTTCGCGCCGTATCAGATCGCCGTGACGCCCACGCCGGGGGCTTAAATTCCGCCGGCGCGCAGACGTTTCTGCAACGTGTACTTTCCAATCGCGAGCCGTGACCATGCCCAACCCCCTCCTTGCGCCAACCCCCATGCCGCCGCGCTGGCGCAGCCTTGTCGCTGAGGCAGGCGAGGCGCACCTGGACCTGAGCCTGGAAGGCCGGCCGCTGATCCGGCTGCGCCTGGTGCCGGGCGCAGTGCCTGCGTTGCACCTGCAAACACTGTGCGCCGACCGCCCGCAGCAGGGCCTGTGGGCAGCGTGCTACTGGTGGTTCGCTCGCCACCCCGATTGCCAGCGCCTGGTCTGGCACCTGCCGGCTGAACAGATCCCTGCGCTGAGCGCCAGCCTGGCCTGCGGCCTGTTGCTGGCCACCGAGCAAACTGGCCGGTTCACCTGTGAGCGCGGGCTGTTCTGGCAATTGCCGCAGCCTTGGCTGGGCGATGCGCCGCGGCCGCTGTTTCCCGCGCAGATGCTCTTCAGCCAGGGCAAGCGGCACCCGCGCCGCGCGCCCAAACCCAGCGGCGAGGTGTACCGGCGCTACGATTCGCGCCTGGGCGCCTGGGTATCGCTGCGCAGCCTCGACCTCGCCCAGGACCTCGAGCGCTTCAACCGCTGGCAGAACACCCCGCGCGTGCTCGCCTTCTGGGACGAGGGCGGCACCCTCGAGCAGCACCAGCAGTACCTGCAACGGCTGCACGACGACCCCCATGCGCTGACGCTGATCGGCTGTTTCAACGACCAGCCGTTCGCCTATTTCGAGGCCTACTGGGCCAAGGAAGACCGCATCGCGCCGTTCTATGACGTCGACGATTACGACCGCGGCATGCACATGCTGGTGGGCGAAGACGCGCACCGCGGCCCGCACAAAGTGGCCAGTTGGATGCCAGCGCTGGTGCACTATCTGTTCCTCGATGACCCGCGCACCCAGCGCGTGGTCGCAGAGCCGCGTGCCGACAATCAACGCATGATCAGCTACATGGAACAGGTGGGGTTTCACTGCGACAAGGCCTTTGACTTTCCCCACAAGCGGGCGGCCTTGATGGTGCTGGGGCGTGAGCGCTTCTTCGACCACTGCCGGCTCAGCTGAAGCGGCGTGCCGGCCCGCCGGCCATCGCACGGGGCCTGCTCAGGGGGTGGCTTTCAAACACCCGCGTGCGGGCTTGAGGCCAACACTGCGCCTGCGCGGCGATGCGTGCCGTGCCTGCACCCGTAGCGCCTTCCAATGTCTGTCATCAGCCTTGGCGGTTGGCGGTCTTGCGGCAGTGGATCAGGGCGTCGCGGATCATGAAGTTGACCAGCGTCGGCGACACGCCCAGCTCCTTGGCGATGTCTTTTTGCGGCACACCGTGCAGGCGATACATCTCGAAGGCGTAGCGGGTGCGCTGGGGCAGTTCGTTGAGCGCTTCGGCGATGTGCTCCAAGGTGCTGAAGTTGATGTGGCTGGCTTCCGGAGAGGCGTTGAGCAGGACGACGTTGAGGCCTTCCTCCTCGGGGCCGGAGTACTTCAGCTCCATGGCCTGCTTGCGGTAGTGATCGATCGCCAGGTTGCGCACGATCTGGAACAGGTAGCTGAGCTGGGCCTTGAACGAGGAGGTGATCTGCGGCGCGGCCGCGAGCCGGAAGAAGGCGTCCTGCACCACGTCTTCGGCGCGCGAGCGGCAGCCGGTGATGCGTGCGGCGATCTTCACGAGGATGGTGCGGTTGTCGACGAATGCTTGGAGCAATGGTGAATCGCACTTACTTGTGGATAGTTGTTCCGTCATGGAAATCACCTGGTCTCAAGAGGAAAAGGAAATGCACTGTGTAAGGCACGGCCTAAGACGGACGACACGCTAAGCAAGATGATAATGATTGTCAATTGCGAAGCTTAATTAGTTTCGGAATTTTTCGCGTTCACAGCGCATTCATAAGACGTGCTGCGCGTTTCAGGCCCATGACCGCTGCATCACGGTTCAATGGACGCTGCGCCTGGCACTGCTACCCAGGGCCGCGATGCGCCTTGCGGCTCCGGTTTGCACAGTGCAAGCCGTCAGCCCTGGGCATGCTGTCCCTGCCTGGGCGGCCGCCCGCACGGCCTCTGCCAACCCGGTTAATTTCTTCTCCCGCCCGTCCGTTTCTCTGGATATCCCACCGCCGTCTGCCGCCGCGCCCTGAGCGTGTCCGCACGGCGCGACCTTTCCAGACTCTGGCAGGAACATTCCATGATGGACGCCTTCGAACGCCCGCTCACGCTGGTCCAGGCCCTGACGCAACGCGCCGCGCGTACCCCCGAGCAGATCGCCCTGCGCTTTCTCGCCGACCAGCCCTGCGACCAGGCCGTGCTCAGCTACCGGGACCTCGACCAGCGCGCCCGTACCATCGCTGCCGCCTTGCAGGCGCGCGCCGGTTTCGGCGAGCGTGCGGTGCTGCTATTCCCCAGCGGCCCGGATTATGTGGCAGCGTTCTTCGGCTGCCTGTATGCCGGGGTTGTCGCGGTACCGGCCTACCCGCCAGAATCCTCGCGCCCGCATCACCAGGAACGTCTACGCTCGATCATCGACGATGCCCAGCCGCGCCTGCTGCTGACCCTCCAGACCCTGCACGACAGCCTGCAAGGCCTGGAGGCGCTGGAGCGTCCCGATGCGCCAGCTCTGCTCGCGGTCGATGCGCTTGACGCAGCCCTGGCCGCCGACTGGCAGGCCCCGGCTCTGGTCGACACCGACATCGCTTTCCTGCAATACACCTCCGGCTCCACCGCCTTGCCCAAGGGCGTGCAGATCAGCCACGGCAACCTGGTGGCCAACGAAGCGCTGATCCGCCAAGGCTTCGGCATCGACCTGAACCCCGACGATGTGATCGTCAGCTGGCTGCCGCTGTACCACGACATGGGCCTGATCGGCGGGCTGCTGCAACCGATCTACAGCGGCGTGCCCTGTGTGTTGATGTCGCCCGGCTATTTCCTCGCCCGCCCGCAACGCTGGTTGCAGGCCATCAGCGAGTACGGCGGCACCATCAGCGGCGGCCCGGACTTCGCCTATCGCTTGTGCAGCGAGCGGGTCAGCGATGCCGCCCTGGCCGGCCTCGACCTGAGCCGCTGGCGCGTGGCCTATTCCGGCTCCGAGCCGATTCGTCAGGACAGCCTCGACGGCTTCGCCGAGCGCTTGCGCACTACTGGTTTCGACCCGTCGAGTTTCTTCGCCAGCTATGGCCTGGCCGAAGCCACGCTGTTCGTCAGCGGCAGTCGCCGGGGGGGCGGCATTGCGGCCTTGCAGGTCGATGCCCAGGCGTTGGCCGCGCATCGCATCGAGGCGGGCGAGGGCAGTGTGCTGATGAGCTGCGGGTTTGCGCAGCCGGGGCATGCCGTGCAGGTGGTCGAGCCGCAGTCCTTGCAGACCCTTGGCGAGAATCAGGTCGGTGAGATCTGGGCCGCCGGGCCGAGTATCGCGCTGGGCTACTGGCGCAATCCTGAGGCCAGCGCGCGCACGTTCGTCGCCCGCGACGGCCAGACCTGGCTGCGCACCGGCGACCTGGGCTTTCTGCGCGATGGCGAGCTGTTCGTCAGCGGGCGTTTGAAAGACCTGCTGATCGTGCGCGGCCAGAACCTCTACCCGCAAGACCTCGAGCAGACCCTCGAGCGTCAGGTCGAAGGCCTGCGCAAAGGCCGCGTGGCGGTCTTTGCGGTGGAGCATCGGGGCGAGGAGAGCATCGGCGTGGCGGTGGAGGTTAGCCGCAGTGTGCAGAAAGCCCTGCCTGCGCACACGTTGATCACCGCGCTGCGCCAGACCGTTGCCGAGGCCTGCAATCAGGCACCGGCCGTGGTGCTGTTGCTCAACCCAGGGGCGTTGCCCAAGACTTCCAGCGGCAAGCTGCAACGTTCGGCCTGCCGCCTGCGCATGGACCAGGGCAGCCTCGATTGCTATGCCCGGTTCCCGGAAACAACGCCACACCGCCTGCTGACTGCGGGCAACGACAACGCGCTGCAACGACGCATTGCCGCGTTGTGGTGCGATCAGCTCAAGCTCGGCACCGTGGCCGCCGACGACCACTTCCTGCTGCTGGGCGGCAACTCCATCGCCGCTGCCCAGCTCACCGCCCGTGTGGCCGATGAGCTGGGCGTCAGCCTGAGCCTGCGTACCCTGTTCGAAGCACCCACCCTGGCGGCCTACAGTGCTGCAGTGGCCGAGCAGTTGGCCACAGGTGACCGCGTGCCCAGCCCGATCACCGTGCAATCGCGTGACCAGGCGCTGCCCCAATCGCTGGCGCAAAACCGCCTGTGGCTGCTCTGGCAGCTCGAACCGCACTCGGCGGCGTACAACATCCCCGCCGGGTTGAGCCTGCGTGGCGAGCTGGACGTCATGGCCGTCGAGGCCGCCTTCCAGGCACTGGTGGACCGCCATGAATCGCTGCGCACCGTGTTCAGCGAGGTCGACGGCCAGGCCTTGCAGCACATCCAGCGCGCTGCGCCTTTGCACCTCCAGCAGCGCGATCTCAGCGGGCTGAGCGATGCCGAGCTCGCCACGCAGCGCGAGATCGAGGCCCAGCAACCTTTCGATTTGCGCCAAGGCCCGTTGCTGCGCGTGACCCTGGTGCGCCAGGACGACGAACAGCACCAGCTCTGGGTGACCTTGCACCATATCGTCGCCGACGGTTGGTCGCTGAGCATCCTGCTCGACGAGTTCGCCCGCCTGTACGCCGCCCCCGGCAGCGCTGCGCAGCTAGCCGCATTGCCCATGGGCTACGCCGATCACGCGCAGTGGCAGCGCCAATGGTTGGCGAACGGCGAGGCCGCGCGCCAGCTCGATTACTGGCAACAGCAGCTGGGCGATGCGCTGCCTGTGCTCGACCTGCCCACCGACCACCCTCGCAGCAGCAGCCATGACCGCCGCGCGGCGCGGGTGCAGGTCAAGGTGCCGGCGGCGCTTGGCGCCGCACTCGATGAGCTGGCGCGCAGCCACCAGGCCAGCCTGTTCATGGTCCTGCTGGCCGGCTGGCAAGCGCTGCTGTACCGCTACACCGGGCAGGCCGACATCCGTGTCGGCGTGCCCAATGCCAACCGCCCACGGCTGGAGGCCCAGGCCCTGGTGGGCTTTTTCATCAACACCCAGGTGCTGCGCAGCGCAGTGGACGCGCGGCTGCCGTTCACCGCGCTGCTGGAACAGGTGCGCAGCAGCACGCTGGAGGCCCAGGCGCACCAGGACCTACCCTTCGAGCAACTGCTCGAAGCGCTGCCCCAGGCCCGTGAACAGGGCCTGTTCCAGGTCATGTTCAACCATCAGCAACGCGACCTTTCGGCCCTGCGCCGGCTGCCTGGGCTGCTGGCCCAGGAACTGCCCTGGCACAGCCGCGAGGCCAAGTTCGACCTGCAACTGCACAGCGAGCAAGACCACCAGGGCCGCCTGAGCCTGGCGTTCGACTACGCCGCCGCGCTGTTCGAGCCCAGCACCATCGAGCGCCTGGCCGGGCACCTGCCGGCCTTGCTCGAACAGGTCTGCGCCGAGCCGTGTGTGGCCGTGGGCGAGGTGCAACTGCTCAGCCCTGCCGAGCGCGAGCAACTGCTGAGCTGGGGCCAGGCCCCGGTCGCAGCACCCTTGAGCCTGGTGCCCGAGCAACTGAACGAGCAGGCTCGGCTGTGCGCCGAGCGCATTGCGCTGCGCTGGGACGGCGGCAGCCTCAGCTATGCCGCATTGCACCAACAGGCCAACCGCCTGGCGCATTACCTGCGTGACAAGGGCGTTGGGCCCGATACCTGCGTGGCCATCGCCCTGGAGCGCTCGCCGCAGCTGCTGGTCGGCCTGCTGGCGATCCTCAAGGCGGGCGGCGCCTACGTGCCGCTGGACGTCGACTACCCGGCCGAGCGCCTGAGCTACATGCTCGAAGACTGCGGCGCCGGGCTGCTGCTCAGCCACAGCACTGTGCTCGAGCGCTTGCCACAGCCTGAGGGGGTGAGCGTCATCGCCCTCGATCAGCTGCACCTGGACAACTGGCCAAGCCAGCCGCCGCGCCTGCACCTGCACGGCGACCACCTGGCCTACGTGATCTACACCTCCGGTTCAACCGGCCGCCCGAAAGGCGTCGGCAACACCCACGCCGCGCTGGCCGAGCGCTTGCAATGGATGCAGGCGCAGTACGCCCTGGATGGCAGCGACGTGCTGCTGCAAAAAGCCCCGGTCAGCTTCGACGTGTCGGTGTGGGAATGCTTCTGGCCGCTGCTCAGTGGCTGTTCGCTGGTGCTCGCCGGCCCCGGCGAGCACCGTGACCCGCAACGCATCGCGGCCCTGATCCAGCAGTTCGCGGTCACCACCGTGCACTTCGTACCGCCGCTGCTACAGGTGTTCCTGCACGAGCCCGACGCCGCTGGCTGCCACAGCCTGCGGCGCCTGTTCTGCGGGGGTGAGGCGCTGCCGGCAGCCCTGCGCGACCGCGCCTTGCAGGTGTTGCCGCAGGTGCGCCTGGACAACCGCTACGGCCCCACCGAAACCGCCATCAACGTCACCCACTGGCGCTGCCAGGCCAGCGACGGGGCGCATTCACCGATAGGCCGACCCCTGGCCAACGTGCTCTGCCGCGTATTGGATGACGACCTGCAACCGACCCCGCCCGGCATTCCCGGCGAGCTGTACCTGGGCGGCGCGGGCCTGGCCCGGGGCTACCTGGGCCGCCCCGGGCTGACCGCCGAACGCTTCCTGCCAGACCCTGACGGCCGCGGCCAACGCCTGTACCGCAGTGGCGACCGGGCGCGCTGGAACCTCGCTCAGCAGGCCCTGGAATACCTCGGCCGCCTCGACCAGCAGGTGAAAGTCCGCGGCTTTCGCGTCGAGCCTGAAGAAGTAGAGGCAGTGCTGCTGGCTCAGGCGGGGGTCGAGCAGGCGCTTGTGGTGATTCATCAGGACGCCGTGGGCGCTCAACTGGTCGGTTACTACAGCGGCCGCGAGCGCACCGCCGAGCTGCTCGCCGTGTTGGCCGCGCAACTGCCGGCTTACATGGTGCCGGCGCACCTGCTGCACCTGGCCGCAATGCCCGTGGGTCCGAGCGGCAAGCTCGACCGCCGCGCCTTGCCGGCCCCGGTCTGGCAGCAGCGCGAGCACATTGCCCCGCACACCGCGCTGCAACGACAGGTGGCTGACCTCTGGAGCGAGGTGCTGGGCGTGGCGCAGGTGGGCTTGCAGGATGATTTCTTCGCCCTCGGCGGGCACTCGCTGCTGGCCACCCAGATCGTCTCGCGCTGCCGCCAGGCGTGTGACATCGAGCTGCCGCTCAAGGCGCTGTTCGACGCCAGCGAACTGGCCGCGTTCTGCGCCGAAATCCAGCGTCTGCAGGCCAGCGGCCAGCGCAATCGGCAGGGCGAGATCACTCGCATCGACCGCCGTCAGGCGGTGGCGCTGTCCCATTCCCAGCAGCGCATGTGGGTGCTCTGGCACATGGAACCCGACAGCCCGGCCTACAACGTCGGCGGCATGGCGCGCCTGCGCGGCGCCTTGCACGTGGACGCCTTCGAGCGCGCGCTGCATGCGCTGCTGGCGCGTCACGAAGCGCTACGCACGACCTTCCCCAGCATCGACGGCAAGCCGGTGCAGTGCGTGGCCGAGCACGCCGGGCTGCGATTGGGCTGGCACGATTTCACTGCCCTCGACGCCCAGCGCCGCGACCCTGCCCTGCAACAGCTCGCCGACGAGCAGGCACACCTGCCCTTTGACCTGGAGCGCGGCCCCTTGCTGCGCGCCTGCCTGGTCAAGGTCGCCGAGCGCGAGCACTACTTCGTGCTGACCCTGCACCACATCGTCACCGAAGGCTGGGCCATGGACATCTTCGCCCGCGAACTGGGCGAGCTGTACGAAGCCTTCGTCGACGAACGTGAATCGCCGCTGCCGCCGCTGGCGGTGCAGTACCTGGACTACAGCGTGTGGCATCGCCAGTGGCTCGACGGCGGTGAGGGCGCGCGTCAGCTGGCCTACTGGAAAGCCCGCCTGGGCGATGAGCACCCGGTGCTGGCGCTGCCCAGCGACCGGCCGCGGCCAGCTGTGCAGAGCCATCGCGGCGGCCTCTACCGCTTCGACCTGGACCCTGCGCTGGTGCAGCGCGTGCACGCCTTCAACAGCCAGCACGGCCTGACCCTGTTCATGACCATGACGGCTACCCTGGCGGCCTTGCTGCACCGCCACAGTGGCCAGCGCGACCTGCGCATCGGCGCCCCGGTGGCCAACCGTATCCGCCCCGAATCCGAGGGCCTGATCGGCGCCTTCCTCAACACCCAGGTGCTGCGCTGCGAGGTGGACGGGCAGATGAGCGCCAGCGCGCTGCTCGAGCAGATGCGGGAGGTGATCATCGATGGCCAGTCGCACCAGGACCTGCCCTTCGAGCAGCTGGTCGACGCCCTGCAACCGCCGCGCAGCAGCGCCTACAACCCGCTGTTCCAGGTGATGTGCAACGTGCAGCGCTGGACCTTCCAGCAGCGCCGCGAGCTGTCGGGCATGCAGGTCGATTACCTGGTCAACGACGCCAGCGCCACCAAGTTCGACCTGTACCTGGAAGTCACTGACCTCGACGGCCGCCTGGGCTGCTGCCTGACCTACAGCCGCGACCTGTTCGACGCGCCACGCATCGCACGCATGGCCGAGCACTTGCAGCTGTTGCTGGCGGGCCTGCTGGACGATCCGCAGCAGCGCGTGTGCGAGCTGCCGATGTTGCCTGGCGATGAGCAGCATGCGTTGATCGGTGCCTTGCACGGCGAACCGACGCTGGACCTCACCCACACCGTGCACGGCCTGTTTGCGGCCCAGGCGGCGCGCACACCCGATGCACGCGCGTTGACCTTCGCCGGTCAGCACCTGAGCTATGCCGAACTGGATCGGCAGGCCAACCGCCTGGCGCACGCCTTGCGTGAACGTGGCGTGGGGCCTGAGGTGCGTGTCGGCCTGGCGCTGGAGCGTTCGCTCGACCTGGTGGTCGGTCTGTTGGCGATTCTCAAGGCCGGCGGCGCCTATGTGCCGCTCGATCCGGAATACCCCCTCGAGCGCCTGCACTACCTGATCGAAGACAGCCGCCTGACGCTGCTGATCGCCCAGCAGCCGCTGCTCGAACGCCTGGGCGAGTTGCCGCGCACCGTGCACGCCTGGAGCCTGGAGCAGGACCGCGCGGCACTGGCCGATTACCCCGCCACGGCGCCGCACCTGCGCAGCCTGGCGCAGCATCCGGCCTACCTGATCTACACCTCCGGCTCCACCGGCCAGCCCAAGGGCGTGGTGGTCAGCCATGGCGAGATCGCCATGCACTGCCAGGCGGTCATCCGCGCCTTTGGCATGCGCAGCGACGATTGCGAGCTGCACTTTTATTCGATCAACTTCGACGCCGCCAGCGAGCGTCTGCTGGTGCCGTTGCTGTGTGGCGCCCGCGTGGTGCTGCGCGCCCAGGGGCAGTGGGGCGCTGAAGAGATCTGCCAACTGATTCGCGAGCAGCAGGTCAGCGTGCTCGGCTTCACCCCGAGCTACGGCAGCCAGTTGGCCCAGTACCTGCTGGGGCAGGGCGAGAGCCTGCCGGTGCGGCTGGTGATCACCGGCGGCGAGGCGCTGACCGGCGAACACCTGCTGCGTCTGCGCCAAGCCTTCCGGCCCGGCGCACTGTTCAACGCCTATGGGCCGACGGAAACCGTGGTCATGCCACTGGCGTGTCGCGCTCCTGACACACTGCCGAGCGACGCCGGTAGCGTGCCCATCGGCAGCATGGTCGGTGCGCGCAGCGGCTACATCCTCGATGAGGACCTGGCGCTGTTACCGCAAGGCGGTATCGGCGAGCTGTACATCGGCGGGGCCGGCCTGGCCCAGGGTTATCACGACCGCCCGGGGCTGACCGCCGAGCGCTTCGTCGCCGACCCGTTCAGCACTCAAGGCGGCCGGCTGTACCGCACCGGAGACCTGGTGCGCCTGCGCGCCGATGGCCAGGTGGAATACATCGGCCGTGCCGACCAGCAAGTGAAGATTCGTGGCTTTCGCATCGAGTTGGGCGAGATCGAAAGCCGCCTGCAGGCGCACCCTGATGTGGACGCGGCCGTGGTGCTGGCCCTCGACCTGCCCGGTGGCAAACAACTGGTCGGTTATGTGCGCAGTGCCCTGGCCGAGGCCGACGCGGCGACCCAGGCTGCACTGCGCGAGGCGCTCAAGGTGCACGCCCGGCAACACCTGCCGGACCACATGGTGCCCGCGCACCTGGTCCTGCTGGCACACCTGCCGCTGATGGGCAACGGCAAGCTCGACCGCCGTGCCTTGCCGGCGCCGGATCTGCAGATGGCGCAGCAGCGTTATCGCGCGCCCAGCACCGAAGTGGAAACGCACCTGGCGCAGGTCTGGGGCGAGGTGCTGAACCTGCCCCAAGTCGGTGTGCAGGACAATTTCTTCGAGCTGGGCGGCGACTCGATCCTGTCGATCCAGGTGGTCAGCCGCGCGCGCCAGTTGGGCTTGCAGTTCACCCCGCGCGATCTGTTCCAGCACCAGTCGATCCAGACCTTGGCCGCGGTGGTGACCGTGGGCGCAGCCCCCACGCAGATCGAGCAAGGCACGCGCCATGGCCATAGCGCCCTGACGCCGATCCAGCACTGGTTCTTCGACAGCGACGTACCGGCGCCGCAGCACTGGAACCAGGCCGTATTGCTGCAGGCGCGCCAGCCGCTACAGGCTCAGGCGCTGCAACAGGCGCTGAACGCGCTGGTGACCCATCACGACACCTTGCGCCTGCGCTTCACCGCACAAGCCGGTCGCTGGCAGGCCGCCTATGCCGATCACGCCGCGCCCGGCGCACACACCTTGCTGTGGACTGCCGAAGTCGCCGACCTGGAACACTGTGACGCGCTGTACACCGATGTGCAGCGCAGCCTCGATCTGGCGGACGGTCCGCTGCTGCGCGGGGTCCTGGTGAGTGACGGACAGGGCGCCCAGCGCCTGCTGCTGGCGATCCATCACCTGGTGGTCGATGGCGTGTCCTGGCGTGTGCTGCTCGAAGACCTGCAAGCGCTGTATCGCGGCCAGGCCCTGGCGGCCAAGACCCACGCGCTGAGCGACTGGAGCGCACGGCTGGCGCACTACGCCGGCAGCGATTCCCTGCGCGACGAATTGGGTTGGTGGCAAGATCAGCTCGGCGGTGTCAAGGCCGAGCTGCCCTGCGATCACCCGCAAGGTGGCAACCTCAATCGCCATGCCCGCAGCGTGGCGATCACGCTGCCCGCCGCGCACACCCAGCAGCTGCTGCAACACGCCCCAGCGGCGTACCACACCCAGGTCAACGACCTGCTGCTGACGGCCCTGGCGCGCACGCTGTGCGCCTGGACCGGCAGCGCCGAGGCGCTGGTGCAGCTGGAGGGCCATGGCCGTGATGGGCTGTTCGACGACATCGACCTGACCCGCAGCGTCGGCTGGTTCACCAATGCCTACCCGCTGCGTCTGAGCCCTGAAACCGGTCCTGAGGACGCCGCCCGTGGTAGGTCGCTCAAGCGCATCAAGGAGCAACTGCGCCAGGTTCCGCACAAAGGCCAGGGCTATGGCGTGCTGCGCTACCTGGCCGATGAAACCGTGCGCGAGCCCATGGCTGCCTTGCCCCAGGCGCGCATCACGTTCAACTACCTGGGGCAGTTCGATCAGCAGTTCGATGACGCGGCCCTGTTCGCACCGGTGCAGGCCCCGTCGGGCCTGGCCCATGATCCTGACGCGCCGCTGCCCAACTGGCTCAGTGTCGATGGCCAGGTGTATGGCGGTGCCCTGCAATTGCGCTGGACCTACAGCAGCGAACGTTTCGACGACGCCACGGTACGTGCCCTGGCCGAGGCGTACCGCACTGAACTGCTGGCGCTCGTTGAACACTGCCTGAGCGAGGGCAGCGGCGGCTTCACTCCCTCCGACTTCCCCCTGGCGCGCCTCAGCCAGGCGCAGATCGATGCGTTGCCGGTCCCGGCTCGCGACATCGAAGACGTCTACCCGCTGACGCCCATGCAGGAGGGCATGCTCCTGCACACCCTGCTCGAACCCGGCACCGGCATCTACTACATGCAGGACCGCTACCGCATCCACAGCGCGCTCGACCCGCAGCGTTTCGCCGCCGCCTGGCAGGCCGTGGTCGCTCGACATGAGGCGCTGCGCGCCTCGTTCAGCTGGAACGCCGGCGAAGCGATGGTGCAGATCATTCATCAGCCTGGCGCCGTTGCCGTGGATTATCAGGACTGGCGCGAGCTGGACGACGCCGCCCAGGAAGACCGCCTGCAAGCGCTGCACAAGGCCGAGCGCGAGGCCGGTTTCGCCCTGCTCGAGCAACCGCCGTTCCACCTGCGCCTGGTGCGTGTGGGGGATGCGCGCTACTGGTTCATGATGAGCAACCACCACATCCTCATCGATGCCTGGTGCCGATCCCTGCTGATGAACGATTTCTTCGTGCTGTATCAGGCCCTCGGCGAAGGCCGCTCGGCGCAGTTGCCGGCGCCACCGCGCTACCGCGACTACATCAACTGGCTGCAGCACCAGGACCTGGACGAGGCGCGGCAATGGTGGCAACGCAACCTGGCCGGCTTCGAGCGCGCCACGCCGCTTCCGAGCGACCGGCCGTTGCGCCATGAGCATGCCGGCGAGGGCATGGTGGTGGGCGACTGCTACACCCGGCTCGATCCGGCGCAAGGGCTGCAGCTACGCGAACTGGCCCAGGCGCATCAACTGACCATCAACACCTTCGCCCAGGCGGCCTGGGCGCTGGTGCTGGCGCGCTGCAGCGGCGAACGCGACGTGGCCTTCGGGGTGACCGTGGCCGGGCGGCCGGTAAGCCTGCCGCAGATGCAGCACACCGTCGGGCTGTTCATCAACAGCGTGGCCCTGCGCGTGCAACTGCCGGCCGCAGGCCAGCCGTGCAGCGTGCGCCAGTGGCTGCACGGCTTGCTGCACAGCAACCTGGAGCTGCGCGAATACGAGTACCTGCCGCTGGTGGCGATTCAGGACTGCAGCGAACTGCCCAAGGGCCAGCCACTGTTCGACAGCCTGTTCGTGTTCGAGAACGCGCCGGTGCAAAGCGCGGTGCTCGATCATGCCCAGCAGCTCAACGCCCGCTCCGATTCTGGCCGTACCCACACCAACTTCCCGCTGACGGCAGTGTGCTACCCCGGTGATGACCTGGGCTTGCACCTGTCCTACGACCAACGCTATTTCGACGCCCCCACGGTCGAGCGCCTGCTGGCCGAGTTCAAGCGCCTGTTGCTGGCACTGGCCGCAGGCATCGACGGCGATGTCGCCGCCTTGCCGCTGCTCGGTGAGGCCGAGCAGCGTTTCTTGCTGCATGACTGCAACCAGACTGACCACCACTACCCGCTGGAACACAGCTATGTGCAGCTGTTCGAGGCGCAGGTCGCGGCCCATCCGCAGCGCACCGTGGCGCGCTGCCTGGAGGCCAGCTTCGACTATGCCGGGCTGAACCTTGCGGCCAACCGCCTGGGCCATGCCTTGCTGGCCGAAGGCGTGGGCATCGATCAGCCGGTGGCACTGCTGGCCGAGCGCGGCTTGCCGCTGCTGGGCATGATCGTCGGCAGCTTCAAGGCCGGCGCAGGCTATCTGCCGTTGGACCCCGGCCTGCCGAGCGCGCGCCTGCAACGGATCGTCGAGCTGAGCCGTACCCCCTTGCTGGTGTGCACCGCCGCGTGCGCCGAGCAGGCCAAACGCTTGCTCGCCGCGCTGGACGGCGCTGCGCGCCCGCGTCTGCTGGTCTGGGAAGACGTTCAGGCCAGCGCCGTGGCGAGCCATGACCCAGGCGTCTACAGTGGGCCGGACAACCTCGCCTACGTGATCTACACCTCCGGCTCCACCGGCTTGCCCAAAGGGGTGATGGTCGAGCAGCGCGGCATGCTCAACAACCAGTTGAGCAAGGTGCCGTACCTGGGTTTGAGTGCTGAAGACGTGATCGCCCAGACCGCCTCGCAGAGCTTCGACATTTCCGTGTGGCAGTTCCTTGCCGCACCGCTGTTCGGCGCCTGCGTGCAGATCGTCCCCAACGCCATCGCCCACGATCCGCAGGGCCTGCTGGCCCATGTGGTGGAGACCGGCATCAGCGTGCTGGAAAGCGTACCGTCGCTGATCCAGGGCATGCTCGCCGACGCGCACTTGGCGCTGGGCGGGTTGCGCTGGATGTTGCCGACCGGCGAGGCGATGCCGCCGGAGCTGGCGGGGCAGTGGTTGCAGCGCTACCCCGGCATTGGCCTGGTCAACGCCTACGGCCCGGCGGAATGCTCGGACGATGTGGCGTTCTTCCGAGTCGATGTGGCCTCCACCGAGGGCAGCTATCTGCCGATCGGCACACCCACCGACAACAACCGGCTGTACCTCTATGACGAAGACCAGGCGCTGGTGCCCCTGGGCGCGGTCGGTGAGCTGTGCGTGGCCGGGACCGGCGTCGGGCGCGGTTATGTCGGTGATCCGCAACGTACGGCGCAGGCCTTCGTGCCGCATCCTCACGGCGCGCCGGGTGAGCGCCTGTACCGTACCGGTGACCTGGCACGGCGGCGTGTCGATGGCGTGCTGGAGTATGTCGGGCGCATTGACCATCAGGTGAAGATTCGCGGCTATCGCATCGAACTCGGCGAGATCGAAGCGCGCCTGCATGAGCAGCCGGAACTGCGCGATGTCGCGGTGGGGGTGCAGGAAGGGGCCACTGGCAAACAGCTGGTCGGCTATCTGGTGGTGGCTGCTGGCAGCGTGGCCGACAGCGCGCTGTTCGAGACCTTGAAGGCACGCCTGCGCGCCGAGCTGCCCGAGTACATGGTGCCGCAGCACTTCGCCTGGCTCGCACAGCTGCCGCACAATGCCAACGGCAAGCTGGACCGCAAGGCGCTGCCAGCCGTGGAGATCGGCGTGGCGCAACGCGAAGGCCATGTGGCCCCGCGCGACGCGCTCGAGCAGGCGTTGGCCGCGATCTGGAGCGATGTGCTCAAGGCCGAACGGGTCGGGGTGCGCGACAACTTCTTCGAGTTGGGCGGCCATTCGCTGCTGGCCACCCAGATCGCCTCGCGGGTGCAGAAGCAACTGCAACTCAACGTGCCGCTGCGGGCGATGTTCGAGTGCAACACGGTCGAGGCCCTGGCCACGTACGTGCGCGGGTTGCAGGCCAGTGTGCTGGACGAGGACAAGGTGGATCGCTTGAGTGACCTGATGGCGGAGTTGGAGGCGTTGTGAGAGGGGCGACTGCTCAGAGGCACTGGGCCGGCTACACCGGCCCAGCGATTCATGCGCGAGCCAGCCAGCTGCCGCTCGACTCCGCCTGGCGGTCGGAAGGGCGTGTTCCTTCAATTTGAATCAGGGCTGCCTTCACTGGCCCTTCACCACAGGCGCTGCTGATGCTCCGGCAGCACCGCGTAGCGATCAGCGGGGCGGTGTCGCTGTCTGTCGTAAACACCGCGGCATAGCGGGTAGGCGTGACCGTATGGGCATCACGCCTGAACTCCACCGCTAGCGCTTGCCCAACAGTGCCTCCAGCATCTCCGGGCGCGGTGCGCCTTGCTGGCGTTGCATGCGGCCGTGTTCGTCAAGGAAGAAGATTGCCGGGGTCGCCTGCAAGCCCAGTTCCTTCAGCAGCGTCATGTTGCCGGCCAGTTGCTGCTCGATGGCGGCAGGGATCTGCGCCAGCGGTTTGAGGTCGCTGCCTTTACCGGCAGCTTCGTGGGTGTGCAAGGCCTTGGCCGGGTCCTGGGCGGCCAGCAGTGCGGCGGATTTGGCCAGGCTGTCGGCGCGGATGATGCCGACCATGATGTGCCGCAGTTGCACCTTGCCGGACTCGACCCAGGGGCGTGCCTGCTCCCAGAACAGGTTGCAGTAGGGGCAGTTCGGGTCGCTGAACACGTAGAGCGTGCGCGGTGCATCGGCGTTGCCGTCGGCGATCCAGGTGGTCTTTTCCAGCTGGGTCCAGATGGCCTTGTTCATGGGCTCGTAGACCAGCTTGTCGAGCGGCTCGGCGCTCAGGTCTTGGCCCTTGGCGTCGAACAGGTTGCCCACCAGCACGTGCTTGCCATCGGCGGTGAGGTACAGCGCCAGGGCATTGTTCTGGTACTCGGCGGCGTAGCCGCGCAGACCGTCCGGGGCGTCGAAGCGGCCTTTGATGACAGCGCCTTTGGCCTGGATCTGCTGGATCGGTGCGGGCAGTTCTTCGGCCTGCACCAGCGGTATGCCGAGCAGGGCGAAGGTCAGGGGAAGGGTCAAGCGCATGGGTTCAGTTTCCTTGAGCGGGCGCCGCAGGGGCGCTGGAGTCGAACGCCTGGAGGGCGTGTTGCAAGCTGGCACGGGACAGCTCGCCAAGATGGCTGCCGATCAGCCGGCCTTCGCTGCTGTAGAAGAGCGTGGTCGGCAGGGCCATCGAGCCGACCTGCTGGGCGAGCCGCCCGCCGGCGTCGAACAGCACGTGGGACAGGCTCAGCCCTGTAGCGCCCATGAAGGTGCTGACGTTGGCCGGCGTTTCGCCCTGATTGACGAACAGGAAGGTCACGTTGGGGTAATCGTGCTGGGCCTGCTGCAGCACCGGCATTTCCCGGCGGCAGGGCGGGCACCAGGTGGCCCACAGGTTGATCACCAGCGGGCGGCCACGGTAGCTGTCCAGCGCAACGGCCTGGCCTTGGGCGTCGGTCAGGCTGATCGCCGGGAGTTCGGTGCCTTTGTCGTAGAGATGGCCGGCCAGGCTCGCCAGGCCCCAGAACAGTGCGCCGCTGCACAGCGCCCAGGCCAGGGGCCGGCGTAGCGCCACGCGGCGGTAGCCTTGCCAGAGGCTGCCCAGGGCGATGCCGAGTACGCCGCCCCAGGGCAGGAAACCGCCGTCACGGATATCGATGATCTGCGTCAGGTCATCCCGGTAGATCGGCCAGTAGGCCAGCACGAAGCCCAGGCGTGCGCCGAACACGCCGAGCAGAAACAGGTTGAACAGCGCCGATTCCGGGTTCTCCCCGCCGCGCCGGGCCACGGCCCAGCCGACCAGGCTCGCCACGCCCAGCGCGGCGAGCAGCACCAGGTGGTTGAGGGCCATGGTCAGGGGGCCTAAGGTCACGGTGAGCATCAGCCTTGGCTCCGGGTCAGGGCCCAGTGCTCGAGCAGGGCGGGCGCATCGATTTCTCCGGTGATGCGCCGGGCGCGGCGTTCTTCACCGTCCGGGCCGAGCCACAGCAGGGTGGGCGGGCCGGGCACTTGGTAACGTTGCAGCAAGGCGCGGCTGTCAGCCGAGTCGGCGGTGACATCGAGGCGGATCAACTGCACCCCGGCGAGGCTGGCCTGAACGTCGCTGCGGTTGAACACCTGCTGTTCCATGACCTTGCACGACACGCACCACTCGGCCGAGTAGTCAAGCATCACCCAGCGGCCGGAGGCCTTGGCAGTGTCCAAGGCGCGTTGCAGCTCGGCTGGGGAGGTCACAGTGGTGAAGCGTTCTGCGGCGGGTTGTGCGCTCGCACCCGGCACGCCGCCGGTGAACGGTCGCAGTGGTTGCCAGACATCGCCGCCGCCGGCAGCGGCACCGATCAGCATCAAACCGCCCCATAGACCCGCCAGCATCGGCAGTACGCGCAGCGCCGGGCACTCGCGCAGGGCCAGCCACATGTTCCAGGCCAGCGCCAGCAGCCAGCTGCCAGCGAGCCCCAGCACCAACGCCGGCGGTAGCAGGTTGCGCAGCAGGTACAGAGCCATGGCCAGGAAAACGAACCCGAACACGCCCTTGACCCGGTCCATCCACGCGCCAGGCTGTGGCAGGAAGCGGTTACCCAAGGTCACCAGCAACAGCAGCGGCACGCCCATGCCCAGGCCCAGGCTGAACAGCACCAGGCCGCCCTGCAGCACGTCGCCGCTCTGCGCGATGTACAGCAGCGCACCGGCCAGTGGCGCGGTCATGCACGGGCCCAGCAGCAGCCCGGACAACGCCCCGAGCAACGCGGCGCCACACAGGTTGCCGCCCTGGGTGCCTCGGCCAGCGCGATCCAGGCGCTCGCGCAGCGCAGCAGGCAACTGCAGCTCGAAGGCGCCGAACATCGGCAAGGCCAGCAGCACGAACAGCGCTGCGAGTGCGCCCAGCAACCACGGTTGTTGCAGCCAGGCCTGCAGGCTGGCGCCGAGCGAGGCTGCCAGCACACCCAAGGCGGCGTACACCAACGCCATGCTCAACACGTAGCTGCCGGCCAGCAGCCAGCCGCGCCGGGCACTGGCGCCGTTGCCCAGCACCAGGCCTGCGAGGATCGGCAGCATCGGCAGTGAACAGGGGGTAAAGGCCAGCAGCAGGCCAAGGCCGAAGAAGGCCAGCAGGCTCCAGGCCAGCGAGCCATCCAGCAGGCCTGTCGCCAAGGCCTGGTCTGGCGCTTGTGCCGCCGGCGCTGCGCTGGATGCGCCAGACGACGTGCTTGCGGTTGCCTCGCCCAGCGCAATCACCGTGGTCTGTGGCGGATAGCACAGGCCGGCATCGGCGCAGCCCTGCCAGCCCAGGCGCAGGGTGCCGCGCGCCTCGGCGGGAATGCGCAGTTCCAGTTGCTCGCGGTAGATGGCGCTGTCACCGAAGAACGCATCGTGATGGTTCAGTGCGGGGGGCAGCACAGGGTACTGAGCGGGCGTAAGGCCGTCGAATTTCAGGCGCTTCTGGTACAGGTAGTAGCCCGGTTGAATCTGCACGTCGACCAGCAGTTGGCCATCGGGCAGGCGCTCATGGCTGACCCGGAACGCCTGTTCCACCGGGAGAAAGTCCGGCTTGCTGGCGAAGGGATTGGCGCTGAGCACAGTGCTCAGCAGCAGGCTCGCGAGGAGCAGGAAAACGCGCATCTGGGTGCCTTGGCGACGGTGAAGGAGCGCGTAGCCTGGCGGTGGGTGATTAACGGCGGGTTAACGGGGCAACGCTGTTCGCCCTCTGCGGCCCACCGCGCCTGAGCGCGCCGGCGCACCGCTCGCTTGTACCCGGACGGCGTTTTTCCAAGCGATCGCACAGACAAAAGGCCGCAGGAACCGGTCCACCGCAGGAGCCTGCCCACCGCAGTCCGCTCCTGCCCCGACCCAGCGCTGCTGAAGCATCACGTCGGCTGAGCGTCACGGGCAATGGCTGCCCGAGCCAGGGCGGCGTGCCGTTTCAGCCACGCCGCACGACGGCCTACATGTCGTCGAAGTAACGCTCGTGCCAGTCCACCAGCGGCTGCGGGGAGTTGAGCTTCTGCCCGTAGATCACCGAGTAAGACAGCACGTTCTGCACGTACTGGCGGGTTTCGTCGAACGGAATCGACTCCACCCAGACGTCGAAGCTCAGGTGCTTGGCGCCGCGCAGCCATTGCCGTACGCGGCCGGGGCCGGCGTTGTAGGCGGCCGATGCCAGCACGCGGTTGCCGTTGAACTGGCTGTGCACCTGGCTCAGGTAAGCGGCGCCGAGCTGGATGTTGGTGTCGGGGTTGAGCACCTGCGCCGGCGAGGCCAATGGGATGCTGAACTTGCGTGCGGTTTCCTTAGCGGTGGCCGGCATCAGCTGCATCAGGCCACTGGCGCCAACGCCAGAGCGGGCATCGTCCATGAACGCACTTTCCTGGCGGGTGATGGCGAATACCCAGCTCGAATGCAGGCCGCGCACATTGGCTTCGCGCACCAGGGTGTCGCGGTGGGCCATGGGGAAGCGGATGTCCAGGTCGTCCCAGTACTGTGCCTGGCTGATGGTGCGGATGGCCGGGAAGTACCAGCGCAACTCGTAGGCCAGGCGCGCCTGGGCGACCATTTCGTCGCGGCTGAAGTGGCGGCTGACGTAGTACCACTCGCGGCGGCCATCGACGATCTGCCCACGGGCATGGAATTCCAGGGCGCGGCGCACGCCTGGGGTGTTGCGCACCTTGTTGACCAGGGCCTGGCTCAGCACCAGCGGCTTGTTGTTGAGCTGGTAGGGCGTTTGCGCACGGTCAGCGGCGAGAAAACCGTAAAAGTCGCGCTCACGGGCCACGGCCTTGTACAGCAGCGGCACTTGTGGGTCGTTCGGCTTGGCCAGTTCCAGGCTGCGCGCCTGCCAGTAACGCCAGCGGTTGCTGCTGGCGAGTGCTGGCGGCAGGCGGCGTGTCAGATCGTAGGCCTCTTGCCAGCGGCCCAGGCGCAGCAGCAGGCGCAGGCGCCATTCGCTGACGGTGTCATCGCGCAGTTCAGGGTCGTAGCGGGTCATCAGGTCGAGGGCGCGCGGGTCGTAGCGGCGCGCCAGGGTCAGGCCGATTTCGCGGGCGATGGCGACTTTTTCATCGACGGAAAAGTGCATGCGCTGGGCGTAGTCGTCGAGCATCGACATGGCCCGTTCCGGGTCCTGTCGCGCCAGGCGACGCAGGCCCAGGCTGACCACGTCGGACATCGCCTCGCTGGCCGGTGCGAAGCGCGACGGCTGGTTGAGCATCTCGGGCTTTTGCGCCACATCGATCAGCAACTGGCCCTGGCTGGCGAGGGTCGGCAGGGTCTTGACCAGGCTGTTGGCCAAGGCGTAGTTGCGGGTTTGTGCGGCCAGCTTCAGGCGCTCCCAACGGCGCGCTTCGGTCAGCTGGCCTTCGGCGGCCCACATGCCGAACAGCGTGTCGCAGGCGGCAGGCTGGGATTTTCCGGTGTGCCAGAGCTTTTCGGCACTGGCCAGGCCTTCGGCGTGCTTGCCGTGGCTCAGTTGGTACTGGCCGTTGAGGCAATCGAGTTCGGTGAAGTTGAGCTTGGGGTCGTAGTAGCGGGCGAAGGTGTCCCACTCGCCACGCTCGGCCAGCCAGCGCAACCAGCGCAGTTTCATCCAGTTGGCCTGGGGCAGGTCGCCGTGCGCCTTGAGGAAGGCTTCGATCTCGATGTTGCTGGCCGATTTCAGCCGCGCGGTGAGTTCGTCATAGGCCAGGTAGGGGGTCAGCGGGTAATCGCTCAGGGCCTGGATGTTGCGCAGGTACGGGCCTTTGTCACCCTTGGCGAGCGCACGTTTGGCTTCGTCATAGTACTGGCGTTGCTGGGTAAGGTCGGTGGCCTGTGCCGCGCTGGTGGAGGCGGCGCCGAGCAGCAGGCAGGAAACGATCTGGAACAGGCGGCTGCGCATGATACGTCCGTGCAGTTGAACCATGGAAAGTGACGGCGTGGCCAGCACTGTGAGATTAGGGCCCTAGCTTAGCCGGTTGCCCGCAGGCGGCGAAAGCGCCGTGCAGCGTTTGCCTGATTGTGGACGAGCGGGGCGCCTATATCGGGGCGTTTGATGTCTCGGCACGCCAAACCGGGTAGAATGCGCGCCCGTTTTCTGGAGACGATCATGACCCTTCTCAAATTCAGCGATGTGTCCCTCGCGTTCGGCGCCATGCCGCTGTTGGACAAGGTGTCCTGGCAAATCGGCCGCGGCGAGCGGGTGTGCATCATTGGCCGTAACGGCACTGGCAAATCGAGCATGCTGCGCATGGTCAAGGGCGAGCAACGCCCGGATGACGGCGAAATCTGGCGCAGTCCCGGGCTGAAGATCGGCGAACTGCCGCAAGAGCTGCCACTGGCCGACAACCGCAGCGTGTTCGACGTGGTCGCCGAAGGGCTCGATGGCGTTGGCGCGCTGTTGGCCGAGTACCACCATCTGAGCCAGAACATCGTCACCGACGAAGACCTGAACAAGCTCATGCACGTGCAGCACGAGCTGGAGTCGCGCGACGGCTGGCGTTTGCAGCAACTGGTCGACAGCACCTTGAGCCGTCTGCAGTTGCCCGCCGACAAAACCCTGGCCGAGCTGTCCGGTGGCTGGCGCCGCCGCGTGCTGCTGGCTCAGGCGCTGGTGTCCGAGCCTGATCTGCTGCTGCTCGACGAGCCCACCAACCACCTGGACATCGGCGCCATCGCCTGGCTGGAGGAAGCGTTGAAGGGCTTCACCGGCGCGGTGCTGTTCATCACCCACGACCGCTCCTTCCTGCAGAACCTGGCCACGCGCATCCTGGAACTGGACCGTGGCGGGCTGATCGACTGGAACGGCGACTACGCCAGTTTCCTGGTGCACAAAGAAGCGGCCCTGGCGGCCGAAGAAACCGCGAACGCGCTGTTCGACAAGCGCCTGGCCCAGGAAGAGGTGTGGATTCGCCAGGGCATCAAGGCCCGTCGTACCCGCAACGAAGGTCGCGTGCGCGCCCTCAAGGCGCTGCGTAACGAGCGCGGCGAGCGCCGCGAGCGCCAGGGCAAGGCCAACATCCTCATCGAGGCGGCCGAGAAATCGGGCAAGCAGGTGATGTCGCTGGAAAACGTCAGCTTCGCCCATCCCGGTGGCCCGATGCTGGTCAAGGATTTCTCCATGGTGGTACAGCGCCAGGACCGCATCGGTCTGCTGGGCGCCAACGGCACAGGCAAAACCACGCTGTTGAAGATGATGCTCGGTGATCTGGAGCCGGTGTCGGGCAAAGTCGACCGCGGTACCAAGCTGGAAGTGGCCTATTTCGACCAGCTGCGCCATCAGCTGGACGTGGAAAAAACGGTGATCGACAACCTTGCCGAAGGCCGCGACTTCATCGAGATCGACGGGCAGAACCGCCATGTGCTGAGCTACCTGGGTGACTTCCTGTTCAGTCCCCAGCGCGCGCGCACCCCGGTCAAGGCGCTGTCGGGCGGCGAGCGGGCGCGCTTGCTGCTGGCCAAGCTGTTCAGCAAGCCCGCCAACCTGCTGGTGCTCGACGAGCCTACCAACGACCTCGACGTCGAGACCCTGGAGTTGCTCGAAGAGGTGCTGTGCAACTACAAGGGCACCGTGCTGATGGTCAGCCACGACCGGGCCTTCCTCGACAACGTGGTGACCAGCACGCTGGTGTTCGAAGGCGAGGGCCGGGTGCGTGAATACGTCGGCGGCTTCGAGGACTGGATCCGTCAGGGCGGCTCGCCGCGTTTGCTGGGCGTGGCCGAAAGCAAGGGCGGCAAGTCCGAGCTCAACAGCGCCGTGGTCGAAAAGGTCGCCGAGGTCGCCCCTGTGCCGGCCTCGCAGGCCGCCGCAGAACCTGCCAAGAAGAAGCTCAGCTACAAGCTGCAACGTGAGCTTGAGCAGCTGCCGCTGCAGATCGACGCGCTGGAGCAGAAGATGGCCAAGGTGCAGGGTGAGATCGCCGATGGCAATTTCTATCAGCGGCCAAGCGCCGAAACCAGTGCGGTACTGGCGCAGTTGGAGCAGTATCAGGGCGAGCTCGATGCCTTGGTAGAGCGCTGGGCAGAACTGGAAAGCTGACAGCGCCTGGGCCATTGCGGCCGGTAAACGTACGCGGCGCCCCTGCAGGCGCCGCGTGCGTATCAGCTGTCTTTTTTCTGCAGACGCACCGCGAGCACATCACAGGGCGCGCCGTGCAGCACGTCATTGGCGGTGGAGCCCAGCAGCAAGGCCAGGCCGTGGCGGCCATGGCTGCCAACCACGATCAAGTCGCAGTGCAGGTCTTTGGCCAGTTGGTGGATTTCCTGGCGCGGCTGGCCGTATTTGAGTTCGGAGTCGCCGCGCTGGATATCAGGGTATTTGGCGAACAGGCGATCCATGCGCTCCTTGGCCTGATCGAACTGCTGCTGTTGCAGTTGCGACAGGTCCATGGGTACATCGCCGCCGAAAGCCATGGCCATCGGTTCGACGATGTGGACGAGCGAGACCTTGGTGTTGTCCGCCTTGGCGATGGCCATCGCACGCTTGATCACGGGATCACACTCTTCCGTAAGGTCGACGGCGACCAGAAGATGAATGTAGGACATGAGCGGCACTCCTGATGATCGGGGTAAAGGAAGTATGGTTGCTTTTCAGGCACTCGCCGCAAACGCGGCTGGCACGCCCAGGTACAACGCTTTAGGGGGCGTAGAGATATGACGGTATGGCTTGTGGTGTCAATCCTTGCGCTGATTTTGAGCCCGCTTGCCTGGCTGCGGCCCTCACGCAAGCAGAGCCGGCAGATGGACCTGCGCCTGGCCGCACGCAGGGCCGGCCTGGCGATGCAGTTGGCCCCGCAGGCGTGGCCGCACTGGCTGGACAAGCAGCCGCCGAGCCCTTGCCCGCAGTACCACTGCGCACGGCGCGCGGGCCGCACGGATACGTGGAGCTATTGGCAGGTCAGCCCCGGGGTATGGTGGAACCAGTGGCGGGAGGTGTGCACGGAGCCAGGGCTGCTGGCCGTTTTCAACGGGCTGCCCGAGAGTGTCTACAAGGTCGAAGCCGATGCACAGATGCTGGCCATCTATTGGGGCGAGCGGGGCGACGAAGCGGTGCTGGACACGCTGAAGCAGGCTCTGAAGACACTCGCCTGACTGCGACAAATCTTGTAACGACAACGCGGGGCATCTTCCGCTGCAGCGGCTGGTCATCACCAGTCGACTGCAGCGGAAGATGCCCCGCGCTGCGTTGTGCTTGCGCACAAAGGCCAGGCAGGCCGGGAAACGGATGTGACTATAGTTTAGTTTTGCGGCAGTCGAGTGTTCAGGCACTGGCGTCGTGTGGCCGTTGAGGTGCGTGGCGTCGATCTGTGACAGTCGAGCGTTGCGCCCCTCGAAGGTCGCGGCAGTTCAGCCTTGCAGGCCAGCGCTGCCATGCGCTTCGATACCCGGGCCACCTGTGCCCGGCTCGTGCGGTTTCCAGGCTTGCAGGGAGGGTCGGCAGCTACCGTCATCACCCCGTAGACAGGAGCGGTGCAGAATGACCGAACGGTCGGTTTGGCCGAATGCCGATGGGCATTTGACAACCTTGATCTTTTCGGAGAATGTGTGCTCACCCAAATCAAACGGGCGTATGAATTGAGCGTTTGGATGTTGCAACGCTCCTACAGAATCCCGAGCAGCCTGCTGGCGGGTGTGCCTGGACACACAGGGCAATGATTGCCCTGATCCAGCGACCGGCAGGTAACGTTCAGCTTCCATATCGTGGAGATCAGTTGATGATTTACGAAGGTAAAGCCATCACGGTGAAGGCTCTTGAAAGCGGCATCGTCGAACTGCGGTTCGACCTCAAGGGTGAGTCCGTCAACAAGTTCAACCGCCTCACCCTCGAGGAACTGCGCCAGGCCGTCGAGGCCATTGCCGCCGACGCCTCGGTCAAGGGCGTGATCGTCAGCAGCGGCAAGGACACGTTCATCGTCGGCGCCGACATCACCGAATTCGTCGACAACTTCAAGCTGCCCGAAGCCGAACTGGTCGCCGGCAACCTGCAGGCCAATCGCATCTTCAGCGCCTTTGAAGACCTGCAGGTGCCGACGGTAGCAGCCATCAACGGCATGGCCCTGGGCGGTGGCCTGGAAATGTGCCTGGCCGCTGACTACCGCGTCATGTCCAGCAGCGCCAAGATCGGCCTGCCGGAAGTCAAGCTGGGCATCTACCCAGGCTTTGGCGGCACCGTGCGTCTGCCACGCCTGATCGGCCCCGACAACGCCGTCGAGTGGATTGCCTCGGGCAAGGAGAACGGCGCCGACGACGCGCTCAAGCTGGGCGTCGTCGATGCGGTGGTCTCGCCCGAACTGCTCGCGGCGGCTGCGCTCGACCTGATCAAGCGCGCCATCAGCGGCGAGCTCGACTACACCGCCAAGCGCCAGCCCAAGCTGGAAAAGCTCAAGCTCAACGCCATCGAACAGATGATGGCGTTCGAAACCGCCAAGGGTTTCGTCGCCGGCCAGGCCGGGCCGAACTATCCCGCGCCGGTCGAAGCGATCAAATCGATCCAGAAAGCGGCCAACTTCGGTCGCGACAAGGCCCTCGAAGTGGAAGCCGCAGGCTTCGCCAAGCTGGCCAAGACCGAGGTTGCCAAAAGCCTGATCGGCCTGTTCCTCAACGATCAGGAGCTCAAGCGCAAGGCCAAGGCCCACGACAAGATCGCCCGCGACGTCAAGCAGGCGGCCGTACTCGGCGCGGGCATCATGGGTGGCGGTATTGCCTATCAGTCAGCGGTCAAGGGCACGCCGATCCTGATGAAGGACATCCGTGAGGAAGCGATTCAGCTCGGCCTCAACGAAGCCTCCAAGCTGCTCGGCAACCGTGTCGAGAAAGGCCGTCTGACCCCGGCCAAGATGGCCGAAGCACTCAATGCGATCCGCCCCGTGCTGTCCTATGGCGATTTCGCCAATGTCGACATCGTGGTCGAGGCGGTGGTCGAGAACCCCAAGGTCAAGCAAGCCGTGCTGGCTGAGGTGGAAGGGCAGGTGCAGGACGACACGATCCTTGCGTCGAACACCTCGACCATTTCCATCAACCTGTTGGCCAAGGCGCTCAAGCGCCCGGAAAACTTCGTCGGCATGCATTTCTTCAACCCGGTGCACATGATGCCGCTGGTGGAAGTGATCCGTGGCGAGAAGTCCAGTGACGTGGCCGTGGCCACCACCGTGGCGTACGCCAAGAAAATGGGCAAGAACCCTATCGTGGTCAACGACTGCCCAGGCTTTCTGGTCAACCGCGTGCTGTTCCCGTACTTCGGTGGCTTCGCGCGGCTGGTCAGCGCGGGTGTCGACTTCGTGCGCATCGACAAGGTCATGGAAAAATTCGGCTGGCCCATGGGCCCGGCCTACTTGATGGACGTGGTCGGTATCGACACCGGCCACCATGGCCGTGACGTCATGGCCGAAGGCTTCCCCGACCGCATGAAAGACGAGCGCCGCACCGCCATCGATGCGCTCTACGAGGCCAAGCGTCTGGGCCAGAAGAACGGCAAGGGCTTCTATGCCTACGAGACCGACAAGCGCGGCAAGCCGAAGAAGGTTGCCGACCCGTCCGTGCTCGACGTGCTCAAGCCGGTGATCTACGAGCAGCGCGAGCTGAGCGATGACGACATCATCAACTGGATGATGATCCCGCTGTGCCTGGAAGTGGTCCGCTGCCTGGAAGACGGCATCGTCGAAACCGCCGCCGAAGCCGACATGGGCCTGGTCTATGGCATCGGTTTCCCGCCGTTCCGCGGCGGTGCGCTGCGCTACATCGACTCGGTCGGTGTGGCCCAATTCGTTGCCCTGGCCGATCAGTACGCCGATCTGGGGCCGCTGTACCACCCGACGGCGAAGCTGCGTGAGATGGCCCAGAACGGCCAGCGTTTCTTCAACTGAGCGGTCAACGAGCTAGAGCGAGAGATTTGATATGAGCCTGAATCCAAGAGATGTGGTGATCGTCGACTTCGGTCGCACGCCCATGGGCCGCTCCAAGGGTGGCATGCACCGCAATACCCGCGCCGAAGACATGTCGGCGCACCTGATCACGAAGTTGCTCGAGCGCAACGCCAAGGTGGATCCCAAGGAAGTCGAGGACGTGATCTGGGGCTGCGTCAACCAGACCCTGGAGCAGGGCTGGAACATCGCCCGCATGGCCTCGCTGATGACGCCGATCCCCCACACCGCAGCCGCGCAGACCGTCAGCCGTCTGTGTGGCTCGTCGATGAGCGCGCTGCACACCGCCGCCCAGGCGATCATGACCGGCAACGGTGATGTGTTCGTCATCGGTGGGGTGGAGCACATGGGCCACGTCAGCATGATGCACGGCGTCGACCCCAACCCGCACCTGTCGCTGCATGCCGCGAAGGCGTCCGGGATGATGGGCCTGACGGCCGAAATGCTCGGCAAGATGCATGGCATCAGCCGTGAGCAACAAGACTTGTTCGCCCTGCGCTCGCATCAGCTGGCGCACAAGGCGACCGTCGAGGGTCACTTCAAGGACGAAATCATCCCCATGCAGGGTTATGACGAGAACGGTTTCCTCAAGGTCTTCGACTTTGACGAGACCATTCGTCCGGACACCACCCTTGAAGGGCTGGCCGCGCTCAAGCCTGCGTTCAACCCCAAAGGCGGTACCGTGACTGCCGGTACTTCGTCGCAGATCACCGATGGCGCCTCGTGCATGATCGTCATGTCCGGCCAGCGTGCCATGGACCTGGGCATCGAGCCGCTGGCGGTCTTGCGCTCGATGGCGGTGGCCGGGGTAGACCCGGCAATCATGGGCTACGGCCCGGTGCCATCGACCCAGAAAGCCCTCAAGCGCGCAGGTCTGAGCATCAATGACATCGACTACTTCGAGCTCAACGAAGCGTTCGCTGCACAGGCCTTGCCCGTGCTGAAAGATTTGAAAGTGCTCGACAAGATGGATGAGAAGGTTAACCTGCACGGCGGCGCGATTGCCTTGGGCCATCCGTTCGGTTGCTCCGGTGCGCGGATCTCCGGCACCTTGCTCAACGTCATGAAGCAGAACGGCGGCACGCTGGGCGTCGCCACCATGTGCGTCGGCCTCGGTCAGGGCATCACCACTGTCTTCGAACGGCGCTGATCGTTTCGTTGTCACAGCAGCCGGGGCCCAGTGCCCCGGTTTTTGTTTTTCGCAGAGGTTCAGGAGTGTGTGACATGCAGGTACAACCAGGCATCTACCAGCATTACAAGGGGCCTGAGTACCGCGTGTTCGGTACCGCGCGCCATTCGGAAAGCGAGGAATGGATGGTCTTCTACCAGTGCCTGTATGGCGATTTCAGCCTGTGGGTGCGGCCATTGGCGATGTTCCTCGAGACCGTCGAGGTTGACGGAACGCAGGTGCCGCGCTTTGCTTTGCGGCAAGTGGAAGAGGGCCCGTTTCCGGCGCTCACCGCACCCTCGCTCTGAACGACTGCGCTTGACCTCACTCTGTCGCCACTATATATAGCGGTGCCGCGTCCGGCACCTGGCGCGTTATTCATCTCCAGATTCAGGAATACACCGATCCATGGGCAAATCGCTGGTCATTGTGGAATCCCCGGCCAAGGCCAAGACCATCAACAAGTACTTGGGCAACGAGTACGTGGTGAAGTCGAGTATCGGCCATATCCGCGACCTTCCAACCAGCGGTTCGGCCAGCGCCTCCAAGGAGCCTGCAGCCAAGCGCGGCAAGGCTGCGGCTGATGCGCCGGTGGTCCCGCCGAAGGAAAAGGCCCGTCGCCAGCTGGTCGCCCGCATGGGCGTCGACCCTGACGCCGGCTGGAAGGCCAAGTACGAGATCCTCCCCGGCAAGGAGAAGGTCATCGATGAACTGCGTCGCTTGGCCAAAGACGCCGACACCATCTATCTCGCAACCGACTTGGACCGCGAAGGGGAAGCCATTGCCTGGCACCTGCGCGAGGCCATCGGTGGCGATGACACCCGCTACAAGCGGGTGGTGTTCAACGAAATCACCAAGAAGGCCATTCAAGAGGCCTTCTCACGACCCGGCGAGCTCGATATTGCACGGGTCAACGCCCAGCAGGCGCGCCGCTTCCTCGATCGCGTGGTCGGCTACATGGTCTCGCCCCTGCTGTGGTCCAAGATCGCCCGTGGTCTGTCGGCCGGCCGTGTGCAGTCAGTGGCGGTCAAGCTGGTGGTGGAGCGCGAGCGCGAAATCCGTGCGTTCAATCCCGAAGAATACTGGGAGATCCACGCCGACCTGAGCAGCGCCAAAAAGGCCAAGGTGCGCTTCGAGGTCGCCCGCCAGAATGGCGAGGCCTTCAAGCCGCTCAACCAGGCGCAGGCCATGGCCGCCCTGGAGCAGCTCAAGACCTCCAGCTACAGCGTGAGCAAGCGTGAGGACCGTCCGACCAGCAGCAAGCCGTCGGCGCCGTTCATCACCTCGACCTTGCAGCAGGCCGCGAGCAACCGCCTGGGCTACGGCGTGAAGAAGACCATGATGATGGCGCAGCGTCTCTACGAGGCGGGCTACATCACCTACATGCGTACTGACTCCACCAACCTGTCCACCGATGCCGTGGAGATGGCGCGCAGTTACATCGAGCGCGAGTTCGGCAGCCAGTACCTGCCTGAGGCGCCCATCGTCTACGGCAGCAAGCAGGGTGCCCAAGAGGCGCACGAAGCGATTCGCCCCTCCGACGTCAGCACGCACCCGAGCAAGGTCAGCGGCATGGAGCGCGATGCCGAGCGCCTCTATGAACTGATCTGGCGCCAGTTCCTGGCTTGCCAGATGCCGCCGGCCCAGTACCTGTCCACCAGTATCACGGCCGTGGCCGGCAACTTCGAGCTGCGTGCCAAGGGCCGTATTCTCAAGTTCGACGGTTACACCCGAGTGCTGCCGCAACAGAGCAAGCCGGGCGAAGACGACGTCTTGCCGGAAATGGCCCAGGGCGAAGCGCTCCAGCTGGTCGAGCTGGATCCGAGCCAGCACTTCACCAAGCCGCCGGCGCGCTTCACGGAAGCCAGCCTGGTCAAGGAAATGGAAAAGCGTGGCATCGGCCGGCCTTCGACCTACGCTGCGATCATCTCCACCATTCAGGACCGCGGTTATGTGACCCTGCACAACCGACGTTTCTACTCGGAAAAGATGGGCGACATCGTCACCGAGCGGTTGTCCGAGAGCTTTTCCAACCTCATGGACTACGGCTTCACCGCCGGCATGGAGGAGCACCTCGATGACGTTGCTCACGGTGAGCGCGACTGGAAAAACGTGCTCGACGAGTTCTACGGTGACTTCAGCAAGAAGTTGCTGACCGCCGAGGCTGCCGAAAACGGCATGCGCGCCAACCTGCCGACCATGACCAACATTGCCTGTAAGGAATGCGGCCGGCCGATGATGATCCGTACCGCCTCCACCGGCGTGTTCCTCGGCTGCTCGGGCTACACCCTGCCGCCCAAGGAGCGTTGCAAGGCCACGGTGAACCTGGTGCCAGGCGACGAGATCGCCGCCGACGACGAAGGTGAGTCGGAGTCGCGCGTGCTGCGCAGCAAGCACCGCTGCCCGATTTGCGCCACCGCCATGGACGCTTACCTGCTGGACGAGAAGCACAAGCTGCACATCTGCGGTAACAACCCGGATTGCCCGGGCTATGAGATCGAAGAGGGCACCTATCGCATCAAGGGCTATGAAGGCCCGAGCCTTGAGTGCGACAAGTGCGGCAGCGAAATGCAGTTGAAGACCGGGCGCTTCGGCAAGTTCTTCGGCTGCACCAATGCGGCGTGCAAGAACACCCGCAAGCTGCTCAAGAACGGTGAGGCAGCGCCGCCGAAAATGGACAAGGTGGAGATGCCTGAACTCAAGTGCGAGAAGGTCGATGACACCTACGTGCTGCGTGATGGTGCCTCCGGGCTGTTCCTGGCGGCGAGCCAGTTCCCCAAGAATCGGGAAACCCGCGCGCCGTTGGTGATGGAAATCGTGCCGCACAAGGCCGAAATCGATCCGAAGTACCACTTCCTGTGCGAAGCCCCACAGAAAGATCCAGAGGGTCGCCCGACGGTCATCCGCTACAGCCGCAAGACCAAAGAGCAGTATGTGCAGACTGAAGTCGAAGGCAAGCCGACCGGTTGGAAGGCGTTTTACGACGGCTCCGCCTGGAAGGTCGAAGACAAACGCTGATCAGGCACTACGCTGATCACTGGCAGTACGCAACGGGGGCAAGCCGAATCAAACGGCTTGCCCCCGTTGCGTTTGGCTTGCAGTGCAGGCGTACTGAGGCTACAACTGCGGCGTTGAACCATCACCGCTAAAACACCGGCTCGCCACGTCGCGCTTCAGGAGACCTCGCACCATGGCTCAGGAACTCTATACCCGCACTAATCAGAAGCTGTTCTTCGCAGGGCTGGCCCTGGAGTCGATGAGCAAGGCGCAGCAAAGCCAGGCCATGAACGCCCAAGGCTTGGTGCAAGCCGAGCGCGAAGCGGCCGTGTTTCATCTGTACGGGGCATTGTTAGGGTTGTGCCACGAGATTGCAGGCTTTTATCGACTCCCGCAGGCAGGCGCCCAGCGTGCAGAAGACCTGCTGAACGACGAGGTGCTGCGAGAAGTGGCGATCCCGGAGATGGCCGAGCTGTTGGAGTTGGCCAGTGGCCGGGACAACTGGTTAGCGAGTCTGCTGAAAGCCTATGCCGATCTGTTGCGACCACCTGTCGCGAAGAAAGCGCCAAAAACCGACGTGACCCAACCCTTGATTCAGGCCATTAACCTGGATGCACCCGAGCAACCGGCCCTGGGCGTTGAAGAGCTGCAGCGTTGGCGTGGCGACTTGAAGGACGTGGTACGACGTTTTCGTGACGCGCTGAGTGAGTGCTGATCAACGCGGTGGCTGCTACAATGATGGCCTTTCGTGGAGAACAGCCCTTTATGTCAACGTCGTTTCTTGAAATTGTCGAGTTGCCTGATGGCCGCATCGAGCTGCGCCGCGCCGAAGATGAGGGTTCGCTCGTTACCTTGAGCTTCTCTGAAGATGCCAAGGTCTTTCTGCAAGGACAGCATGTCGAAGTCGCCAAGGCCATGCTCAGCGTTGGCGTGCAAATGGCAGGTCGTTTGGTTGAAGGCGATCTCGAGCGAGATGAAGGGCCACGTGTGCTGCACTGACGTCAGCAGAACGATTTAGCTGCTTGCCTGGTACAGGTGAGCAGCCCAGGCAAAGCCTGAGCATCAGCTAATGCGGATGTTCAGGCTTTGTGCGTTACCAGCACTGGCAGCACGGATCAGGAGCTGGCGTGCGCTGGCATTGAGGCTGCCCAGCCAGCTGATGACGGTGTGGCTTCGCCCCAGTCGCAATGCTTCGCCTGCCAGATGCAACGCGCTCTGGCTGCCGCGAGGATGCAGCAGCAGGATGCGCTCGCGGTTCAGCCCCGCATCGCGTAACCAGGCCTGGGTCAGGCTTGCAGGCGGCGCGATCAAGGTCAGCCAGCGGCTGTCGTCTTCTTCGCTCAGCTCTCGCAAAACCGGCGCCAGCAGGCTGTGGCAATGCCCCGACGCACCCCGCAGGGTCAGCTCGCTGAACAGGTCGGGGCGGCAATACTCGCCAGCCGGTTCGCGGGTCTTGAGGCCAGGCAACACAGGTTGGGCCAGAAAGGCTTCAAACAGTGACAACTGGGAATGCTCGGGTGCGTGGGTGGACGTGTGCATGGCGCCTCCTCGGTCAGCGGCGAATGACGCCGACGCTCAAGCCTTCGATGACCAGTTCCTGATCTTTCAGGTCGACTTCGATCGGGGCGAATTCTGGATTTTCGGCAATCAGCCAGACTTTGCTGCCTTCGCGCTTGAAGCGTTTGACGGTCACTTCGTCGCCGATGCGTGCCACGACGATCTGGCCATTACGCGCTTCGCGGCAGGTGTGCACGGCCAGCAGGTCGCCGTCATAGATACCGACGTCTTTCATGCTGGTGCCGTGAACGCGCAGCAGGTAGTCGGCCCGAGGATTGAAGAAGTCTGGGCTGATGTTGCACGATTGCTCGATATGTTGCTCGGCGAGAATGGGCGCCCCGGCAGCGACCCGGCCTACGATGGGCAGGCTGGTGTCTTCGGCTTTTGTGTCCACACCGGGGATGCGGATACCGCGCGAAGCCCCAGGGGTCATCTCGATCGCACCCTTGCGGGCCAGGGCCTTGAGGTGCTCTTCGGCAGCATTGGGAGACTTGAAGCCGAGCTCCTGGGCGATTTCCGCACGGGTAGGCGGGAAACCGTTTTCTTCAAGGCAGCGCTTGATGAAGGCGAGAATTTCGGCTTGGCGTGGCGTCAGTTTCAACATGGCGGGCGCTCTGTTTTTTTATCCAGTGACTGGGATTATATACAGTAGTTGGTCCGCTGCAAGCACTCTGTTCCATTGCGCTTGCAGCGCCCAGCCCCGGACGGCCTCGGCACGCGCACGGGAAGGGCTGCAGGGCAGGGAATTCGGGCTTGTGCAAGTTCGACCCATCGGTCACACAATCTTGACAGCGGCCACTCTGAAACGTATGTTTCAAACAACTGTTTGTCTGGCGAATAGGTAAGTCATGGCCCAATCCGAAACCGTTGAGCGCATTCTCGACGCTGCCGAGCAGCTGTTCGCGGAACGAGGCTTTGCCGAAACCTCGCTGCGTTTGATCACCAGCAAGGCTGGGGTCAACCTGGCCGCGGTAAATTATCACTTTGGCTCGAAGAAAGCCCTGATACAGGCCGTTTTCTCCCGGTTTCTAGGCCCTTTCTGCGCCAGTCTGGAGCGTGAGCTGGATCGTCGCCAGGCGCAGCCTGAGCTCAGGCCCAGCTTGGAAGAGCTGCTGGAAATGCTGGTAGACCAGGCCTTGGCCGTACAGCCGCGCAGCAATAACGACCTGTCGATCTTCATGCGCTTGCTGGGCCTGGCGTTCAGCGAAAGCCAGGGCCACCTGCGCCGCTACCTCGAAGACATGTACGGCAAGGTGTTCCGCCGCTACATGCTGCTGGTCAACGACGCCGCGCCGCGCATTCCACCGCTCGAGCTGTTCTGGCGCGTACACTTCATGCTCGGTGCTGCGGCGTTCAGCATGTCCGGCATCAAGGCCTTGCGCGCCATTTCCGAAACCGATTTCGGCATGAACACCTCGATCGAACAGGTCATGCGCCTGATGGTGCCGTTTCTCGCCGCCGGCATGCGTGCCGACAGTGGCGTCACTGACCCGCACATGGCCGGTGCGCAGCTTCGCCCGCGCAACAAACCGGTCATCCAAGCGCCCCCCGTCAAGGCATGAGCCTGCCCCTCCCTGTATTGAAGGACCTTCTATGACTGCCCGCCTGCAAGGCTCGCTGATGGTGGATATCGCCGGCACCTGGCTGACCGCCGAAGACCGCACCCTGCTACGCCAGCCGCAAGTGGCCGGCCTGATCCTCTTTGCCCGCAACATCGAAAGCCCGCGCCAGGTGCGTGAGCTGTGCGCGTCGATTCGCGCCGTTCGCCCGGACCTGATCCTCGCGGTGGACCAGGAGGGTGGTCGGGTCCAGCGCTTGCGTCAGGGCTTTGTGCGCCTGCCGGCCATGCGCGCGCTGGCTGACAACGACCACGCCGAACACCTGGCCGAGCAATGCGGCTGGTTGATGGCCACTGAGGTACTGGCGGTGGGGCTCGATCTGAGCTTCGCCCCGGTGCTGGACCTCGATCACCAGCGCAGTGCGGTGGTGGGCAGCCGTGCGTTCGAAGGCGAACCGCTGCGCGCCACGCAATTGGCCGGCGCCTTCATTCGCGGCATGAACGCGGCGGGGATGGCGGCGTGTGGCAAGCATTTTCCCGGGCATGGCTGGGCTGAAGCCGACTCGCATGTGGCGATCCCCACCGATGAGCGCAGCCTTGAGCAATTGCGCCAGGCCGACCTGCTGCCGTTCAAGCACCTGAGCACGCAGCTGGCCGCCGTGATGCCCGCGCACGTCATCTACCCGCAAGTCGACAACCAACCTGCCGGCTTCTCGCGCCGCTGGCTGCAGGAGATCCTGCGCGGCGAGCTGGGTTTTGACGGGGTGATCTTCAGCGATGACCTGTCGATGGCCGGCGCGCATGTGGTCGGCGATGCCGCCAACCGCATCGAAGCCGCGTTGAGCGCAGGCTGCGACATGGGCCTGGTGTGCAACGACCGCGCGGCCGCCGAGTTGGCGCTCAGTGCGGCCCAGCGTTTGCAGGTCAGCCCCTCGCCACGCATCGCCAACATGCGCGGGCGCGGCTTTGCCCGCACCGATTACCGCGAACAGCCGCGCTGGCTGCAGGCGGTCAGTGCCTTGCGGGCCGCGCAACTGATCGACTGAACCTCGGGCTCTGCCTGAAAACTTGCGGTACGGGTGCAGGCTGGGTTGAAAAAGGTGCGGGCGGCCATCGCGAAAGGCCGGCCCCGACTGGGCGCCCCTCGACTGGGCGCGCCCGACTGGGCTTCCCCGGCTAGGCGCCCCCGACGTAATACTCAGGGGCTTCAGTACGCTGCACTCGCTCGCCGGTTTCCGCGGGGGCGCCGTCGGCCTTGCCTGGCCTTCGTCTCAGGCGTTTCGAAGCAGAGCTTAGCGACTGCGCTTGCCGGGCAGCGGTGCAAACAAGGCTTCGATGTCCTCATCGGCCATGCGCCACTGCCCGGCTTCGCCGTCTTTGAGCACGCCGGCCGCCAGTGCGGCTTTCTCCAGTTGCAGTTGCTGGATCTTCTCCTCCACCGTGCCGCGGGTGATCAGCTTGAAGACGAACACCGGCTTGTCTTGCCCGATGCGGTAGGCACGGTCGGTCGCCTGGTTTTCACTGGCCGGGTTCCACCACGGATCGAAGTGAATCACCGTGTCTGCTGCGGTCAGGTTGAGGCCGGTGCCACCGGCTTTCAGGCTGATCAGGAACACGTCGGTTTCACCGCCCTGGAACTGCGCAACGGGCGTGCGCCGATCACGCGTGTCGCCGGTCAGAAGGCTGTAGCGAATGCCGCGCTTGACCAGTTCCTCCTCGATCAACGCCAGCATCGAGGTGAACTGGGAGAACAGCAGCACCCGCCGCCCTTCACTGAGCAGTTCACCGAGCATCTCGAGCAGGCTGCCCAGCTTGCCCTTGTCGTGCTGCGGGCCCTTGACGTCCACACCCTTCACCAGGCGCAGGTCGCAGCAGACCTGGCGCAACTTGAGCAGGGCTTCGAGGATGACGATCTGACTGCGCGCAGCGCCGTTGCGGGCAATTTCTTCGCGGACCTTCTTGTCCATCGCCACGCGCACGGTTTCGTAAGTGTCGCGCTGGGCGTCGCTCAGCTCTACCCAATGGACCATTTCGGTTTTCGCGGGCAGGTCGGTGGCCACCTCTTCCTTGGTGCGGCGCAACAGAAAGGGCCGGATGCGCCGCACCAGATGGCTCAGGCGTTCGCTGTCGCCGTGGCGTTCGATCGGGGTGCGGTAGTCCTTGGTGAACTGCTTGCTGTCGCCCAGCCACCCTGGCATCAGAAAGTGGAAGATCGACCACAGCTCGCCCAGGTTGTTTTCCATCGGCGTACCGGTCAGGCACAGGCGTTGTTCGGCTTTCAGCGCGCGGGCAGCCTGGGCGGCCTTGCTGGTGCTGGTCTTGATGTTCTGCGCTTCGTCCAGCACCAGCGCGTGCCAGGTCTGCGCCTTGAGGGTGTCGAGGTCGCGCGGCAGCAGGGCATAGGTGGTCAGGATCAGGTCGTACTCGGCCAGCGCGGCGAAGTGCTGGGCGCGGCCGGCGCCATGCAGGGCCAGAACGCGCAGCGCGGGCACGAAGCGCTGGGCCTCGTCGAGCCAGTTGGGGATCAGGCTGGTGGGCATGACCAGCAGGGCGGGCTGAGTCAGACGCCCGGCCTGTTTTTCCAAGAGCAAGTGGGCGAGGGTCTGCAGGGTTTTACCCAGGCCCATGTCGTCTCCCAGGATGCCGCCGGTGCCCATCTCGCGTAGCGCCTGCAGCCAGTTCAGGCCCTGTTGCTGGTACGGGCGCAAGGTGGCGTTCAGACCTGCTGGGGGCGCTACCTCGAGCTCGCGCGCATCGCGCAGTCGGCGGCCCAGTTCGCGCACTTGCTCGCCGCCGGCCCACGTTAGCGGCAGGCCCTCGATCTCGTTCAGGCGCGCCGCATCTGCGCGCTCAAGGCGCACGCTTGGGCCGCCGACCTGCTCGTGCAGGTAGAGCTCGCCGAGGGTACGCATCACCGCGCGGATGCGTGCGTAGGGCAGCGCGACGCGCAGCGCGGGGCTGTCATGGCGAGCGCTGTTGAGGTCGATCAGCAGGTGTTCGTCGTCGCCACGCTTGGCCAGTTCGTGGCTGCGCAGCAGCTCGGGGTTGCTGCGCAGCAATTGCAGCATGATCGGTAAGAGGCTGTAGCGCTCACCCTCGACCACGATGCCCAGTTCCAGGTCGAACCACTCATGGCCAGGCGCGTCGGCGATGTCGGCGTACCAGTCCTGCACGTGGTGCAGGTGAAAGGCGAAATCACGTTGCACCTCGATCGTCCAACCTGCCTCGCGCAGTGCCGGTAGCCCTTCGCGGGCGAAACGCAGCCAGGCCTCGTCATCGGCCAGTTGGAGCATTTCGCCTGCGCTATCGGGCAGGGCCTTGCTCTGCCGGGTGGCGGGTTTGAAGCCCCAGGCACGCAACTGATCGCGCACAGCATGTTCGGCCTCGCTTTGGCGCTGGATGCGCTGATGCGTGCTGCCGGCCAGGCGCGACACCGGCTTGTCGTCACTGCCGCTCGCGCGCAGGCCGTCATAGTCGAAGGCCAGCGCGGCGCGGTGCTGCAGTTGCCGCTGCATGCGCCCGGTCTTGGTCGCATAGGCGCTGAACTCGACGCTGCCCAGGGTCAGGTGTGGGCGGGGCGCGACAGTGTCGATGAGCTCTTCGTGCAGTTGAGTCGGGGTCGGCAGGTGCTGATTGAGCGTATTGAGCTTGTGCGTCAGCGGCACGACCAGGTGCTCAGGCACCTCGGGGGCCAGCGTCAGCTGCTGGGCGATGTGCGTATCGAGCGCATGGGTGAGCAGACCCAGTTCCTGGGTGTGCGCATCGTAGTAATACAGCGGCAGCAGCGGCAGCACGCAGGGCAGGGCGCGCTCCTCGTGAACCCACACGCCGCGGTAGCTGCCATTGTCCAGCCGCACCCAGCGAAACTCCGCATGCCGCTCGCTGCCCTGGCGGATGAACGGCATGTCGGGCTCATGGATCAGGCGGCCGGTGTCCAGGGCGCGCTGCAGCAGTTCGCCACCCTCCTGGCCCTTGAGCTCGTAGCCGTATTGCGCGCCGCTCGGATCGTCGAGGGCTGCGAGCAGGCGCAACAGGCGCAGATCGTCTTCTTTGACGAAACGCGGGGGCTGGTAGAGCAGTTCATACAGCGATTGCAGACGTTTGAACTGCAGCGCCTCGTTCTCGAACACGCCCTTGCGCACCCGTAATCCGCAGGTGCGATCTTCAAAGAGCATCAATTGATAGCAGACCAGACGCCCGCGCTTGTCTTCGTTGCTTGTCGCGCGCGGCGGGGTGAGGCCCTGCAGCCAATGCTGCAGCTCGGCCGGCAGGGCGTCGCTGGCGGTCGATTCAGGTTGCCCGGCGAGGGTGTACAGCACGGCCGCGCAGTGCTTGCAGTTGACCTTTACCGGGCAGGTGCAGCGCCCTTCAACCTCGCAATAGCGGCCATGCACGTGCAGTGTGATGCGCTGACGGTAGTGCTGGCCCTCGCTGCCGCGGCAGCGCGCCTGAACGTCGTCCAGCTCGAAGCTGGTGAGCTCGACCCGGCCCTGCTGGGCGTAGCGCTCGCCGCGCTGCAGGAATTGCGTGCTGAAGGAGTGGGTCCAGTCGGCATGCTCGCGCAGCAGCGCGCCCAGCTCGTGCGCGTTCACCTCATTGCTCCATCAGTTGAGGGTCCGCTTCGGGTTGCGCGCGCATACCGGCCGGCGTGACCTTGATCAGCACGGCCAGGTGCCCGCCGTCGAGAAAATTCAGCTGCCCGCGCTTCATGTTGCTGTTGCTCTGGCGCAACTGTTCGCTGCGCTGTACGCCGCCGTTGCTGTCGAGCTGGTTGACCCAGAAGCGCGCCCGAGCAGCGACGAAGCGGCCATCGGCCAGGCTCACGGTGCCTTCGATCGGCGAGCGGCCATAGGTTGGCTCGCCGGCGCTCAAGGCTACCGCAGTAGGTTCGGCGCTCAGGGTCTGCTGCCAGGCCTTGTGCAACAGCACGGTGTAATCGCCCGAAGCCTGCAGGCGCTCGGCCAGGCTGTCCAGGCTGGCTGGGCGTTGGGCATCCGCCGCCAGCGGCGCGGCACCGGCACGCCAGTCTTCCGGCGCTGGCGCGCCATACAGGGCGGAAACAGCGTTCTGCCTGATCAGCAGCAGCTCGACCTGGTACAGCCCATCGGCACTGGCCAGCGGGGCGAACAGGGCCAGCATCAGGGCCAGGCTTGGAATGGCACGCATGGATCTTCCTTCAGGCAGTCGTTGGGGTCAGGCGCTCGAACAGCGCTTCGAGGGTCGAGAAGCGCTCGTCGGCGCGCTCCATCGGCACCATGAAGCGGAACTGCGTGGCGCCTTCGAACTTGTAGCGCTTGGGTTGGCTCTGGATCAGCTTGATGAGCGTCAGCGGCTCGACCACGGTCTGCGCCTCGAAGTCGATCTTGCCGCCATTGGGGCCGGCATCGACTTTCTTGATGCCGAGCTTTTCCGCTTGCAGCTTGAGCAGCGTCAGGCGGATGAGGTTCTTGGTCGGTTCGGGCAGCAGGCCGAAGCGGTCGATCATCTCCACTTGCAGGTCTTTCAAGCCCTCGTCGTCGGCCGCCGAGGCGATGCGTTTGTAGAGGATCAGGCGCGCATGCACATCAGGCAGGTAGTCTTCGGGAATCAGCGCCGGCAGGCGCAGGTTGATTTCCGGACCGCCGCCCAGAGGCTGCTCCAGGTTCGGCTGGGTGCCTTTGCGAATGGCCTTCACCGCCCGCTCCAGCATTTCCATGTAGAGGGTAAAGCCGACGGCCTGAATCTGCCCGCTCTGGCCTTCACCGAGCAGCTCGCCGGCGCCACGGATTTCCAGGTCGTTGGTGGCCAGTACGAAACCTGCGCCCAGGTCCTGGGTGGCGGCGATGGCCTCCAGGCGTTTCTCGGCATCGGCACTGATGCCCTGGCGCGATGGGGTCAGCAGGTAGGCGTAGGCCTGGTGGTGACTGCGCCCGACCCGGCCGCGCAACTGGTGCAGTTGGGCCAGGCCGAACTTGTCGGCGCGTTCGATGACGATGGTGTTGGCGCTCGGCACGTCGATGCCGGTCTCGATGATGGTCGAGGCCACCAGCACGTTGAAGCGCTTGTGGTAGAAGTCGCTCATGACCTGTTCCAGCTCGCGCTCGCGCATCTGCCCGTGGCCGATACCGATGCGCGCCTCGGGCACCAGGGCGGCGAGGTCGGCGGCGCATTTCTCGATGGTTTTCACATCGTTGTGCAGGTAGTACACCTGGCCACCGCGCAGCAGTTCGCGCAGCAGGGCTTCCTTGATGGTGCTGTTGTTCTCTTCCATCACGAAGGTGCGCACCGACAGGCGTCGTGCCGGTGGCGTGGCGATGATCGACAGGTCGCGCATGCCGGCCACGGCCATGTTCAACGTGCGCGGAATCGGTGTGGCGGTGAGGGTGAGGATGTCGACTTCACTGCGCAGCGCCTTGAGCTGTTCTTTCTGGCGCACGCCGAAACGGTGTTCTTCGTCGATGATGACCAGGCCCAGGTCTTTGAACTTCACATCGTCTTGCAGCAGCTTGTGGGTGCCGATGAGGATGTCGATCTTGCCTTCGGCGAGGTCTGCCGCGGCAGCCGAGATGTCCTTGGCCGATTTGAAGCGGCTCATCACCTCGACCACCACGGGCCAGTCGGCGAAGCGGTCGCGGAAACTGTTGTAGTGCTGTTGGGCGAGCAGGGTGGTCGGCACCAGCAGCGCCACCTGGCGACCACTGTGCACGGCGATGAATGCCGCGCGCATGGCCACTTCGGTCTTGCCGAAGCCGACATCGCCGCAGACCAGGCGGTCCATGGGCTTGGCCGCCAGCATGTCCTGGCGCACCGCTTCGATGGCCGATTGCTGGTCCGGAGTTTCCTCGAACGGGAAGCCGGCGCTGAAGGTGGCGTAGTCGGCCGCAGGGTCGGCGAAGGCATGACCCACGCGAGCGGCGCGCCGGGCATAGATATCGAGCAGCTCGGCCGCCACGTCGCGCACTTGCTCGGCGGCCTTGCGCTTGGCCTTTTGCCAGGTTTCCGAGCCCAGGCGGTGCAAGGGCGCCAGGGCATCATCGCTGCCGGTATAGCGGGCGATCAGGTGCAGGTTGGCCACCGGCACATAGAGCTTGGCGTTTTCGGCGTATTCCAGGGTGAGGAATTCGGCGGCCTGACCGTCGATCTCCAGGGTCGCCAGTCCCAGATAGCGGCCCACCCCGTGGTCGATGTGCACTACCGGCGCGCCTTCACGCAACTCGGTGAGGTTCTTGATCACCGCATCGTTGGCAGCCTCGCCACGTTTTTCGCGGCGCCGGCGCTGCATCACGCGCTGGCCGAACAACGGGCTCTCTGCGATCAGCGCCAGCTCGGGCTGCTCCAGCAGCAAACCGTCGTCAAGGGGTGCAATGGTGATCGCCAGGCGTGCCGAGCTTGTGATGAAGTCGGCCCAGCTGTCGACGGCCTTGGGGCGCAGCTTGAGGCGTTCGAGCAGCTCCAGCAGCACCTCGCGCCGGCCGGCCGATTCTGCGGTGAACAGCACCCGGCCGGCGAACTGGTCGAGGAACTGCGACAGCGCCGCCAACGGCTGTGTGGCCTTGGCCTCAATGGCCAGCTCGGGCAGGCGCTGGCTGGCAAAGCGCTCGCGGCCAGCGCCACTGCCGACGTCTTCGCTGCTGACCACCACGCGTGGCCACTGCTTGAGCTGGGCAAAGCAGTCTTCGACCGGCAGGAACAGCTCGGCTGGCGGCAGCAGAGGGCGGCTCAGGTCGCCGCGGCGATCTTCATAGCGGCCGCGCACATCGTTCCAGAACGTTTCTGCGGCCTGCTCGACCCCCGGCAATGAAAACACCTGGGTGTCGCTGGGCAGGTAGTCGAACAGGGTGGCGGTTTCTTCGAAGAACAGCGGCAGGTAGTACTCGATGCCGGCCGGAATGATGCCGCTGGCCAAGTCCTGAAAGATTGCGCTGCGGCGAAAATCCACGTCGAAGCGTTCGCGAAAGCGCGCTTTGAAACGCGTGACTTCGTCTTTTTGCATCGGGAATTCGCGCGCCGGCAGCAGGCGTACCGACTCGACCTTGTCGATCGAGCGCTGGGTGTCCGGGTCGAAGGTGCGCAGGGTCTCGATTTCATCGTCGAACAGGTCGATCCGGTACGGCAGCTTGCTGCCCATCGGGAACAGGTCGAGCAAGGCCCCACGTACCGCGAACTCACCGTGTTCGTAGACCGTGTCGACGCAGCGGTAGCCGCTCGCTTCCAGGCGCGAGCGCATCTGTTCCACGTCGAGCTTCTGGCCGACGTCCAGCACCAGGCTGCCGCCGAGCAGAAAGCGCGTGGGCGCCAGGCGGTGCAGGGCGGTGGTGATGGGCACCACGAGAATGCCGTGGTCCAGTTCCGGCAGCCGGTACAGGCTGGCGATGCGCTGGGAGATGATGTCCTGGTGCGGCGAGAACAGGTCGTACGGCAGGGTTTCCCAGTCGGGGAAGGGCAACACGGGCAGATCCGGCGCGAAAAAACGCAGCTCCTGCTCGAGGCGGTCGGCGGCCTGGCTGTCGGCGGTCAGCAGCAAGGTGAAGCGGCCGGCACTGCTGGCGGCTTCGGCAATGGCAAGGCTCAGGGCGGCGCCCTGCAGGTTGCCCCAGGTTTGCTTGCCGGCGGTGGCCGACATTTTCGGTAGGCGCAGAACTGACACGGGAGATCGGACTCCAAGCGTTGCGGCAAAGGGATCGATTGTACCGGGGGCGGGCATGGCTGTCAGGCTCAAGCATGGCATTGCGCATGCAGCACCGTGACCGCGCGTCGCTCATTGCCCGATAGCCTCAGGGGCGGCATAATGTAGCCCCTTTTTTTTGTCCCTACATGTGGAAGGTTCCCGTGACTCAGAAGCCCGACCAGTGTCTTGGTGAGTGGATCGATCGTGAAGCGCTTGCCGAAGCGATGATTCCGCTGATTGGTCAGTTGTACCGCAATAACAATGTGGTCAGCTCGATCTATGGCCGCAGCCTGATCAACCGTTCGGTGATCTCGATCCTCAAGGCGCACCGCTTTGCGCGCCACCGCCAGACCGACGAGTGCGAGCTGTCCGTGCACGAGACGTTCCCACTGCTCAAGGCCATGAGCGAGCTGAAACTCGGCGCCGCTTCGGTCGACCTGGGCAAGCTGGCCAACAAGTTCAAGCTCGAAGGCAATGGCCGCAGTGCCGAAGCCTTCGTGCGTGAAGAAATGGCCGATGTGGTCGGTCAGCAGGGCGCTTCTGCGGCCAAGGGCACTGACGTGGTGCTGTACGGCTTTGGCCGTATCGGTCGCCTGCTGGCGCGTATCCTGATCGAGAAGACCGGTGGTGGCGACGGCCTGCGTCTGCGCGCTATCGTGGTGCGCAAAGGCGCCGAGAACGACCTCGTCAAGCGCGCCAGCCTGCTGCGCCGCGACTCGGTGCATGGCCCGTTCGACGGCACCATCGTCATCGATGAAGCCAACAACACCATTACCGCCAATGGCAACCTGATCCAGGTGATCTACGCCAAGAACCCGAGCGAAGTCGACTACACCCAGTACGGCATCAACGATGCGCTGATCGTCGACAACACCGGCGTCTGGCGTGACGCCGAGGGCCTGAGCCAGCACCTGGCGTGCCCGGGCGCTGCCCGCGTGATCCTCACCGCACCTGGCAAGGGCGCGCTGAAGAACGTGGTGCACGGCATCAACCATGGCGACATCACCGCAGAAGACAAGATCGTGTCGGCGGCTTCCTGCACCACCAACGCCATCGTGCCGGTGCTCAAGGCGGTCAACGACAAGTACGGCATCATCAACGGCCACGTCGAAACCGTTCACTCGTTCACCAACGACCAGAACCTGATCGACAACTTCCACAAGGGCAGCCGCCGTGGTCGTGCCGCGACCCTGAACATGGTCATCACCGAAACCGGCGCCGCTACCGCTGCGGCCAAAGCGCTGCCAGTGCTCAAGGGCAAGCTGACCGGCAACGCCATTCGTGTGCCGACGCCGAACGTGTCCATGGCCATCCTCAACCTGAACCTGGAAAACCCGACCTCCCGCGAGGAGATCAACGAGTACCTGCGTCAGACGGCCATGCATTCGGAGCTGCACAAGCAGATCGACTACGTCAGCTCGCAGGAAGTGGTCTCCACTGACTTCGTCGGCTCGCGCTACGCCGGTGTGGTCGATGCAGAAGCCACCATCGCCAACGACAACCGCGTCGTGCTGTACGTCTGGTACGACAATGAGTTCGGCTACAGCTGCCAGGTCGTGCGTGTGATGGAAGACATGGCTGGGGTCAACCCGCCTGCGTTCCCGCGCTGATCGGTGTGTAACGCATGAATGAACGGGAACCTTCGGGTTCCCGTTTTTCGTCCGGCGTCGGGCTTGGGGCTCTGTCCGGGGCCGTCGCGACGAGGGCGCGCACGGAGCAATGGGCGGCGCCAGGGAGCAGGCAGGCGATCATCATGTAGTGCAGTCAGAATTGGCCTACGACGCGACCAAGGGTTAATGTGCGCGGCGTTCAGGCTTGTTTAGACTGCAACCCGAATTTTTTCCATGCCGCTGCGGCGACATGGCCAAGCCCCGCGGCCAGCTCGGCCGCCGGGCCCGTTCTGAAGGAGTACGCATGGCTGTCTACAACTACGACGTGGTGGTGCTGGGGTCCGGCCCTGCCGGTGAAGGCGCGGCAATGAACGCTGCCAAGGCGGGGCGCAAGGTGGCAATGGTCGACAGCCGTCGCCAGGTCGGCGGCAACTGCACCCACCTGGGTACCATCCCGTCCAAGGCACTGCGTCACTCGGTGCGGCAGATCATGCAGTTCAACACCAATCCGATGTTCCGCGCCATCGGTGAGCCGCGCTGGTTCTCCTTCCCTGACGTGCTGAAAAGCGCCGAGCGGGTGATCGCCAAGCAAGTCGCCTCGCGCACCGGCTATTACGCCCGCAACCGCGTTGACCTGTTCTTCGGCACCGGCAGCTTTGCCGATGAGCAGACCGTCGAAGTGGTCTGCCCTAACGGCGTGGTCGAAACCCTGGTGGCCAAGCACATCATCATCGCCACCGGCTCGCGGCCGTATCGCCCGGCCGACATCGATTTCCATCACCCGCGGGTGTACGACAGCGACACCATCCTCAGCCTCAGCCATACCCCACGCAAGCTGATCATCTATGGCGCGGGTGTGATCGGTTGCGAATACGCCTCGATCTTCAGTGGTCTGGGCGTTTTGGTGGAGCTGGTCGACAACCGCGGTCAGTTGCTCAACTTCCTCGACTCGGAAATCTCCCAGGCGTTGAGCTACCACTTCAGCAACAACAACATCACCGTGCGCCACAACGAAGACTACGAGCGGGTCGAAGGGCTGGACAACGGTGTGGTGCTGCACCTCAAATCCGGCAAGAAGATCAAGGCCGACGCCTTGCTCTGGTGCAACGGTCGGACCGGCAACACAGACAAGCTGGGCCTGGAAAACATCGGTATCAAGGTCAACAGTCGTGGGCAGATTCAGGTGGATGAGAACTATCGCACCGAAGCCAGCACGGTCTATGGTGCGGGCGATGTGATTGGCTGGCCTAGCCTGGCCAGTGCCGCGCATGACCAAGGCCGTTCGGCCGCAGGCAGCATTGTCGACAACGGCAGCTGGCGCTTCGTCGATGATGTGCCGACCGGTATCTACACCATTCCGGAGATCAGCTCGCTGGGCAAGAACGAGCAGGAACTGACCCAGGCCAAGGTGCCCTACGAAGTGGGCAAGGCCTTTTTCAAGAGCATGGCGCGGGCGCAGATCGCCGGTGAGCCGCAAGGCATGCTGAAGATCCTGTTCCACCGCGAAACCTTGCAGGTGCTGGGCGTGCACTGCTTCGGTTACCAGGCCTCGGAAATCGTGCACATCGGCCAGGCCGTGATGAGCCAGCCGGGGGAGCTGAACAACCTGAAGTACTTCGTCAACACCACGTTCAACTACCCGACCATGGCCGAGGCCTATCGCGTGGCAGCCTACGACGGCCTGAACCGGCTTTTTTGACCGGCTCCGGCCGGTCGCCTGAGCCGGTCGGGGAGAGCGATTTCAGTCTTTGCCGAGGGTGGTCCTGGCCAAACCGGGAAAGTCTGTAATCAGGCTGTCGACCCCAAAGTCGGCCAGCCGGTGCATCAGTGCCGGCTCGTTGACGGTCCACACCGACACGTGCAGCCCTTGCGCCTGGGCTTTGGCCAGGCGCTCTGGGGTGCAGAGCGTCCAGTTCAGCGCAAGCAGCTCGCAACCGTAGTTCTGCGCGACTTTCAAGGGGTCTAGCCAGGCGTAATCGGCCACCAGTCCACGCGCCACATCCGGCACCAGCTCAACGGCCGCGGTCAGCACTTCCCGTGAGCTGGAGGTAATGGTGACCTTGTCGAGCAGGTCGAACGACTGCGCCAGCTCGCGAATCGCCAGCACGGTGCTGGCAGCGCGGGTGCGCGAGGCGCTCTTGACTTCCAATTGCCAGTGCTCGAAAGGGCATTGCTCGAACAGCGTCTGCAGCGTCGGGATCGGGCAGGGCTGCACCCAGCCCGGACCGCCCTGGCGGGCGTCGTAGGTGATCAGCTCAGCGGCAGTGTGCTCGACCACTTTGCCGCGCCGGCCGGTGGTGCGCTTGAGGGTCGGGTCATGGATCACCATCAGCTCGTTGTCGGCTGACAGGTGCAGGTCGAGTTCGCAGCGGTTGACGCCGTGGGACAGGCACTGGCGGAAGCTGTTCAAGGTGTTCTCGGGGGCTTCGCCCTTGGCGCCGCGGTGGCCATAGATGAGTGTCACGTTCGTTCCTTCAGGTCGAGAGAGCAGGGCTCAAGGGGTTGGATCATTCTGTTCGAGGGCCTGGCGGCGTTGCTGTTGCTGGCGCTGGAGGATATGCCGGGCCAGCAGCTGGCGCTCGGCGTCGGTCAGGTCGGTGAATTCAGTGCCCAGCGCATAGCGGCCATCGGCCTGAGCTTGGCAATGGGTGATGCGCCCGCGCAGCAGCAATGCGTGGCCTCTGGGCAGCAGCACCATCTGCACGGCAACCCGCGTGCCGGGGGCGAGGGGCTCGGCGCTGGTGGAATCGAGCCCGCCTTCGCTGAGCATCACCGTCTGGGGTTCGCCCAGTTGCCCCAGCAGGCTGTGCGCAACCAGCGCGCTGAGCAGGTCGACACGCTTGTTCTGCGCACGCAGCAAGGCGGCGAGGATGCGGTCTTTGTCGCTGAGCTGGCGCAGCAGGTGCTGGCTCTCGAAATCGGCCAGGTGCAGCTCGCTGAGCAGGCTGACCAGCGGCGAGGCCGATTGCACGAGGTCGGCATCGGCCAGGTCGCCGGCGCTGAGCGGACTGATTTGCAGTGCGATCGAGTCTTCGATGCGGTAGTATTCGCGGCGTTCTTCTTCGTCTGGAGTCGTCATGGTGAACCCATGGTAGCGGCGATGGTCCGAGTGTAAAGCTGCCAGGTTAACCTCGCCACAAAGACGTTCCCTTCCATCCGAACAAGCCCCGACATGTTCAGACCTCTCTTCGTATTCATTGGCACGCGCTACACCCGTGCCAAGCGCCGCAACCATTTCGTCTCGTTCATTTCCCTGACCTCGATGATCGGCCTCGCCCTTGGCGTGGTGGTGATGATCGTGGTGCTCTCGGTCATGAACGGCTTCGATCACGAGATGCGCACCCGCGTGCTCGGCATGATCCCCCACGCCACCCTCGAATCCGCCCAGCCGATCGACAACTGGCCGGCCGTTGCCGAACGCGTCAAGCAGAACCGCCAGGTGCTGGAGGTCGCCCCCTTCACGCAGATGCAAGGCCTGCTGACCCATGAAGGCAAGGTGCAGAAGGTGCTGCTCAATGGCGTTGATCCTGCCCTTGAGCGCAAGGTCTCGATCATCGAGCGCTTCACCCTCGAAGGCAGCCTCGACAAGCTGGCGCCGGGCGAGTGGGGCATCATGATCGGTGACAAGGCCGCGGCCAAGCTGGGCGTGGCTGTCGGCGACAAGCTGACCTTCGTCGCTCCGGAAATCAGTGTCACTCCAGCCGGCATGTTCCCGCGCATGAAGCGCTTCACCGTGGTCGGCACCTTTCATGTCGGCGCCGGTGAAATCGACGGCTACCTGGGCCTGACCAACATTTCCGACCTGTCGCGCCTGCACCGCTGGAAAGCCGATCAGGTACAAGGCCTGCGCCTCAAGTTCGACGACCTGTTCGAAGCGCCGCGCGTGGCCTACAACATCGCCCAGCAGCTGGACGGCGAGTATTACTCGCGCGACTGGACCCGCACCCACGGCAACCTGTACCAGGCCATCCGCATGGAGAAATCCATGATCGGCCTGCTCTTGCTGCTGATCGTGGCGGTGGCGGCGTTCAACATCATTTCCACGCTGGTGATGGTGGTCAACGACAAGCGCGGTGACATCGCCATCCTGCGCACACTGGGCGCCACCCCTCGGCAAATCATGGCCATCTTCATGGTCCAGGGCACCGTGATCGGTGTGGTGGGTACGTTGATTGGCGCGGTGGTCGGCATTCTCGCGGCGCTCAACGTCAGTGCTGCGATTGCCGGAATCGAGCGCCTGATCGGGCATAAATTCCTCAATGCCGACGTCTACTTCATCGATTACCTGCCCTCGCAGATCCTGCCCCAGGACGTCTGGATGATCTGTGCTGCGGCTCTGGCCCTGAGTTTCCTCGCCACCCTGTATCCGGCCTGGCGTGCGGCCCGCACCCAGCCTGCAGAGGCGCTACGTTATGAGTGAGTCGCGCATGAGTGATAAAGCCGTATTGAGTTGCCGCAACCTGGGCAAGTCCTACGAGGAAGGCCCCGAGTCCGTGCAGGTGCTGGCCAACCTGCAGCTTGAGCTGCTGCCGGGCGAGCGCGTGGCGATCGTGGGCAGTTCGGGGTCTGGCAAGAGTACCTTGCTCAACCTGCTGGGCGGCCTCGATACGCCGAGCCAGGGCAGCGTCTGGCTGGCCGGCGAAGAGCTCTCGGCGCTCGGTGAGCGCGCCCGCGGGCTGCTGCGCAATCGCGCGCTGGGCTTCGTCTACCAGTTCCACCACCTGCTGGCCGAATTCACTGCGCTGGAAAACGTCTGCATGCCGCTGCTGATCGGCCGTACGCCCATCCCGCAGGCGCGTGAGCGGGCCAGTGCACTGCTCAAGCGTGTGGGCCTGGGCCATCGCCTCGGCCACAAACCGGCCGAGCTGTCCGGTGGTGAGCGTCAGCGTGTGGCCATTGCCCGCGCGTTGGTCAATCGCCCTGGTCTGGTGATGCTCGATGAGCCCACCGGCAACCTCGACCACAACACCGCCCAAGGCATTCAGGAGTTGATGCGCGAGCTCTCGACGTCTTCGCAGACGGCGTTTCTGGTGGTGACCCACGACCTGAACCTGGCGCGCCAGATGGATCGGGTGCTGAGCCTGGAAGATGGTCGCCTGGTGCCGATCTGAAGTGCCTGGCGCTGCATGCGCGGCACTCCCCGCGCTCATGCAGGCCCGGTGCGGATCACGGCCTGCTGGGCCCAGGCGCTGCCTGAAAAGCCCTGATGCTCGGTGTGCGGCGTTGACAGCAGTCTCGCCTGACCTTCGCTCAAGCCGTTTCAGGCAACGCCTGAACAACCGCGTCGGCCACTGACCTTTTTTCACTTATTCACTGGGTGTTCTCGTCCATGTTCAGACCCTTGCCCTTGTTCATCGGTACCCGTTACACCCGTGCCAAGCGCCGCAATCACTTCATCTCGTTCATCTCCATGACCTCGATGATCGGCCTCTCGCTCGGCGTGCTGGCGATGATCGTGGTGCTGTCGGTGATGAACGGCTTCCAGCGCGAGATGAGCTCACGCATTCTCGGTCTGGTGCCGCATGCCAGCCTGCTCGGCGTCGAGCCGGTGCAAGACTGGCGCAAGGTGGCCGATGTGGCGCTGCGCAATCCTGCCGTGATGGCCGCTGCGCCGATCACTGACATGGAAGGCATGCTGTCGTACAAGGGCGCCATGCAGCCGATCCAGGTCAGCGGCATCGATCCGGCCGAGGAGGGCAAGGTGTCCATCGTCGGCGAGCACATTGTTCAGGGGAGCTTGCAGTCGCTGGTGCCAGGTCAGTACGGGGTGGTGATCGGTGAGCTGACCGCCCGGCGTTTTCGCCTCAACACTGGCGACAAGCTGACCCTGATCGTGCCCGAAGTCAGCAAGGCACCCGGCGGCATCACCCCGCGCATGCAGCGCCTGACCGTGGTCGGCATCTTCAAGGTGGGCGCCGAGCTCGATGGCGCGCAGGCCTACATCAACGTGGCTGACGCCGGCGAGATGCAGCGCTGGCCTGAAGGCACTGTGCAGGGCGTGCGCCTCAAGCTGCATGACCTGTATGCCGCGCCGCAGGTGTCCAAGGCCATTGCCGCCGAGTTGGGCGATGCCTTCCATGCGGACGATTGGTCGCACACCCAAGGCAGCTTGTTCAGTGCCATGAAGATGGAAAAGACCATGATTGGCCTGCTGTTGATGATGATCATCGCGGTCGCGGCGTTCAACATCATCGCCACGCTGATCATGGTCGTGAACGACAAGGGCGCGGATATCGCGATCCTGCGCACCCTTGGCGCCACCCCGGCGCAGATCATGGGAACCTTCATGGTTCAGGGCTCGCTGATCGGTATTGTCGGGACGTTGATCGGCGGCGCGTTGGGCGTGGTGGCAGCGCTCAATGTCAGCCAGATCGTCGGCTGGCTGGAGCGGGTGAGTGGTCAGCACATCTTCACCTCCGATGTGTACTTCATCAGCAGCCTGCCGTCAGAGTTGCAGTGGGGCGACGTGGGGCTGATCTGCACGGCAGGGTTGGTGATGAGCTTCCTGGCGACGGTGTATCCGGCGTATCGGGCTTCGCAGGTGGAACCGGCGATGGCACTGCGTTACGAGTGATGCGGGCCGATTGGTCTGCGGGAGCCGGGTGCACAGACAGGTGTGGCGTTCCCGTCCCAACTTGGGTTTTGCAGGTTGATGGGCGTAGCAGGCCCTGTGCAGAGACCGCTGATTGACCTGGAAACGAAAAAGCCCCGGCATCGCTGCCGGGGCTTTTTTGTGTTGCTGCGCTTGGCTTACGCCTGTACCACCGGGATCTTCGCCGCTTCCGCCGCGTCGCGGAATTCTGCGATCTGGTCGAAGCTCAGGTAGCGGTAGACATCAGCGGCCATGCTGTCGATGTCCTTGGCGTAGGCCATGTACTCTTCGACGGTCGGCAGCTTGCCGATGATCGAGGCGACCGCTGCCAGCTCAGCCGAAGCCAGGTAGACGTTGGTGGCATCGCCCAGACGGTTGGGGAAGTTACGGGTCGAGGTGGAAACCACGGTCGAGCCAGTCTGTACACGTGCCTGGTTACCCATGCACAGCGAGCAGCCCGGCATCTCGATGCGCGCGCCCGCTTTGCCGTAGATGCCGTAGTAGCCTTCTTCGGTCAGCTGGTGAGCGTCCATCTTGGTCGGCGGGGCCAGCCACAGACGCGTTGGAATACCGCCTTTCACCTTCTCCAGCAGCTTGCCGGCAGCGCGGAAGTGACCGATGTTGGTCATGCATGAACCGATGAACACCTCATCGATCTTCTCGCCTTGGACGCTCGACAGCAGGCGGGCGTCGTCCGGGTCGTTCGGCGCACAGAGCACAGGCTCCTTGACGTCGGCCAGGTCGATTTCGATGATCTCGGCGTATTCGGCGTCGGTGTCGGCGGACAACAGCTCAGGGTTGGCCAGCCAGGCTTCCATGGCTTGCGCGCGGCGCTCCAGGGTGCGTGGGTCGCCGTAGCCTTCACCGATCATCCAGCGCAGCAGGGTGATGTTCGACTGCAGGTATTCGGCGATGGCCTTTTCCGGCAGCTTGATGGTGCAGCCCGCCGCCGAACGCTCGGCGGAGGCGTCGGACAGCTCGAAGGCCTGTTCGACAGTCAGCTCGTCCAGGCCTTCGATTTCGAGGATGCGCCCGGAGAAGGCGTTCTTCTTGCCCTTCTTCTCGACGGTCAGCAGGCCGTTCTGGATGGCGTAGTACGGAATCGCATGGACCAGGTCGCGCAAGGTGATGCCAGGCTGCAGCTTGCCTTTGAAGCGCACCAGGATCGACTCGGGCATGTCCAGCGGCATGACGCCGGTGGCCGCAGCGAAGGCGACCAGGCCGGAACCGGCCGGGAACGAGATACCGATCGGGAAGCGGGTGTGCGAGTCGCCACCGGTGCCGACGGTGTCGGGCATCAGCATGCGGTTCAGCCAGCTGTGGATGATGCCGTCGCCTGGGCGCAGCGACACGCCGCCACGGGTGCGGATGAAGTCAGGCAGGGTGTGGTGGGTGGTGACGTCGATCGGCTTGGGGTACGCCGCGGTGTGGCAGAACGACTGCATGACCAGGTCAGCGGAGAAGCCCAGGCATGCCAGGTCTTTGAGCTCGTCGCGGGTCATCGGGCCGGTGGTGTCCTGGGAGCCGACGGTGGTCATCTTCGGTTCGCAGTAGGTGCCAGGGCGCACGCCTTGGTTTTCCGGCAGGCCGCACGCGCGACCGACCATTTTCTGCGCCAGGGTGTAGCCTTTGCCGGTGTCGACCGGGGCTTCTGGCAGCTTGAACAGGTCGGTTGCACCCAGGTTCAGCTCGGCGCGGGCCTTGTCGGTCAGGCCGCGGCCGACGATCAGCGGGATCCGGCCGCCAGCACGAACTTCGTCGAGCAGCACTTCGGTTTTCAGTGCGAAGGTGGTGACCAGTTCGTCGCTATCGTGACGGCGTACTTCACCTTTGTACGGATAGACGTCGATGACGTCGCCCATGTTCAGGTCGGTGCAGTCGAACTCGATCGGCAGGGCGCCGGCGTCTTCCATGGTGTTGTAGAAGATCGGAGCGATCTTGGTGCCGAAGCAGAAGCCGCCAGCGCGCTTGTTCGGCACGTTGGGGATGTCGTCACCGAAGAACCACAGCACCGAGTTGGTAGCCGATTTACGCGAAGAACCAGTACCCACCACGTCACCGACGTAGGCGACCGGGAAGCCTTTGGCGCGCACGTCAGCGATCTGCTGCAGCGGGCCGACCGAGCCTGGCTGCTCAGGCTCGATGCCGTCACGGGCCATTTTCAGCATGGCCAGGGCGTGCAGCGGGATGTCCGGGCGCGACCAGGCGTCCGGGGCGGGGGAGAGGTCGTCGGTGTTGGTTTCGCCGGGCACCTTGAACACGGTCAAGGTGTACTTGTCGGCGATGGCCGGACGCTTGGTGAACCACTCGCCGGCAGCCCAGGACTCCAGCACAGCCTTGGCATAGGCGTTGCCAGCCTTGGCTTTTTCAGCGACGTCGTGGAAGGCGTCGAACATCAGCAGGGTGTGCTTGAGCTGTTCGGCCGCGACGGCGCCGAGGGTGGCGTCATCGAGCAGCTCGACCAGGGTCGCGATGTTGTAGCCGCCCTGCATGGTGCCGAGCAGCTGGGTGGCATGTTTGCGGTCGATCAGCGGAGACTGGGCTTCACCCTTGGCCAGGGCGGAGAGGAAACCGGCCTTGACGTAGGCGGCTTCGTCGACGCCTGGGGGTACGCGGTCGGTGATCAGTTCAAGGAGGAAGGCTTCTTCGCCGGCCGGCGGGTTTTTCAGCAGCTCGATCAGGCCTGCGGTTTGTTCGGCGTTCAACGGCTGGGGCACGATACCCAGGGCGGCACGCTCTTCGATGTGTTTGCGGTAGGCTTCAAGCACAGTTATTACCCTCATCAGTGGTCCCAAAAGGGAGTCCGGGACGCTCATCCAGGCTTCCAGCAAGGCTGCGCAGCGGCGGCTTTGTGGGCCGCCAGGCCAGGGATGCTGGAAATCCTTGCAGAAGCTGTTTTCAAAGTTTTACGCCTGTAGAACGGAAGGCTGATGAGGGGTTGGCGCAACGCCTGCTCGCGGGCAGCGGTTGCGCCAACGCCGTTCTACCGGATTGACTGTGCTCGTGACGCTTTGAAAACAGCTTCCAACGGACATGGTTGCCTTGGAAAAGGCCGGATGATTCTACGGCAAAAACGCCTCGAAGGTAAGGCAAGGCACATGACTTTAGCGAGTGACCCTGGTTAGACAAAGGGCTAACATGGCACCGTCTCTCACCGCCCAGCTGTTGTTCTGCCATGTCCAGCAAGTCCATCAAAACCCCTTGTGTCGGCCTCTGTTCCACGGTCTACGGCGACCTCGTGTGCCGCGGCTGCAAGCGTTTTCACCACGAAGTGATCCACTGGAACAGCTACGACGAGGAGGCGAAGCGGGCCGTCTGGCTGCGCCTGGAACAGCTGTTGGTGCAGGTGATGATGGCCAAGCTTGAGGTGTTCGACAAAGCACGCCTGCGTGTTCAGCTCGAACAACGCTCCATCCGCTTCGTTGCGCGTCAGTCCGAGTACTGCTGGGCCTATCAGTTGATCGCCCGCGGCGCCCGGATGATCCGCGACCTCGACGCCTACGGTGTGGTACTGCTGCCGGAGTTCCGTGACTGGGACTTGCCGCGCTTGCGTGACGCCATTGACCGTGAGTTCTTTCTGCTCTCCGAAGCTCACTACGAGCGCTACATCGCGCCGGCCTTTCTCGGTGACGCACTGGGCTAGGCGCCCCTGGCTAGGCGCCCCTGGCTAGGCATCTCAGGTAGACGGCAACGACCGTTGCCCAGTCATCGTCCCTTGGCGCGTGCCGATAGCGCCTAGAAGGCTTTCCTGCTGCCGGGCAAGACGGCGCAGCGCTACTGTTGGCGCCTGTTCTCAGCCCAGTAGGGGTGAATGTGCCATGAGCGACTATGTGTTTCAGCCGTTGTTGTCATTCAATGCCAGATGCCACTGGCAGTTCGCCGGTGACCCGCTCACCGATCCAGACAAGTTGCGCTCTCCGGGTCAGCAGTTCAAACCGTTATGGGTGGAGTTCAACGACTGGAACGGAGACGATGGCTGGCTGATGTCTGGCCGTGACTATGATCCCAAAGAAATCCAGTCATTCTTGCGCGACGGCCTGCCGTTCATTGGCCCGCGGCAGCGCATTTACTGTGAGTACTTCTGGTTTGGCGTCTACCAGATTGGCGAGCTCTACGCGTATGAAATCCGTCCGGCCTATGCGGGCGCCAACGTCGACCGTTGGCCGGAGCTTGAGTACGCCCTGGATGTCAGCCGTGGTGGCTATCTGGGAATGTATCCGAACAATGCGCGCCCAGGCGCTTCCACTGCGCAGGTATCGCCGTCGGCAGATGTGCGTCTGCCGGATCCGGTGCCAACGTGGCATATCGATCTGCCCGTCGATCCATTGCTCGATAGCGAAGGGCTGGTAGTGCGTGTTCGCAGGAATCTGGCCGCGTCGCTGTGGACCCTCGACGGCCTCGATCCCACCGCCTTGAGCAGCGGCGATACCTGCACCGGGATCGTCTTGTTTGCGCCGAGTGGGCGCATCGTCCGCCGCTTGATCGAGGGCGGCCGGGCCTACCTTAACGAGCGAACCGGGCGTCGTGGTTACTTGGCGTTGCAGGTGCTCCACTCGAACGTGCCGCCTCACCCGAAATTTAACCGGCTCAGCGGGGAGGACTGAGCCGTGGGGATCAGTCGCCGGTATATTCGCAACCGCTGGTGCAAGTCTCGTGAATGCGCACCTTGGAGAGCTCTGGCAGCAGTGGCTTGACCTGATTCCAGATCCACTGCGCGATAACTTCGCTGGTGGGGTTTTCCAGGCCAGGAATGTCATTGAGGTAGTTGTGATCGAGCTGGTCGTAGATCGGCTTGAACACGGCCTTGATTTCGCTGAAGTCGCGGATCCATCCGGTGTGCGGATCCAGTGGCCCGGTCAGGTGCAGTGCAACCTTGAAGGAATGGCCATGCAGCCGTCCGCACTTGTGGCCGGCGGAGACATTGGGCAGGCGGTGAGCCGATTCGAACGTAAACTCTTTGAAGATTTCCACGGGTGGACCTGTATCGCTGTGAAGAGGGGAGGGCGTCTGGCGCCTTGCCAGGAACGGCTCGTCGGCGACGGCCGCCGTTGGCCGCCGGGTACTGAGGCGGCCAGCACGGCGCGGTACGCCTCAGGCGACCAACTGTGTGCGCATCTTAACCTGTTTTGCCTCACTGGCCGGCGGATTCTACGATCGGCGTCGTCGGCACCCGGCGCGTCGCACAAGGCGCGCCGGGCGCCTGGACCTGCCCGCCCGACACTGAGGTCGGGCAGCCAGGCAAGAATGGCTGTCAGCCTCGGAGCGCCTCCAGGCGCTCCCGTCCAGACGGTGTGATGGCGCTCTCCCCTTCGTCGCTGATGCGGTAGCGTCCCGACACCATCCTGGCGATCGAGAACCGCACCAAGCCACTTTCGGCCAAGGCCTGGCCCGCCTCGAAGCTCATGGCACGCTCCAGGTCGAAAATCCGTATTTCTCCAATCTTGTAACGGGCAAACGCAATCAGCGCCTCGTCCAATGCCGTTTGGTCGATAGCTTGTACACGTTCCATTTGACCTCCCAGGTCGACAGCACCCCAGTCCGCGGGCGTTCACACGGGCTGGAGCCATTCATTGAAGGCGGGACGCTACTACTGACCGGCGCCGAGGCGGTACTGGCTTTGCATCCAAGCTGGATGGGCGGACAGGGTCTGTTCCATGGCGATGGAGCTTATCGTCCATTGGCACGGTCCAAGCCCCCAGCTGCGGGCACTGAGCTGCGCTATCATGGCGCCAGCGCTTTTCAGGTTCAGTTAAGCCCGCGGCAGTAGTGTTGATTGCGTAGACAACTTTGAGACCCAACGGAGTACACCCATGAAAACTTTGACTGCCCTGTTCACCGCCGCTGCTCTGACCTTCGGTAGCGCTGCCGCCTTCGCCAAAGACGTACAACCTGACGAAGTGGTCAAGCTGGTAAACGCCAAGACCATCAAGTCGCTCGACGAGTTGAAGGCCGCCGCTGTTGCCAAGCATCCTGGCGCCACTGTGACGGACAGCGAGCTGGAAGACGAGTACGGCCGCTACATCTACAAGGTCGAACTGCGGGACACCAACAACGTGGAATGGGACGTGGCACTTGACGCCAAGACCGGTGAAGTGGTCAAGGACGAACAGGACCGCTGATGCTCACTCTGCCCCGGCCCGTCCGCTGCCTGGGCCTGACGCTACTGGCCGCCAGCACCCTGGCGGTCGGTCGTGACCTGGACCAGGATGAAGCGCTCGAACTGCGGCACCGGGGCACCATCGTGCCCCTTGAGCGACTGCTCGAAGCCGCCCTGGGACGTTATCCCGGGGCGCGCTTGCTGGAGGCCGAGCTCGAAGAGGAACATGACCGTTATGAATACGAAGTGGAAATCCTGACCCCCGAGGGGGTCGTGCGTGAAATCAAGTTCGATGCCGCGACCGGTGCGCTGCTCAAAGATGAGGAAGACGATTGAATGCGCCTGTTGCTGGTTGAAGACAATGTGCCCCTGGCCGATGAACTGACCGCCGCGTTGCAGCGCCAAGGCTATGCCATCGATTGGCTGGCCGATGGCCGCGACGCGGTGTATCAGGGCCAGAGCGAACCTTATGACCTGATTATTCTGGACCTCGGCTTGCCGGGCTTGCCCGGGCTGGAGGTACTGTCGCAATGGCGCGCCGCTGGCTTGCACACTCCGGTGCTGGTGCTCACCGCTCGCGGCTCGTGGGCTGAACGCGTCGAGGGCCTGAAGGCCGGCGCCGACGATTACCTGAGCAAACCGTTCCACCCCGAAGAGCTGCAACTGCGTATCCAGTCGCTGCTGCGCCGTGCCCGCGGCCTGGCCAACCAGCCCAGCCTCGAAGCGGCCGGCCTGCAATTGGACGAGCGCCGTCAATGCGCTATCCGCGAAGGCGTCGAGATCCAGCTCACGGCTGCCGAATTTCGCCTGTTGCGCTACTTCATGCTGCACCCGCAGCAGATCCTCTCCAAAAGCCATCTGGCCGAACACCTGTACGACGGCGAAACCGAGCGCGACTCCAATGTGCTTGAAGTGCACGTCAACCACCTGCGGCGCAAGCTGGGTCGCAGCGTCATCGAAACCCGCCGCGGCCAGGGCTACCTGTACGCCGGGAGCCGCGATTGAGGTCGATTCAGGGGCGCCTGAGCGTCGGCCTGGTCGCGGTGCTGGTAGCGGTCGGCCTGACACTGGCGCAATCGACTCTGTGGCTGTTCGAGGCCGGCCTGCAACGCTACCTCGAAGCGGGCCTGCGCAAGGAAAGTGAAAACCTGCTGGCCGCGCTGGTACGCGGTTCCACGGGCATTCAGCTGGATGAACGCAGGGTCGCGGCGGCGTATCACCGACCGTTTTCCGGCTACTACTTTCGCATCGACTTCGACCAGGGCCATTGGCGCTCCCGCTCGTTGTGGGATGTGGACATGCCGCGTCCCGCCAGTGTAGGTCTGGAGGACAATCAACAACTCGGCCCCGAGGGCCAGCAGCTGTTGATCCACCGGGCCGACTATCGGCGTCTGGGGCAGAACATCTCGATCAGCGTGGCCCAGGATTACACCCCTGTGCGCCAAGGCTTTCGCCGTATGCAACAGATCGGCCTGGGCCTGGGTCTGGTCGCCCTGCTGCTGATCCTGGTGCTGCAGCGCATCACCGTGACCCGCTCGCTGCGCCCGCTGGAACGGGCGCGCCAGCAGATCGCGCAGTTGCAGCAAGGCCAGCGCTCGCAACTCGACAGCCAAGTGCCGGTCGAGCTCGAGCCGCTGGTGGCGCAGGTCAATCACCTGCTGGCGCACACCGAAGACAGCCTGCGCCGCTCACGCAATGCCTTGGGCAACCTGGGCCATGCCTTGAAGACGCCGCTGGCGGTGCTGGTCAGCCTGGCCAGCAGCGAGCACCTGCGCGGCGCGCCGCAGATCAGCGCGCAGATGCATGAGCAACTGGAGCAGATTCGCCAACGCCTGACCCGCGAGCTTAACCGCGCCCGCCTGGCCGGTGACGCACTGCCCGGGGCGCAGTTCGACTGCGACGCCGAGCTGCCCGGTCTGCTGGCCACGTTGGGCATGATTCACGGTGAGGGCCTGATCCTGGCGCGAGACGTGCCAGCGGGCCTGCAACTGCCCTGGGACCGCGAAGACTTGCTCGAACTGCTCGGCAACCTGCTCGACAACGCTTGCAAATGGGCCGACAGCGAAGTGCGCCTGGGTATCGTGGCGCATGAGGCCGGCTATCGGTTGTGGGTCGACGACGACGGCCCGGGCATTGCGCAAGCTGCGCGCGAGCAGGTGCTCGAACGCGGCTCGCGCCTGGACGAGCAGGTGGCCGGACATGGCCTGGGCCTGGGGATCGTGCGCGATATCGTCGAGGCGTGGGCTGGGCAGATCGTCCTGCTGCAAAGCCCGCTGGGCGGCCTCAGGGTAAGCGTTGAGCTGCCGCGGCGCGCGCACTGACAGCGGCCTATGAATCACCTGCTCGGAGCGCCACTGCAATAAAACTGCAGCCAGCCAACAGTCTTTTGAATTGGCTGGCATGCGCTCGCTTCGTCACACTGCGTGGCGTGCCGGAGGCCTTGCGCCTACCGCGCCGCTACGCATGCAGGCCGACCTGCCCGAGGTCGCTGTGACCCCTCGCTTCAGCCATCACGATCACTGACCCATGCCCAAAGCTCTGAGCCTTCTGCAGCGCATTCTGCCCCCTTCATTGCACATCCCACCCAGACAATGGCTACGCGCCAGCTTCGGCGCGGCCTTGGCCCTGTTTCTCGCCGGCTACCTGTGCAGCCTGGCGTTCGGTCCTGGCATTGCCTTGCACCTGCTCGGGCCATTGGCGGCGTCGGCGGTACTGCTGTTCGCGGTGCATTCCGGGCCGCTGGCGCAACCCTGGCCGGTCGTTGGCAGCTACGCTACGGCATGCCTGACGGGGCTCTTGCTGCGCCATGGCTTGGGCAGCGAGCTGTGGGTCGCAGGCGCTGCGCTGGGGGTGTCCCTGGTGCTGATGTGCCTGCTGCGCTGCCTGCACCCGCCCGGTGGCGCGGTGGCGGTTACCGCGGTGTTGGCCGATCCTGGCATGGTCGCGCTGGGTGATCACCTGCTGGAGCCTGTGTTGCTCAATGTGCTGATCCTGCTGGCGGTGGCCGTGGCCTATAACGGTCTGACCGGGGTCCGCTATCCCAAGGCGGCGCCGCGCAAAGATCCGCACCAGACGCTCGATCTGCCGCCCAGTGAGCGGGTCGGTGTCACCGGTGACGATCTCGATCAGGCGCTGGAGGCCTTGGGCGAATACGTCGACGTCAGCCGCGACGAGCTCGAACGCATCATCCAGGCGACTGAACAGCAGGCGCTTCGCCGCAGCCTGGGCGGCCTTCGCGCAGCCTCGGTGATGGCCCGGGACGTGCAGTTCGCGACCCCCGAAACCACCCTTGAGCGCGCTTGGGCGCTGTTGTCCAGCCATCGCCTGAACACCCTGCCGGTGGTGCAGGCGGGCCAACTGGTGGGCATCGTCAGCCTCAGTGATCTGGTAGCCCCCGCCATGGCCCGCAGCCGTTTCAGCTGGCGCCGGCCATTTGCCCGGCAACCCGTACGCCTGGCGCAGATCATGAGCCGGCGCGTGGTCAGCGTGGCCAGTGACGAGCCGTTGCAGCGCCTGCTGCCGCTGTTGTGTGAGCAGGGCCTGCACTGCCTGCCGGTGCTGGAGGGCGAGCGCTTGGTTGGGGTGATCACTCAGACCGACCTGCTCGCCGGCCTCAAACGCCACTTGCTCCGCGCCCGGACGGCCGCCTCAGGCGAGCGGGTCCCAGCGCTGTGACCAGTCACTGGTACCGCCTTCGACCAGCCTGCGTAGCACCTGCAGGGCCTGTGCCAGGGCGCGGCTGTCGTCCTTGCGCGAAGAGACGATAAACGTGGGGTAGGTGAACTCCGGTGCGTGCGGCACGCGCTCCAGCACGCCACTGTCGAGGTAGGCCTGGACCACCCGGGTGCGGAAGTAGCCACTGCCCCCGCGTTCGAGAATGAACTGCAGGGCCAGCGGCCCCAGATTGAACGACAGCGCCGCAGGTGCGCAGTCTGGCAGCGCGGCATCATGCTGGCGGCGGAAGGTCTCACCCCAATCGATGTAGATGTACGGCGCATGGCGGTCGACTCGGCGCACCTGTACCAGCTTTTCCTCCAGCAACTGTTCAACCTGCAGCCCGGGCCCGTAGCTGGGGTGATACACCAACGCGGCGTCCAGCAAGCCCCCCTCGACCTTGCGCAGCAGGGACTCACCGTCACCTACTTCACTGCGCAAGGCCAGGCCGGGCTGCGCGTCATGCAAGGCGCTGACCCATTCCAGCAGCAGCGGATTGCCCAGGCTCACTGCGGCGCCCAGGTGCAGCCGCTGGCGCGGGCCTGCCGGCAATGGCAATTCGCGGCGCGCTGCTTCCCAGGTTTGCACCAACTGATGGGCATAGGGCACGAAGGCTTCACCGTCGGCGGTCAAGGTCACGCCGCTGCGCCCGCGCAGGAACAGTCTGCAGCCCAGGTGCTGTTCCAGGCGCTGCACCCGCGCAGTGATCGCCGTCTGCGAGACAAACAGCTGCTCAGCCGCGGCGACCAGGCTGCCGCAGCGGATGATTTGCAGGAAGGTTCGGGCCTGATCGATGTCCATGTGGGGCTCGCGGGCGAAGGGTCAGTGGATGCTGGCTGTGAGCCGCTGTTGCAGCTCGGCGGCCAGATCGGCGAAGCACGGGCGCAGGGCTACATCAGGCTGCGTGCAGCGTTCGGCCATGGCATGCAGCGGGCCATGAGCCTGGGCGCCAAGTGCCAGCAGTTCGAGCAGCAGAATGCCGAACGCACGCACTTCCAGTGCCTGCAAGGCACCGCCCGGTGGATAGAACGACGCTGCGCCGAAGTCGCTCAGCAGGCACTGGCCGCTGGCCGCATGGACGAGGATGTTGTGGCCATACAGGTCGCCGTGGTTGATGCCACGGGCATGCAGGTGCGCAGCCACCGACGCGATGCCCTCGGCCAGGCGCAGCAGGGCCGGCATGGCCAGCGTCGGGCCGGCGCCATACTGGTCGCGTGTGCAGCTGTCCAGCGTGGGTGGACCGGCCAGGTTGCGCCACTGTGCGGGGATGCGTTGCATCACCAGTGCGGGCACATGCTCGGGATGATCGTCCACCCGGCCGGCTACCTGCACCAGGTGCGGATGATCACCGGCGGCCAGGCAGGCAGTCATTTCAGCCTGGGGCGAGCCATCGCTGGTGATCGCCCCCTTGTACACCTTGACCGCCACGGGTGCAGCTTGGGCCGTCCACTGCGCGGCATGGATGACTCCCGAAGCGCCGCGTCCCAGCTCGCCGGCGAGGGTCAGTGTCGCCCAGTCGATGCGCGGGCAAAGCGCCGCCTCGAGCGGCGCCTGGAAACCGGCCGGCAGCGGGTTGTCGGCATACGCCAGCCAGGCCAGGCGCGGGAGCCGCAGCAGCCAGTCGGGCAGGGCGCTCAGGCGGTTGCTGGCGATGCGCAGCAGCTCCAGGCGCTGGCACTGTTGCAGGCTTTCGGGCAAAGCGGTGAGGCGGTTGCCGGCGAGCATGAGCTTTTGCAGGTGCTGGCAGTGGCCCAGGGCCTCGGGAAGGGTTTCGATGCGGTTGTCGGTCAGGATCAAGGCGCGCAGCCCGGCGGGCAACGCATCGGCGTTCACCTCACGAATGCGGTTGCTTCTGAAGCCGACCGTCTGCAGCTGCGCGCAGGCGCCCACAGCTTCGGGCAGTTCGGTAAAAAGGTTGTCCGAGCAGAACAGCACCTTCAAACGGCGTAGACGGTGCAGATCGGCCGGTAGCTCGGTCAGCTGGTTGCCGGTCAGGTTGAGGATTTCCAGGCTGTCGGCCAGGTCGAAGATTTCCGACGGGAAATGGCGCAATTGCGCGCTGAGGTCGAGGCGGGTGGCGCCGAGCAGACGCCCGGCGCGAAGATCATCAAGACTGTGCATGGGCCAGTGGCCAGGTAGCTGCGGAGGGCGGCATGATAGCGGCACTGGCTCGATGCGGCCAATCGACCGAGCTTTGCTGCGGCTCGCCGGCGCTTCGGCACCTCGCGGTGCCTGCTCTGGCTCGCCGGGCCATGCGCACCGTTGCGTCAGTCGCAGCGGTCAAGGCTGAACGCGGGCCGTGCTGCACCGCACGCGGCCACAACCGCCCCGACAGGCCAGGACCAGGGCCGCCCGGTCTGCAGGGCGCAGCGGCGTGCTGCGCGGCTGACCCGTGGCGAGCGTTCAGACCTTGCGGGTCAGTTGCCTCTCGATCATGTACTTCACCGCCAGGCGCCGTTCCTTCAGGTGGCGCAGGTCTTCATCAACATAATTGCCGGCGGAAATCGATTCGGCTGCCAGCACCTGGTTGTCGATATCGACGTAGTCGTCCAGCAGCCGATCGAGTTCGGCATCCGTTTGACGGCGTTGCTGAACGATTTCGCGGGGGTATTGCAGGTCCTGGTACAAATCGTGTGAGACGGGCATGACATCCTCCTGATGGGCACCTGAGTCGGTTACAGGTTTGGAATGACGAAACACGCCGTTGTTAAGCGAAGCGGCCAGGAAAACCGATGAACGGTTGGTGGCAGCGTTGCAATGTATCGCTTGGCCGGTAACTCGCTGTTTTATGGAATTTTTTTTCGACCAAGGCTTCCCAGTGCCAACCTTTGTTGGTACAGTGCCACGCATTCCTCGGCAACACAGTTGTCATTCAGCAGGAAGCGTCAATCCGGCAGTCATTCGATTTGCCGAATCGATACAGGGGCGTCGCCAAGCGGTAAGGCAGCAGGTTTTGATCCTGCCATGCGTTGGTTCGAATCCAGCCGCCCCTGCCATTATTTCCAAACTCATTTCGCTCGCCCTCGGCACCTGCTGATGGTGGGTTTTGTTGTGTTTGTCGCTTTTCAAGCCGTGGCGCCTGACCGCCTCACGTAAGCTAGGGTTTTTGCCCAAGACATACCTATGCCAGCCCCAGCGCCCATCAGTCAGTACCAATCGGCCCTCGCTCGCAGCGAGATTGTCGCGGACGCCGCCCAAGCGCGTGCGGTCGATGCCCTGCAGGCCTGCTTCGAGTGCTTGCAGCAGGGCCGGCTTACCCAGGGCGTGTATCTCTGGGGCCCGGTAGGCCGGGGCAAGACCTGGTTGATGGACCTGTTCTACAGCGCCCTGACCGTGCCCGCGCGCCGCCAGCATTTTCATCACTTCATGGCCTGGGTGCACCAGCGGCTGTTTCAGCTCAGCGGCACCGCCGACCCTCTGAACGCATTGGCACGCACCTTGGCCCAAGACATTTGCGTGTTGTGCTTCGACGAGCTGTTCGTCAGCGATATCGGCGATGCCATGTTGCTGGGGCGGCTGTTCCAGGTGTTGTTCGCTCATGGTGTAGTGGTGGTCGCGACCTCCAATCAGCCGCCTGAGCAGCTCTACAGCGAGGGGTTCAATCGGCAACGCTTCCTGCCGGCCATCACGGCCATGCAGCAGCACATGCTGATCGAGGCCGTAGACGGCGAGCAGGACCATCGGCTGCACCCCGGTGCTGCCTGCCAACGCTATTGGGTCGCCGAGCCCGGCCAGCCCACGGCATTGCAGGGCGTGTTCACGCGCCTCAGTGCCGGCCAGCCGGGCAGCGCACAAGCGTTGACTGTCGGTACCCGGCAGATCGCGGTCATTCGGCGTGCTCCGCGCGTCGTCTGGTGCCACTTCAACGACCTGTGCCGGCAACCGCTGGCTGCCATCGAGTTCATAGCGCTGTGCGACCAGTTCACCGCCATTTTGCTGCAAGGGGTGCCGTGCCTGAGCGGCGTGCAGCGGGCCGGCCGCATTGCCCGTGGCACGGAAGACGGGCCGCAACGGGTGGCCGCAGGCGACCGCTTGCTGCCAACGCTCGCGCCCCATGACGACAGCGTGCGCCGCTTCATCGCGCTGGTCGACGAATGCTATGACCGCCGCGTGGGCCTGTTCCTGGAAGCTGAGGTGCCGCTGGCGCAGTTGTACACCGAGGGCTACTTGGCATTCCCCTATCAGCGCACCCTGAGCCGCTTGCGTGAGATGCAATTGCAGCGCTTTGCCTAGGCGTCAGCGGGCTGTGATCACGCCCAGGGTGATCATCGCCAGCACCAGGTAGCGACCGGCCTTGGCCAACGTCACCAGTATCAGGAAGCGCCAGAACGGCTCACGCAGGAGGCCGGCAATCAATGTCAGCGGATCACCGATTACCGGCATCCAGCTCAGCAGCAACGACCAGCAACCCCAGCGCCGGTAGCGCTGCTGGGCGCGTTGCAGTTGCCCGGGAGTGAACGGAAACCAGCGACGGTGCCGCAGCCGATCAAGCAGGCGGCCCAGCCACCAGTTCACCACCGAACCCAGTACGTTGCCCGCAGTCGCTACCAGCAACAAGGTAATCCACGCCTGTGGCTGGCGCAGCAGCAGGCTCACCAGCACCGCCTCCGACTGCAACGGCAGCAGCGTGGCGGCCCCGAAAGCGCTGAAGAACAGCGCCGTCCACGCCAGCATCAGTACTGCGCGACCTGCACATCCTGGCCGTCGTGGGTCACGCCGATCACCTGATAAGCGTCTTTGCGATCACCCATCTCCATGCCCGGCGAGCCGATCGGCATGCCCGGCACCGCAATACCCTTCAAATCATCGCGCGCGAGCAGCGCGTGGATCTGCTCAGCCGGCACATGGCCTTCGACGAACTTGCCGTCGATGACCCCGGTGTGGCACGAGGCCAGGCGCGGCGCGACGCCCAGGCGCTGTTTCACCGCGCTCATCTGCGGCTCGACATGGTCATTGACGGTAAAGCCGTTGTCGCGCAGATGGCTGATCCAGTGCTTGCAGCAGCCGCAGTTGGGGTCGCGGTACACATCGATGGTCTGGGCGGCCTGGGCCAGCCCGGCCGAGGCGAGCAGGGTGAGGGTGAGCAGGTGTTTGCGCAGCATGGTCAAGGCGCCTCCGGACGCAGGGATGAGCGAGCCCCGCGCAGCGGGTGGCCGAGCATAGGGCTCAACGGGGTGATTGTCACCGTGGCCAGCTGTCAGCGACCTGAGCGGCAGATGACGAAACGGTCAGGTTCAGGTCACGCATCAGCAGGCCGAACGCTAGCGATACGCCTTCGGGAATCGGCAGGTACACCACATGGCCATCCCCCGGCGCCACCTCGATCGGCCGCTGCTGGCGGTCGCACAGGCGGTGCAGGTCGAAATGATAGTTGCCGCGCGGGGTCATCAGCTCCAGGTGGTCGCCCAGCGCAAAGCGGTTCTTCACCTTGACCTCGGCCAGCCCGTCGACGCGTGCGCCGGTCAGCTCGCCGACGAATTGCTGGCGCTCGGACTGCGAGTTGCCGCGCTGATAGTTCTGGTATTCGTCATGCACGTGCCGGCGCAGAAAGCCTTCGGTGTAGCCGCGCTGCGCGAGGGATTCGAGGTTGTGCATCAGGGTGTGGTCGAACGGTTTGCCGGCGGCGGCGTCGTCGATGGCCTGGCGGTAGGCCTGAACCGCGCGGGCGCAGTAGAAGTGCGACTTGGTGCGGCCCTCGATTTTCAGCGAGTGAACACCCATCTCGGCCAGGCGCTGGACATGCTGCACGGCGCGCAGGTCCTTGGCATTCATGATGTAAGTGCCGTGCTCGTCCTCGAACGCCGGCATGTCGTCTTCGGGGCGGCTGCTTTCCTGCAGCAGGAACACCTGTTCGGTGGGCGCACCCAGACCCAGGGTCGGATCGACTTCGCGCACGATCTCGCCGGTGATGTTCTCGGTGGCTTCGCTGGCCTGGTATTTCCAGCGACAGGCGTTGGTGCAGCTGCCTTGATTGGCGTCGCGTCGGTTGAGGTAGCCCGACAACAGACAGCGCCCCGAATACGCCATGCACAAAGCGCCGTGCACGAACACTTCCAGCTGCATGTCGGGGACCTGCTGGCGTATCTCCTCGATCTCTTCGAGCGACAGCTCGCGCGACAGAATCACCCGCGTCAGCCCCAGTTGCTGCCAGAAACGGACGCTGGCCCAGTTCACCGTGTTGGCTTGCACCGACAGGTGCACGGGCATGTCTGGATAGTGCTGGCGCACCAGCATGATCAGCCCGGGGTCGGACATGATCAGCGCATCCGGGCCCATGGCGATCACCGGCGCCAGGTCCTTGAGGAAAGTTTTCAGCTTGGCATTGTGCGGCGCGATGTTGACCACTACGTACAACCGCTTGCCCAAGGCGTGGGCTTCTTCGATGCCCTGCGCGAGCGTGGCGTGATCAAACGCGTTGTTGCGCACCCGCAGGCTGTAGCGTGGCTGGCCGGCGTAAACCGCGTCGGCGCCATAGGCAAAGGCATAGCGCAGGGTCTGCAACGAGCCGGCGGGGGCCAGCAATTCGGGCGTGGCGGGAGGGGTCATGGGGCACCTGGCAAAAGGCGCGAATGCTAAGGCGCTAGAAGCGACGCAGTATTGATCTGCATCAACGGCACTTTTGCCTGATCGCCGTGCACTAAAGGGGTGAATTCTCGAGGAAACTTCATGAACGAAACTGTACTGCAGAACAAGGCACTGACCGTGTTGCTCGCCGCGGTCACCATTGCCTTCATCTGGATCTTGCTGCCGTACTACGGCGCGGTGTTCTGGGCCGTGGTGCTCGCGATCATCTTCACCCCCATGCAGCGCAAGATGCTCATGCGTTTCAACAAGCGCCGCAATCTGGCTGCCGGTGCCACGCTGTTCGTCTGTCTGACCATCGCCATTCTGCCCGTCATCGTCATCAGCGGCCTGCTGGTGCAAGAGGGGGCCTCGTTGTACCAGCGTATCCAGAGCGGCAACCTGGACATCGCCGGCTACCTCGAACATGGCAAGAACATGCTGCCGACCTTCGCCCAGAACGGCCTGGATCGCCTCGGCGTCGGCAACCTCGACGGGCTGCGCGCGAAGATCACCCAGTTCGCCAGCCAGGGCAGCCAGTACCTGGCGACCCAGGCGTTCAGCTTCGGCCAAGGCACGTTCGACTTCATCGTGAGCTTTGGCATCATGCTGTACATCCTGTTCTTCTTCCTGCGCGAGGGGCCGGAAACCGCACGCAAGATACGCCAGTGCGTGCCACTGCCCGAAGAGCAGAAGCGTCGTCTGCAGCTGAAATTCAACCGGGTGGTGCGTGCGACCGTCAAAGGCAACCTGGTGGTCGCCATCACTCAAGGCGCGCTGGGCGGGATCATCTTCTGGATTCTCGACATCCCCAGCGCCCTGGTCTGGGCCGTGCTGATGGCGTTTCTCTCGCTGCTGCCGGCAGTCGGTGCGGGCATCGTCTGGGGCCCGGTGGCCGTGTATTTCCTGGTCACAGGAATGTTCTGGCAAGGCATCATTCTGACCGCCTATGGTGTGCTGGTGATCGGCCTGGTGGACAACGTGCTGCGCCCGCTGCTAGTGGGCAAGGACACCAAGATGCCTGACTACCTGATCCTGGTCTCGACCCTGGGTGGTATGGCGGTGTTCGGTCTCAATGGCTTCGTCATCGGCCCGTTGATTGCCGCGCTGTTCATTTCCAGCTGGGCGATCTTCTCGAACAACCAGCCCAAGGTGAACCTGCCGGATTGATCGATGCGTCAGCCCAGGCCCGAACCGGTGTACCGGTTCGGGCCTTTTTGTTTACTGGAAGCTATACGACACCCCGACATAGGCGGCGCGACCTTCACCGGGTGTCGCGCGCGCAATGTCCTGGCCCTTGTCGTCAAAGCCGGGCGTGACGGTGGCTGCATAGCGTTTATCACCAAGATTGCGCAGGTCGAGCCAGGTCTGCCAGTCCTGCTTGGGCGAATTCCAGCCCAGACGCGCGCCGAAGGTGGCATAGCCATTGGCGTGCTGGCTGTTGGCGTAATCGACCTGCACCTTCGAGGCAAGGTGGGTATTGGCCGCAGCGTAGAGGCCGCTCGGCCAGTCGTAGCGCAGCTCGCCCTGGTAATAGTGCACCGGCAGGCCTGGCAAACGGGTGCTGCCAAAGCGCGGGTCGTTGCGGTAATGGAAGTCGCTGTAGGTATAGGCCTGACGCAGGCCGAGCCGACCGCCATCGCGCGCTTGCCAGAGGGTGCTGTCGAGGCCTGTTTCAAGGCCTTGATGGACCGTCGGGCTGGCGTTGAACTCCGCCGTGCTGATGTTCGGCACCCACTCGACGGCCAGTAGCTCGTGGCGCACGCGCGCGTAGTACCAGGCCAGATCCCAGCGGCCCAGGCGTGAATCGCCGCGCGCGCCGAGTTCCAGCGTGGTGGCCGTCTGGTTCTGCATCTCGATTGGCTGGATCTGCCCACCGGCCACCGCCGGCGAACTCCAGATCAACGCCCACGGGTGCGGCGGTTCGACCGAGCGGCTGAGGTTGGCGTAGACCTGCAGGTCAGGGTCCATGTCATACCGCAGACCAATGCGCGGGGCGTAGTCCCAGTCATGCTGGCTGACCTTACCGCCCTGCGCCGGGTAGCTGACGTCGCTCTCGCGGCGGGTGTAGAGCATGGCCAGACCCGTGGTCAGCCACAGGTCGTCGATCAGCTCGAGGTCGTTGCTGGCGTGCAGCACGGTGTCTGAACCCTGGTAGCTGAAGTCACGCGTGCGTGTGCCGACCGGGCGCATGCCGTTGGCAGGCTCGGGCACCCGGACGAACTCGGACGCGCCGGTGTTGGGCAGGTGTTTGCTGGTGCGCCAGCCGAGGCGGGTCTTGCTCTCATGCCCGGCGAGGGTGTCGCGGCGGTGATAATCCAGCGTGCCGCTGACGTCGCTGTAGGCCACTTTCAGGCGGTTGGGGCCTTCGCGCAGGTCCATGGGGAAGTCGTGGTAGACCAGTCCGGCGACCAGGCTGGAATCGTCATCAAACGTGTAGGTGGTCTTGTTCGCCAGCCAGGTGCTGCCCGGTTGCGGGCGGCTGGCGTCACGGCGCAGGTAGACCGGATTGGCGGCGCGCGGGTCGTGACGGATCTGTTCCTGGGTGAGGCGGCCGGCCAGGTCGTTGTCGGTTTCGCGGTAGCGCAGGTAGAAGCGAGTGTCCAGGTTCGCGTTGAAGCGGTAGCCAAGGTTGGCCGCCACGCCTTTGGCGCGGCCACTGCTGTGGGTCTGGTAACCGTCGTACTGCATGTCGGTCAGGGCTAGGTAATAGTCCAGATCGCCGAGCACCTGGCCCGAGCTGATCTGGCGATGGCTGTAGCCATGGCTGCCGACTTCATAGCGCACCTGCAAGGGCGCCGCGTCAAAGCCGGTGTGAGTGATATAATTGATCGCGCCGCCCAAGGCCAGTGCGCCGTACTGCATGCCATTGGCTCCGCGCAGTACCTCAACCCGGTTCAGCCACAGCGGCTCCAGCAACTCATAGGGCGTACCACCGGGGCCGGTCAGCGGCAGGCCGTCGAACATGGCGTACACCCCTGAGCCATGGGCGCCTGGCGCGCGGTTGATGCCAGAGCCACGAATCGACAGCTTGATGCCCTCATTGCCCGCTGACTGGGCAAACACGCCCGGTTGATAAGCCAGCACATCTTGATTGCTCGACACCCGCCCTTGGTCGACCTGCTGCAGGTCGATCAGGTTGCTGGCGCCGGGCTGGGCCTGCAGGCGCGCGGCGGCGCGCTCGGTTTCGCTGCTCGATTCGCTGATGACCACTTGGCCCAGCTCCACAGGTGCGGGATCGGTGGCGCTGGCGGCGGCGGGCAGCAGGGCCAGAACGCCCAGGCAGCGGGCGAAGGGTAGGGCGGGACGCATCGAGCTACTCCAATCGGTAAGCACACGGGCAATCGCGTTGAGACGCACGCAGCAGGCTGCAAAGCACGACTTTCTTCATTCGCGTGCGGCGTTACCCTCAGGAAACGCGTTTGTCGCCGCGCGCTTTACAAGTGCAGTGCCTGGAGGCAGCAGCAGCCCCTTCGTAAGGTGAAGCCTTCGCCACCCCCGGGTTGCCGGGAAAGGCCTACATGCTTGCGGAGCCCCACCATGTACACAGCTCACACCATCACACTTGACCGGCAAGACCCTTCGAACATTCGCCTCACCCCCCGAGAGCAGCAAGTGCTGCTGTGGTGCGCCTACGGCAAGACCTCCTGGGAGATCGGGCAGATCCTGGGGTGCAAGGAGTCCACGGTGAATTTCCACGTGGGCAATCTGCTGCGCAAGTTCGAAGTCGAAACGCGTGTAGCTGCAGTCATCAAGGCCATTCGCTACGACCTGCTGTGTGACCCTGAGGAGATGAAGGATGAACGCTGAAGCAGGCGATCCGGCGACGTGCACGGCGCCGGTGGCGCGTTACGCCGACAGCCACGATCCGTTCTGGCCACGCATCGACTTGCAGACGTTACGCAGTCATTTGGGCCTGGATGAGTCGGTCACCGATGCACAACTGCAACTGGCCGCGCGCAGCGCGGCCATCACCGCCGCGCGGGAGTTCGCCCAATGGCGGCGGGTGCTGCGCGACCGCGGCTTCAAGCGCCTGGAGGACATCGACACGCATGCGCCTGGACGAGCCTTGTCGCGTTGCTACCGGGAATGCCTGGAACGCGCGACGCGTTCTGCACTGACCTACACCCTGCATGCGCACACCATGACGCCGGAGGTGTTCGATGATTGACGATTCGCTGATCCAGGCGTGCAGGCAGGCCATCGCACAGTGTATGGGCTTGGATGTGCAAGTGCTGTATGGCGCGACGTTGGGTGCACTGCTCGTCAGCCTGGCACGTGGGCGCATGAAGGTATGGCTGATGCTCGGCGCCGGCGCGCGTCGCTCTGTGCGCAAGAGCGTGGTGCTGATGGTGCTCAGTACTGGAGTGGGATGCTTGTTCGAGCCCCTGATCGTCAGCCTGGCGCCGATGTTGGAGGGCGGTATGGCGGCGTTCTCGGCGGCGGTGGTGGTCATCCCGATCAGCTTGAAAATCATGGTGTGGCTGGACGGTCTGGACCTGCAAGAGCTGCTACAGCGCTGGAAGCGGCGCAGTTGACGCGCGGCGACAGACTGGGGTGGCTAGACCGCCGTGTCACCGCGTATCCACAGGCCTCAGCGCTGTACCGCCATCAGTTGCTCACCGCCATCAGTTGCTCGTTGAGGGTCTGGACTTGCTGTTCCAATTGCCGCAAACGCTGCTTGTCCTTCACCTGCATCAAGATGGCTTCGCGGTCGGGCAGGGTAAGGGTACGCAGTTGCGCAAGCAGGCGAGCCTCCCAGTCATCAAGCGTGCTGGGTACGCGCTGTGGTTCGCCTTCGCCTAGCAGCAACCAGTCGAGTGAGCAGGCATAGGTGCGCGCAATATCTACGCAAAGTGCGTATGGAACGCTGTCGCGGACTTTCCAACTGCTTAAGGTCTGTGGGCTGATCTGCAAAGTCCTGGATAGCTGAGCATCGCTTTGCGCACAGGTCAGCAGCTTCAAGCGGGTGAGTACAAGACTCAAAGGGGTGCTACTCATAATGAATATCCATGACTAGTTAACGATCTTTTCTGAGCGTAAACTACTCGTTACAAATACTGGTCTTATGATTGATTGAGAACTTCTAGCATGAGCGTCGACAACATGAAATTTACCCTCATAGTAGTTGAGAATTCTGACACACATTGCGGATTTTACTTACATCCTCGGCGACTAGAAGCAGTCACCTCCTGGAGCTGGCTGTGAGCGGCTACAAGTTGGTCTGCCCGCATTGCAACAGTCGGATGCGCATCCGCACCAGCGAAGGCAAACACGTCTTTCTGCGCATCGCCTATCTTCAGTGCACGGCTGAAGCCTGTGGTTGGTCGGTACGCGCCGAGTTCGAGATGACCCACGAGCTTTCGCCCAGTGGCATGCCCAACCCCGAGGTCAATCTGCCCAAGGCTGACCGCGAGCTGCGCCGGGCGGCGTTGGTCAAGGACGCGGACGGCGAAGCGGCACAGGCGTGATTCCCGAAAACAAAACACCCCGCCAAGGCGGGGTGTTTTTATGTCGGCAGTTGGGCTATCAGCCGAGCAGTGGCAGACCCGCCTGCTGTACCAGATCGATTAACGGTTGCGGGTAGACACCCAGCACGAACGCCAGGATGGCGATGGCCAGCAGCATCACGCCGCCGGTGCGCTGTTCCCACTTCAGCGGGGCATCGTGACGACGCAGATTAGGCTCGGCCAGGTACAGCGTCACCATCACGCGCAGGTAGTAATACACACCGATGGCGCTACCGACCACCAACGCACCCACCAGCCACCACAGCTGCGATTGCACGCCGGTGGCGATGATGTAGAACTTGCCGATGAAGCCCGCCGTGAGCGGAATACCGGCCAGCGACAGCATCATCACGGTCAGCACGGCAGTCAAGTACGGACGACGCCAGAACAGCCCGCGGTACTCATACAGCGCATCGGCATCGCGCCCTGCGTAGGGCGAAGACATCAGGGTGATGACGCCGAATGCGCCCAGGCTGGTGATCACGTAGGTGACCAGGTACACGCCCATCGCTTCCATGGCCAGGCCCTTGCTCGCTACCAGGGCGATCAGCAGGTAACCAAAGTGCGCGATGGAGGAGTAACCCAACAGACGCTTGAGGTTGCTCTGGGTCAGCGCCAGCAGGTTGCCGACCAGGATCGAGGCGACGGCAATGACTGCCAGTACGGTGCTGAGCACGCCACTGCTGGCCGCCGGCGAGAGCATGAACAGGCGTACCACCACGGCGAACACCGCCACCTTGCTGGCCGTTGCCAAGAACGCCGCCACCGGCGCCGGGGCGCCTTCGTAGACGTCCGGGGTCCACAGGTGGAACGGCACCAGCGACAGCTTGAAGGCCAGGCCCACCAGCATCATGCCCAGGCCCAGTTGCGCCAGCAGGCTCGGCATGCCGGTGCTGGCCAGGGCCTTGCCGATACCCGCGAAGCTCAGGCTGCCGGCGTCGGCATACAGCAGCGCCATGCCGAACAGCAGGAACGCAGAGCCGGCTGCCGAGAGCACCATGTACTTGATGCCGGCTTCCAGCGAACGCTTGTTGAAGAAGGCGTAAGCCACCAGGCCGTACACCGGCACCGAGAGCAGCTCCAGGCCGATGAACAGCCCGGCCAGGTGGTTGGCGCTGACCAGCACCAGGCCGCCCAGAGCCGACATCAGCAGCAGCAGATAGAGCTCTTCGCGATTACCGGGGTAGCCGGTGGCGCCTTCACCCAGGTAGGCGTGGGCCAGGGTCACGCAGGCCAGCGTCGCCACCAGCATCAAGGCCATGTACAAACAGGCGAAGTAGTCGATGGTGATCAGGCCGGTCACTGCCAACGGGGCGACTTTCATGGCCGGGATGATCGACAGCAGGGCCAGGTTCAGGCCGATGGTAGACAGCAGGAAGGTTTGTGAGTGGTTGCGCTTCCAGGCGATCGCCAGCATCACCACGACCGTGGTGATCGTGGTGATGAGCATCGGCGCCAGTGCGATGAAGTGTTGTGTGGTGAATTCCATAGCGCTCTTACCGGGCCGAAGCGAGTTGAGTGAAAGCGGAACCGAGCCACTGCTGCACACCACTCATGGTGGCGGCAGAAGTGTCGAGGAACGGCTGCGGGTACACGCCCAGCACGATCAGCAGGACCGCCAGGCCCAGCACCATGGTCAGCTCGCGGCCGTCCATGCCGGCCAGCACGGTATCGCCCTTGGACGGACCGAAGTAGGCGCGGTGAATCATGATCAGCGAGTACACAGAGCCAAACACCAGACCGGTCGTGGCAATCACGGTGAACCATGGGGCAGTGGCGAAGCTGCCGATCAGGATCAGGAACTCACCGACGAAGTTGCCAGTGCCCGGCAGGCCCAGGGATGCCGCTGCGAAGAACAGGCTGATGGCCGGCAGGTAAGCGATGCGGTGCCACAGCCCGCCCATCTGGCGCATGTCCCGGGTGTGCAGGCGCTCGTAGAGCTGGCCGCTGAGGATGAACAACGCTGCCGCCGAAACGCCGTGGGCGAGCATCTGGATCACGGCGCCTTGCAGCGCTTGCTGGCTGCCCGAATAGATACCGATCAGCACAAAGCCCATGTGCGACACGCTGGAAAACGCGATCAGGCGCTTGATGTCGGTCTGTGCGAAGGCCAGGAAGGCGCCGTAGAAGATACCGATCAAGCCGAGGGTCATGGCAATCGGCGCGAACTCTGCCGAGGCGTTGGGGAACAGCGGCAGGGCAAAGCGCAGCAGGCCATAGGCGGCCGTCTTCAACAGGATACCGGCCAGGTCCACTGAACCTGCCGTCGGCGCCTGTGCGTGCGCATCGGGCAGCCAGGAGTGGAACGGCACGACTGGCAGTTTCACCGCAAAGGCAATGAAGAAGCCCAGCATCAGCAGGTATTCAACACCAGGTGGCAGCTCGGCCTTGAGCAGGTCGCTGTAGTTGAAGGTCAGCACGCCGGTGGTGTTGTAGTTGAACAGCACCAGGCCCAGGATCGCCACCAGCATGATCAGGCCGCTGGCCTGGGTGAAGATGAAGAACTTGGTTGCCGCATAGATGCGCGTCTTCTTGCCGTCTGCCGAGCTGTGACCCCAGAGCGCGATGAGGAAGTACATCGGCACCAGCATCATTTCCCAGAAGAAGAAGAACAGGAACAGGTCCAGGGCCAGGAACACCCCGACCACGCCGCCCAGGATCCACATCAGGTTGAGGTGGAAGAAGCCGACGTGGGCCTGGATCTCTTTCCAGGAGCACAGCACCGAGAGCACGCCGAGCAAGCCGGTCAGCAGGATCATCAGCAGCGACAGGCCATCCAGGGCCAGGTGCACACTGATGCCAAAGCGCTGGATCCACTGGACCTTGAATTCCAGGGCCCAGGCCGGTTCAGCACCCGGGGCAGGGGCGAGGGTGTAGTCGCCGGTTGCCCACAGCCACAGGCCGATGCCGAGCAACAGGGACATGGTCAGCAGCGCGATCCAGCGCGGCAGGGTGGCGCCGAAGCGCTCAGCCAGCCAGCACAGGAGGCCGCCGATGAAGGGAATCAGGATCAGCCAAGGCAAAATCATGACGGGTTCGTTTCCTTTCGCAGAGTCGCAAGGTTCGCAAGATTCAGGGTCATACCGCTGCCACCACGACAGCGCCAAGCACCAGCACGGCGCCCAGGGCGATGGAGGCGGTGTACCAGCGCAGCTGGCCGGTCTCGGTCTTGCTCATGGCTACGTGGCCGCCGCGCGCCAGGCGCGGTATCGCGCCGATGGTGCGGTCAACCGGATCTTTGCGCAGCACGTGGCTGATCCACAGGTACGGCTTGACGAACAGCTTGTCGTACAGCCAGTCGAAGCCCCACGCCGCATACCACCAGGCCGAGAAGAAGCGGCCGATGCCGCTGTTGGCCACCGCCGTGACGAAGCGACGCTTGCCCAAGAACAGCATGGCCGCCAGCAGGATACCGGCGATGGCAATGGCGCCCGAGGCGATTTCCAGGCTGTGTTGCGCCTCGCCACCGGCATGCCCTGCGCTTTCTGGCAGCACGCCAGCCAGCGGCGGGTGAATCCAGGCGCCGATGAAGGTCGACAGCACGATCAGCACACCCAGCGGCAAGCCGTGGGCCAGGCCGTGGCCGGCGTGGGCCTCGGTCTTGGCTTCGCCATGGAAGGCGATGAAGATCAGGCGGAAGGTGTACAGCGAGGTCATGAACGCGCCCAGCAGGCCGGCATACAGCAGGCCGCTGTTACCGCTGGCGAACGCTTCCCAGAGGATTTCGTCCTTGGAATAGAAGCCCACGGTGATGATCGGCAAGGCCGCCAGGGCCGCGCCACCGACCAGGAAGCTGGCATAGGCCAACGGCAGCTTTTTCCACAGGCCGCCCATCTTGAAGATGTTCTGCTCGTGGTGGCAGGCATTGATCACCGAACCCGAGGCAAGGAACAGCAGGGCCTTGAAGAAGGCGTGGGTCATCAGGTGGAAGATCGCTGCTTGCCAGGCACCCACACCCAACGCCAGGAACATGTAGCCGATCTGGCTCATGGTCGAGTAGGCGAGGATGCGCTTGATGTCGGTCTGTACCAACGCGGCGAAGCCAGCCAGCACCAGCGTCACGCCGCCGACCACGCCCACCAGGTGGAGGATGTCCGGGGCCAGCAGGAACAAACCGTTGGTACGGGCGATCAAGTATACGCCAGCGGTGACCATGGTCGCGGCGTGGATCAGTGCCGAGACCGGGGTCGGGCCTGCCATCGCGTCGGCCAGCCAGGTCTGCAGCGGCAGCTGCGCCGACTTACCGACCGCACCACCGAGCAGCATCAGCGTGGCCAGCACCATCCAGGTATCGCCGGCCTGGAATTTCTGCGGCGCCAGCACCAGCAGTTCCTGCACGTTCAGCGTGCCCAGCTGGGCGAACAGAATGAACAGGCCGATGGCCATGAACACGTCGCCGATGCGGGTCACGATGAACGCCTTCAGTGCAGCGTTGCCGTTGTTGCGGTTGCTGTAGTAGAAGCCGATCAGCAGGTACGAGCACAGGCCCACGCCTTCCCAGCCGAAGTAGATGAACAGCAGGTTATCGCCCAGGATCAGGAACAGCATGCTGGCGATGAACAGGTTGGTGTACGAGAAGAACCGCGAATAGCCGGTATCGCCGCGCATGTACCAGGAAGCGAACAAGTGGATCAGGAAGCCCACCCCGGTGACCACACCCAGCATGGTGACCGACAGGCCATCCAGGTACAGGGTGAAGCTCGGCGCGAAGCCGTCCACCGACATCCATTGCCACAGCAGCTGGCTGTACGCACCGCCTTCGGGCGGCGCGACGTTGAACTGCCAGATCACGTAAGCGGCCACGGCCGCCGAGAGGCCGACCGAGCCGACGCCGATCACGGCAGACAGATTCTCGGAGAACCGCCCGCGCGAGAACGACAGCAGCAAAAAGCCGATCAGGGGAAAGACGAAAGTCAGGAAGAGAAGGTTCATCCGCGCATCTCACTGGCAGCATCGATGTCGAGAGTGTGGAAGCGGCGATACAGCTGCAGCAGGATCGCCAGGCCAATACTGGCCTCGGCCGCTGCCAGGCTGATCACCAGAATGAACATCACCTGACCGTCGGGCTGTACCCAGCGCGCGCCGGCGACGATGAACGCCAAGGCAGAGGCGTTCATCATGACTTCCAGGCTCATGAGCACGAAGAGAATGTTGCGCCGGACCATAAGGCCGACCAGACCTAAGCAGAACAGGATGCCGGCGACTGCCAGACCATGCTCCATCGGGATAGCACCCATGATTTACTCCTTCGCCTCGTTGCGGCCCAGGTGGAAGGCGGTGACCGCCGCAGCCAGCAGCAGCATCGAGGCAAGCTCGACCACCAGCAAGTAAGGACCGAACAGGCTGACGCCCACGGCTTTTGCATCGACCGTGGTGCCGCTGATGCCGGCACCGCTCGGGCTCACGAAGAGCACGTACAGCAACTCGGCCAGCAGCAGGCCGCCAAGCAGCACGGGGCCGGCCCAGATGCCCGGCGTCAGCCAGCCACGTTCCTGGGCGACCGAGGCGGGGCCGAGGTTGAGCATCATCACCACGAAGACGAACAGCACCATGATGGCGCCGGCGTAGGCGATCACTTCCAGTGCGCCTGCGAACGGCGCGCCGAGGGCGAAGAAGATCATCGCCACCGAGATCAGCGAAATGATCAGGTACAGCAGCGCATGCACAGGATTGGTCCCGGTCACCACCCGAAGGGTGGAGACCACGGCGATCCCGGATGCGAAGTAGAACGCGAATTCCATCTTTCTGTCCTTATGGGAGCAAGCTCTTCACGTTGATCGGCTCGGCTTCGTTCTGCGCGGCGCCTTTAGGCTTGCCTGCAATCGCCATCCCGGCAACACGGTAGAAGTTGTAGTCAGGGTTCTTGCCGGGGCCGGAGATCAGCAGATCTTCCTTTTCGTAGACCAGGTCCTGACGTTTGAACTCGGCCATCTCGAAATCCGGCGTGAGCTGGATTGCGGTGGTCGGGCACGCTTCCTCGCACAGGCCGCAGAAGATGCAGCGTGAGAAGTTGATGCGGAAGAAATCCGGGTACCAGCGGCCGTCTTCGGTCTCGGCTTTCTGCAACGAGATGCAGCCGACCGGGCAGGCCACGGCGCAAAGGTTGCAGGCAACGCAACGCTCTTCGCCATCCGGGTCACGGGTGAGCACGATGCGCCCGCGGTAGCGCGGCGGCAGGTACACGGCTTCTTCGGGGTACTGCAGGGTGTCGCGCTTGCGAAACCCGTGGGAGAACACCATCGCCAGGCTGCGCAGCTGGGTGCCGGTGCCTTTCACGATGTGGCCGATATATTTGAACATGGGTCAAATCCTCACTGGGCCGCGACGGCTGGCGTGTTGTAAAGCACGATCGCAGCGGTCACCAGCAAATTGATCAGGGTCAGCGGCAGGCAGAATTTCCAGCTGAAATCCATCACCTGGTCATAGCGCGGGCGTGGGATCGAGGCGCGCAGCAGAATGAACAGCATGATGAAGAACGCGGTCTTCAGCGCGAACCACAGGAACGGCACCTGCGGCAGCAGATCGAACGGGCCATGCCAGCCACCGAAGAACAGGGTCACCAGCAGCGCCGACACCAGGATGATGCCGATGTATTCACCGACGAAGAACATGCCCCATTTCATGCCGGCATATTCGATGTGGTAGCCGTCGGCCAGTTCCTGTTCCGCTTCCGGTTGGTCGAAGGGGTGACGGTGGGTGACCGCGACGCCTGCGATGAAGAAGGTACAGAAGCCGAAGAACTGCGGAATGATGAACCACAGGTTCTGCGCCTGGTACTCGACGATGTCGCGCATGTTGAACGAGCCCACCTGCACCACCACGCCCATCAGCGCCAGGCCCAGGAACACCTCGTACGACACGGTCTGCGCCGAGGCGCGCAGCGCGCCGAGCAGGGCATATTTGTTGTTCGACGACCAGCCGGCGAAGAGCACGGCGTACACCGACAGCCCGGCCATGGCGAAGAAGAACAGCAGGCCGATGTTCAGGTCGGCCACGCCCCACAGCGGGGTGATCGGAATCACCGCAAAGGCGATCAGCAGTGCACTCATGGCCACGACCGGCGCCAGGGTGAAGATGAACCGGTCAACGAAGGGCGGGTTCCAGTCTTCCTTGAAGAACATCTTCAGCATGTCGGCAGCGATCTGGAACATGCCGAAGGGGCCGACGCGGTTCGGACCGTAACGGTCCTGCCACCAGCCCAGCAAGCGGCGCTCGACGAAGCTCAGCAGCGCACCGCATACCACCACCGCCAGCAGCACCACGATGGCGCGCACGACGCTGAGGATCACATCGATCACTTCAGGGGTGAACCAACTCATTGTGCTGCCTCCTGCAGGCCTTCGACGGTGGCACCGAAGATGGCGGGCGGAATGCCGGCCAGGCCTTTCGGCAGCGCGACCAGGCCTGCGCCCAGCGCTTCATGGATACGCAGCGGCAGACGCAGCGGCACGCCGGCAACGCTCAGGCTGAGCAGCGCACCTTCGTTGACGCCGAGGCGGTCGGCTTCGGACTTGGCCAGGGCCACGTAGGCTTCGGGGATGCGCGATTGCACTGGGGCCGCGCGCGAAGAGTTTTCCTCGCTGCCAAACAGATGGAACAGCGGCACCGCTGTCCAGGTGCCACGGGCCGGATTGTAGGCACCCGGGATGGCGCTGAACCAGTTCAGACGATCACCCTGGGTTTCGATCAGGCGCACGCCGGGGTCACCGGCACGCAAGTGCCCACCGACTTCGTCCTGGAACTTGTTCCAGGCCTGCGGCGAGTTCCAGCCCGGTGACCAGGCGAACGGCACCTGTTGGCGCGGCTCGGCCGACCCGGAGTAGCCTTCCATGGAGAAGGCAAAGGCGGTGTCCTTGTCTTGCGGGGTGCGCGGCTCGTGCACGCTGATGTCGGCGCGCATGGCGGTACGGCCCGAATAGCGCAGCGGCTCACGGGCCAGCTTCATGCCCTTGATGCGGAAGGCTGCGCTTGGCGCGGCGTCGACGATGCCGGCCAGTTGCGGAGTGACCTGGGCGCAAGCCTGGGTGACGTGGTCCAGTTGCGTCCAGTCCACCGGCGTGTTCAGCAGGGTTGCGCGCAGGGCATGCAGCCAGCGCCAGCCTTCGTGGATCTTGATGCTGCTGTCCAGGTACTGCGGGTCGAACACCTGGAAGAAGCGCTGGGCGCGGCCTTCCAGGCTGACCAGGGTGCCGTCGCCTTCGGCGAACGAAGCGGCCGGCAGCACCAGGTGCGCGCGGTCGCTGGTCGGGGTCTTGCTGTGGTCGGCGACGATCACCACCTTGGCAGCGGCCAAGGCTGCATCGACCTTGGCGGCCGGCAGGCGGGCGTACAGGTCGTTTTCCAGGATCACCATGGCGTCGGCCTTGCCGCTGATCACGGCATCCAGCGCGGCATCGGCGCTGTCGCCACCGAACATGGCCAGGCCCAGGCTGTTGGCCTCGGGCACCACCAGGCTCAGCGAGCCATTTTTTTCACGCAGCTTCAGCGCCTTGGCGATGTTGGCGGCGGCTTCGATCAGTGCAGGCTCGGCCAGCGAGGTGCCGGCGATCACCAGCGGGCGCTGGGCCGCGACCAGTGCATCGGCGATGCGCTGGGCCAGGGCGCTGGCTTCGTCGTCGAGGTTGGCCACGGCCGGAGCGCTCGGGTCGATGGCATGGGCGACGGCGAAGCCGATGCGCGCCAGGTCAACCGGCGCGGCGTGTACGCATTCCTCGGCGACATCGTCGAGTTTGGTGTCGGTCAGCGAGGCGATGAACAGCGGATACAGCGCGTGCTGGCCGATGTTCTTCACCGCCGCATCGAGCCACGGCTGTACTTTCATGCCTTCGGCCATGGCCTGGGCTTTGCCTTTGGTGGCCTGGCGCACCGAGAGGGCGACACGCGCGGCCGTCTGGGTGAGGTCTTCACCGAGCACGAACACCGCGTCGTGGCTTTCGATGTCGCGCAGGGTCGGCACGGGCAGCGGGCTGTTGTTCAGCACCTCGAGCGCCAGGCGCACGCGTTCGAGCTCGGCGGCTTCGATCCCGGAGTGGAAGTACTCGGCACCGACCAGCTCGCGCAGGCCATAGTTGCTTTCCAGACTGGCACGCGGCGAGCCGATACCGACGATGGTACGTCCGCGCAGCAGGTCAGCCGCGTGGTCGAGCGCGGCGTCGAGTGACAGCGTGGTGCCGTCGGCCAGGCGTGGCTGGCGCGGGCGGTCCGTGCGGTTGACGTAGCCATAGCCGAAACGGCCACGGTCACACAGGAAATACTGGTTCACCGAACCGTTGAAACGGTTCTCGATGCGTCGCAGCTCGCCGTAGCGCTCGCCGGGGCTGATGTTGCAGCCGCTGGAGCACCCGTGGCAGATGCTCGGGGCGAACTGCATGTCCCATTTACGGTTGTAGCGCTCGGAGTGGGTCTTGTCCGTGAATACACCCGTCGGGCAGACCTCGGTGAGGTTGCCGGAGAACTCGCTTTCCAGCACGCCATCTTCGACGCGGCCGAAATAGACGTTGTCATGCGCGCCATACACGCCCAGGTCGGTGCCGCCGGCGTAGTCCTTGTAGTAGCGCACGCAGCGGTAGCAAGCGATGCAGCGGTTCATCTCGTGGGCGACGAACGGGCCGAGGTCCTGGTTCTGGTGGGTGCGCTTGGTGAAGCGGTAGCGGCGCTCGTTGTGACCGGTCATTACGGTCATGTCTTGCAAGTGGCAGTGACCGCCTTCCTCGCACACGGGGCAGTCGTGCGGGTGGTTGGTCATCAGCCATTCGACGACGCTGGCGCGGAAGGCCTTGGATTCCTCGTCTTCGATGGAGATCCAGCTGCCGTCGGAGGCGGGAGTCATGCAGGACATGACGATCCGACCACGGGTGTCGTTCTCGTCGGTGTACTGTTTGACTGCACACTGCCGGCAGGCGCCGACGCTACCAAGCGCCGGGTGCCAGCAGAAATAAGGGATGTCGAGGCCAAGCGACAGACAGGCCTGTAACAGGTTGTCTGCACCGTTGACTTCGAGCGCTTTGCCGTCTACGTGGATAGTGGCCATGGTTCAAAGTTCTTCGTTGGCCCGCGTGAGCAGGCGTGGCTAATGGAAATCGGTTTGCCGCGGGCCTTCCACGAACGGTTCGGGTCGGCCAGTGGGCAGGCGGACGACCGGGGTCAGCCGCCGTTCATCTTGTTATGCGCCGACCACGACCGGACCTGCCGGCAGTGGTTTGGCGAGATTCGGGCTCAAGGTGGCGCCTGGCGCAGCAGGGGCGACACCGGCCTCGAACTCCGAGCGGAAGTACTTGATGGCACTGCCCAGCGGCTCGACGGCACCCGGTGCGTGGGCGCAGAAGGTCCGGCCTGGGCCGAGGAAATTGACCAGCCCGAGCAGCGTCTCGATGTCCTGAGCGCTGCCTTGACCGCGCTCCAGAGCGCGCAGCATTTTCACGCTCCAGGGCAGGCCGTCGCGGCAGGGGGTGCACCAGCCGCAGGACTCACGGGCGAAGAACTCTTCCATGTTGCGCAGCAGGGACACCATGTTGACGGTGTGGTCCACGGCCATGGCCAGGCCCGTCCCCATGCGCGTGCCGACCTTGGCGATGCCGCCGGCGTACATCTGCGCTTCGAGGTGTTCGGGCAACAGGAAACCGGTGCCGGCCCCGCCTGGCTGCCAGCACTTGAGCGTGAAGCCATCGCGCATGCCGCCGGCGTAGTCTTCGAACAGCTCGCGGGCGGTGACGCCGAACGGCAGTTCCCACAGGCCGGGGTTCTTCACCTTGCCGGAGAAGCCCATCAGCTTGGTACCGTGGTCTTCGCTGCCTTCGCGGGCCAGCGCCTTGTACCAATCGTTACCGTTGGCGACGATGGCCGGCACGTTGCACAAGGTCTCGACGTTGTTCACGCACGTAGGTTTGCCCCATACGCCGACGGCGGCAGGGAAGGGCGGCTTGGAGCGTGGGTTGGCGCGGCGGCCTTCGAGGGAGTTGATCAGCGCGGTTTCTTCACCGCAGATGTAGCGGCCGGCGCCGGTGTGCACCATCAGCTCGAAGTCGAAACCCGAGCCCAGGATGTTCTTGCCGAGCAAGCCGGCGGCCTTGGCTTCATCGATGGCGCGGTTGAGGTTCTTCGCCGCCGTGGTGTATTCCCCACGCAGGAAGATGTAGCCGCGGTAGGCCTTGAGCGCACGCGCGCTGATCAGCATGCCCTCGATCAGCAGATGGGGCTGTTGCTCCATCAGCATGCGGTCTTTCCAGGTGTTGGGCTCCATCTCGTCCGCGTTGCACAGCAGGTAGCGGATGTTCATGGATTCGTCTTTGGGCATCAGGCCCCACTTCACCCCAGTGGGGAAGCCCGCGCCGCCCCGGCCCTTGAGCCCGGAATCCTTGACGTTCTGCACGATCTCGTCGGGCGACAGTTGCGCCAGCGCGGTGCGCGCAGCGGCATAGCCGTTCTTGCTCTGGTACTCGCTGAGCCACACCGGCTCGCCGTCGTCACGCAGGCGCCAGGTCAGTGGGTGGGTCTCGGCGCTGCGCGCAATGCGGTTGGCCGGGCCGAAGGAAGTGATGGTCATGCGTAACCCTCCAGCAGCTTGTTGACGCCAGCAGGCTGCACGTCGCCAAAGGTCTCGTCGTCGATCATCAGCGCCGGGGCCTTGTCGCAGTTGCCCAGGCAGCACACTGGCAGCAGGGTGAAGCGCCCATCGCTGGTGGTCTGACCCAGGCCGATGCCCAGTTCGCTCTGAATCTGGCTGACGACCGATTCATGGCCGCCGATGTAGCAGACCATGCTGTCGCAGACGCGAATGATGTGGCGACCGACCGGCTGGCGGAAGATCTGGCTGTAGAAGGTGGCCACACCCTCGACGTCGCTGGCCGGAATGCCGAGCACCTCGCCGATGGCATGAATGGCGCCGTCCGGCACCCAGCCACGGGCCTTCTGCACGATTTTCAGGGCCTCGATGGACGCCGCGCGCGGGTCTTCGTAGTGGTGCATCTCGTGCTCGATGGCCGAGCGCTCGGCTTCGCTCAGGGCGAAGCGGTCAGTCTGGATAAGCGTGTTGTTCATGCTTAGCGGTCCACGTCAGCCATAACGAAGTCGATACTGCCCAGATACGCGATGAGGTCGGCGACCATGCTGCCTTTGATCACCGAAGGGATCTGCTGCAGGTGCGGGTAGCTCGGGGTGCGGATACGGGTGCGGTAGCTCATGGTGCCGCCATCGCTCGTCAGGTAGTAACTGTTGATGCCCTTGGTCGCTTCGATCATCTGGAACGACTCGTTGGCCGGCATGACCGGGCCCCACGACACTTGCAGGAAGTGCGTGATCAGGGTCTCGATATGCTGCAAGGTGCGCTCTTTTGGCGGCGGCGTGGTCAGCGGGTGGTCCGCCTTGTACGGGCCTTCGGGCATGTTGCGCATGCACTGGTCGATGATGCGGATGCTCTGGCGCATCTCTTCCACGCGCACCATGCAGCGGTCATAGGCGTCGCCGTTGTGCGCCAGCGGCACTTCGAACTCGAAGTTCTCATAGCCCGAGTACGGGCGCGCTTTACGCAGGTCGAAGTCGCAGCCCGTGGAGCGCAGGCCGGCACCGGTAGTGCCCCACTCAAGCGCTTCCTTGGTGTTGTAGGCGGCGACGCCGATAGTACGGCCCTTGAGGATGCTGTTCTGCAGCGCGGCCTTGGTGTATTCGTCGAGGCGCTTGGGCAGCCAGTCGACGAAGTCCTTGACCAGTTTTTCCCAGCCCCGTGGCAGGTCGTGGGCCACACCGCCGATACGGTACCAGGCCGGGTGCAGGCGGAAACCGGTGATGGCTTCGATCACGGTGTAGGCGCGTTGACGGTCGGTGAAGGTGAAGAACACCGGGGTCATGGCGCCAACGTCCTGGATGTAGGTGCCCAGGAACAGCAAGTGGCTGGTGATGCGGAAGAATTCGGCGAGCATGATGCGAATCACGTCGACTTTCTGCGGCACCTGGATCCCGGCCAGCTTCTCGACCGCCAGTACGTACGGCAGGTTGTTCATCACCCCGCCGAGGTAGTCGATGCGGTCGGTGTAGGGAATGAAGCTGTGCCAGGACTGACGCTCGGCCATCTTCTCGGCACCACGGTGGTGGTAACCGATGTCGGGTACGCAGTCGACGATTTCTTCACCGTCCAGCTGCAGGACGATACGAAACGCGCCGTGGGCGGAGGGGTGGTTAGGGCCCAGGTTGAGGAACATGTAGTCCTCGTTGGCGCCCTGACGCTTCATGCCCCAGGCTTCCGGGTTGAAGCGCGCCGACTCTTCTTCGAGCTGCTGCTTGGCCAGGGTCAGGCTATAGGGGTCGAACTCGGTGGCGCGGGCAGGGTAGTCCTTGCGCAGTGGGTGGCCTTCCCAGGTCGGCGGCATCATGATGCGGCTCAGGTGCGGGTGGCCGGCGAAATCAATGCCGAACATGTCCCACACTTCACGCTCGTACCAGTTGGCGTTGGGCCAGATGCTGGTGACCGTGGGCAGGTTCAGGTCGCCTTCGCTGAGCGAGACCTTGATCATCACGTCGCTGTTACGTTCGATCGACATCAGGTGGTAGAACACGCTGAAGTCAGCTGCTGGCAAACCGCGGCGCTGGGTGCGCAGGCGCTCGTCGACGCCGTGCAGGTCGTAGAGCATGCTGTAGGGCTTGGCCACGCCGCGCAGGAAGCTCAACACTTCCTTGAGCTGAGCGCGCTTGACCCACAGCACCGGCATGCCGGTGCGGGTTTCCTGGGCGACGAAGGCGTCGGCCCCGAAACGGTTGTGCAGTTCGACGACCACATCTTGGTCGTCAGCCTTGTAAGGCGGAATATAAATAGCGGTGTCCGCTGTCATGGTCTCGGTCGCTTTCGGTCAACGTAGAGAATGAAGCCAGGCCGCCGGCTCCAGATGAGCGGGCGGCAGGTCGCTGGATCAGACTTCGTCGGGGCTGCGCAGGTTGGTTACCGCGATACGCTGTTCGCGGCGCAGGTCTTTCTGCGCCGGCATCTCGGCACGGTAGATACCCTGATCGCCCACGACCCAGGACAGCGGGCGTCGCTCCTGGCCAATCGATTCCTGCAGCAGCATCAAGCCTTGCAGGAACGCTTCGGGGCGAGGCGGGCAGCCTGGCACATAGACGTCCACGGGGAGGAACTTGTCGACCCCCTGAACGACCGAGTAGATGTCGTACATGCCGCCGGAGTTGGCGCACGAACCCATGGAGATCACCCACTTGGGTTCGAGCATCTGCTCATAGAGACGCTGAATGATCGGCGCCATCTTGATGAAGCAGGTACCGGCGATGACCATGAAGTCGGCCTGACGCGGCGATGCCCGGATCACTTCCGCGCCAAAGCGGGCGATGTCGTGGGGCGCCGTGAAGGCCGTGGTCATTTCCACGTAGCAGCAGGACAGGCCGAAGTTGTACGGCCAGAGTGAGTTCTTGCGACCCCAGTTGACGGCGCCACGCAGCACATCTTCGAGTTTCCCCATGTAGATGTTCTTGTGGACCTGATCCTCTAGCAGCTGATCGGTGACGGTTTCCCGTTCGCCGACCGGATACTGCTCGTTGGGTGCGTCTGGATCGATCTTGGTGAGCGTGTATTGCATTGCCAAAGCCTCATTGTTTCAGCTTCGCTTGCCGCTTGTGGCGTGCTTGCGGTGCCCAGTCAAGAGCCCCCACGCGCCATAGGTAGACAAGACCTGCCAACAGAATTGCTATGAAAACGAGTGCTTCGACGAACCCGGTCCAGCCGCTTTCGCGGACGGACACAGACCAGGCAAAGAGAAAGAGGGCTTCGATATCGAAGATCACGAACAGCATCGCGACCAGATAGAATTTGGCCGACAGGCGCAGGCGCGCGCCGCCGGTGGGCAACATGCCGGATTCGAACGGTTCGTTCTTGGCGCGGCCCCAGGCTTTGCTGCCCAGCAGGCTCGACAGGCCGAGCATGAACGCGCACAAACCGACGACACCGAGAAGGAAGATGGCCAAGCCCCAGTTGTGGGCGATCAGTCCTGTCGAATCGGGCATGCTGAATTCCTTATACAGAGCTCAGGCTCTGCAAACTGAAAATGATGTGAGCGGCGACGTGGTGTCGCAGGAGCAGTGACGAAATGTCGCAGCTGGAGCAATCGCGCTGATTTTATGGGTAAACCCTATGCAAGTAAATTTACTGTGGCAAATTTATTCGTAGGATTAAGAACAAAAAACCCTCGTAACAGGCTGTACGCCTTGAGTTTCGGGGTTTAGCCCTGTTCTGGATAATTATCTTTCTTGGTAGTTGTAATGAATTTACAGTGTGTAATGATAATTAATAGCATCTAAGTAAAGCCCGATTAATTTGCTTGGTCATTGCTTCTCCAAGTTGGCTTTATTCACTGCGCGCGGCATGCGTGCAAAAAACCGCTGTTCTACACATAAAAGCGTAGTGGGTGCCGCGCTGGGTCAATGAATGGGCGATCAGGCATCGATCGACTCGCGCAGGGGGTGCAATGGCGCCAAGGCGTGAGCGGGACAAAGGCAGCCCTTGCCGGGTCGTTGTTCGCCAAGCATAGCTGCTATCAGCCACTCTGCCCGCGCAGGCGCCGATCAAGGCCGACCGTCGACTGCGGTCGTGCAGGGTGTCGGGCCAATGAAAAGCCCGGAACGCTTTCGCGGTCCGGGCTTTTTCGTCACCGCTGCAGTCAGTGGAACTGCTCTTCCTCGGTAGAGCCGGTCAGCGCAGTGACCGACGAAGCGCCGCCCTGGATCACGGTTGTCACGTCATCGAAATAGCCCGTGCCCACTTCCTGCTGGTGCGCCACGAAGGTGTAGCCCTTGCTGGCGTCGGCGAATTCCTGCTCCTGCAGCTTCACGTAGGCGGTCATGTCGTTGCGGGCGTAGTCATGGGCCAGGTTGAACATGCCGTGCCACATGTTGTGGATGCCGGCCAGGGTGATGAACTGGTGTTTGTAGCCCATGGCCGACAGCTCGCGCTGGAACTTGGCGATGGTCGCGTCGTCGAGGTTCTTTTTCCAGTTGAACGATGGCGAGCAGTTGTACGACAGCAATTGATCCGGGTATTCCTGCTTGATCGCTTCGGCGAAGCGGCGTGCTTCGTCCAGATCCGGCTTGGCGGTTTCGCACCAGATCAGGTCGGAGTAGGGCGCATAGGCAAGGCCGCGGGCAATGGCCTGGTCCAGGCCCGCGCGCACTTTATAGAAGCCCTCGCGGGTGCGCTCGCCGATCACGAACGGTTGGTCGTACGGGTCGCAGTCGCTGGTCAGCAGGTCGGCGGCGTTGGCATCGGTGCGTGCCAGGATGATGGTCGGCACGCCTGCAACGTCGGCGGCCAGTCGCGCGGCTACCAGCTTTTGCACAGCTTCCTGGGTCGGTACCAGCACCTTGCCGCCCATATGGCCGCATTTCTTCACTGAGGCCAGTTGGTCTTCGAAGTGCACGCCAGCGGCGCCCGCTTCGATCATGTTCTTCATCAGCTCATAGGCGTTGAGCACGCCGCCAAAACCTGCCTCGGCATCGGCCACGATCGGCGCGAAGTAGTCGATGTAGCCGTCGTCGCCTGGATTCTTGCCGGCTTTCCACTGGATCTGGTCGGCGCGGCGGAACGAGTTGTTGATGCGCTTGACCACCGTGGGCACCGAGTCGACGGGGTACAGCGACTGGTCGGGGTACATGGATTCGGCGGAGTTGTTGTCGGCGGCCACCTGCCAGCCCGACAGGTAGATTGCCTGAATCCCGGCCTTGACCTGCTGCACGGCCTGGCCGCCGGTGAGGGCGCCCATGCAGTTGACGAAGTCTTTGTCGGGGCGGAAAGAGGGGTGCGCGCCCTGGGTGACCAGTGTCCAGAGTTTCTCGGCGCCGGCTCGGGCCAGGGTGTGCTCAGGCTGCAGCGAGCCACGCAGGCGGACGACATCGGCGGCGGTGTAGGTACGGGTCACGCCTTTCCAGCGCGGGTTCTCGGCCCAGTCTTTCTCGAGGGCTGCAATTTGCTGTTCGCGTGTCAGTGCCATGGGAAAAAACCTCGTCGCATCAGTCATGTGAAATAGGTGCTGGGCTCGGCACGCGCTTCAGGGGCAGGGCAACTGCCACGTTCGAGGCATTGTGCTGACCAGAACGGATGTTCGCAGGACGCGGTGCAGGTGGGCTGAACACGTTGGGCAGGTTGGCTCGTGGATGCCGTGCTGCGGTCGCACTGTTCGGTGCCGGTGGCTGCGGTGATGCGCTTGCGTCCTTCGAAGACCTTCTCCAATGCAGTCACAATCCCGTCGAACCGCCTTGTGGGCTGGATGGACACGCAGCGTCTCCGGGGTGGCGGAGCTGCGAAGGCCCTGTGCAGGGCCCCTGATGAGCGGGAGCGGGGCCATCATGCCTAGCGCAAAAACACCCTGTCAACGACTTTGTAGTGGTTTTTATTAAGCACTACATCTTTGGTCTAATACGACTTGCCGGTCAGTTTCGGGGCCTTTGGTCGTGCTTTTCGGTGTCACGGTCATTCCACCAGATCGACCTTGACCCGGACTGTCATGTTTTCCCCGCGCTGAGTGCTGTAGGTGACCTGCGAATCGCTTTGATCGGCCCGACTCTGCTGATCGAAACCCGCCAGCGTGATCCACTCGCCGAGGTTGCCGGTGAGTGTCGTGTCGCTGCTTTGTACCTTCACTACATCAGCCTGTTCGGGGCTGATGCGGTCATGATTGTTGCTGATTTGCAGATGAACCGTGTTGCCGCTGATGCTCGGCGTGACATAGAAGCCTTGGGTGACGTTACGGTACTGCGTGTTGCTCTGCACACGGCCGTAGCTGTCGGTCGCGCTGCTGGTGATGGGGATGCTCTGGCCCACTTGAATCAGCGCCGGCTGCCCCTCGCTGGCGCGGATCTGCTGCAGCCCGCCTTCGCGATTGCTGGTGCCGTACTGGATCACCCGGCTGTTGCCCCGGTTGTCCTGGTAGTTGCTGTCGCTGTTGTCGACGCTGATCAGCAGGCGCTTGGGCGCGGTGTCGAGCTGTTGCAGCAGGGCGCGCAGTTCGTCGATGCGATTTTGCGGGGCGTTGACCACCAGTTTGTCTTCAAACGCATTGACCGAGCCGTCGGTGCCGATGAACGCCTGGGCCGTGGGCAGCAGTTGCGCGCTGGTACGGTGCTGCAAGGGCACCACTTCGGTGGCAGCCTGGCAGGTCAGGCTGCTGGCCAGGAGCAGGGTCGCGAGGCAGGTTCTTCGCAGCATGGGGCCGATCTCCGGAGGTAGATCCATGCATGATGGCAAACTAAACGACGGCGCGCCTGCCCCTGTTGCGCTTGTCGTCAGAGCGGCGGCAACGGTGGTCGATGGCTGACAAATTCCGTAACATTGCGCCCCTTTCTTCTGCTTGCGCTACGGTCACTCGCCTGATCGCCCGCTGTCGCATACCCGCCTTGCCACAGGAACTCCATGAAACCCGCCCGACTTCGCGCCGACCTCTTGGCCGGCCTTACCACCGCATTCGCCTTGGTGCCTGAGTGCATCGCCTTCGCCCTGGTGGCGCACCTCAACCCGCTCATGGGCCTGTACGGCGCCTTCATCATCTGCACGCTGACCGCGCTGTTGGGCGGTCGCCCCGGCATGATTTCCGGCGCGGCCGGGTCCATGGCGGTGGTGATCGTGGCGCTGGTGGTACAGCACGGTGTCGAGTATCTGCTGGCCACGGTGCTGCTGGGTGGCGCCTTGATGGTGCTGTTCGGCGTGTTGCGCCTGGGCAAGTTGATCCGTCTGGTGCCTTACCCGGTGATGCTGGGCTTCGTCAACGGCCTGGCGATCGTCATCGCCATGGCTCAGCTGGAACACTTCAAGGAAGGGGGGCAGTGGCTGGGCGGCGCGTCGCTGTACGTGATGGTGGGCCTGGTGGCCCTGACCATGCTGGTGGTCTACGTGCTGCCCAGGCTGACCAAGGTTGTGCCCCCGGCGCTGGTGGCGATTCTCGGCGTGGGCCTGCTGGTGTTCTTCCTCGACCTGCCCACCCGCACCCTGGGTGATATGGCGCAGATCGCCGGTGGCCTGCCGGCGCTGGCCTTGCCACAGGTGCCGTGGAGCCTGGAGACCCTGCAGATCATCGCGCCCTACGCCTTGCTGATGGCCATGGTCGGCCTGCTGGAAACCCTGCTGACGCTCAACCTCACCGACGAGATCACCGAAAGCCGCGGCTTCCCAGACCGCGAGTGTGTGGCCCTGGGCGCGGCCAACATGGCTTCAGGGTTGTTCGGCGGCATGGGCGGCTGCGCGATGATCGGTCAGACCGTGATCAACCTCAGTTCCGGTGGCCGCGGGCGGCTGTCGGGGGTGGTGGCGGGCGTGATGATCCTGCTGTTCGTGCTGTTCCTCTCGCCGTTGATCGAGCGTATTCCGCTGGCGGCATTGGTGGGCGTGATGTTCGTGGTGGCGCAGCAGACCTTCGCCTGGGCCTCGCTGCGAGTGCTGCACAAGGTGCCGGCCAGCGACATGCTGGCCATCGTGGCGGTCACTGTGGTGACGGTGCTCACCGACCTGGCGGCAGCGGTGCTGTTCGGCATCGTCATCGCGGCGATCAACTTCGCCTGGCAGCATGCCCGCGAGCTGTATGCCGAGGGCCGCATCGATGCCGAGGGCCATAAGCACTATCAGGCTCACGGCACGCTGTTCTTCGCCTCGACTGCGCCGTTTCTCAACCAGTTCGATCCGGCCGGCGATCCGGCTCAAGTCACGCTCGACTGCCAGCACCTGAGTTTTGTCGATTACTCCGCCGTGGCAGCACTGCAGACTTTGCGTGAGCGGTATGCCAAAGCGGGCAAGCACCTGCGTGTGGTGCACCTGTCGGAGCGCTGCAAGAAGTTGCTGCACCGTGCTGGCGGGCAGCACTGAAGGGGCGCCAAGCGCCGCGCCGGAGTTGCCCAGGCCAGGGGGCAAGGTCTCCACGGGCGTTCATGCTGCGTTGAACACCACCTGGGCGTGAGGGCTGTGTGGGTCTGGTCTAGTCGGCCAGGGCCAGCAGGTGCCACTGGCCGTCTTCCTCATGGGCCAGCCCGCTGGCGCCGAGCAGTGTGACCAGGCGTTCGTGCAGGTGGGGTTCGATGAAGGTCTTGAGCTTGTCCAGGTTCAGCACGCCCAGCGTCTGTAGATCTTCCTGGGTGTACGACAGCCAGGCTTTCTTCAGCCGCAGCAGCACCTCGCTGGCCGAGGTGCTGGCAAAGCGCCGATGGCTGAGACTGCCGTCGAAGGTAAAGGTGTGCAGGTGGCTGTAGTCGAGCTGCTCGCCGCCGCTTTCGATGCAGCGGTAGCAGTTGCATGGGCCCTCGCCGAAGGCGCTGCGCAGGTAGCCGTTGAATTCCACCACGGGCTTCAGCATCAGGCGTTTGTCGACATCGAACAGGTCGGCGGTCATGGGTTGGTCGGCGCTCACTCGGGTGTCCTCATGGGTGGGGCGTAGATCGGCGGGCACCGTACCAGATCGCAGCAGGCGAGACCATCGGCGGGCTAGAGACAACCGCACCGCGCTGCCGTACCCTACGCGCCCTGTAGCGCTTCCCCATTGCCATTGAGGTCGACCCGTTGAGCACCTACCCCTACAACGCCACTATCACCGTCAGCACCGAAAACTACGCCGGTGATGTCGAAGCCTCGGAAAATCCCAATGTGCGGATCGGCCTGGAAGCGGTCACCGAGACCTTGAAGAAAGTGCATTTCGTCAACACTCTGGCAGCCCCGGAAACGCCGACGCACATTTGCGTGACCCTGGAAAACGGCCTTGCCTACTACGGCCCGATCGTCAATGGCCATGCCGAGCTCGAAGGCGGCTGGATCGCTTTCGAGTGCGACATGCTGACCCCCGAAGAGCTGGGCCTGTAAGGGCTAGACCAGTGCGGCCAGGCAGTCCTCGAGCACATCCAGACCCTCTTCGAGAATCGCCGGCTCGATCGTCAGCGGCGCCAGCAGGCGGACGATGTGCCGGGCCTTGCCGCTGGGCATCAACAACAGGCCCTTGGCGCGGGCGGCGTCGAGCAGTTGAGCCAGTTGTGCGGTCGCAGGGCTGCCGTCGAGGTTGATCAGTTCGATACCGCGCATCGCGCCGACACCGGTCAGCCGGCCCAGATACGGGGTCAGGCGGGTGGCCTGCCAGCGCTGGTAGCGGTTCTGGATCGCCTGCGCCTGGCGCTCGCCCCAGCTCGACAGGTTTTCATCGGTCATCTGTTCCAGGCTGGCCAGTGCCGCCGCACAGGCAATCGGGTTGCCTGAATAGGTGCCACCCAAGCCGCCTTTGGGCAGCGCCGACATCACCTCGCGCCGGCCGACCACCGCGCCCAGTGGCATGCCCCCGGCCAAGCTCTTGGCGAGCAGCAGCAGGTCGGGCTCGATGCCCAGGCGGCTAAAGCCGAAACGCTGGCCGGTACGGCCAAAGCCCGACTGAATCTCGTCTGCGATGATCAGGATGCCGTGACTGTCACACAAGCGCCGCAGCGCCTGGGCAAAGGTCGGGTCCATGGCGAGAAAGCCGCCTTCCCCCTGGACCGGCTCCAGAATGAACGCCGCAACGTCCTCCACGGCAAGCTCCACACTGAACAACCGCTCCAGCGCCTTCAAGCCTTCTTCGCAGGTAACGCCCGTGTCTGCGCTGGGGTAGGGCAGGTGGTACACCGGCCCTGGCAGCTCGCCGACGCGCTGCTTGTACGGCGCCACTTTGCCGTTGAGGTTGAGGGTGGCCAGGGTGCGCCCGTGGAAGGCGCCGTCGAAGGCGATGATGGCGCGCTTGCCGGTGGCGCCACGCACCACTTTCAGTGCGTTCTCCGCCGCTTCCGCGCCGCTGTTGGTGAGCATGCCTGCCAGCGGGTAGCTCACCGGAACGAACTGGCTGAGGCGTTCCATGACCTGCACATACGGTGCGTGCGGCGCGGCATTGAAGGCGTAATGAGTGAGGCGTGTGGCCTGCTCGCGGATCGCCTCGACCACGGCCGGGTTGCAGTGCCCCAGATTGAGCACGCCAATGCCGCCGACGAAATCGATGTAGCGCTTGCCTTCGCTGTCCCAGACTTCGGCATTGCGGCCGTGGGACAGCATGATCGGGTGAACGATGGAAATGGATTGGCTGATAGTGTCCGGGTTCATCTGTGCGCACGCCTGGGTTCGAATTTGACGTTATCGAAGCGCGTCGGCAAGCCTGCGCGCAAACGAATTATCCGATTGCGGTCATTCCCCCCAGGCATGACCCAGGCACGTCGACGATCAGCACTCCGCTGCCAGCCGCTCGCCGATCCACTCGACGAATGCGCGCACCTTGGGCACTTGTGCGGCGTGCTCGGCATGGGCCATGAAGTGCCGACCGTTGCTCGGTACGGGATGGTCCCAGGCCACCACCAGCTTGCCCTCGGCCAGTTCTTCGGCCACCAGATAGCGCGGAATCAGGGCGATGCCGCAGCCGGCGATGGCGGCGCGGATGCACAGGTAGAAGGTGTCGAAGCGGAGGCCGTGGTAGCTGTTCTGGCTGTGCAGGCCCAGGCCCAGGAACCACTCGTGCCAGGCTTCTGGGCGCGACGCACACTGCAGCAAGCGGTGCTCGGTGAGCGCGCTGGCGCTGTCGAAGCGGTGGCTGTTGAGCAAGGTTGGGGCGCACACCGGCACCACGGTTTCACTGAACAGCTCGAGGCAGGTGGCACCCGGCCAGGTGCCCTGGCCGAAGAAGAAGGCAATGTCGGCCTTGGCCTGCACCAGGTCGAACGGCTCCAGTTCGTTGCGCACATCCAGGTTGATACGCGGGTACTGATCGGCAAATCCCTGCAGGCGCGGCACCAGCCAACGCGCGCCGAAGGTCGGCTGGGTGGCGATGCGCAGCACTTCGGTTTCGTCGCCGTAACTGAGGATGTAGCGGCTGGACATGTCGATCTGGGTGAGGATCTTGTTCACCTCGGTCAGGTACAGCGCGCCGGCTGGAGTCAGGTGCAAACGCCTACGAATACGCTCGAACAGCGGATGGGAAAGCATGTCCTCAAGCTGCGCGACTTGCTTGCTGACGGCGCTCTGGGTCAGGTGCAGCTCCTGTGCTGCGCGCGTGAAACTCAAGTGGCGTGCAGCGGCTTCAAAGCACTGCAAGGCAGTGGTCGAGGGCATCAGGCGTTTGGACATAGCGAATACGTACCGAACAGAAAAGGGAAATTTCATTCTTGCAGGGAATGATGTGCCGCAAAAAGGTCGGTTGTCGGCCTGGGCGGCGTAGATTAATACTGATCTGCGTCAGTAATGGCAAGTTGCTAAGTGGTTGCAGCCGGGTGGGTGCGGTAGGAGTGGCTGTCAGCGCGTTGTTGTCGAGGGCATGCCGGCGCGTCGTCGCTCGAAGGTTGCCAGGCACTGCTGCGTCGACTCGCAGGTCGGCGGGCCGTTACTCGCAAGGATCATCCTAGGTCGGTAGCGTTTTGACGCGATTTGACTGAGGGCATCGCGCTCAGCCGACTGCCTTCTTTCTACGCTGCCGCGGCGTGGTGGGTTTGTCGGTTTTCCCTGAGGTGGTGCCCTTGGCTTTGCTAGCGGCGCGTTTTTTCTTCCAGGGCGGGCTCTTGCCGGCAGGCCCCTGCGGCGGGCCGCTGATGACCATGCGCAAGCCCGCGCAACGCTGCACCAGCTTGGTCATCCACGCCGATTGGCGGGTCACGAATGCTTCAAGGGTCATTTCGCCGCTCTGCACCATGTCCAGCGCCTGCTCCCAGATGGCCGTGGTGCCGGGGTCGGCAATGGCACGTGGGACTGCATCGATCAGGCCGAACGCCGCAGGCGTGGCCGCCAGCGCCTTGCCTTGTTTGCTCAGGTAGCCGCGGTCAAGCAGGCCCTGGATGATGCTGGCACGGGTGGCCTCTGTGCCGATGCCGGTGGTGTCCTTGAGTTTCTGCTTGAGCAGCGGGTCATCGACCAGCTTGGCGACGTTCTTCATGGCCTTGATCAGGTCGCCCTCGGTGAGAGGCTTGGGTGGCTGGGTCCACAAGTCCTTGAGCTGCACTTTTTCCACGGTGCACCCCTGGCCCTGGCGCAATGCCGGCAGTATTTGCGCAGGTACCGGTTCGCGGCCCTTGCCTGGCGTCAGCGCCTCGGGCAGCGCGCGGCGCCAGCCGGGCTCGACGATCTGCTTGCCCACGGCGCGCAGCGCATGGCCGGCGCAGTCGAAGTCGGCCTGGGTGCGGTCGTACTCGTGGTGCGGCAGAAATTGCGCCAGGTAGCGGGCGCGGATCAGTGTGTAGACAGCCTTGTGCTTGGCCGCAAGGCGCGCAGGGTCGCTGGCTGCAGCGGTCGGGATGATACCGTGGTGAGCGGTAACGTTGCTGTCATTCCAGGCCCGCGAGCGGCGCGTGGCATCCAGGTACGGCTGCAGCGGGGCCAGGCCCGCATCGGCGCGCTGCAGGGCCGCAAGAATGGCTCCCGCCTCGCTGTGCTGGCTCAACGGCAGATAGCCGCAATCGCTGCGTGGGTAGGTGATGAGCTTGTGGGTTTCGTAGAGCGCCTGGGCGATGTCGAGGGTTTCCTGGGCGCCGAGGCCGAGTTTCTTCGAGCACAGCTCCTGCAAGGTGCCGAGGTCGAAGGGCAGGGGCGCAGCTTCACGCACACGCTCGGTCACGACCTTGCTGACATGGGCCACGCCTGCGGCTTGCATGGCGGCAGCGGCGGCCTGGGCGAGGCCCTCTTGCAGGCAGCGACCTTGCTCGTCGCAGGTTGCCTCAGGCGCGCGCCATTGCGCGGTGAATGACTGCCCGGCATGGCCCAGCTGTACCTCGATGGCCCAGAACGGCACCGGTACGAACTGCGCGATGCTCCGGTCGCGGTCCACGACCAGGCGCAATGTGGGCGTTTGCACTCGGCCTACGGGCAGCACGCCTTGGTAGCCGGACTGCCGGCCGAGCAGGGTGAACAGACGGCTCATGTTCATGCCGATCAGCCAGTCGGCCCGCGAGCGACCGAGTGCCGAGTGATACAGGTTGAAGGTGTCTTGGCCCGGTAAGAGGCGACCCAGCGCTTTACGGATGGACGCGTCGTCCAGCGCCGACAGCCACAAGCGTTGGACGGGGCCGCGGTAGCGGCAATGCTCGACCAGTTCGCGGGCGATCATTTCCCCCTCGCGGTCCGCGTCGGTGGCAATCACCAGTTCGCGGGCTTCACCGAGCAGGCGTTTGACCACTTTGAACTGGCTGGCGGTCTTGGGTTTGACCAGCATTTTCCAGGTGTCGGGGATGATTGGCAGGTCGTCCAGTACCCAGCGCTTGTAGCGCGCGTCATAGCTGTCGGGCGGGGCCGTTTCCAAGAGGTGGCCAATGCACCAGGTGACGCACACGTCACTGCCTTGCCAGCAGCCCTCGCCGCGCCGGTTGGCGCCGAGGACCTTGGCGATATCTTTGGCCTGGGAGGGTTTTTCGCAGAGAAACAGGCGCATGGCGGGTAACGCTTCATCAGACAATCATGGACACTAGGATGCGCAAGCCAGCGCGCGCAGGCAAGGTTTATCTGGATGGATGTACAGGATTCTATGTCTGCAAGGCAGCGTTTGGAGAGGCGGCCTGTGAATCTGAAGGGTAGCCGGGCCGGCAGCGTGTGCGAGCAGCAGGCGCGCGACTGCCGTGGTCAAGGTCGGGGTATGGCGCCTGGCAGGCAAGCTTGCGCGCCGCGCACTGCAGTGGTGCTGGGTCTGGGGTGCACGGCCTGCAGGCGCAGGCGCGCTCGCAAAGACCGCTCGGGCGGCGCGGCTCATTCCGTGAACCGCGTCATCCTTACCGGCTTGCACGCGAGCTGGCGCTTGAACAGCGCCCGCTCGCGCACTTTTCAGACGTCGCCGTTGCGCACCATGTCCACGTGCGGGATGCCCACTTCGAGAAACTCCTCACTCACCACGTGAAAACCCAGTCGCTCGTAGAACGGCGTGGCATGCACCTGGGCGCTGAGCTTCTGTGGAACCAGTTGACGCACGTGGGCCTCGGCGATCACCGCCTGCATCAGGGCGTCACCGACCTTCAGCCCGCGCCAGTCCTTGAGCACCGATACCCGGCCGATGGTGCCGTCGCCCAGCAGGCGCGCGGTGCCGATCGGGTAGTCGCCTTCGAGCGCCAGAAAATGCACCGCGCTCTGGTCGTCGGCGTCCCATTCCTGCTCCGGTGGCACCTGTTGCTCGGCGACGAACACTGCGTCGCGGATGCGACGGATGTCGGCGTTGTCCTGCTGCCAGTCGGCCAGGCGCACACGGATCTTATTCATTGGCAAATCCCAGGCTGCCCTGTTTGACCAGCTGGCTGAGCAGCAGCACGGCTTCCTCGTCCTCAAGCCACTGGCCGAGGTTGTCGGTGTGCAGTGCGTCGGCCGCGCAGATCAGCTTGAGCAGTTCGCGCAGGTGGCCGGAGAGCAGGCGGCTCTGGCCGCTGGCGAACAGCACCAGATCGGCGTCCATTTCCGACCAGGCCATGCGTGCGCTCGGGTTGCGAATCAGCAGGGCACCTTGTGCCAGCGCGTCGAGCAGGTCGGCGTCGCTCAGCTCTTCGCCGGCCACTTGCTCGGGGTAGCGTGGCTCGGTCATGAATTGGCCGAACCAGGTCAACAGCAGACGCTCGTCGCCCATGTGCTCGGCCAGCAGGGCCTTGAGGCGGTCGAGCGCGTCGTGCTGGATCTGGTGCGGGTCGCTGACCGGCTGGGCGTCGGCATCGCTGTAACGCTCTTCATCCGGCAGGAACTGGCTGAGGAAGTCGGTGAAATGGGTCAGCACTTCGGCCGCGCTTGGGGCGCGGAAGCCGACCGAGTAGGTCAGGCAGGCATCTTCGGCCACGCCGTAGTGGGCCAGGCGCGGCGGCAGGTAAAGCATGTCGCCTGGCTGCAGAACCATCTCTTCGGACTGCTCGAAATCGGCCAGGATGCGCAGGTCGGCGTGGTCGAGCAGCGCGCTGTCGCTGTCGCACATCTGCCCGAGCTTCCAGTTGCGCTTGCCGTGGCCTTGCAGCAGGAACACATCGTAGTTGTCGAAGTGTGGGCCGACGCTGCCGCCGGGGGCCGCATAGCTGATCATCACGTCATCGATGCGCCAGCTGGGCAGGAAGCGGAAATGCTCCAGCAGCTCGGCCACTTCCGGCACGAACTGGTCCACGGCCTGGACCAGCAGGGTCCAGTCACGCTCAGGCAGGTTGGCGAAGGCGTCCTCGGCGAAGGGGCCGCGGCGCAGTTCCCAAGGGCGCTCGCCGTGCTCGAGCACCAGGCGCGATTCGACTTCTTCTTCCAGTGCCAGACCGGCCAGCTCGTCAGGTTCGATCGGGCTCTCGAAGTCGCTGAAGGCCTGACGTACCAGCAGAGGTTTCTTCTGCCAGTAGTCGCGCAGGAATTCACGAGCCGTCAGGCCGCCCAGCAGCTGCAGTGGAGTATCAGGATTCATGTTCAACCTATTGAAAGAAAGAGATTTTCGTTCGCCAATAAAAACGCCCGGCTAAGCCGGGCGTTGGGCGCGACGGGCCGCTTAGATGCGTTTGGCCTGGGCCACTGCGTTACCGATGTAGCTGGCCGGGGTCAGCTGCTTGAGCTCGGCCTTGGCCTCGGCGGGCATGTCCAGCCCGTCGATGAAGGTCAGCAGCGCCTCTGGGGTGATGCCTTTGCCACGGGTGAGCTCTTTGAGCTTCTCGTAGGGGTTCTCGATATTGAAGCGGCGCATCACAGTCTGGATCGGCTCGGCCAGCACTTCCCAGCAGGCGTCCAGGTCGGCGGCGATGCGCGCGGTGTTGATCTCCAGCTTGCTGATGCCTTTGAGGCTGGCCTCGTAGGCGATGACACTGTGCGCGAAGCCCACGCCCAGGTTGCGCAGCACGGTGGAGTCGGTCAGGTCGCGCTGCCAGCGCGAGATCGGCAGCTTGCTGGCCAGGTGCTGGAACAGCGCGTTGGCGATCCCCAGGTTGCCTTCGGAGTTCTCGAAGTCGATCGGGTTGACCTTGTGCGGCATGGTCGAAGAGCCGATTTCGCCTGCGACGGTCTTTTGCTTGAAGTAGCCCAGCGAGATGTAGCCCCAGACGTCACGGTCGAAGTCGATGAGGATGGTGTTGAAGCGCGCAATGGCATCGAACAGCTCGGCGATGTAGTCGTGCGGCTCGATCTGCGTGGTGTACGGGTTGAACTGCAGCCCCAGCTCGTCTTCGATGAAGGCGCGGGCGTTGGCTTCCCAATCGATTTGCGAGTAGGCCGAGAGGTGGGCGTTGTAGTTGCCCACGGCGCCGTTGATCTTGCCCAGCAGTGGCACGGCGGCCACTTGCGCGATCTGCCGCTCGAGGCGGTAGACGACGTTGGCCAGCTCTTTGCCCAGGGTCGTCGGCGAAGCCGGCTGGCCGTGGGTGCGCGAGAGCATCGGCACCTCGGCGTGAGCATGGGCCTGGGCGCGAATGGCGTCGGCGATCTGACGCATCAGCGGCAGCAGCACCTCGTCACGGCCAGCGCGCAGCATCAGTGCGTGGGACAGGTTGTTGATGTCTTCGCTGGTGCAGGCGAAGTGGATGAACTCGCTCACCTTGGCCAGCTCAGGCAGCTTCGCGGCCTGCTCTTTGAGCAGGTACTCGATGGCCTTGACGTCGTGGTTGGTGGTGCGCTCGATCTCTTTGACGCGCTCGGCGTGGGCCAGCTGGAAGTCGCTGGCCAGGGTATCGAGCACCGCATTGGCCTGGGCCGAGAACGCCGGCACTTCGGCGATTTGCGGGTGGGCGGCCAGGCGCTGGAGCCAGCGCACCTCGACCAGCGCGCGGAAACGGATCAGGCCGTATTCGCTGAAGATGGGGCGCAAGGCCTGGGTTTTGCCGGCGTAACGGCCGTCAACAGGGGAAACCGCAGTGAGCGAGGAAAGCTGCATGGGGTGTTCTCGGACAGTCAGGCTTTTGGAGGGCGCATATCATACATGAAATTGCGCCCTGGGTGGCACGGCGGACCAAAGGTCGTGGCCGCGGTCTATCCTGTTGAGCGATGCCTCAGGGGCGCGCCTGACTGGCCGTGCCTGACCGGCCGTACCGAGTCAGGCAGGCCGGGCGCCGGCCGTCTTGCCGCCGCCGCAGGGCCCGTCGAGGATCCGCAAGGCTCGGATCAAGCGCGCATCAGGTCATAGAGTTCATTGAGCAGCTTGCGCCGGCTGAACACCAGCTGCCAGCGATGGCCGCCCAGCTGGCGCCACAGGCGCGCCGCGCGAATGCCCGCCAACAGCAAGGCGCGGATTTTCGAGGCGTTGTTGGCCTGCTGCAGGAAGCGCATGTCGCCGTGCACCTGGATGCGCTGGCGCAAGGTGCTGAGGGTGTCCTGGTACAGCGCGCCGCTGGAGGCGATCACGTTGTCGTGCACCAGCCCGAAGTGATCGGCCTGGGACTGAATCTGCGGCAAGCGCTTGCCAATGACCTCGAGCATGTCGCCGCGCTTGGCCAGTTGCCGTTCCAGTCCGAGCATCGACAGGGCATAGCGCAACGGCTCACGCTGAAGGATGGCCGGATCGCGCTCCAGCGCGCCCACCAGCGCGCGATAGCCTTCGCGCAGGTTCAGGTCGTCACCGCCGAACACTTCCAGGGTGTCCTTGGGGTCGCGCACCAGCAAGCTGCCGAGCATGCAGCCCAGGTTGGCCTCGCTGGCCTGGCCGGTGCGGGCCAGTTGGTCGACCAGTACCGCTGCCTGGAACACACCGCCCAGGGCAATCAACTGCTCCTTGGTCGTGCTCATGCGCGCGGGCTCCAGGGCTCGGCCGTTTCGATCACGCCGCCGCCCAGGCACACCTCGCCGTCGTAGAACACCACCGACTGGCCGGGGGTCACGGCGCGCTGCGGCTCATCGAAGACTGCGCGATAACCCGATTCGGTACGTTCCAGCACGCAGCCCTGATCGCCCTGGCGATAGCGCACCTTGGCGGTCAGGCGGCGCGGGGCGGCGAGGTCCAGGGGGTTGACCCAGAAGATTTCCGAGGCCAGCAGCGCGCGGGAGAACAACCACGCATGTTCGTTGCCCTGGCCAACCACCAGCACATTGCGCGTCAGGTCCTTCTCCAGCACGTACCACGGCTCATCGCCGGCATCTTTGAGGCCGCCAATCCCAAGGCCCTGGCGCTGGCCGATGGTGTGGTACATCAGGCCATGGTGCTGGCCGATCACCTCGCCGTCGGTGGTCTGGATTTCGCCGGGCTGGGCCGGCAGGTATTGCTTGAGAAAATCACTGAAGCGGCGCTCGCCGATGAAGCAGATGCCGGTGGAATCCTTTTTCTTGGCCGTCGCCAGCCCGTGTTGCTCGGCAATCGCGCGTACGGCAGGCTTTTCCAGTTCGCCCACGGGGAACAAGGTGCGGGCGATCTCGCTGCCGCCGACGGCGTGCAGGAAGTAACTCTGGTCCTTGTTCGCGTCCAGGCCCTTGAGCAGTTCAGTGCGTTCACCGGTATCGCGTCGGCGCACATAATGGCCGGTGGCGATCAGGTCGGCGCCCAGCGACAGCGCGTAATCGAGGAAGGCCTTGAACTTGATTTCGCGGTTGCAGAGGATGTCCGGGTTGGGCGTGCGCCCGGCCTTGTATTCCTCCAGGAAATGCTCGAACACGTTGTCCCAGTATTCGGCGGCGAAGTTGGCCGTGTGCAGGGTGATGCCGATGCGGTCGCACACAGCCTGGGCGTCAGCCAGGTCTTCGCGGGCGGTGCAATACTCGGTGCCGTCGTCTTCCTCCCAGTTCTTCATGAACAGCCCTTCCACCTGGTAGCCCTGCTGCATGAGCAGGACGGCGGAAACGGAGGAGTCCACGCCGCCGGACATGCCGACGATGACGCGGGTCTGGGCGGGGTCTTTACGTGCTGGGTTGGTCATGATTACCGGCGTGTATCAGGGAAAAAAGGCCGATTCTATCAGGCTGCCGGTCGCGCGTCAGTCGCGCAGCAGGGCCAGGCTGTGCAGCGGGCCGGCGAGGTAGTCATCGATGCAGCGCGGCACCAGCTCGCTGCGCCAGCGTGCGGGATCTGCCAGCAGCTCATCGCGGCTCAGCCACAGGGCTCGTTGGATATCGCTGTCCAGCGGGCGCTCGGCGTGGTGATGAACGGGGCGGGCGGCGAAACAGATGCGCTGGTAGGTCACGCCGTTGCTCGGTGCGGTGTAGAGGTAGATGCCGACCACACCCGTCAGCTCGACGTCCCAGGCGGTTTCTTCAAGGGTTTCGCGCAGGGCTGCTTGTTGCAGGCTTTCGTTGGGTTCCAGGTGCCCGGCGGGCTGGTTGAACACGTGCAGGCCGGCCTTGAATTCCTCGACCATGAGAAAGCGACCATCGCGCTCGACTACGGTGGCGACGGTGATGTGCGGGTGCCAGGTCATTGATCGCTCCAGAAAGGGCGTGTGCAGAACGCACAAACCCCGGTGCGTGGCCGGGGTTCGTGCGGTGCTGGGGCTGAACCTTACAGCGCGGCGATGGCGCTGTTGAAGGTCTGGCTCGGGCGCATCACCTTGGCGGTGAGCTCCGGGCTCGGTGCGTAGTAGCCACCGATGTCGGCCGGCTTGCCCTGAACGGCGTTCAGCTCGGCGACGATGGTCGCTTCCTGCTCGGTCAGTGCCTTGGCCAGCGGGGCGAAGCGCGCTTGCAGTGCGGTGTCGTCAGACTGCGCAGCCAGCGCTTGGGCCCAGTACAGGGTCAGGTAGAAGTGGCTGCCGCGGTTGTCGATCCCGCCAACTTTGCGCGAAGGCGACTTGTTGGTGTCGAGGAATTTGCCGGTGGCCTGGTCGAGGGTGTTGGCCAGGACGTTGGCGCGGGCGTTGTCGTAGGTGTTGCCCAGGTGTTCGAGCGACGCGGCCAGGGCAAGGAACTCACCCAGCGAATCCCAACGCAGGAAGTTCTCTTCCACCAGCTGTTGCACGTGCTTGGGTGCCGAGCCGCCAGCGCCGGTCTCGAACAGGCCGCCACCGCTCATCAGCGGCACGATCGACAGCATCTTGGCGCTGGTGCCCAGCTCCATGATCGGGAACAGGTCGGTGAGGTAGTCGCGCAGCACGTTGCCGGTCACCGAAATGGTGTCCTTGCCTTCGCGGATGCGTGCCAGCGAGAACTTGATCGCTTCGACCGGCTCCAGGATGCGGATGTCCAGGCCAGCGGTATCGTGATCCTTCAGGTACTGCTCGACCTTGTTGATCATGACCGCGTCGTGGGCGCGCGCAGGGTCCAGCCAGAACACTGCCGGGGTGTCGCTCAGGCGGGCGCGGTTGACGGCCAGCTTGACCCAGTCCTGGATCGGCGCATCTTTGGTCTGGCACATGCGGAAGATGTCACCGGCTTCGACGTTCTGCTCCAGGATCACCTTGCTGCTGCCGTCGACGACGCGAACCACGCCATCGGCCTTGATCTGGAAGGTCTTGTCGTGGGAGCCGTACTCTTCAGCCTTCTGCGCCATCAGGCCAACGTTCGGTACGCTGCCCATGGTGGTCGGGTCGAAGGCGCCATTGGCCTTGCAGTCTTCGATGGTGGCCTGGTAGATGCCGGCGTAGCAGCGGTCCGGAATGATCGCCTTGGCATCTTGCAGCTCGCCAGCGGCGTTCCACATCTTGCCCGAGTCGCGGATCATCGCCGGCATCGAGGCGTCGACGATGACGTCGCTCGGCACGTGCAGGTTGGTGATGCCCTTGTCGGAGTTGACCATGGCCAGGGCCGGACGCTCGGCGTACAGCGCCTGCATGTCGGCTTCGATCTGCGTTTGCAGGTCGGCCGGCAGGTCCTTGATGCGGGCATACAGGTCGCCAATGCCGTTGTTCGGGTTGAAACCGACATCGGTCAGGGATGAGGCGTACTTCTTCAGGACTTCGCCGTAGAACGCTTCGACGATGATGCCGAACATGATCGGGTCGGAGACCTTCATCATGGTAGCTTTCAGGTGCACCGAAAGCAGCACGCCGGCGGCCTTGGCATCGGCGATCTGCTCGACGATGAAGGCTTGCAGGGCTTTGCGGCTCAGGGTGGCGCAGTCGACCACTTCGGCAGCTTTGACCGTGGTTTTTTCCTTCAGGACGGTGGTGGTGCCGTCTTTGCCGACCAGTTCGATGCGTACCGCGCCATCGGCTTCGATCAGGGCAGCCTTTTCACTGCCGTAGAAATCGCCTTGGGTCATGTGGGACACATGGGATTTCGAGTCGGCCGCCCAGGCGCCCATCTTGTGCGGGTGCTTGCGGGCATAGTTCTTGACCGAGAGCGGCGCGCGGCGGTCGGAGTTGCCTTCGCGCAGCACCGGGTTCACGGCGCTGCCTTTGATGCGGTCATAGCGCGCGCGCGATTCCTGCTCGGCGTCGGTGCTGGGCTCGTCAGCGTAGTCGGGGATGTCGTAGCCCTGAGCCTGCAGTTCCTTGACCGCGGCCTTGAGTTGCGGGACCGAGGCAGAGATGTTCGGCAGCTTGATGATGTTGGCTTCAGGAGTGGTTGCCAATTGGCCCAGTTCCGCCAGGTGATCGCCTACGTGTTTCTCGGCGCCCAGTTGTTCCGGGAATGCCGCGAGGATACGGCCTGCCAGGGAGATGTCGCGGGTTTCGACAGTGATGTCGGCACAAGCGGTGAACGCTTCGATGACCGGCAGCAGTGAATAGGTGGCGAGGGCAGGGGCTTCGTCGGTGAAGGTATAGATGATCTTGGAACGGGTGGGCATGCGGGTTAACTCTCTGTGTTGCTGCGCGAGCCCGAGTCTCGAAGTGCGCTGGGTAGGCGCTGCGCCCTGCGAAGGCGCGGTCGAGCGGCCGCGAGCGGTGATGGTGGATGCATCATTCGAGCGTCAATGCTGGCGTGCGGTAACACGTCAGGCTTGTCCCAGGCTCACGGCCCTTGCAGGCCGGTCCCGGAGGTGGAGCGAGCCGCATATTCCTAGGGTTCGCCCCGGTGACCCTACGGTCAGCGTCGGAGTATATCAAACCCTCCGGCCTAATCAGCAAGGCTGAGTGATATCAGCCTGCATATAAGACCAAAGATGTAGGGGCAATGTGGTGTGTTGTCGCAGGGCAGCGGCGCCGGGGCGATGCGATGGCGCAGCGATGACCGACAAGCGGGAGGCGGTTGCGACGTGAGGCGCTCCTGCTCAGGCGAGCAGGTCGCTCAGAGGGTCACACTTCGAGATGATGGTGCTGGGTGAGGCACTGGGGTGCATCGATGGGGGAGGCATCGTTCGAGTGAATCAGGATGTTCTCGGCATGCAGACCCTTTGGGGCCTGAATGATGTCGAATATCACCTGCTGGCCCGCTTTGAGCGTTTTGAAGCCGTCCATCCGAATCTTCGAGTAATGAACGAACACGTCTTCAGTCCGACCGTCTTCATTTATGAAGCCGTAACCCTTTTCATTGTTGAACCACTTGACTTTGCCAGTCGCCATCCCTACGTACCTCTGCAAAGAACCCCATGGCTGGAGTATCATTCTCGGTATCCGCATACAGATCTTGCGAAAAAAATCCGGTTGACTGCGCGGAGCTTTATCGAACACGGTGGGTCACTATTTGTTGTAACACCGTTTAGCCATTAGTCAAGGACGCTTCAGCGGCGCGTCACCGGGCTGTTTCGGGTAGTCGACCTTCATTTAAACCTGCCGATGTGATGAATTTCTTTCCATGCATGCACACAGTCAGATTCGTCTAACATTCAATCAGGATCCCCCACACGAGCAGGAGGACGATGCTTCCGGTCTCGCCCTCCAGGAGGCCAAGCCTGCTCTGCAGGCACCACCGATGTACAAGGTGGTTTTGTTCAACGATGACTACACACCAATGGATTTCGTCGTCGAGGTGCTCGAGACGTTTTTCAATCTCAATCGAGAGTTGGCGACCAAGATCATGCTGACCGTCCACACCGAAGGACGAGCAGTATGCGGCCTGTTTACCCGCGACATCGCCGAAACCAAGGCCATGCAGGTCAACCAGTACGCCAGGGAAAGCCAGCATCCGCTACTCTGTGAAATCGAGAAGGACGGTTAATCGCCGACCACTTGGGTATGAGGTGAAGCTATGTTAAACCGCGAGCTCGAAGTCACCCTCAATCTGGCCTTCAAGGAGGCTCGTTCGAAACGTCATGAATTCATGACCGTCGAACACCTGCTGTTGGCGCTGCTTGACAACGACGCTGCCGCAACCGTTCTGCGCGCCTGCGGCGCCAATCTCGACAAGCTCAAGCACGACCTGCAAGAGTTCATCGATTCCACTACACCTCTGATTCCCGTGCACGACGAAGATCGCGAAACGCAGCCGACCCTGGGCTTCCAGCGTGTGCTGCAGCGCGCGGTATTCCACGTGCAGAGTTCCGGCAAGCGTGAGGTCACCGGCGCTAATGTGCTGGTCGCCATCTTCAGCGAACAGGAAAGCCAGGCGGTATTCCTCCTCAAGCAACAAAGCGTGGCTCGGATCGATGTCGTCAATTTCATCGCCCATGGCATCTCCAAGGTGCCGGGCCACGGTCCGAGCGCCGATGGCGAGCAGGAAATGCAGGATGAGGAAGGCGGCGAGACCGGCAGTTCGAGCAATCCGCTCGATGCTTATGCCAGCAACCTCAACGAACAGGCTCGCCAAGGGCGGATCGACCCTTTGGTGGGTCGCGAATCCGAGGTAGAGCGTGTAGCCCAGATCCTGGCTCGCCGGCGCAAGAACAACCCCTTGCTGGTGGGCGAGGCGGGCGTTGGCAAAACGGCCATCGCCGAAGGCCTGGCCAAGCGCATTGTCGATGGTCAGGTCCCTGATCTGCTGGCCCAGAGCGTGGTCTACTCGCTCGACCTGGGTGCGCTGCTGGCGGGTACCAAATACCGCGGCGACTTCGAGAAGCGTTTCAAGGCGTTGCTCGGGGAACTGCGCAAGCGCCCTCAGGCCATTCTCTTCATCGATGAGATCCACACCATCATCGGTGCCGGTGCAGCCTCAGGTGGGGTGATGGATGCCTCCAACCTGCTCAAGCCGCTGCTGTCATCGGGCGATATCCGTTGCATCGGCTCGACGACCTTCCAGGAATTTCGTGGCATCTTCGAAAAGGACCGTGCATTGGCGCGGCGTTTCCAGAAGGTCGATGTGTCCGAGCCATCGGTCGAAGACACCATCGGCATTCTGCGCGGCCTGAAGGGGCGATTCGAGAGCCACCACAACATCGAGTACAGCGACGAAGCGCTGCGCGCTGCAGCGGAATTGGCCGCGCGCTACATCAATGATCGGCACATGCCGGACAAGGCCATTGATGTCATCGATGAAGCAGGGGCGTATCAGCGCCTGCAGCCCGAGGCCAATCGCGTCAAGCGTATCGAGGTGGAGCAGGTCGAAGACATCGTCGCGAAGATTGCGCGCATCCCGCCAAAACATGTCACCAGCTCCGACAAGGAACTGCTGCGCAACCTTGAGCGTGACCTGAAGTTGACGGTGTTCGGCCAGGATCCGGCCATCGATGCGCTGGCGACGGCCATCAAGCTGTCCCGTGCCGGTCTGAAGGCCCCAGACAAGCCGGTGGGTTCGTTCCTGTTCGCCGGCCCTACCGGGGTGGGCAAGACGGAAGCTGCGCGGCAGCTGGCCAAGGCGATGGGCGTCGAGCTGGTGCGTTTCGACATGTCCGAGTACATGGAGCGCCATACCGTGTCGCGTCTGATCGGTGCGCCGCCCGGGTATGTCGGTTTCGATCAGGGCGGTCTGCTGACCGAAGCGATCACCAAACAGCCCCATTGTGTGTTGCTGCTCGATGAAATCGAGAAGGCCCACCCGGAAGTCTTCAACCTGCTCCTGCAGGTCATGGACCACGGGACGCTGACCGACAACAACGGGCGCAAGGCAGACTTCCGTAACGTGATCCTGATCATGACCACCAACGCCGGTGCTGAAACAGCGGCGCGGGCCTCGATCGGTTTCACCCATCAGGACCATGCGTCCGATGCCATGGAGGTGATTCGCAAGAGCTTCACGCCAGAGTTCCGCAACCGTCTGGACACCATCATCCAGTTTGGTCGTCTTTCCCACGAGACCATCAAGAGCATCGTCGACAAGTTCCTCATCGAGCTTCAGGCGCAGTTGGAAGACAAGCGGGTGTTGCTGGAAGTCAGCGACGAGGCACGGGGTTGGTTGGCGACTTCCGGCTACGACGTGCAGATGGGTGCGCGTCCGATGGCTCGACTCATCCAGGACAAGATCAAGCGGCCCTTGGCCGAAGAGATCCTGTTCGGCGAGCTGGCCGATCACGGCGGTGTGGTTCACGTCGAGTTGCGCGACGGTGAGTTGGTGTTTGACTTCGAGACAACCGCAGAGGTGGCGTAAGCGGTCCGGGATCGCCTGGCGATCCCGGTTCAGCGCCCATGAAAAAGCCCGGCACATTGGCCGGGCTTTTTCATGTCTGAGGTTTAGCGCGCACGGTAGGTGATGCGGCCTTTGCTCAGGTCGTAGGGCGTCAGTTCGACGCGCACTTTGTCACCCGTGAGAATTCGGATGTAGTTCTTGCGCATCTTTCCGGAGATGTGCGCGGTCACGACGTGCCCGTTTTCCAACTCCACGCGGAACATGGTGTTGGGCAGGGTGTCGACGACAGTACCTTCCATTTCGAAGCTGTCTTCTTTCGACATGCAGTAGAGCCCTCGGTATTCAGTGAAGCGCCCGCTGCATACGTGCAACGGGCAAAAAAGTGGCGTGGATTATGCCGCAAAAGTGCAATTGCAGCCACTGCTTTCAGTTAAGGGTGACCCAGCGCTGGTTAATCAGCAGCTCAATGGGCCGGTATTGAGTCTTGTAGTTCATTTTCTTGCAGTTCTTGATCCAGTAACCGAGGTACACCGCTTCAAGATTCTGCCGCAGGGTTTCAGCGATTTGCCAGAGGATGGCGAAGCGCCCCAGGCTGCGGCGCTCCTCGTCGGGATCGTAGAAGGTGTACACCGCCGACAGGCCGTTAGGCAGCAGGTCGCAGACGGCAACCGCGAGCAGGCGGCCCTGCAGGCGAAACTCATAGAACCAGCAAAACGGCAGGTCGCGGACCAGGAATGTGGTGAATTGCTCACGGCTGGGCGGAAACATGTCGCCATCGGCGTGGCGCTGTTCGATGTAGCGGCGGTAGAGGTCGAAATATTCTTCAGTGAACGTGGGGCGAACGGGCGCGACCTGCAGGTCCTGATTGCGGGTAAGGATGCGCCGTTGCTGGCGGTTGGGCGCAAAGCGCGCCGCAGGGATGCGTGCGGGCACGCAGGCGCTGCACTGCTGGCAATGCGGCCGATACAGGTGATCGCCGCTGCGCCGAAAGCCCATGTCCGAGAGATCGGCGTACACATGCACATCCATCGGCTGGCTCGGGTCGAGAAACAGTGTGGTGGCCTGTTCGTTGGGCAGGTAGCTGCAGGAGTGCGGCTGAGTGGCATAGAACCTCAGACGTGCCAGCTCGGTCATGGTCAACCCCCCTCCTGTGTGTGGGTGTGCAGTGCCTGTGAGTGTAAGCCAGCCCTCAGGACTGTGCTGCCTCGGCCCAGCACATGGAACTGGGTTGGTCGAGGTGTTGGCTGAGGTAATCGCCAAAATGGTCCCGGCTGATCGCGCGGGCGCCGAAGCTGTGCAGGTGTTGCGAGGGCATCTGGCAATCGATCAGCACGAAGCCTGCATCCCGCAGGTGCTGGACCAGGGTGACAAAACCCACCTTGGATGCGTTGTCGGCCCGGCTGAACATCGACTCGCCGAAAAACAGCCGGCCGATGGCCAGCCCATACAGGCCGCCGACCAGCTCGCCGTCGGCGCGCACCTCGACCGAATGGGCGATGCCCGCGGCATGCAGCTGGCAATACGCCGCTTGCATGGGCTCGGTGATCCAGGTGCCGTCGGTATAGCTGCGCGGTGCCGCGCAGGCTTGAATAACGGCGGCAAAGTCGGTGTCGAACGAGACCTTGTAATGCCCTTGGCGCATGAGCTTGGCCAACGAGCGCGAGACCCGCAACTCATCGGCAAACAGCACGGTGCGAGGATCTGGCGACCACCAGAGGATCGGCTGGCCGTCCTGGTACCACGGGAAGCAGCCGTGCCGGTAAGCGGCAACCAGGCGAGCGGGGCTCAGGTCGCCTCCGGCGGCCAGCAGGCCGTTGGGTTCGCGCAGCGCTTTGCTCAGCGCCGGGAACGTGCATGAATCGCGTTTGAGCCAGGTCAGCATGGTCGTCGAGGCGGTGGGGGAGGGGAGTGGCTATCAGCATGGCGCGCCAGGCGATTCAGGTCAACGGCCGCGCAAATGGCGGTTTCAAGGCTCTGCGCCGGGTTTTTTCCCACATCCGCGAGCTAGCTGGCACCATTGGGGACATTTGCTGTCACACCTGTGCAAAAACACAGCATAAGCCTTTGTCACGCAAGGCAATGCGTGCTCAAATTGGCGCCATTGGAAACCGATCCCCGTTCATGCCGCTGCGGTTAGCTGGCGTGGCAGCTGTGGGACAGTAATGTTAAAAAGTAGTGACTATTGGCCACTGTCCAGGCCGAACACTACTGGACGCGCACTACGCGCAGGAATACAGGCGTTTTGAAAAAAACCACCGCAACCTCGACCCCTTTGCCCGTGCCCCAGTGGCGCCAGCAGATGCATTACCGGCTCAAGGAAGGTGCGCTGATCGCTGTTGGCGCGCTGTGCCTCTATCTGTGGATGGCGCTGCTGACCTTCGACGCCGCCGATCCGGGTTTCAGCCATACCAGCAACCTCGATCAGGTGCAGAACGCTGCCGGCAGGGCCGGGGCGTACCTGGCCGACATCATGTTCATGGTGCTGGGGTACTTCGCCTACATCTTCCCCCTGCTGCTGGCGATCAAGACCTGGCAGATCTTCCGCGAGCGCCATCAGCCCTGGCAGTGGAGTGGTTGGCTGTTCTCCTGGCGCCTGATCGGCCTGGTGTTTCTGGTGCTGTCAGGCGCTGCCCTGGCACACATTCATTTCCACCCTTCGGCCAGCCTGCCATTCGCCGCAGGCGGCGCGTTGGGGGAAGGCCTGGGTGAGCTGGCCCGCAGCCTGCTCAACGTACAAGGCAGCACGCTGCTGTTCATCGCGCTGTTCCTCTTCGGCCTCACCGTGTTCACCGACCTGTCGTGGTTCAAGGTGATGGACATGACCGGCAAGCTGACCCTCGACCTGTTCGAGTTGCTGCAAGGCGCCACCCGCCGTTGGTGGGAAGCACGCAGCGAGCGCAAGCGCCTGGTTGCGCAACTGCGCGAAGTGGATGAGCCGGTGTTGAGCGCCGCGCCTGTGCTCAAGCGCGAGCCTGTCAAAGCCCGCGAAGTGCGTGAGCGTGTGGTCGAGCGTGAGCCGGCGCTGGCGCCTGCGCCAGCACCGATTGCTGCTCCCGCCAGGCCGGCACCGGTGCCAGCGCCGACTGCTGCGCGCGAAGTGCGCAGCGCGCCGGTCATCATGCCGCCCGCCAGCAAGGAGCCCATCAGGGCGCCTGAGCTGAACAAGCGCAGCACAGAAAAACCCGTTCAGCAGTTCGTCGACAGCGCGGTGAAGGGCACCCTGCCGCCGATCTCGATTCTTGACCCTGCCGAAGAGAAGAAGATCGAATATTCGCCTGAATCCCTCGCAGGCGTCGGCAACCTGCTGGAAATCAAGCTCAAGGAATTTGGCGTTGAGGTCACCGTTGACTCGATCCACCCGGGCCCGGTGATCACCCGCTACGAAATTCAACCGGCCGCCGGCGTCAAGGTCAGCCGTATTTCCAACCTCGCCAAGGACCTGGCGCGTTCGATCGCCGTGACCAGTGTGCGGGTGGTCGAGGTGATTCCCGGCAAAACCACCGTCGGCATCGAGATCCCCAACGAGAACCGGCAGATCGTGCGCTTCTCCGAAGTGTTGTCCTCGAGCCTGTTCGATGAGTCCAAATCGCCGGTTGCCCTGGCCCTGGGCCACGACATCGGCGGCAAGCCGGTGATCACCGATCTGGCCAAGATGCCGCATTTGCTGGTGGCCGGTACCACTGGTTCCGGTAAGTCGGTCGGCGTCAACGCGATGATCCTGTCGATCCTGTTCAAGTCCGGGCCCGAAGACGCGCGGCTGATCATGATCGACCCGAAGATGCTCGAATTGTCGATTTACGAAGGCATTCCGCACCTGCTCTGCCCCGTGGTTACGGACATGAAAGACGCCGCCAACGCGCTGCGCTGGAGCGTGGCCGAAATGGAGCGGCGCTACAAGCTCATGGCTGCCATGGGCGTGCGCAACCTGGCTGGCTTCAACCGCAAGATCAAGGATGCCGAAGCGGCCGGTGAGGTCATCCATGACCCGCTGTATCGCCGTGAAAGCATGGATGACGAAGCACCGACCTTGAAGACGCTGCCGACCATCGTAGTGGTGGTCGATGAGTTTGCCGACATGATGATGATCGTCGGCAAGAAGGTCGAAGAGCTGATCGCGCGGATCGCCCAGAAGGCGCGTGCAGCGGGTATTCACCTGATCCTTGCCACGCAGCGGCCCTCGGTCGATGTGATTACCGGCCTGATCAAGGCCAACATTCCGACCCGCATGGCGTTCCAGGTGTCGAGCAAGATCGACTCGCGCACCATCATCGATCAGGGTGGCGCCGAGCAATTGCTCGGTCACGGTGACATGCTCTACATGCCCCCAGGCACCAGCCTGCCGATCCGTGTGCATGGTGCCTTCGTCTCCGATGACGAAGTGCACCGCGTGGTCGAGGCCTGGAAGCTGCGTGGCGCGCCGGACTACAACGACGACATTCTCAATGGCGTTGAAGAGGCCGGCAGCGGATTCGAGGGTGGCAGTGGCGGCGACAGCGATGATGCCGAAACCGACGCGTTGTACGACGAAGCCGTGCAGTTCGTGCTGGAAAGCCGCCGGGCGTCCATCTCCGCAGTGCAGCGCAAGCTCAAGATCGGCTACAACCGCGCCGCGCGAATGATCGAATCCATGGAGATGGCCGGTGTGGTCACTCCCATGAACACCAACGGCTCGCGGGAAGTGATTGCCCCGGGTGGCCCGCGCGATTGATGATCAACCTGCTGGTCGCCCGTGCGGCGTCCGGCCCATTCACTGTTCGACGAGGATTTCCATGCGCGCGATTCGCATGCTGTTGGTTTCTGCCCTGACCGCCGCCGCCCTGCCTGCCCTGGCCGGCGAGCAGGATGTCACCCGCCTGACCCAGTTGCTGGAGCAGTCGCAAACCATCGATGCCAGCTTCTCTCAGCTGACCCTGGATGCCGGTGGCACCAGCCTGCAGGAGACCACGGGCAAGATGACGGTCAAACGGCCTGGCCTGTTCTACTGGCACACCGATGCGCCACAGGAACAGGTGGTGGTGTCCGATGGGCAAAAAGTCACCCTGTGGGACCCGGACCTCGAGCAGGCCACCATCAAGAAGCTTGATGTGCGCCTGAACCAGACCCCCGCTCTGCTGCTGTCCGGCGACGTGTCGAAAATCAGCCAGAGCTTCGACATCACCTCCAAGGAGCAGGGCGAAGTGATGGATTTCACCCTCAAGCCCAAGACCAAGGACACCCTGTTCGATTCGCTGCGCGTGTCGTTCCGCAAGGGCCTGATCAACGACATGCAGCTGATCGACAGCGTTGGCCAGCGCACCAACATCCTGTTCAACGGGGTCAAGGCCAACCAGCCAGTGCCCGACAGCCGCTTCCGCTTCGATGTTCCGAAAGGCGCGGACATTATCCAGGAGTAACCCAAGTTCATCATGGACCTGTTTCGCAGCGAACCCGTCGCTCAGCCCCTGGCCGCCCGTATGCGCGCGGCCAGCCTGGATGAGTATGTCGGGCAAGAGCATTTGCTGGCCCGCGGCAAGCCGCTGCGTGAGGCGCTGGAGCAGGGTGCTCTGCATTCGATGATCTTCTGGGGCCCGCCCGGGGTCGGCAAAACCACCTTGGCGCGGCTCTTGGCACAGTTCTGTGACGCTCACTTCGAAACCGTATCGGCGGTGCTGGCGGGCGTGAAGGAAATTCGCCAAGCGGTGGAAGTGGCCCGCCAACAGGCGGCGCAATACGGGCGACGCACCATTTTGTTCGTCGATGAGGTCCACCGCTTCAACAAGTCTCAGCAGGATGCCTTCCTGCCTTTCGTCGAGGACGGTACGCTGATCTTCATCGGCGCCACCACCGAAAACCCCTCTTTCGAACTCAACAACGCGTTGCTGTCGCGGGCGCGGGTGTATGTGCTCAAGAGCCTCGACGAAGTGGCCTTGCGCAAGCTGGTCGACCGCGCCTTGAGCGAAGAACGTGGTTTGGGCAAGCGCAGGCTGCGCGTGGGTGACGAGGCCTTCCAGATGCTGCTGGCCGCCGCCGATGGCGATGGCCGGCGCATGCTCAACTTCCTCGAAAACGCATCCGACCTTGCCGAAGATGGCGACGCCATCGACGTGCAGATGCTGCAGAGCCTGCTGGGCGACAGCCGTCGACGTTTCGACAAGGGTGGCGAGGCGTTCTACGACCAGATATCGGCGCTGCACAAATCGGTCCGTGGCTCCAGCCCGGATGCCGCGCTGTACTGGTTCGCGCGCATGCTCGACGGCGGCTGCGACCCGCTGTACCTCGCCCGGCGCGTGGTGCGCATGGCCAGCGAAGACATCGGCAACGCTGACCCGCGTGCGCTGGGCCTGTGCCTGGCGGCCTGGGATGTGCAGGAGCGTCTGGGCAGCCCCGAGGGTGAGCTGGCGGTGGCACAGGCCATCACCTATCTCGCCTGTGCGCCCAAGAGCAATGCGGTGTACACCGGCTTCAAGCGTGCCATGCGCGAGGCGGCCGAACACGGCTCGCTCGAGGTGCCGCTGCACCTGCGCAACGCCCCCACCAAGCTGATGAAGCAACTGGGCTATGGCGACGAATACCGTTACGCCCACGATGAGCCCGACGCCTTTGCTGCCGGCGAAGATTATTTTCCAGAGCAATTGGCGCCGCGCGTCTACTACCAGCCAGTGCCGCGGGGGCTTGAGCTGAAGATCGGCGAGAAGCTGCGCCATCTGGCCGAACTTGACCGCAGCAGCCCCCGCCAGCGGAGAAAACCGTGATTGCCTTGATCGCAGCCGTTGCCGCCGGCGGTATCGCCGGTACACTGTTGCGCTTCGCGACCGGCAACTGGGTGGTTGCGCACTGGCCCAAGCATTTCTACGTGGGCACCCTGGCCGTCAATCTGCTCGGGTGCCTGCTGATCGGCTTGTTGTATGGGCTGTTTCTGCTCAAACCCACGGTGCCGGTAGAGTTGCGCGCTGGCCTGATCGTCGGTTTTCTCGGCGGCCTGACAACGTTTTCCTCTTTTTCGCTAGACACCGTGCGCCTGCTCGAAAGCGGGCAAATTGCCCTGGCGCTGGGTTACACCAGCCTCAGTGTGGTGGGCGGGCTGCTCGCCACCTGGGCTGGGCTGGCCCTGACCCGGCTCTGAATCAACCTATTACATAACGAGAGAACGCTATGCTCGATGCCAAACTGTTACGCGGCCAACTCCAGGACGTGGCGGACCGCCTGTCCACCCGTGGCTTCAGCCTGGATGTCGCGCGCATCGAATCGCTGGAAGAGCGCCGCAAGTCGGTGCAGACCCGTACCGAACAGCTGCAGGCCGAGCGCAACGCCCGCTCGAAGTCGATCGGCCACGCCAAGGCCAAGGGTGAAGACATCGCCCCGTTGATGGCTGACGTCGAGCGCATGGCGGGCGAACTGGCCGACGGCAAGACCGAACTCGACGCCATCCAGGCCGAGCTCGACGGCATCCTGCTGACACTCCCCAACCTGCCGGACGCCAGCGTTCCGGTCGGCGCTGACGAAGACGAGAACGTCGAAGTGCGCCGCTGGGGCACGCCTGCCGACTTCGATTTCGAGGTCAAGGATCATGTTGCCTTGGGCGAAGTCAGCGGCGGCCTGGATTTCGAGACGGCGGCCAAATTGTCCGGCGCGCGTTTTGCGGTGTTGCGCGGTCCTATTGCCCGCCTGCACCGCGCGCTGGCGCAGTTCATGATCAACCTGCATACCAGCGAGCATGGCTACGAAGAGGCCTACACCCCGTACCTGGTCCAGGCGCCGGCGCTGCAAGGCACCGGTCAACTGCCCAAGTTCGAAGAAGACCTGTTCAAGATCACCCGTGAAGGTGAGCCCGACTTCTACCTGATCCCTACCGCCGAAGTGTCGCTGACCAATCTGGTGGCCGGGGAGATCCTCGATGCCAAGCAACTGCCGCTGAAACTGGTGGCGCACACGCCGTGCTTCCGCAGTGAAGCTGGCGCGTCGGGCCGCGATACCCGCGGGATGATTCGCCAACACCAGTTCGATAAGGTCGAGATGGTGCAGGTCGTTGCGCCGGCGACCTCCATGGACGCGCTGGAGAGCCTGACCGGCAACGCCGAGCGTGTGCTGCAAGCCCTGGAATTACCGTATCGCGTACTGGCCCTGTGCACCGGCGACATGGGTTTCAGCGCCGTGAAGACGTTCGACCTGGAAGTCTGGGTGCCCAGCCAGGGCAAGTACCGCGAGATCAGCTCCTGCTCCAACTGCGGTGACTTCCAGGCTCGCCGCATGGGCGCGCGCTGGCGCAACCCGGAAACCGGCAAGCCTGAGCTGGTGCATACCCTCAACGGGTCGGGCCTGGCCGTGGGCCGTACGTTGGTCGCGGTGCTGGAGAACTACCAGCAAGCCGACGGCTCGATTCGTGTGCCTGAGGTGCTCAAGCCCTACATGGGCGGCGTTGAGGTCATCCGCTAAATGGATTACCTGCCGCTGTTCCACAAGCTGCAGGGCGGTCGGGTATTGGTGGTCGGGGGTGGCGAGATTGCCTTGCGCAAAGCTCGTCTGCTCGCCGATGCCGGTGCCGAGCTGCGTGTCGTCGCGCCTGAGGTCGATCCCCAACTGCGCGAGATGGTCGCGGCGGGCGGCGGTGAAGTTCGGCTGCGCGGCTATCAGGTCAGCGACCTGGACGGCTGCCGCCTGGTGATCGCGGCCACGGACGATGCGCCCCTCAATGCGCAGGTGTCCAGCGATGCCCAGGCGCTCAGCCTGCCGGTCAATGTGGTCGACGCCCCAGCGCTGTGCACTGTGATTTTCCCTGCCATCGTCGACCGTTCACCGCTGGTGGTGGCCGTGTCCAGCGGTGGCGACGCGCCGGTGCTGGCGCGGCTGATCCGGGCCAAGCTGGAAACCTGGATTCCAGCTGCCTACGGCGAGCTGGCCGGGCTCGCTGCGCGTTTCCGCCATCGGGTCAAAACGCTCTACCCGGACGTCAATCAGCGTCGTGGTTTCTGGGAAGACGTGTTCCAGGGCCCGATCGCCGAGCGCCAACTGGCGGGCCAGGGTGCAGAAGCCGAGCGTCTGCTGCGCGAGAAGGTCGAAGGCGCACCGGCGCAGAAAGGCGGCGAGGTGTACCTGGTCGGGGCCGGTCCCGGTGACCCGGACCTGCTGACCTTCCGTGCCCTGCGTTTGATGCAGCAGGCCGATGTGGTGCTGTATGACCGTCTGGTGACACCCGAAATCATCGATATGTGCCGGCGCGATGCCGAACGTATCTATGTGGGCAAACGCCGTGCCGAGCATGCCGTGCCGCAGGACCAGATCAACCGTCTGCTGGTCGAGCTGGCCAGCCAGGGCAAGCGGGTGCTGCGCTTGAAAGGCGGCGATCCGTTCATTTTCGGGCGCGGCGGAGAGGAGATCGAAGAGCTGGCTGAGCATGGCATTCCCTTCCAGGTGGTGCCGGGCATTACCGCCGCCAGCGGTTGTTCTTCGTATGCTGGCATTCCCTTGACCCACCGTGACCACGCACAATCGGTGCGCTTCGTCACCGGGCACTTGAAAGATGGCAGCAGCAACCTGCCGTGGAATGACTTGGTGGCGCCCAACCAGACCCTGGTGTTCTACATGGGCCTGGTCGGCTTGCCGACCATCTGCGCCGAGCTGATCGCCCATGGCCGCGCTGCCACGACGCCGGCTGCGCTGGTGCAACAAGGCACCACGCGCAATCAGCGGGTATTCACCGGCACTCTGGCCGATCTTCCCGACATGGTGGCGCGCCATGAAGTGCATGCCCCCACCCTGGTGATCGTCGGGGAGGTGGTGCAACTGCGCGACAAGCTGGCGTGGTTTGAAGGTGCCGAGCGGACCTGAGCCTGTTCTGCAGACGGCCCTCTGACAACCCGACCTGCGCACGGCCCTGCATTGGCAACAATGCAGGGCCGTGCGCTGTACTGCAGCGCCACCGGCGCGGCCTGACCAGCCACCCATGCACGTACTGCGCAGCGTCTCGGCATCGCGCTAGCCCACGGGCTCGCCTGCAAGGCCCGTGGCCAGCCATCGCCGGATCCGAGCAGCGGATCTTCAAGGCGAAACTGCACAAGGCGCCCCTGCACACGTGCTGAGCATCCGCCGAGGACGCCGGACGTTTGAAACATCACGAATCATCGCCACTCGATCTCGAAGGCTTTTCCACCGAACCTGTCGACGTTTCCGTCCTCCAACCTTCTGAGCACGATTTTTCGCACACGAGGTGGAGTATGCGTCTTAAAGCACTGCCAGCGCTGTTGTTCAGTTTCATGGTCAGCTTGCCTGCCGCCACCTTCGCTGGCCACCTGCAGGTGGCTGCCAACGAACGCATTCATTCACCCACCGCCAACCCCTATACAAGCCCGATCCAACGCGCTAATCCCAACAGCCGTCAGGGCAGCGCGCCGGCCGTGCCAGCGCCGCGCGGCCCGTCGACTCAGCCGCGCTTCGCCCCGCCGACCCTCGACAACCGTGGGGTCGGCAACGGCGACAACCTGCGCCGCGAGCAACGCACGCCCAACCTGGAGCCCACCCGCCCGCCGCGTGACACGCCGCGCGCGCCTTGAATCCCCCGCTGTGAACATCCCGCTAGCCCCCCACTGTGAACCTCTCACTCGAAGGAACCGAGCATGCTGCCACGTGTGTTGACCACCCTTACCGCCGCCGCCCTGTTTCCTCTGCTGGCCCATGCTGCCAGCGAACAGCGCCTGCCCAGCGAAGACGGCGAACTGATCGTCAATACTGTAGCTCAAGGGCTGCGCCAGCCTTGGGCCTTGGCGTTCCTGCCGGGCGGCACCGACATGCTGGTGACCGAGCGGCCGGGCAACCTGCGCATCATCAGCGCCGACGGCAAGGTGGGGCCGGCGATTTCAGGCGTGCCCAAGGTCTGGTACGAAGGGCAGGGCGGCTTGCTCGATGTGGTGCTGTCGCCGAGTTTCCCCAAGGACCGCACGGTGTATCTCTCCTTCGCCGAGGTCGGTGACGATGGCAAGGCCGGCACCGCTGTCGGGCGTGGACAGTTGTCCCAAGACCGCACGCGCCTGGAGCACTTCACGGTGATTTTCCGTCAGACGCCCAAGCTGTCTGAGGGCAATCACTTCGGCTCGCGCCTGGTATTCGACCGTGACGGCTTCTTGTTCATCGCCCTGGGGGAGAACAACCAGCGCGCCACCGCTCAGGATCTGGACAAGCTGCAGGGCAAGCTGGTGCGCATCCTGCCTGACGGTGAAGTGCCCAAGGACAACCCGTTCGTGGGCCAGGACAACGTCAAGCCGCAAATCTGGTCATTCGGCCACCGCAACCAGCAAGGCGCCGCACTGAACCCGTGGACCGGCAAGATCTGGACCCACGAACACGGCCCGCGCGGTGGCGACGAGATCAATATTCCGCAAGCCGGCAAGAACTACGGTTGGCCGATCGCCACCCATGGCATCAATTACTCCGGCCAACCGATCCCCGAGGCTCAAGGCAAGCACGTCGAGGGCATGCAGGACCCCCACCACGTGTGGGAGAAGTCGCCAGGTATCAGTGGCATGGCCTTCTACGACAACCCGACCTTCACCGCCTGGGACCACAACCTGTTCATCGGCGCGTTGGCGACCGAAGAGCTGATCCGTCTTCAGCTCAAGGGGGACAAGGTCGTGCATGAGGAGCGCATGCTGAGCGAGTTGAAAGCACGCATCCGTGACGTCCGGGTCGGGCCGGACGGCTACCTGTACGTGCTCACGGACGCCAAGGACGGCGTGTTGCTCAAGGTAGGCCTGGACGCGCGGTAAGCCTGGCGCCCGGTCGGGACAACGTTGCTCCCGACCCGGGCTGAGCGCAATCGACGCCTCAGGCGCTCGGCAGGCTCAGCAGATCCTTCAAGGCCTGCGCCAGTACCTGCGGCTGTACCGGCTTTTGCATCACCAGGCTGATCGGCAGGTCAAGGCCCTGCAGCTCGGCGTAACCGGTCAGGAAAATCACCGGCAGGTCCGGGAAACGTTCCCGTACCGCGCAGGCCAGTTGCCCACCGTTGAATTCCGGCATGGCGAAATCGGTGACCAGCACATCGATCTGATCATCCAGCAGGGCCAACGCCTGTTCGCCGCTGTGTGCCTGGCGCACACGGTAGCCGTACTGGCGCAGCACATCGCCCAGCAAGTCGCGCACCAGGTGGTCGTCGTCCACCAGCAGCACGCTGCGGCCCAGGCCGCTGTCCTCCAGCGCGCTGAGCGGCGGCGGCGCCACGCTGGGCTCGATTGCCGGCAGTTCGCGCACCGCAGGCAGGTACACGCTGACCTGCGTGCCCTTGCCCAGCGCGGTGTCGATCCGCACACCGCCGCCCGATTGCTTGGCGAAGCCAAACACCTGGGCCAGGCCCAGGCCGGAGCCCTTGCCGATGTCCTTGGTGGTGAAAAAGGGCTCGAATACCTTGGCCACCACCTCATCGCTCATGCCTGAGCCGGTGTCGCGGATGGCCAGCATCACATACTCGCCAGGCTCGGGATCTTCCGGGCGCCGGGCCGGTTCGCTGAGCAAGGTATTGCGTGTGGTCAGCACCAGTTGCCCACCATGGGGCATGGCATCGCGGGCGTTGATGGCCAGGTTGAGAATGATCATCTCGGTCTGGGTCGGGTCGGTCATTGCCTGCCACAGGTCAGGGTCGAGATCGAGGCGGACCGAAATATTGCCCCCCAAGGAGCGTTGCAGCAGATCTTCTACGCCATCGAGCGTGCGGTTGAGGTTCAGCGCCACCGGGTCCAGGCGCTGGCGGCGGGAGAAGGCCAGCAACTGCGCAGTGAGCTTGGCGCCCCGCTCGCCGGCCTCGCGGATGTGCTGCAAGCGTGAGCGGGCTTTGCTGAGGTCCTGCTTGTTCAGGTCGCGCTCCAGGAAGCTGGAGCCTGTGATGATTACCGTGAGCAGATTATTGAAGTCGTGGGCCACCCCGGCGGTGAGCTGGCCGACGGCTTCGAGGCGTTGCATCTGCTGCAAGGCCGCCTCGATACGCTCGCGCTCGGCGATCTGCTCGCGCAGGCGAGCGTTGGCGTCGGCCAGGCCCAGCGCCGACTCGCGCTCGCTGGTGATGTCGCGGGCCACCACATAGAGCAGGTTGTCTTCACGCACCACCACCCACGACAGCCAGCGTTGGTGGCCGCTGACATGCTGCACCCGCCCCACGAAGCGCGCATTGGTGCGGCCTTGCGCCAGCGCTGCCAGCTCGCTGAGGAACGCCTGTTGTTCGGGTTCGGGAATCAGTTGCAGCAGGGACGTCTGGCTCAGACGTTCGCGACTGATGCCCAGCGTGGCTTCCCAGGCCGGGTTGAGCGCCACCGGGGTCAGGTCGTTGTTCAACACCGCCAGCAAGTCCTGGGACAGCTCCCAGGCGCGGTCGCGCTCGCGGGTGCGGCGCTCGACGCGCTCGCCGAGCATTTCGTTGATCTGTTTCAGGCCCTGTGTGGCTTGGCGCTGCTGATGGATATCCTGCATCACCCCGGAAAAACGCACGCACTCGCCCTCGACGAAGCGTGCCTGGCCACTACTGAGCAACCAGTGGGGTTCTTGATGATCGGGGCGGGCGATACGAAATTCGGCGCGGTACTGGCCACCGCTGCCCGGCTGCATGGCCTCGTTGACGGCGGCGCGGACCTGTTCGAGGTCTTCGGGGTAGATGCCGTCGTAGAACATCTGCAAGGTCACATCGGTGTCCACGGGCAGGCCGAACAGCGCTTTGGCGCGTTCATCCCAGCGCAGGATGCCTTCTACCGGGCGCAGGTCCCAGGTGCCCATGCCCGCCGCATCGATGGCGATGCGTGCCCGTGCTTCGACGTCGGCCAGTGCTTCTTCGGCGGTATGCCGGCGCTGGCGCTCTTGCACCTCGGTCAAGGCCCGGCGCACTGCCTTGGGCAGCAGCGACAGGTTTTTCTTCAGCACATAGTCGGTGGCGCCCAGGCGGATCATCTCCACCGCATGTTCTTCGCCGTAGATGCCGGACAAGAAGATGAACGGGGTAGCGGGGGCCAGGCGCTGGGCGATGGCCAACACCTGCGTACCCGATGAGCTGGGCAGCACGCAGTCGCACAGGATCAGGTCGAAACCTTCTTCGAGCAGGGCGTTCTCCACGCCGGCATGGTCGAATACCAGCGTGGCCTGCATGTGCAGGCCACTGCGCTCCAGGCGCATCAGGGTCAGTTCGGCGTCCATCGAACTGTCTTCGACCAGCAGTAGTTTCAGCGACTTATCCTGCATCCAGTGGGCCTCAAGACGTGCTGCGGCGGGACAGGCGCAGCGAGCCGGGTGGCGGCTCGTTGAGCACGGCCCAGAACACCCCAAGGTCGGAGATGGCAGTGACGAACTCTTTGAATTCCACAGGTTTGACGACGTAGGCGTTGACGCCCAGCGCATAGGCACGCTGCAGGTCCGGCTCTTCGCGCGAGGAGGTCAGCATCACGGTCGGAATGCTGCGTAGCTCAGGCGTTGCACGCACCGCTTCGAGCACTTCCAGGCCGTCGACCTTCGGCAGTTTCAGGTCCAGCAGCAGGACGGCGGGGTTACCGTCGTCACGGTCGCTGTAGGCGTTGCGGCGCAGTAGGTAGTCAAGGGCGTCGGCGCCATCGCGGAGCACGATGACTTCATTGGCCAGCTGGCTACGCTCCAGCGCAACGAGGGTCAACTCCAAGTCTTTGGGGTTGTCTTCGACCAACAGAATGGGTTTGAGCATGATCGGTACGGTTCCCTCAAGCTTGCAGGGGGTGTAGGGGGAGGGCGAAATGGAACGTCGCGCCCTGGTCAATTTCGCCGTCGGCCCAGACACGGCCTTCGTGGCGCTCGACGATTCGGCGCACGCTGGCCAGGCCAATGCCGGTGCCTTCAAAGTCTTCCATGCGGTGCAGGCGCTGGAACACGCCAAACAGCTTGTTGGCATACGCCATGTCGAAGCCGACGCCATTGTCACGGACGAAGATCTCGACTTCATCGTCGTGCTCGTAGGCGCCGATTTCGATGCGCGCAGGCGTACGGCCACGCGTGTATTTGATGGCGTTGGAGATCAGGTTCTGCAACACCATGTTGATGAACGCCGGGTCAGCGATCACCTTGGGCAGCGGAGCGATGTCCCAGACGATGTCGCGGCCGGCGTAGTCGGGCGCGGACTCGGTGCGGATGGTGTCGACCAGCGCGTTGAGGTCGACATCGGACATGCGCAGCGCCGAGCGGCCCATCTGCGAGAAATTCAGCAGGTTGTCCACCAGCGTGCCGGCGAAATTGGCGGCTTCTTCGATGTGCTGCAGGAAGCGCTGGCCACGCTCGGAGAGGCTCTGCCCTTCGAACTCTCCCAGCAGCTCGCTGTAGCCGGCGATATGCCGCAGCGGCGCGCGCAGGTCGTGGGACACGCTGTAGGAAAACGCCTCAAGCTCTTTGTTGGAACGCTTGAGCTCGCCGGCCAGTTGCGCCAGCTCTTCGGCCTTGCGCAGCACGATCCCGAGCACGGCAATGCGCAGCTCCAGCACGCCTTCGATGATCAGTGGGTGCCAGGGCGTACAGAAACCGCGGATTTCTTCGTGCCAGAGCTCGAAACTGTGGCGCGGGCTGAGGCTGCCGGTGGTGTCGTCGATCAGTTTCTCAGGCCGCCCGGCCCAGTCGACCGTGCGCACTTGCTCGGCGCGGAACCACAGCAGGTAGTGCGAGTGGATCTGCGAAATGGCCACCGCCAGCACGCCGCCGACATGTTCGGCCAGCTCCGGTAGCAGTGGAATATCGCGGCGCACGTTATCAGTGTGGAACACGCCTTCATCGTCACGCTGGCTCAACCAGTGCACCAGCGCGAGCACGTGCGATTCGGGCGGCGTGCTGCCGATCAGGTCGCAGCGTTCGGCACTGATGATGGCAACACCGCTGGCACTGGCGAAATCGAGCATCACCTCAGGCAGTGCCAGCAAGCCTTCGCTGACACTGTCGCGGTCGGCCATGGACGACAGCATGCGCACGATGTGCCGACGCAGGTCGAGCAACTGGCGGGTATTGGTGTGCGACTCGCGTGACTCGATCTGCAGCGACAGCACGCTGGCCAGCAGTTCGCAGGCGGTGCGGGTCTGGAAATCGACCGGACGCGGCTCGGCGTGGTGACACGACACCAAGCCCCAGAGCTTGTTATCGACGACGATCGATAACGACATCGAGGCCAGGGTGCCCATGTTGCGCATGTACTGCAGGTGCACCGGCGAAACGCTGCGCAGGGCCGCAAAGCTCATGTCCAGCGGCTTGCCGGTCAGCGGATTGAGCGTGGGCAGCAGCGGCGACGGCTCATAGGTGGCGTCCTGGATCAAACGAATGCGGTTGATCCGGTACAGCTCGCGCGCCTGACGCGGAATGTCGGAGGCGGGAAAGCACAAGCCCAGGTAGCTGGGGTAGCCCGCGTCAACGGCTTCGGCGATGACCAGGCCGTTGCCCTCGGCGTCGAAACGGTAGGCCTTGACCCGGCCAAAACCGGTCAGGCGCTTGATCTGCTGCACCGATTGATCAAGCAGTTCTTCGAGGTTCGCCGCCTGGTGCAGGCTGCCGACGAAACTGCGCACCAACGGGTGGTAGTCAGCGCGGGTCGCAGCGCCGCAAGGCTCGAACTCGGCGATCAGGACCTGGTCGTGGCGATGCATCAGCAGGCGCAGGGGCTGGCTGTAGGGAGCCTCGGCGTGCAGGCGAACATCGGCGATGTGAAACGGGAAAATGTCGTCATCGGGTAGCTGTTGCAGGTGCGCCTCGACCTCGAACCCGCTCTCGAGCAATTCGGCCAAGGGCTGGTCAAGCAACTGCTGTGCGTCGCTGCCAAGCCAGCGCTGGGCATTCTCGCTGACCTGCACAACGCGCAAGGTCTGTTCGTCCAGCACCAGCATGAATCCCTGCGGCTGGATGCTGCCCGGAACTTGTATCGGCTCCTGGGCGCAGCGTTCGACCGCTTGGTCGAATGCACTCTGGGCAGTTGTCAATGAACACTCTCCGTGCGTGGCCACGTGGTCAGGCCGCTGCAGGTCAGAAAAAAGGGGGGAATAGTGCACCCACGTTATCAGAAAAGTCCGAATTGATCGTTGAAATGTGGCCATTTGAGGCCAGACATCGCCCTAGGTTCTACGTTGAGTAGGGTTTTGTACAAGTTTTTTTGAGAGTTGCGTGTGGCCGGGTCGATGAGGGCTTCTAGCGCGTGGGTCGTGGCGGGGTAGTGGGTTGTACACGGGCACCCCCGCCAGTTCGCCGAGCGTCCGGTTCAGGCGCGTTGGCCTGGGGGCGTGTCGAGGTGGCGGGGGTGGGTGGCGAGGCTGTGGCGGGGGCTGACAGCGCGCGGCATCGATGGGCGCGATACCGCGCGATCCGCTCGCCTCAGCGCAGCTCGTGCGTCAGGCTGCGCAGGGTGTCGAGCACCGCGGCTGCCAGCGCCTTGGAGCGTGCTCCGGACCAGCCAGTGCGCAGGTTGGGGGCGTCGTCATGGTCCTTGAAGGGCATCTCCAAGGTCAGTGACAGGCAGTCATGGGCGTGCCCAACGGCATTGGCGGCCAGGGTGAGGTTGGCCTGGCCAGGGGCGCTGCGGGCGTAGCCGTGTACTTGCTGGAAGTCTGCAGTGAGGGCGCACAAGGTGTCGCGAAAGTGGGCTTCCAGCGCGGCCAGGCGCGGCGTGTACTCCGGGTTGCCTTCGCAGGCGGCGGTGAACACGTGAGGAATTTCCTCGTCACCGTGCACGTCGACGAAGGCGTCGACGCCGTACTGCTTCATCTGGGCCTGGGCGAAGAACACTTCAGGGCTGCGCTCCAGGCTGGGGTCCTGCCAGGCACGGTTGAGGTCCTGGCCGGCGTAGTTGGTACGCAGGTGGCCATGGTAGGCGCCGTCCGGATTCATGTTGCAGATCAGGTAGAGGTCGGCGGCTGCAAGCAACTGCTGGACCTTGGTGTCGTTGTGCGCCAGGCAGTCGATCACGCCCTCCATGAACCACTCGGCCATGTGCTCGCCCGGGTGTTGCTGAGCGATCAGCCACAGCTTGCGTTTGCCCGGTGCGCCATCGCCCGCGCGCAGCAGCGGAATCTCCCGGCCCTGCACGCTGCGCCCGCTGGCCAGGAGGTTCACACCGGGGATGTGCAGGGCGCGTTCGATCAGCTGGTTATGACGGGCGCGTGGGTAAGGTTCGAAATAGGCGAGCCAGACCTGCGCCTGCTCGGCATCGAGGTCAATGTGCAAGGCTGTGCCGTCGAAGTGGCTGGGGACGCGGAACCAGGTCTGCTGGTCATAGGAACCCACCGCCTGATAGCCGGCCCAGGCAGCGGGGTAGGACGACTGGCTGGCGTTTTCCAGGCTGAAGCGATGGCGCTGCCCTGGCGTGAGCCCGCAGGCACTGAAGTGGAACCACTGGAAGTGGCCGCTGTGGGTATCCGGGCGAATGCCCAGGCGTACCTGGTGCGGGTGGCTGGCATCCACCACCTGGATGTTGCCGGAATCGAAGTCGCAGTCGATGTGCAGTGGGGGTAGCGTCACGGCCATTGCCAAGCTCCTCTGGCGTTATTGTGCCGGTACTGTACCCCTCAGGCCCACAGGCCGAAAGCCAGCAGCGTTGCAGCGGCCAGCCCCACCGCCAATGAACAGCCGCCGAGCGAAAGCGCTGCGCGGCCGTGTCGGTAGCTGCTGCGCTCGCCCAGCATGCGTGCGGGGGCGAGCAGGCTGCGCCAATGCAGTTCGGTGTCATGGAAGGCTTGCAGGTGCAGGGGCGAGGCGTCGAGCCAGCGGCGGAAGTCGATGCGTTCGCAGGCGGTCGCGGCGGGGCTTTGCAGTCTGATGTACCAGTGGCAGGCGTCACCCCTGCACCGGCTGCCCGGCGGCAGGCTGTTCAGCAGGGCCTGATTCATCAGTTTCTCGACACCACTCGCTGTCAGGCCCAGGCGCACGGCGATGTGGTTGAAGTCGAGCTGGTCCAGGCGATTGAGCAGGAACACTTGCAGGGTGCGGCGGGGAAGGCGCTTCAAACGTTGCAGCAGCACGTTGTGAGCGGATTCGGCGGCGGCCTGCGGGCGTTGTGCCAGCGGCAATGTCAGACGGCTCATGGACAGCTCCTTGCTCGGCAGGGGGTGGGGCATCTTCCGTGACGCGACGCGAGCTTAATCTAAACGAGATTGATTCTCAAGTGCTGATTCGGCAAAACCCCGCCGTAGACGTTCCCGAGCCCACAGGGCTTTGCTATGATCGGGCCATTCCAGCGGTAACCCATCTTCATTAGCCTGAAGAGCACCAAAAAAAAGACCCAGCAAAAGCTGGGTCAAAAACCGTGATTAGCCTGATGAGGAGATAATCAGAGTGCCCGACCTAAGGGCCTTCGGATTATCCAGCAGGTCTCTCGACCCGCTGAGTGCAATAATAATCGTTATCATTTGGCAGTCAAATGATTTTTAGCGATGCGGCGAAATAAAAACGCCTGAGCACTTCCTGGTTTCACGTTCGTCGGCGCATAGCCGGCGTTGGGCGGCGTGTTCGCCTAGCCTTCCTCTGTGTTCAGCGTTCAACCTTCCTGTGAATGGCGTTGCTCGAGCAGCGACCTGGCCATGTTGATCATGTGCATCAGGGCGTACATCACTTCCCGCACATTGCCTTGCTGATGACTGGCACTTTCGCATGCCGTCGCGGCAGCGCTGCGCAGCAGATTCATGACATGGGCGTCGATCATGTCGGGGGTCACATCGTCGCGGACGGTCCAGGGGGTGCGGTCGACGGCAGTGCTGGCCGCCGTGGGATTGAGGTAGTAGTCCAAGGCCCGGCGTGCGGCTTCGCTGTCTAAATCCTTATCAGAATATGTCGTAGGTTTCATCCTGTTACCAAATAGTGATTAACGGTGGGGGGAATGCCTCCCCACTATAGTACATAAGGTATTAGATGGATTTGTTACAAATAATACAATTTGTGTATTGAGCGCAACGGGCCAGTCAGTATCGTGCGGGCGATGGATAAATGGATCGCATTGGTAAAGCAGAAACTGCGCGAGCTGGGCCTGTCGCAAGAACAGCTGGCTGAACGCATCGGGGTCACTCAGGGCGGGGTTGGGCATTGGCTACGCGGCACGCGCACGCCCAAGGTCGACATGATGAACAAGGTGTTGGTGGCCCTGGGTATGCCGCACCTGCAGGTGTCGCTGCAGATTGCGCCTGTGAACACCATCGCCGAGCGTTCCGCCCAGTACGGCCCTGCAGACGCTGATGCGCAGGACGGCATCGCGTCGCAGTACATCCTGTGTTTCCAGTACCCGGTACTGGCTTGGGCCGAACTCGACGGCCCGCGTCCTTCCACCAGCATCGTCACCGAACAGACCGACTACTGCGCCCAGGGCCTGGCCTTCTGGTTGCGCGTCGAAGGTGATTTGATGAGTGCGACCACCGGCCCCAGTGTGCCGGAAAACATGCTGATTCTGGTCGATCCGGGTGTGCCTGCTGCACCCGGCAAGCTGGTCATTGCACGGCAGCAGGGGACGGCGGCCATGTTCCGGCAGCTGATCGAAGACGGCGGGCAACGGTTTCTCCGACCGCTCAACCCCACGTATCCCAAACTCTTGTGCGGCCATGACCTGGAGATCCTCGGCGTGGTGGTGCGGTCGCACGGCGTGCACTGATCGCACGGCCGCACGACTTGGAAGCGCATCAAAAGACAGGTGGCTCGGCTCATGCCAGTCGGTCAAGTGCTCGGGGCCGCTGTGCGGCCCATCGCGGCCGACCGGCCGCGCCAACAGACCTGCGCTATTTTCCGGCAGCCGTCGGTCCGGCGCTCCGTTCAGGCGCGATGGGCTGCCGGGCAGTCTCAACGGGTATCAACTCAGCGTCACTGATCGGCATCAGGCGGCTCGGCCACCTGATCGAGCCTCCCGTGGCAGTGGCTGGCGCGGCCAGCGGCCTTCAAACGCGGGTCGAAACGGCTGAGCACCGCTGTGCTATGCGCCGTCGCCGGCCTCCAGCGCCACCAGCAGGGTGCCCTCGCTGACCATATCGCCCTCCTTGCACAGCAGCGCACTGACCGTCCCTGCGTGCGGCGCGCGAATGCTGTGCTCCATCTTCATCGCCTCGAGGATGACCAGCGCCGCGCCGGCTTCAACCTGCTCACCCGGCGCCACTTGCACCCGCACGATGCTGCCGTTCATCGGCGCGCTCAGTCCTCCAGCCTGCGCGGTGTCGCCTTGGGCATGGCGGGCAGGGTCTACCGCGCGCAGGGGGTACCAGTCGTGTTGCCAGTGCAGGTACAGCGCATCGCCGCGGCGGATCGCCTGAGGCTCGCACAGCTGCGCGGCCGGGTAGGGCGACGCTGCGGCAGCGGCTGCGGGCAGTTCAACCACCCGCTCGACGCCTTCGCACTGCAGCGCCACCACACGGCGCGTGGGCAGACCCAGGCGCAGACCGCTGACAGCCGCCCAGGGCGAATCGGCGTCGTCGGCGCGCGGTGCAGCGCCAGCGTGCGCCAGCCACGCCTGCGCTGCCGACTGCCAGAACGCCTCCGGCAGCGCCTCGGCGGCGGGCAGCAGGTCGGCCTGGTGACGCGGGATGAACCCGGTGTCCAGCGCTGCCGAGGCAAATGCCGGGTGCGCCAGAATGCGTTGCACGAAACCCAGGTTGCTCTTCACCCCGCCAACCGCCATGCCGGCCAGCAGCGCCAGCAAGCGCTGGCGTGCCTGCTCACGGTCCTCGCCCCAGGCAATCAGCTTGCCCAGCATGGGGTCGTAGTAGGGCGACACCTCATCCCCCTCGCTGACCCCGCTGTCGATGCGCTGCCCTGGGCCCAGCAGTGGCTCGCGGTACAGCGCCAGGGTGCCAGTGGAAGGCAAGAAATCGTGCGCCGGGTCCTCGGCGTACAGGCGCACTTCGATGGCATGCCCGCGCAGCGGCACGTCGGCCTGGCGCAGCGGCAGCGGCTCGCCGCAGGCCACGCGAATCTGCCAAGCCACCAGGTCCAGCCCGGTAATGGCTTCAGTGACCGGATGCTCGACCTGCAGGCGCGTGTTCATCTCCATGAAGAAAAAGTCGCCGCGGGCATCGAGCAGAAACTCCACCGTACCGGCACCGACATAGCCGATGGCCTGCGCCGCGCGCACCGCCGCCTCACCCATGGCCTGGCGCAGCGCCGCCGAGAGCCCTGGCGCCGGCGCTTCTTCGACGACCTTCTGGTGCCGGCGCTGGATCGAGCAGTCCCGTTCATTGAGGTACAGACACTGCCCGTGCTGGTCAGCGAAGACCTGGATTTCTATGTGGCGCGGTTGCAGCACGTACTTTTCCACCAGCATTCGCGCATCGCCGAACGAGGAGCGCGCCTCGCGCTGCGCTGAGGCCAGCGCCTGCGCCAGTTGGCCCTCGTCTTCGACCACCTTCATGCCCTTGCCACCGCCACCGGCGCTGGCCTTGAGCAGCACCGGGTAGCCGATGCGCGCGGCCGCCTCGCGAAAGGTTTCAAGGCTTTGCGCAGCGCCGTGGTAGCCCGGTACCAGCGGAACGCCGGCCTGCTCCATCAGCGCCTTGGCCGCCGATTTGCTGCCCATCGCCTCGATGGCACTGGCCGGAGGGCCGAGGAAGATCAGCCCAGCCTCGGCGATGGCCTGGGCGAAGCCGGCATTTTCCGAGAGAAAGCCATAGCCGGGGTGGATCGCCTGGGCACCGCTGGCGCGGGCGGCGGCCAGCAGCTTGTCGATGTCCAGGTAGCTGTCGGCCGCTTTAGCGCCGCCCAGATCAAGCCGGATGTCGGCCTCGCGCACATGCCGGGCCGTGCGGTCGATGGCGCTGTGCACAGCGACGGTGGTCAGGCCCATGGCCTTGGCCGTGCGCATGATGCGGCAGGCGATCTCGCCACGGTTGGCGACCAGCAGCGTGGTCAGCGGGGTCTGGCTCATGAGCGGGGCTCCGGCTCGGTGGGGACGGCCTGCCAGGTGGGCGGGCGTTTGTGCAGAAACGCATGCAGGCCTTCCTGGCCTTCGGCGCTGACACGGATCTGCGCGATGCACTGCTCGCACGCAGCACGCACGGTGGGCGATGGCGCTGCGCCGTCGACCTGTTGCAGCAGCGCCTTGCTGGCACGCATGGCCTGTGGGCTGTTGAGCAGCAGGTTGCTGACCCAGCTCTCGACCGCTGCCTCAAGCGTGTCGGCGGGGTACACCTCGGCCAGCAGGCCCAGCTCCCGCGCGCGCAGGCCGTTGAAGCGTTCGGCGCTCAGCGCATAGCGCCGCGCGGCGCGTGCGCCAATGGCCGCCACCACGAACGGGCTGATCACCGCTGGCGCCAGGCCGATACGCACCTCCGACAGGCATACCTGCGCGTCCTCGGCGCCGATGGCGAAATCGCAGCAACTGATCAGCCCAACCGCGCCGCCGAAGGCTGCGCCCTGTACCACGGCCAGGGTCGGCATCGGCAGCGCGTGCAGGCGGTACATCAGCTCGCCCAGCGCCTGGGCATCGCTCAGGTTGTGCGCCAGGTCCAGCTGCACCGACTGCTGCATCCACAGCAGATCGGCGCCGGCGCTGAAATGTCGACCACGGCCGCGCAGCAGGAGAAACCGCAGGTCGCCAGCGTCTGCCAGCTGCGTCAGAACGCTGACCAGCTCACCGATCATCTGCCCATTGAAGGCGTTGTGCTTGTCAGCGCGGTTGAGCCACAGGGTGGCGAAACCGCGCCGGTCTCGAATCAGTTCAAGGGTGCTGAGGTCGCTCATGGGTCACATCCGGAAAATGCCGAAACGGCTGGGCGCGATCGGCGCATTGTGGGCGGCGCTCAGGGCCAGGGCCAACACGTCGCGGGTCTGCGCCGGGTCGATGACGCCGTCGTCCCACAGCCGTGCGCTGGAGTAGTAGGGGTGCCCCTGGCGCTCATACTGTTCGAGGATCGGCTGGCGCAGGCGCGTTTCGGCCTCGTCGTCGAATGCCTCGCCACTGCGCAGGCTTTGCTCGCGCTTGACCTGCACCAGCACGCCGGCCGCCTGCTCGGCGCCCATCACGCCGATCCGCGCGTTCGGCCACATCCACAGAAAGCGCGGGTCGTAGGCGCGGCCGCACATCCCGTAGTTGCCGGCTCCAAAACTGCCGCCGATGATCACGGTGAATTTCGGCACCTGTGCGCAGGCCACCGCGGTGACCAGCTTGGCGCCATGCTTGGCGATGCCGCCTTCTTCGTATTTCTTGCCGACCATGAAGCCGGTGATGTTCTGCAGGAACAGCAGCGCAATGCCGCGCTGGCAGGCCAGCTCGATGAAGTGCGCGCCCTTCTGCGCGGCCTCTGCGAAGAGGATGCCGTTGTTTGCCAGGATGGCGATCGGATAGCCGTGCAGGTGCGCGAAACCGCAGACCAGGGTGGTGCCAAACAATGCCTTGAATTCATCGAACTGCGAGCCGTCGACCAGCCGCGCAATCACTTCACGCACATCGAAGGGCTGCTTGGCGTCGGCCGGCACCACGCCATACAGCTGTTCGGCGTCGAGCAGCGGCGGGCGTGGCGCCTGGCACTGCGACTGGCCCTGCTTGCGCCAGTTCAGGTTGGCCACGCAGCGCCGCGCCAGGGCCAGGGCGTGTTCGTCGTTCTCGGCGTAGTGGTCGGCCACGCCGCTGGTGCGGCAATGCACGTCGGCACCGCCCAGGTCTTCGGCGCTGACCACTTCGCCGGTGGCCGCTTTTACCAGGGGTGGGCCGGCAAGGAAGATGGTCGCCTGCTGGCGCACCATGATGGCCTCGTCGGCCATCGCTGGCACATAGGCCCCGCCTGCGGTGCACGAGCCCATGACCACGGCGATCTGGGCGATGCCTTGGGCGCTCATGTTGGCCTGATTGAAGAAGATTCGCCCGAAGTGCTCGCGGTCAGGAAACACCTCGTCCTGGCGTGGCAGGTTGGCGCCGCCTGAGTCCACCAGGTAGATACAGGGCAGGCGGTTTTCCTGGGCGATGGCCTGGGCGCGCAGGTGTTTTTTTACGGTGAGCGGGTAGTACGAGCCGCCCTTGACCGTGGCGTCGTTGGCCACGATCAGGCACTCCACGCCTTCAACTCGGCCAATGCCGGCGACCAGGCCTGCGCCGGGGACGTCCTCGCCGTACACCTCGTGGGCCGCCAGTTGGCCGATTTCCAGAAACGGCGAGCCTGGGTCGAGCAAGCGGTCGATCCGCTCGCGCGGCAGCAATTTGCCACGCGCGATGTGTCGCGCCTGCGCCTGCTCGCCGCCGCCCTGGCTGATGTGCGCGAGCAGGGCGCGCAAGGCTTCGACCTGCGCCAGCATCGCGTCGCGATTGCGCGCAAAGTCCGGTGAATTCACGTTTAGCTGAGACTTCAAGATCATCGTTGGCCTCTTGGGCGCGGCACGCTGTTGACCGCGAGTTGCGAGCGGATGGGGGAGGGGCTGTGACAGGCATATGAGTGGGCGATGCACCGCGGCTCGCTTGCCGCTCACCGCTGACTCAGCGCGTCTCGTTGAACAGCTCACGGCCGATCAGCATCCGCCGAATCTCGCTGGTGCCGGCGCCGATTTCATACAGCTTGGCGTCGCGCAGCAGGCGTCCGGCAGGGAATTCGTTGATGTAGCCATTGCCGCCCAGAATCTGGATGGCCTCCAGCGCCATCTGCGTAGCACGCTCGGCGGTGTAGAGGATTACCCCCGCGGCGTCCTTGCGCGTGGTCTCGCCACGGTCGCAGGCTTGGGCCACGGCATACAGGTAGGCGCGGCTGGCGTTGAGTTGGGTGTACAGGTCCGCCACCTTGCCCTGGATCAGCTGGAATTCCCCGATGCTCTGGCCGAACTGCTTGCGGTCATGGATGTACGGAACGATCAGGTCCAGGCAGCTCTGCATGATCCCGGTCGGGCCACCGGCCAGCACCACGCGCTCGTAGTCCAGGCCGCTCATCAGCACTCGCACCCCGCCGTTGAGCTGGCCGAGAATGTTCTGCTCGGGCACTTCGACGTCATCGAAGAACAGCTCGCAGGTGTTGGAGCCGCGCATGCCCAGCTTGTCGAACTTGGGGCTGCGGCTGAAACCGGTCCAGTCGCGTTCGACAATGAACGCGGTGATGCCGTGGGCGCCCTTGTCCAGGTCGGTCTTGGCGTAGATCACATAGGTGTGGGCGTCGGGGCCGTTGGTGATCCAGGTCTTGCTGCCATTGAGCACGTAGTGGTCGCCGCGCTTGTCAGCCCGCAGTTTCATCGACACCACGTCCGAGCCCGCATTGGGCTCGCTCATGGCCAGAGCGCCGACGTGTTCGCCGCTGATCAGCTTGGGCAGGTACTGGCGCTTCTGCGCGTCGGTGCCGTTGCGGTTGATCTGGTTCACGCAAAGGTTGGAGTGCGCCCCATATGACAGCGCCACCGAGGCCGAGCCGCGGCTGATTTCTTCCATCACCAGCACATGCGCGAGGTAGCCCAGGCCGGCGCCGCCGAATGCTTCCGGCACCGTTACGCCCAGCAGGCCCATGTCGCCGAACTTGCGCCACAGGTCGGCGGGGAAGAGGTTGTCCTGGTCGATTTGCGCGGCGCGTGGCGCGATTTCGGCAGCGACGAAGGCGCGCACATGGTCGCGCAGCATGTCGAGGGTTTCGCCCAGGGCAAAGTTGAGTGAGGTGTAGTACATACAGGGCACCTTGTTGTTCTTGAAAGAGGTCAGCGACGCTGGACAGCCTGGACGCAACCGAGCAGGCGCTCTGCGCGGCAGGTCTCACCTTTACGTTAACGTAAACGTGGTCTGCGCGACTGTCAATGTGCCGGGTGACCTTTACGTTAACGGAATCCTGAGCCAGAGTTGTCACGCTGCCTGCGCCATCCGGCGCCTCCTTCCAGAACAATCACAAGAAGGGACATCCATGCGTCAACTCAGCTACAGCCGTGGCCTTCAGGACTGCCCGCTGCTCGATCAGACCCTCGGCCAGGCCTTCGACCTCACGGCCGCCGCCCACCCGCACCGCGAAGCCCTGGTCGTGCGCCACCAGGGCCTTCGCTACACCTGGCGCGAGCTGGCCGAGACCGTCGACCAACACGCCCGCGCGCTGATGGCGCTGGGCGTCGAGGCCGGCGAGCGCATCGGCATCTGGGCGCCCAACGGCGCGCAGTGGTGCATTCTGCAGATCGCCAGCGCCCAGATCGGCGCGATCCTGGTCACCATCAACCCAGCCTATCGGGCCAGTGAACTGGAGTTCGTCCTGCGCCAGTCCGGCTGCCGCTGGCTGGTCTGCGCCGACGCCTTCAAGACATCCGACTACCACGCGATGCTCAGCGCGCTGATCCCCACGCTCGCGACCCAGCCGGCCGGCAGTTGGCGCAGCGACGCCCTGCCCGAACTGCGCGGCATCATCAGCCTGGCCGAGCAGCCGCCGTGTGGCTTCATTGCCTGGGCGAGCCTTGCGCAGCGGGCAGGGCAGGTCGACCTCGCCGTCTATCAGGCGCGCAAGGCCGGGCTGCATCCCGACCAGGCGCTGAACATCCAGTACACCTCCGGCACCACCGGCGCCCCGAAAGGCGCCACCCTCAGCCACCGCAACATCCTCAACAACGGCTACATGGTCGGCCAGAGCCTGGGCCTGACCGCCCACGACCGCATGGTCATTCCCGTGCCGCTGTACCACTGCTTTGGCATGGTCATGGGTAACCTGGGCTGCATCACCCACGCCAGCACCATGATTTACCCCAATGCTGCCTTCGACGCCGAACTGACCTTGCGCTGCGTCGCCGAGGAGCGCGCCAGCATCCTCTATGGCGTACCCACCATGTTCATCGCCATGCTCGACCACCCCGTGCGCTGCCAGCTGGACCTCTCGACCCTGCGCAGCGGCATCATGGCCGGCGCCACCTGCCCGATCGAAGTCATGCGCAAGGTCATCGAGCACCTGCACATGGCCCAGGTGCAGATCGCCTACGGCATGACCGAGACCAGCCCGGTGTCGCTGCAGACCGGCGCCGAGGATGAGCTGGAGCGCCGCGTCACCACCGTCGGCCGCACCCAGCCGCACCTGGAAACCCAGCTGCTGGACGCCGAGGGTGCGGTCGTACCGCGCGGCGAGATCGGCGAGCTGTGCACCCGCGGCTACAGCGTCATGCTCGGCTACTGGGACAACCCTCAGGCCAGCGCCGAGGCGATCGATAACGATGGCTGGATGCACAGCGGCGACCTGGCGGTGATGGACGAGGCGGGCTATGTACGCATCGTCGGGCGCAGCAAGGACATGATCATTCGCGGCGGCGAGAACGTGTACCCGCGTGAGCTCGAAGAGTTCCTGCATACCCATCCCGCCATCGCCGAAGCGCAGGTGGTCGGCGTGCCGTGCAGCCGCTATGGCGAGGAGATCGTGGCGTGGATCAGGCTGCACCCAGGGCATGCGCTCGACCCGGACACCCTGCACGCCTGGTGCAAGGCGCGTATCGCGCATTTCAAGGTGCCGCGGCATTTTCGTTTCGTGGAGCACTTCCCCATGACGGTCACGGGCAAGGTGCAGAAGTTTCGGATGCGCGAGGTGAGTATCGAGCTGTTGGCGCGCGAGGGCAGCCTTGGTTTGTCGCGCGAGGTGTGAACGTTTGAGGCGCGGGCGGTCCGCGATAGCTGAGCCCCTGAGCCCCTGAGCCCCTGAGCCCCTGAGCCCCTGAGGCGCTACCGCTGCACCTGGTGATACGTGAGCGCCCGAAACGTGAGTGGCTCGCCTTCGCCCTGCCTCACGCTGGGGTGCAGCGGCAGGTTCAACTTGCTAGAAATGCCCCACCTGCCCAGGCGCGACGCCCGGGCTGTGTGTCCACCTTGCAGACGTCTTGTGTGAACACGTTTCGTTCAGAGCCTCAGCGACAGCGCCTGGCAGAGCCTCCAGCGCCTGACCAGGCCAAGGGTCGTGCCTGTCACGTCAACGCCGTCACACCTGCCCCGCCTTCATCGGCGGCTCTTCGGGTGGCGGATCGCCTACCGTCGGCGGCACGGTGGGTTGCACTGGCACACCCTCAGGCTCTCCCTCCGGCACCGGCTCGGGCGGCGGCAAGGTGGGATCATCGATATTCGGATCAGGCGTTTTTCCAGGCTGTGGCAGGGTCATCGCGTCACCTCGCAAGGTTTAATGATCGGGTCGCCCTGGTTATGACCCCGGCGGCGCTTTCACAGCTCAATGTTTTTTGAACCCTGCCGCGTGCCAGCAGCTCTCAACCTCCACCGCCTCAGTCTCAGGGAGCAAGGTCCGATGTCACGTAACGAGCCTTTTGAAAGCGTGCCCATGGCGAACGATCACCCGCAGCAGGCGATCAGCCTGGCCCAAGCCTTGATGGCGCCGCGGATCGTGATCGAAGACATCCAGCCGACCCTCGATGGCGGTGCGTTCGCCGCCAAGGCCGTGGCCGGGCAACCGGTGCCGGTCAGTGCCAAGGTGTACAGCGATGGCCACGACAAGCTCGCAGTGGTGCTGCACTGGCGCGCCGCCGGCGATGAACACTGGCACAGCACCAGCTTGATCAGCCTGGGCAATGATCTGTGGAGTGGCGAGTTCACCCCTCAGGCGCCGGGTGTGCACAGCTTCTGCCTGGAGGCCTGGATCGATCCGTTCGCCACCTTCTGCTACGACCTGGAAAAGAAGTACCAGGCGGGTGTCGACATCGGCCTTGAGTTGCAGGAAGGCCAGACGATGCTCGGCCAGGCCGCCGACCGTTGTCAGCCCGAGCTGCAACAGCGTCTGCAGCAGGTGCGTGAGCAGCTGAACGGGTTGTCCAGTGGTGAGCAGGTGGCCATGTACTTGCACCCCGACACCACCCTGCTGATGACCGAAGCCGAGCATCGCAGTTACCTCACCCGCAGCGCCGAGCTGCCGTTGGACGTCGATCGCGAGGCGGCATTGTTCGCCAGCTGGTACGAGCTGTTTCCGCGCTCGATCACCGACGACAAGGCCCGTCACGGCACCTTCAATGACGTGCACGCGCGCCTGCCGATGATCCGTGACATGGGCTTTGACGTGTTGTACTTCCCGCCGATCCATCCCATCGGCCGCAGCCATCGCAAGGGGCCGAACAACTCCTTGCAGGCCGGGCAGGATGATCCGGGCAGCCCGTATGCCATCGGCAGCGCCGACGGCGGTCACGATGCCATCCACCCACAACTGGGCGACCGTGAAGACTTCCGTCGCCTGGTGGCCGCCGCTGCCGAGCATGGCTTGGAAATCGCCCTGGACTTCGCCATCCAGTGCTCCCAGGACCACCCCTGGTTGCAGGAACACCCCGGCTGGTTCAGCTGGCGCCCCGACGGCACCATCCGTTACGCCGAGAACCCGCCCAAGAAATACCAGGACATCGTCAACGTCGATTTCTATGCCGCAGACGCCGTTCCGTCGCTGTGGATCGCCCTGCGCGATGTGGTGATCGGCTGGGTCGAGGAGGGCGTGAAGACCTTCCGCGTCGACAACCCGCACACCAAACCTCTGCCCTTCTGGCAGTGGCTGATCGCCAATGTGCGCAGCCAGTACCCGGACGTGCTGTTCCTCGCCGAAGCCTTCACCAAGCCGGCGATGATGGCCCGCCTGGGCAAGGTCGGTTACGCGCAGAGCTACACCTATTTCACCTGGCGCAACACCAAAGAAGAGCTGCGCGAGTACTTCGAGCAGCTCAATCAGCCGCCATGGCGCGACTGCTACCGGCCCAATTTCTTCGTCAACACGCCTGACATCAACCCGTTCTTCCTGCAGCAGTCGGGCCGGGCCGGGTTCCTCATCCGCGCGGCACTGGCGACCATGGGCTCGGGGCTGTGGGGCATGTATTCAGGCTTTGAGCTGTGCGAAGGCGCGGGCTTGCCGGGCAAGGAGGAATACCTCGACTCGGAGAAATACGAGATTCGCCCGCGCGATTTCACCGCGCCCGGCAACATCATCGCCGAGATCGCCCAGCTCAACCGCATTCGCCGGCAGAACCGGGCGCTGCAGACCCACCTGGGCGTGACGTTCCTGCACTGCTGGAACGACAACATCCTGTATTTCGCCAAGCGCACCACCGAACGCGACAACTACATTCTGGTGGCCATCAGCCTGGATCCGCACAACGTGCAGGAGGCCAATTTCGAGCTGCCCTTGTGGGAACTGGGCTTGGATGACAACGCTGAAACTCAGGGTGAAGACCTGATGAACGGGCATCGCTGGACCTGGCATGGCAAGAATCAGTGGATGCGCATCGATCCCAATTATCAGCCGTTCGGGATCTGGCGGATCAGTGCTGGGGAGTAACGCAGGGCGCGTGAGTGACCGCATCGGGCTGTGGGGAGGCAGGGTTGCCGTTTTTCGCTGCCAAGCCCGCCCTGTCCACTGCACGGTACGCAAGGGCAGCCTGCCCGAGGTGGGAGCGACTGCAGTCGCGATGGGCTGCGCGAAGCAGCCCCCACTGGCTGCAACCGCGCGTCATCGGCTGGGAAGCGTTGCCTGAATTCGCAACAGCGTCGCCGCCCTGCGCGGCTGACCGCGACGCCGGACCGGCAGCGCCTGCAAGGTCTCGCAATTGGCTTGTACAGGGGGTCTGCAAGTGAACGAATCGACACCGTTGCAAGGCAACATCCCAGCGTGATGCAGCCTGAGCCACCGGCGCAGCGCATGGCGAGCGCATTACGCAAATGGCCATCGCGGTCTGCCTGAGCGAACAGCGGTAGCCGCCAAGGCCCAACCACGTACTTGAAAGGAGTTGCACATGGCCAAGCGTTCTCGCCCGGCAGCCTTCATCGATGACCCGCTGTGGTACAAGGACGCGGTCATCTATCAGCTCCACATCAAGTCGTTCTTCGACGCCAACGATGATGGCATCGGTGATTTCGCCGGCCTGATCAGCAAGCTCGACTACATTCAGGAACTGGGCGTCAACACGCTCTGGCTGCTGCCGTTCTACCCCTCGCCACGGCGCGACGACGGCTATGACATCGCCGAATACAATGCCGTACACCCCGACTACGGCACCCTGGCCGACGCCAAGCGCTTCATCAGCGAAGCGCACAAGCGCGGGCTGCGGGTGATCACCGAGCTGGTCATCAACCACACCTCCGACCAGCATCCTTGGTTCCAGCGCGCCCGCCACGCCAAGGCCGGCAGCAAGGCACGGAATTTCTACGTGTGGTCGGACACCGACCAGAAATACGACGGCACACGGATCATCTTCCTCGACACGGAAAAATCCAACTGGACCTGGGACCCGGTCGCCGGCCAGTACTTCTGGCACCGCTTCTATTCCCACCAGCCCGACCTCAATTTCGACAATCCGCAGGTCATGAAAGCCGTGCTTTCGGTGATGCGCTTCTGGCTCGATCTGGGCGTCGATGGCCTGCGCCTGGATGCTATTCCGTACCTGATCGAGCGCGACGGCACCAACAACGAAAACCTGCCCGAGACCCACGCGGTGCTCAAGGCGATCCGCGCCGAGATCGACGCCAACTACCCCGACCGCATGCTCCTGGCCGAAGCCAACCAATGGCCGGAAGACACCCGGCCGTATTTCGGCGAAGGCGAGGGCGACGAATGCCACATGGCCTTCCACTTCCCGCTGATGCCGCGCATGTACATGGCCCTGGCCATGGAAGACCGCTTCCCGATCACCGACATCCTGCGCCAGACCCCGGAGATTCCGGCCAAGTGCCAGTGGGCGATCTTCCTGCGCAACCACGATGAGCTGACGCTGGAGATGGTCACCGACCGCGAGCGCGACTACCTCTGGAACCACTACGCCGAAGACCGCCGCGCGCGCATCAACCTCGGCATCCGCCGGCGTCTGGCGCCGTTGCTGCAACGCGATCGGCGGCGCATCGAACTGCTCACCAGCCTGCTGCTGTCGATGCCCGGCACGCCGACGCTGTACTACGGTGACGAACTGGGCATGGGCGACAATATCTACCTGGGCGACCGCGACGGGGTACGCACGCCCATGCAGTGGTCGCCCGACCGCAACGGCGGTTTTTCCAAGGCCGACCCGCAGCGCTTGGTGCTGCCCCCGGTGATGGACCCGCTGTACGGCTTCCAGACGGTCAACGTCGAAGCCCAGGCCCATGACCCGCATTCGCTGCTGAACTGGAACCGCCGCCTGCTGGCGGTGCGCAATCAGCAGAAAGCCTTCGGCCGTGGCACGATGAAAACGCTGACCAACAGCAACCGCCGCGTGCTCGCCTACCTGCGCGAATTCACCGACGAGGCCGGCCACCACGAGATCATCCTCTGCGTGGCCAACGTCTCGCGCACCGCGCAGGCGGCCGAGCTGGACCTGTCGCACTACGCCGACAAGGTGCCGGTGGAGATGCTCGGCGGCAGCGCCTTCCCGCCCATCGGCCAACTGCCGTTCCTGCTGACCCTGGCGCCTTACGGCTTCTACTGGTTCCAGTTGGCCAGCCGCGAACGCATGCCCAGCTGGCACCAAGAGCCGGCCGAAGCCTTGCCCGAGCTGACCACTCTGGTGCTGCGCGCGCGCATGGAAGAGCTGTTGCAGGCGCCGGCCCGCGACATGCTGGAAAGCACGATCCTGCCGCAGTACTTGCCCAAGCGCCGCTGGTTCGCCGGCAAAGAGGGCCCGCTCGACAGCATCGGCCTGTGCTATGGCGTGCGTTTCGGCACCGCGCAAAGCCCCGTGCTGCTCACTGAAATCGAGGTGGTCAGCAACGGTGTCGCCAGCCGTTACCAGTTGCCGTTCGGCCTGCTGGCCGAAGAACACATCAGTGCCGCGCTGCCGCAACAGCTGGCGTTGTCGCGTGTGCGCCGCGGCCGTGAAGTGGGGCTGATCACCGATGGTTTTGTGCTGGAACCGTTCATTCGGCAAGTGCTGCGCGCCTGCCAGGACGACACCCGCCTGGCGTTGGAGGAGGGCGAGCTGCAGTTTCACCGCACTGAACTGTTGTCCAGCTTCACCATCACCGACGACACGTCGGTGCGCTACCTCAGCGCCGAGCAGTCCAACAGCTCGGTGGTGGTGGGCGAGAGCCTGGTGCTCAAGCTGATTCGCCGGGTCAATGGCGGTATCCACCCTGAGCTGGAAATGAGCGCGTACCTGACCCAGGCCGGGTTTGCCAATATCTCGCCGCTGCTGGCATGGGTCAGCCGCGTGGACGAACAGCAGCAACCGCACCTGCTGATGATCGCCCAGGGCTACCTGAGCAATCAGGGCGATGCCTGGGCCTGGACCCAGAACACCCTGGAGCGGGCGATCCGCGACGCGCTGGAAGCCGAGCAGGAGGGCGAGCAGGCCCATGCCAGTGCCCAGAGCGAACTCGCCGATTTTGCGGCCTTGTTCGGCCAGCGGTTGGGCGAAATGCACCTGCACCTGGCCGCGCCGAGCGATGACCCGGCGTTCGCCGCGCAGGTCAGCAGCGTGGATGACAGCCAGCGCTGGGCGCAGCAGATTGGCGCCGAACTCGAGCACGCGCTGGACCTGCTGGCCCAGCACCGCGACGCGCTGGATGCCGACAGCCAGGCCCTGGTCGATGACCTGCAACAGCAGCGCGAGGGCCTGGCCCAGCACGTGGCGCGCCTGGCCGATGCGGCGCAGGGCGGGCTGCTGATCCGCGTACATGGCGACCTGCACCTGGGCCAGGTACTGGTGGTGCAGGGCGATGCCTACCTGATCGACTTCGAGGGTGAACCCTCGCGGCCGCTGGAGGAGCGTCGGGCCAAGCACAGCCCGTTCAAAGATGTCAGCGGTGTGCTGCGTTCTTTCGACTATGCTGCCGCGATGATATTACGCAGCGCCTCTGCCACGGACCTTTCCGAGCCCGAGCGGCAAGCGCGGCAACGGGTCGCCCGGCAGTACCTGCACCAGTCTCGTCAAGCGTTCGTCGAGGCCTATGGCCTTGCCACTGCCGGCATGCCCCACGCTTGGGAGCAGGCCGACGGCGAGCGCGCGGCGCTGGAGCTGTTCTGTCTGGAAAAAGCCGCCTACGAAATCATATATGAAGCCGAAAATCGTCCCGCCTGGCTTGCCGTGCCATTGCACGGTCTGCATGGACTGATCAGCACCTGGGGAGAGTCCTGAATGAATGCAACAACGCGTGAAAACGGCGGTTTGCGGCAGCGTGACCTGAATGCCTTGGCCCGTGCCGAACACGCCGATCCCTTTGCCGTGCTCGGCGCTCATCGGGATGCTGGCGGTGCTGTAGTGGTCCGCGCCTTCCTGCCCACTGCGCTGCATGCCCGTGTGCTCAGCCGCGAGGATGATCGGGTGCTGGCCGAGATGCAGCAGGGCAGCCTGCCGGGCCTGTTCTTCGCCTACCTGGAGCACGACCAGCCGTATCGCTTGCAGATCGGCTGGGCGGGCGGCGAGCAGGTTACCGAAGACCCGTACAGCTTCGGCGCCCAGCTCGGCGACATCGATATGCACCTGTTCAACGAAGGCACGCACCGTGATTTGGCCGGGCGCTTCGGCGCACAGCCGATTCAGGCCGAGGGGGTCGATGGCGTGTGCTTCTCGGTGTGGGCGCCCAATGCGCGGCGTGTGTCGGTAGTCGGTCACTTCAACAACTGGGATGGCCGCCGCCACCCCATGCGCCTGCGCCATGGCGCGGGGGTCTGGGAGCTGTTCATCCCGCGCCTGGGCCCGGGCGAGACGTACAAGTTCGAGGTGCTCGGCAAGAATGGCGTACTGCCATTGAAAGCCGACCCACTGGCGCGCGCCACCGAGCTGCCGCCCAGCACCTCCTCGAAAGTCGCCGGGCCGCTGGGCCATGAGTGGGGTGACAGCCAGTGGATGAGCGAGCGCGACCAGCGCCATGCCATCAGCGCGCCGCTGTCGATCTATGAACTGCATGCCGGTTCCTGGCGCTGCGAAGTGGATGACGTCGGCGAGGTGGCGCGCTTCTACAACTGGCGTGAGCTGGCCGAGCGCCTGGTGCCCTATGTGCAGCAACTGGGCTTCACCCACATCGAGCTGCTGCCGATCATGGAGCACCCGTTCGGCGGCTCGTGGGGTTACCAGCCACTGTCGATGTTCGCGCCGACCTCGCGCTACGGCACGGCGGAAGATTTTGCCGCGTTCATCGACGCCTGCCACCAGGCCAGCATTGGCGTGATTCTTGACTGGGTGCCTGCGCATTTCCCAACCGACGAACATGGCCTGGCGCAGTTCGACGGCACCGCGCTGTACGAGTACGCCAACCCCCACGAAGGCTTCCATCAAGACTGGAACACGCTGATCTACAACCTTGGCCGCAACGAAGTGCGCGGGTTCATGCTCGCCTCGGCGCTGCACTGGCTCAAGCACTTCCACATCGACGGCCTGCGCGTCGATGCGGTGGCCTCGATGCTGTACCGCGACTATTCGCGCAAGGCTGGCGAGTGGGTGCCGAACCAGTACGGTGGCCGCGAGAACCTCGAAGCCATCGAGTTCCTGCGCCAGCTCAACGATGTCGCGGCATTGGAAGCGCCGGGTGCGCTGATCATCGCCGAAGAATCCACGTCGTGGCCGGGTGTCAGCCAATCGACCCAACAAGGCGGCCTGGGCTTCACCTACAAGTGGAACATGGGCTGGATGCACGACACGCTGCATTACATCCAGAACGATCCGGTGCACCGCGCCCATCACCACAACGAGCTGAGCTTTGGCCTGGTGTATGCCTATTCCGAACGCTTCGTGCTGCCGATTTCCCACGACGAAGTGGTGCACGGCAAGCATTCGCTGATCGACAAGATGCCTGGCGACCGCTGGCAGAAGTTTGCCAACCTGCGCGCGTACCTCTCGTTCATGTGGCTGCACCCGGGCAAGAAGCTGCTGTTCATGGGCTGCGAGTTCGGCCAATGGCGCGAGTGGAACCACGACCATCAACTGGACTGGTACCTGCTGCAGTATTCCGAGCACCAGGGCGTGCAGGATCTGGTCAGCGACCTCAACCGCCTGTATCGCGACGTGCCGGCGCTGCATGATCAGGACTGTAAGCCAGCGGGCTTCCAGTGGCTGATCGGCGACGATGCGCAGAACAGCGTGTATGCCTGGTTGCGCTGGAGCAAGGACGGTGAACCGGTGCTGGTGGTGGCCAACTTCACCCCCGTGCCGCGTGAGGCGTATAGGGTCGGTGTGCCGTTTGGCGAGCAGTGGCAGGAAATGCTCAACAGCGATGCCGAGCGTTATGCCGGCACCAATTACGGCAATGGCGGGGCGGTGACGGTCGAGCACCTGCCAAGTCACGGCCAGCCGCTGTCGTTGTCACTGAACTTGCCGCCATTGGGGATATTGGTGATGAAGCCGGTGTAACGCGCGTCGGCCCGCGGTCAGGTGCCCCTTGTCACGCAGGCGACGTGTTCGGTGTGGGAGGGCGATTGGCCGCTCCGGTGGCCGTCGAGTTCCTGCGAGTCAGCGGGGGCAGAAGCGACGTCGGTCGCGCCTGCCCCTGCCACAGGGTGTTCCCTCTGTCATCGCGTGGTCCGGCTGGAAGCAGCCGGACCCGTGCGTCGGTCAGCCGCAAAGGGCAGGCCAGTCAACTCAGCGGCCCGCGCCGAGGGCCGAACTAAACGCCTCGGGTGTGTTCTGACCTGATCCTAGAGCGCATCGAGCCACCTCTGCCCATGCGCGCATAACGTTGCTCCAGACGCAAGGACGCCATGTACCGACCCATGATGCTACTGGCCACCCTTCTCGCCCTCTCGGGGTGCCAGGGGATGGCCGGCCCTCCCAATGCAGAAGCGGAGTTCGCCGGCACCCGGTGCCTCCTGTTGTTGAGCAAGGACCCGCTCGGCTACGACGACCAACGCTTCATCGACCGTTACGCCAACGACGAACACCCGCAGTGCCTCGTGGCACTGGGCAAGCTGTATCAGCGAGGTCAGGGCTATGTCTGGCAGAACTTCGGCAAGGCCCGCCGGCTGTATGCCCAGGCCAGCAAAGGCAGCCCCTTGGGCGATGTCGCGCTGGGACGGATGGCCGAGACAGGTGCAGGTGAACCGGTCGACTACACCAAGGCACGTGAACACTACACCCTGGCCGGGCAGTCCGGTGCAGAGTCGCTGGGTAGGCTGCAGGAAGCGGGCAAGGGCGGCCCCAAGGACTTGGAAGCGGCGATATCGAGCTACTTGCGGGCCACCCGCTACCCTGGAGACGATGCCTGGAACGCCATGGATCAGCTGCGCGAACAGGGCCAGGCGTTGACTGACGCGCAGCGCCAGCAGTATGAGCAGCTCTGGATGAAAGCGCTGGTCCAACAGCAGAGCCGCGCCCTGTGGTTCAGCGAAGTGTCAGCGGCGGTGCGTGCAGCGCCTCATCTGCAGACAGGCCAGCTGACATACCATTTCAAGGCCGGCAGTGGCACCCCGCAGATCACTCTGAGCCAGCGTTTTGGCGACGACAAGGTCGATTACTGGGTGATGAAGGCCTTATCTAAGATGTCCATACGCAGCGTGCGACCCTTGACCGATGCCTCTGGCACGCGAGAAGTCAGCCTGCCGCTGCGCTTCACGGCCTCTTGGGCGCGGGCGCGCTACCCCAGCCTGTGCCGGTTCATGGATTGTTCCGACTCGCCCCGTGAAATGTTTTTGAGCCAGTAGGGTTGATACCGCAGGCTTGCCCCAGGCACCGCGCTCGGCATAGGGTCTCAACTTGTCACACAGCGCCTGTCGAGCGCACAAGCGCTGCGGGCCCGAACATCAGCCCCTCAGTCACTGGCGGAGGCCTTAATGATACGTCCCATGCTCAACTGCGATATCGGCGAAAGCTTCGGCGCCTGGTCCATGGGCCTGGATGAAGAGGTCATGCCCTTGATCGACTGCGCCAACATCGCCTGCGGTTTCCACGCCGGTGACCCCGGCATCATGCGGCGTACCGTGGCCTTGGCGGTCAAGCATCAGGTGCGCATCGGCGCGCACCCGGCGTATCCGGACCTCGCCGGGTTCGGCCGCCGCAGCATGGGCTGCTCGGCGCAGGAAATCGAAGACCTGGTGCTCTACCAGCTCGGCGCGCTGGAAGCGATGTGCCGCGCCGAGGGGAGCCGCGTGCAATACGTCAAACCCCACGGTGCACTGTACAACGACATGATGGCCGACCCTGTGCGCCTGCGCGCCGTGATGCGCGCCGTGCGGGCCTACGACCCGCAGCTGCCGCTGATGCTCATGGCCACCGCCGACACCACGGCCAGTCGCCAGCTGGCCGGCGAACATGGCCTGACCCTCTGGTTCGAGGCCTTCGCCGACCGCGCCTACGAGCCCGATGGCCAACTGGTCAGCCGCCGCCTGCCGGGTGCGGTGCACCATGAGCCGGCGCAGGTGGTGGCCCAGGCGCTGGGCCTGGCCCGTGGCGAGCCCTTGATCACCCGCGACGGCAGCGCCTTGCGCCTGCAGGTCGATACCCTCTGCGTGCACGGCGACAATCCAGCGTCGGTGGCCGCCGTGCGGCAGATTCGCCACGCCCTCGACGGGCTGCCGGCATGAAGCTGCGCGTCGAAGTCGCCGCCATCGACTGCCTGACCCTGCGCCTGTTCGACGCCATCGACGAAGCCAATGTGCCCTGGCTCCTGGCCGCCGCCGAGCAACTGCGCGCAGCGTTCGGTGCGGCGCTGGTGGACCTGGTGCCGTCCTACACCACGCTGATGCTGCACTACGACCTGACCCGGCTGGACGATGCTCAGGCCCGCGCCTTGTGTGAGCAGGCCCTCAAGGACCTGCAGCCGAGCACGGCCGACAGCGGCCGCGAGTTGTCCCTGCCGGTGTGGTATCACCCCAGCGTCGGGCCGGACCTCGAATCCCTGGCCCGGCAACGGGGCTTGCGTGTGGACGCGCTGATCGCCCTGCACAGCGGCCGCGCGTATTCGGTGTTCGCGTTGGGTTTTGCGCCTGGCTTTGCCTTCATGGGCCTGGTCGACCCACGCCTGGCCAGCCCGCGCCTGGCCACGCCCCGGCAAGCCGTGGCTGCGGGCAGCGTCGGCATCGCCGAGCGGCAGACGGCGATCTATCCGGCGGTGTCCCCCGGCGGCTGGAACCTGGTGGGGCGCAGCCCGGCGCGCTTGTTCGACCCGTCGCTGGAGGGCTTCAGCCTGCTGCGCCCGGGTGACCGGGTACGCTTCGAGCCGGTGCAACGTGATGAATTCCTACGTTTGGGTGGCGACGAAACGCCCATGGAGACCCGCGCATGAGCGTATTGATCGTGGAAAAGTGCGGCCCCTATGCCAGCGTGCAGGATGCCGGCCGCAGCGGCGTGCGCCACTTGGGGCTGACACAGGGCGGTGCGTTGGACTGGCTGGCGCAGCACTGGGCCAACTGGATGCTGGGCAACGCCCTGGACGCCGCCGTGGTGGAAATCACCCTGGGCGGGTTACAGCTGCAATGCCAGGGCGAGGGCTGGCTGGCCCTGGCGGGCGCCGACCTGGGTGCCACCCTCGATGGCCAGCCGCTGGCCGTCTGGCAACCGTTCGCGGTCAAGGCCGGACAGCGCCTGCGCTTCGCCAGCCCGCGGCTGGGCGCGCGGGCGTACCTGGCGGTGCCGGGTGGGGTGCAGGCGCCGTCGCTGGCAGGCAGTTGCGCGACGGTCAGCCGTGAGGGCGTGGGCGGTCTGGATGGGCGCGGAAGCGCCTTGCGCGAGGGTGATCGGTTGATGGGGTATGGCGAAGCCGGTTCGCCAGGCGCCGTTGCAACTGCATTGGCCGACGCCGCAGCACGTCACGCCGCCTCGGGTGCTGCAGGTGGGGATGCACCTGAAGGTGCATCAGGTGCCGCCTCTGAGACTGCGTCCCGCGCAGCCTGCGAGCCTGTCTTCAGCGCCGCCTCCAAGCCTGCCGCCAGGGCCGTATCCAGCGCTGCGGCTAGCGCCTGCGCGCCACGCGCCGTGCCCACGGCGCTGATCCCTGACCTGCGCAGCCCCGCGCACCTGGAGCTGATCCTCGGTGCCCAGGCCAGCGGCTTCACTGGGCAGAGCCTGTTCAACGCCTTCAACCAGCCCTGGACGGTGGATGTGCGCAGCGACCGCATGGGCCTGCGCCTGACCGGTGAGCCGCTGCACTACCGCGGACCGGGCCTGATCTCCGAAGGCATTCCCCTGGGCGCGGTGCAGGTGCCGCCCGACGGCCAGCCGATCATCCTGCTCAACGACCGCCAGACCATCGGCGGCTACCCGCGCCTGGGCGCGCTCAGCCCATTGGCCGTGGCGCGGCTGGCGCAGTGCCTGCCCGGCGAGACGGTGCGCCTGTGGCCGCAGGTGACCTACGCTGCCCAACAGCGCCAGCAACGCTGTGTGCAAGCGTTGCGCGGGGCACGCTGAGCGCTCCCCTGGTCAGTGCCTCGCTCGGCCTGTCTGCAGACCGTTGGCGCACCCCCTCTACACGCGCCTCATGCAGGCGCCGAGACGGCCCGCTGGTGCGCCGCGTGCAGCCGGTGCAGGGTGATCTGGCGCACTTGCGCCTTGCTGAGGTCGATGTGGCTCTGCAACAGCTGTTGGGCCGTGTCGCAGCGGCGTGAGAGGATCGCCTCGAGAATGCGCGCGTGCTCGTCATAGGTCGCCTCGACCCGCGAGGGCTGGGTGAAGTCCAGGCGCCGCAGAATCCGAATCCGTTCGCTGACCTCGCTGTGCAGCCGCGCCATCTCGCCATTGCCGGTGGCCTCGACCAACTGGCAGTGGAATGCCTCGTCGAGCCGGGCGACCTCGCGGCCGTCCGCCAGGCGCTGTTGGGGCGGAACCTTCCACACGCGGGCCAGCCCCTCCAGCAGCGGCGGGGTGGGGCCTGCCTGGCGCTCGCACAGGCGCTTGACCGCCGCCAGCTCCAGCACGATGCGCACGTCGTAGAGCTCTTCGAAGCGCTGGAAATCGAACGGTTTGAGCTGCCAGCCACTGCGAAAGTGCACCGCCAGATAGCCCTCGCGCTCCAGGCGATACAGCGCCTGACGCACCGGCGTGCGGCTGGCTGCCATGCGCGCCGCAATCTCGCCTTCGCTGAAACGGTCACCGGGTAGCAGGCGAAACTCGAAGATGTCGTCCTTGAGCTGGCAATAAATGCGTTCGGCGAGGTTCTGTGGGCGCACCCTGGGGTGCTCGAGCGGATCGCCCAACGGCATCTCAGGCGGCCTCGCTGGGTGCGAGGGTGAGCAGCGCATCGCCCGGCGCGATGGCCTTGCCGGGCTGGCAGCGCACCGAGGTGACCGTGCCGGCCACCGGGGCAAGCACCGCCAGTTCCATCTTCATGGCTTCGACCACCAGCAGCGTGGCGCCGGCCTGAACGTGCTGCCCCGGTTCGACCAGCACCTTCCACACACTGCCGCACAGGTCGGCGCTGACCAGATGGCCATCCACGGCCTGCGCCTCGTCCTGAGGTGGGGCGGGCGCCGTGTGGTTGTCGTCTTGCTGGTCATGCCAGCGCAGCGCTTCGGCGTCGAAGGCCTGCTTCTGCTGGGCCTGGAAGTGTTCGATGCTCGCTGCGTTGTCCGCGAGAAACTGCCGGTACTCGGCGAAATCGAAGGTGCTGTGTTCGATGCGTATCTGCGCACGGCCTTCGCGAAAGGCTTCACGCCAGTCATCGAGCTGCGCTTGGCTGACCGGGTAGAACTGCACCTGGTCAAAGAACTGCAGCAGCCACGGCTGACCGTCGGCGAACTGCGGATTCTTCACGAAGGTGTTCCAGATCGGCACGGTCCGCCCCACCAATTGGTAGCCGCCGGGCGAGTCCATGCCGTAGATGCACATGTACATGCCGCCGATGCCCACGGTGCCTTCGGCGGTGTAGGTGCGCGCCGGGTTGTACTTGGAACTGAGCAGCCGGTGGCGCGGGTCGAGGGGCACGGCGCACGGTGCGTCGAGGTAGACATCGCCCAGGCCCAGCACCAGGTAGCGGGCGTCGAAAAGAATGTCGCGCACCTGCTCGCGGCTCGCCAGGCCATTGGCGCGCTGGATGAAGTCGACATTGTTCGGCAACCACGGCGCCTGGCTGCGCACGGTCTCGCTGTAGCGCGTCACCGCGCCGAGGGTGGCGCTGTCTTCGAAGGTCATGGGCAGGTGGACGATGCGCGACGGCACCTTGACCGATGCGACATCGCCCAGCGCGTGTTCCAGGCGCAGCAGGTGAGCGAGCAGGGTCTGCTGATGCAGCACGCGGCTGTCGTAACGCAGTTGCAGCGAACGCACCCCCGGCGCCAGTTCTTCCAGGCCGGCCAAAGGCTGCGCCTTGAGCGCCTCCATCAGCATATGCACACGCAGGCGCAGCGCCAGGTCGAGCACATTGTCGCCGTATTCGAGCAGCAGGTAGGCGTCGCCGGCCTGGCGATAGACCGCCCGCGGGCGGCTGCCCTCGGCGGGCAGTTGCGCCAGCACGGTGGCCGAGACGGTGTCACCGGGTTGCAGGCTGGGCGCGGGCAGCTGCGGCGCCTGTGTGGCCTTGAGGCTGAGCAGGCTGTCCAGTTGTGCCTGTTCCAACGCTTGCGCCTGCGCGAAGCTGATCGGGTGAAAACGCAGGGTGTCGCCGGGCTTGACCTGGCCGACCTTCCACAGCTCGGCCTTGGCGATGGTCACCGGGCAGACGAAACCGCCCAGGCTCGGGCCGTCTTTGCCCAGGATCACCGGGAAGTCGCCGGTAAAGTTGATCGCCCCGATGGCGTACTCGCAATCATGCACATTGGACGGATGCAGCCCGGCTTCGCCACCGTCGGTACGGGCCCAGCTGGGCTTCGGCCCGCTCAGGCGCACGCCGAGGCGATTGGAGTTGTAGTGCACCTGCCAGTCGGCGGCGAAAAAGGCCTCGATGGCCTCGGCCGTGAAGAAATCCGGCGCGCCGTGCGGGCCGTAGAGCACGCCGATGCTCCAGGTGCGGGTGTAGTGGGGGATCAGCGAGGCCTCGAGTGCCTGCGGCGCGCTGACCGGCGCAGGTGTGGTGCAGGCGGGCAGGTCCTGGGAAATGCCGAGCATGTCGCCGGCGCGCAGGGTACGCCCGGCGTGGCCACCGAACTGGCCCAAGGCGAAGGTCGAGCGGCTCCCCAGGTACACCGGCACATCGAAGCCGCGGCGCACGGCCAGGTAAGTGCGGCAACCGTGGGTCGCGCGGCCAAGTGTGAGCACCTGGCCCGCCTTGACCACGATCGGAGTCCAGTAAGGCACAGGCTCGGCGTCCAGCGTGGCAGGGCAGTCGGCGCCGGTCAGGGCGACCACGGCAGCGCTGTGGAAGCGCAGGGTCGGCCCCTGCAAGGTGAACTCCAGCCCGGCCGCGCTGGCGTGGTTGCCAACGATGCGGTTGCCCAGGCGGAAGGCGTAATCGTCCATCGGCCCGGACGGTGGCACGCCGATGTCCCAGTAGCCCAGGCGACCGGGGAAGTCCTGCACGCTGCTGCACGTACCGGGCTCGAGCACTTCGATCACTTGGGCGGCGTAGGGCAGGTCGTCGAGCAGGCGGGTGTGGACCTGCGCGTTGCGAAAGCGCGGGTCGGCCACCACCTGGCGCAGGTAATCGAGGTTGGTGGCGATACCGTGCAGGCGCGTTTCGCCCAGTGCAGTCTGCAGCGCGGCAATGGCGTGATCGCGGGTGGCGGCATGCACGATCAGCTTGGCCAGCATCGGGTCATAGAAGGCCGACACCTCGCTGCCGGTGCTGACCCAGCCGTCGACGCGTACGTTGTCCGGAAACTGCACGTCGGTGAGTACGCCGGGGCTGGGCTGGAAGTGTTTCAGTGGGTCTTCGGCGTACAGCCGCACTTCGATGGCAACGCCCTGCGCAGCGCGGCTCAGCGCAGTCCAGTCCAGCGCGTCGCCTGCGGCCAGGCGCAGCATGCACTCGATCAGGTCCAGGCCGGTGACCTGCTCGGTCACCGGGTGCTCGACCTGCAGGCGGGTGTTCACTTCGAGGAAGTAGAAGGCGTCACGCGCGGCGTCGTAGATGAACTCGACGGTGCCGGCGCTGCGGTAGCGCACCGATTCTCCCAGTTCGATGGCGGCAGCGTGCAGGCGCTCGCGGGTGGCCTGGGGCAGGTGCGGCGCGGGGGTCTCTTCGAGCACTTTCTGGTTGCGCCGTTGCAGCGAGCAGTCGCGTTCGCCGAGGGCGACGACACGGCCGTTGCCGTCACCGAAGATCTGCACTTCGACATGCCGCGCCTGATCGACGAAGCGCTCGATGAACACCCCGGCGTCGCTGAAAAACTGCTCGCCCATGCGCTTGACGCTGTCATAGGCACTGGCCAGCGCGTCGGCGTCGGCGCAGCGCGTCAGGCCAATGCCGCCACCGCCGGCGGTGGTCTTGAGCATGATGGGGTAGCCGATGTCCTGGGCCGCCGCCAGGGCCTGCTCCAGGCTGTGCAGCAGTGCGGTGCCCGGGGCCATCGGCACCTGCGCCTGGGCCGCCAGCTCACGGGCGCGGTGCTTGAGGCCGAATTCACGGATGTGCACGGCATCAGGGCCCACGAAGGCGATGTTGGCGTCTTCGCAGGTTTGCGCGAACTCGGCGCTTTCCGAGAGAAAGCCATAGCCGGGATAAATCGCCTGGGCGCCGGTGGCCTGCGCCGCGGCAAGGATCTTGTCGATGCGCAGGTAGCTGTCGGCCGGCTTGTCGCCGCCCAACGCGATGGCGACATCGGCATCGCGCACGTGCGGGGCATTGCGGTCGGCGTCCGAATACACGGCCACGCTTTTCACGCCCAGGCGCTTGAGGGTGCGGATGGCGCGCACGGCGATTTCGCCACGGTTGGCGATCAGTACGGTCTGGAACATGCTCGTTGCCTCTTCGGGGGGTGGATCGCCTCACAGGGCGTGCACCGGCGTGTGCGTTGGCGGCAGGGAACGCGGGTCAGGCGTGGGTGCTGGCGATAAACGCGCGCCAGCCGCCGAAACGGGTGATGTCACGGGCGTCGGTCAAGGCCCACGGCTCGCAGATGAAGCCCTTGACGCTGCGCCCGTCGGCCAGGGTCAAGGTGCCGATGCCGAGCGGTGCAGGAATCTCGGCGACGAATTCGCCAAAGCGCGCCAGGGGGATGTCCCACAACTCGACGGTGATCGAGTCGCCGTCGCCGCTGCGCGCCAGGCCTGGTTTGGGCGGCACGGTGCCGGGCAGCGCGTAGAGACGGTAGTCGGGCGAGGTCTGCGTCTGCTCGACCAGCACTGCGTCGCGCTGCGTCAGCTGGCTGTTCAGCGGCATGCCGGTCAGGTGTGCGCCGACCACGGCGAGGCGCACGCTGCCCGCCGGTACTGCGCGTACCGGAGGCTGCACCGGCAGGCGCCGGCCAGTGGCGCCCAGCGGCAGGTCCAGGCTGGCCTGCCAGCGTTTGCCAAACGCCGCCAGTGCGCGGTCATGCCAGGCAGGGGCGAGCAGGGTGATGCCGGCGGGCAGCCCGTCCGCGCGCAGGCTGGCGGGCAGGGCCAGGGCCGAGAGGTCGGCGAGGTTGGTGAAATTGGTATAGGTGCCGAACTGGCTGTTGAACAGCACCGGCTCCTGCGCCATCTCGGCCAGGCTGCGAATGGTCGGTGAGGTGGGCACCACCAGTGCGTCGAAATCGGACAGTGCGGCGTTGAGGGTGCGACTCAGCGCGGCGCGCCGGTACTCGGCCTTATAGGCATCGCAGGCGCTGTAACGGTGGCCATTGGCGACGATATCGCGCACCACCGGGTCCAGGTGCGCCGGGTCGACGCCCTCCACGGCCACTGTGCGCTCGGCAACCCATGGCCCGCAGTAGAGCTGCTCGGCCAGTTCGCGGAAGGGACCGAAATCGAGGGTCTTGAGGGTCACGCCAAGGGCGCTGAGCTGTTCGAGTGCCTGCGCGAAGGCGGCCTGCGCCTGGCGGTCAGCGAAAAACTCCAGGCTGTCCGGCACGGCGAACACCGGTTGGCGGGGCATGCCCACCGGTGCGCGGTTGGGGTTGGGGCGTGCGTAAGGGTCGGCGCCGTCGTCGCCGCTGGCGATCGTGGCGACTGTTTCAGCATCCTGCACGGTGAGGGCAAAGACCGAGAGGCAGTCCAAGGTGCGGCAGGCCGGAACCACACCGGTGGTGGGCAGCCAGCCGCGGGTCGGTTTCAGCCCGACGATATTGTTGAAGCCGGCCGGCACACGGCCCGAGCCAGCGGTGTCGGTGCCCAGCGAGAAGGGCACCAGGCCCCGTGCGACCACGCTGGCCGAACCGGAGCTGGAGCCCCCGCTGACATAGGCCGGGTTGAAGCTGTTGACCACCGCGCCATGCGGCGAGCGGGTACCGACCAGGCCAGTGGCGAACTGGTCCAGATTGGTCTTGCCGATCACAATGGCGCCGGCCGCACGCAGGCGTGCCACGGCGGTCGCATCCTGCGCGGCGGCATAGGCGAACGAGGGGCAGCCCGCGCTGGTGGGCCAGCCGGCGGCGTCGATGTTGTCCTTGATGGCGAAGGGCACGCCATACAGCGGCAGCGCGTCGAGTCGGCCTGCGGCGTTGTCATGCAGGGTCTGCAGGTGGCTCAGTTGCGCATCGAGTTGGCCCGCGCTGGCCAGGCAGATCCAGGCGTTGTCGGCGTTGTCGAGTTGCTTGAGCAGGCGGTGCAGCAACTCGGCAGGTTGCGCCGCATCGCGGTAGGCCTGTTGCCAGTCAGCCAGGGTAAAGGCGGTCGAGGGCATGCGCTGGAACTCCATCTTGTATCCAAGTTGGAATTGACCAGAGCAAGAGTGGTGCCAGTTTTCAAGTTGTTGATTTTTCAGTAGTTCTTTGAAAGCCATCGCCTACGTGGCGCATGATTGCACCGCCCTGAGGCTGCGATGGAGCCTTTTGGTGCGAAGCGGAGCCCGACCCGGCTACGCCGGCCATCGCCGCACCCCGGAGCGGCGGACCGGCCGCTCCACGAGCGTGTCAATGTGAAGGGGCGCATGACACTGATTCGCCTGACAGAGCCCGCCTGAGCAGCCCCAGGGTCGGGGGCGCGTGGAAGACCGCTGGCCCCGACAAGACCCTCTATGGATCGGGTCGCTAAGCCCACTGCCATGACGGATGACTTCACCCCAGACACCGCGTCACATGCTTCACCGACTGATACGCACTCAGCCCCCACGGCCCCAGCTCGCGGCCGATGCCGCTGCCCTTGGTACCGCCCCATGAGGTTTCCACGAACACCGCCTGGATCGAGTTGATCCACACATGGCCGACCTCCAGGGCCGCAGCGCACCGCTCGGCACGCTGCAGGTCGGCGCTGGCGACCGTGGCGACCAGGCCGAAGCGGCTGTCGTTGGCCAGTTCGATGGCTTCGTCTTCACGCGTGAAGCGTCGGGCGCAGAGCACTGGAGCAAAAATTTCCTCGGTCCACAGCCGGCTGTCAGTGGGGACGTCGGTATAGAGCGTCGGCGCGACGAACCAGCCCTGACGGTCAAGCCTCTGCCCACCCGTCAGGCAGCGCAGGCCCTCCCGTTCAGCCACTGCGAAATAGTCGCCCGCCTTGCGCCATTGCGCTTCGCTGCTCAGCGGGCCCATGTCGATGTCGTCGTCGAAAGGATTGCCCAGGCGCAGGGTGCTCAGTGCTTGGGCCAGGCGCGGCAGCAGGGCGTCGGCGATACCCTCTTGGATCAGCAGGCGCGAGGTGGCCGAGCACATCTGGCCTGCGTTCCAGGCGATGCCAGCGATAATCCACTCGATGGCCTGATCGATGTCGCAGTCATCGAAGACGATGATCGCCGACTTGCCGCCCAGTTCCAGGGTCACCGGCCGGCACTGCTCGGCGGCGCTGTGCATCACGCGGCTGCCCACGGCGTTGCTGCCGGTGAAGGAGAGTTTGTCGACGCCTGGGTGCGCACTCAGCGCCGCACCTACCTCAGCCTTGCCGCCGACGATGTTCAGCACCCCTGCGGGCAGGCCCAGTTCCTCGGCGATCTGGCCGTACGCCAGCTCGATGAGTGGTGTGACTTCCGACGGCTTGAGCACCACCGTGCAGCCGGCGGCCAGGGCCGGGGCGATTTTCCAGGCGCTGGTGACCAGGGGAAAGTTCCACGGCACGATCAGCCCGACCACGCCGATGGCCTCCAGGCGGGTGCGTGCGCTGAAGCCGGGCGCAGCCAGGGCCACCGGGCGGTATTGGCGGGCGGCCAGATCGTCGGCGAGGTCGGCGTAATAGGTGAAGGTCGCCACGGCATCATCGATGTCCACCTCGGCCTCGGCGCGTGGCTTGCCGTTGTTGCGCATCTGCAGCTCGACCAGCGCCTGGCGCCGCGCCGCGAGGGCGCCTGCGAAGCCACGCAGGTAGCCGGCACGGGTGCCGGGTGCGGTGTTCTTCCAGGCAGGCAGGGCGGAACGCGCGGCGGCGACCGCCTGGTCGACCTGGACGCGGCTGGCAGCACGCAGCTCGGCAAACACCTCGGCGCGTGCAGGGTCGAACACGCTGAGCACGTCAGCGCCTTGGCCGTCGACCCACTGGCCGGCAATGTAGTGAGGGGTGTTCATGAACGGACTCCGGCAGCCGCGCAACGGCGCGGCGAATGATCAATGGGGGTAATGCGCAACCGGCTGGCGCACCGCAGCGTTGCTTCGAGCAGATGACCCTGCCTCTGCCGGCATGCCCGGGCCGGCCGCATTTGCAGCGCGCCGCTCAGCGCACAGGGCGCGCAAGCGGCGGCGATCAGCGGCGTCTGCCAGGCTCGCTCAGGGCGCAAACGGCGGCGCCTCGGCGATTTCGATCAGCAGCGGGCGATCCTCCGGTGCCTCGCGCAGCAAGGTTTGCAGATGCGCGTGGTCGCGAGCGCGTTCGGCCTGGCAGCCGAAGCCTCGGGCAATCGCAATGAAGTCTGGTGTGTAGAGGTCGACGCCCAGCGGGGTAATGCCGTGGCGCTCCATGTAGCGCTTGATTTCGCCGTAGCCGTGGTTGTTCCACAGCAGGATGACCACGCCCACCCGCGCCTCCACGGCGCTGGCCAGTTCCGCCACGGTGAACTGCAGGCCGCCGTCGCCCATCAGGCTGATCACCGGACGCGTTGGCTCGGCCAGTTTGGCGCCGATGGCGGCTGGCAGGCCATAGCCTAGGGTGCCGTAGCCGGTAGACGAATTGAACCAGCGCCGCGGGCCGTCGAGGTCCACCAGGTGGTTGCCGCTGTACACGGTCTGTGTCGAATCGCCGACGAAGCGGGCGCTGGGCAGGACATCGAGGATGCAGGCGAACACGTGTCGGTAATGTGCCCAGCCGCTGAAGTCTTCGGCCAGTTGCCGTTGCACGCCAGCCACGCGCGTGGCGCCAGTGCCTGTGGCCGCCTCGGCACGGCTCGGCAGCGCGCCGAGCAACGCCTCGATGGCCAGCCCCGCATCGCTGTGGATGGCCAGCAGCGGCGGGTGATTGCGCTTGAGTTGGTCGGCGTCGATATCGATGCGAATCAGCTCGCCCACTATCTGAAAGTTGCCGTCGAACACCACGTCGTAGTCGGTCTCGCCCAGCTCAGTGCCAATGGCCAGCACCACGTCAGCCTCCCGCACCAGCTGCCGCACCGGCACTCGCGACTGATTGCTGCCCAGCAGCAGGGGATGGGCGGGTGGCAGCAGGCCTTTGGCATTGATGGTCAGCGCCGTCGGCGCATCCAGCGCTTCGGCCAGCCGGCGCACGGCGTCGGGCCAGGCGACGCAGCCACCGCCGATCAACAGCAGCGGGCAGCGCGCCTGCTGCAAACGCTGGACTGCCTGCTCGATCAGCGCCGGCGACGGGGCCGGGCGCGCAGTGACCACGCGCGGTTGCAGGCTCAAATGGTCGGCGCGAGCCGTGATCACGTCCAACGGCAGCTCGAGGTGCACCGGGCGCGGTCGCTGACCGTCGAATACGGCGAACGCACGGGCGAGCGCGTCGGGCAGCTCGTCGACCGTCATCACTGTGTGGCTGAACGCAGCCACTCCGGCCACCAGCGCGTGCTGGTCGGGCAATTCGTGCAGGTAGCCGTTGCCCAGGCCCAGGCGGTTGCGCTCGTTGACGCTGGAGATCACCAGCATGGGAATGGAATCGGCATAGGCCTGGCCCATTGCCGTGAGGATATTGGTCATCCCAGGCCCGGTGATGATGAAGCACACCCCAGGCTTGCCGCTGACCCGCGCGTAGCCATCGGCCATGAAACCGGCGCCTTGCTCGTGCCGCGGTGTGATGTGGCGCACGCCGCTGTTCGGCAGGCCGCGATACAGCTCCACGGTGTGCACGCCGGGGATGCCGAACACGGTATCGACGCCCCAGGCCTGGAGCTGCTTGACGAGAAATTCTCCACAGGTGGTCATACTGCTGTCCTTGGAAGTAAGGGGGAATACCGGCTGCCAGTCCGTCCGGCAGGCAGGTCGGCGGGTGCCGTGCAGCGCCTGTGAGGGCATCGGCCGCAGCGCCTGGCACCGTGCCTGTCAGGGGCGTTGCGCAGGCCGCGCGGCCCGCCGGCGTCACCGCTCAGCGTCAGGCCGACGCGGCGGCGCCTGCGGACCGGCAATGGGGTCGGCGCTGCGACTCACGCGATGCGCGTGGCATGCACCTGCGGCCGGGTCAGCAGGCTGCCCAGCACGAACGCCAGCAGGCCGACCGACAAGCTGTAGTAGATCGGCGTGTTGGCTTCCAGGCCGTCGCGGAACATGAACACCAACGCCGTGCCGCAGCCCAGCGCCATGCTCAGAATCGCCCCGGTGGTGGTCGCACGCTTCCAGTAGATGGCACCGAGCATCGGGATCAGGATGCCGCCGACCAGCAGGTTGTAGGCCAGGGTCAGGGCGCCGATCACATCGTTGACCACCAGTGCAGTACTCAGCACCACCAGCCCGGTGAGGAAGGTGAACGCACGCGACATGCCCAGGGTCGAGGGCCGACCCCTGCGCAGCTTCGGCAGCAGGTCTTCGGTGATGGTGGTCGAGGCGGCCAGCAGGCCGGCGCTGGCGGTGGACATCATCGCGGCCAGCGCAGCGGCGATTACCAGGCCGCGAATGCCGTCGGGCAGGGCGCTCTGCACGATCGAGGCAAAGGCGTTGTTGGCGTCGGCCAGGTCCGGCAGCAGCACTTTCGCGCACATGCCGATCAGCGCACCGACCAGGCCGTAGATCACGCAGTACACCCCGGCCATGCTACCGGCCACCCGTGCCACACCTTCGCTGCGCGCGGTGAACACGCGCTGCCAGATGTCCTGGCCGATGAGGATGCCGAAGAAGTAGATCAGGAAGTAGGTGAGTATGGTGTCGTAGCCAATGGTGCTGAGGCTGAACGCGGCGTCCGGCAGCTTGGCGTGCAGGGCGTCCCAGCCGCCCACGCGGTACAGGCAGATCGGCAGCAGCACGAACATCAGGCCCACGGTCTTGATCACGAACTGGACGATGTCGGTCAAGGTCAGCGACCACATGCCGCCGATGCTCGAATACACCACCACCACACCGCCGGCGAGCAGCACGGCGGTGATGAACGGCAGGTCGAACAGCACCTGCAGCACGGTGGCACTGGCCAGGGTCGAAACGACGGCAATCATCAGCGCATAGGCGAACATCACCACGGCGCTGGCCTGACGCGCCATGGGCGTGTAACGACGCTCCAGAATCTGCGTCACGGTGCTGATGCGCAACTTGAGCAGGGGCTTTGCCAGGAACAGGTTGAGCACGATGATCCCGGCACCCAGGGCGGCGCACAGCCAGAACCCCGACAAGCCATGCACATAGCCCAGGCGCACGGTACCGACCGTGGCCGCGCCGCCCAGCACGGTGGCGGCCATGGTGCCCATATAGAAGGCCGGGCCCAGGTTGCGCCCGGCCACCAGGTAGTCGTCCTGGGTGCGCGCGCGGCGCATGCCGAACCAGCCGAGCAGCAGCATGCCGGCGGCGTAAACGATCACTACAGAGATATCCAGGAGCATGGTGTTGTTCTCATTGTTCTGGAAGAAAGGTTCAGGCGGGCGCCGCGCACCCGCAGCGCCCACGGCGCAGGGTCAGGCGATCCCTGCGCCCTTGAGGTCGGCGCCGCTGGCGCCGCTCACGCGGACCCAGCACGGACCGGCAGGCCCGTACACGCTGGCCGGTTCAGGGAACAGGTTGAGCAGTGCCAGGTACAGCAGCGCCGCCATGCCCAGGGTGAGCGGCAGGCTGATGTCGATGCCGCCGGCCAGGTGGCCCAGCGGCCCGACGAACTGCCCCGGCAGGTTGACGAAGCACAGGCCGGTCGCCGCGCTGGGAATCCAGGCGCCCAGGCCACGCCAGTTCCAGCCATGCTGGAACCAGTAGCGACCGCCGCGCTCACCGCGGGTGAACACCTGCAGGTCATCGGCGTGGTAGACGCCCCGGCGCACGATCAGGCCGAGAATCATGATGACCATCCACGGGCTGGTGCAGGTCACGATCAGCACAGCGAAGGTCGACACGCTCTGCACCAGGTTGAAGGTAAAGCGGCCGATGAAGATGAAGGCAATCGCCGCTACGCCGATCAACAAGGTGGCCACCGCTCGGCTCAACACCTTCGGAAACAGGCTCGACATGTCCAGGCCGGTGCCATACAGCGCCGTGGTGCCGGTGGACATGCCACCGATCAGGGCAATCAGGCACACCGGCAGGAAGAACCAGGTGGGCGAAATCGCCAGCAGGCCGCCCACGTAATTGCTCGATTCGATGTACTGCGGCGCCTGGGTGGCCACCAGGGTGGCGGTGCACAGGCCGAACAGGAACGGAATCAGCGTGCCGGCCTGGGCCGCGACCACTGCCAGCATGATGCGGCGCTTGGGGGTCTGGCGCGGGATGTAGCGCGACCAGTCGCCGAGAAAGGCGCCGAACGACACCGGATTGCTCATCGCCAGCAGCGCAGCGCCAATGAAGGCCGCCCAGAAGCCCGGCTGCGCCAGGTTCACCGTGCCGGCGTAGCTCGCATCGAACGGCCCGGCAAAGGCCATGAGGCCGAGCAGGAACAGCAGGCTGGAGGCCCACACCGCCACCTTGTTCACCCACAGCATGAAGCGGAAGCCATAGATGCACACCACCAGCACCAGCACCGCGAACACGCCATAGGCCAGGCCCAGGGTCAGGTCGGTTTCCGGCAAGCCGACCAGGCGTTTGGCGCCGCCAATCAACGCGTCACCCGAACTCCACACCGAGAGTGAGAAGAAGGCCACGGCGGTCAGCAGTGACAGGAAGGAGCCGACGATGCGTCCGTGCACGCCGAAATGCGCGCCCGACGACACCGCGTTGTTGGTGCCATTGAGCGCGCCGAACAAGCCCATGGGCGCAAGAATCACCGCGCCGACGGCAACGCCGAGGACGATCGCCCACACCCCGGCCTGGAACGACAGCCCGAACAGCACGGGAAAGCTGCCCAGCACCGCCGTGGCAAAGGTGTTGGCGCCACCGAAGATGAGGCGGAACAGGTCGATGGGGGATGCATCGCGCTGGGCGTCAGGAATCTGCTCGACGCCAAAGGTTTCGATACCCGTGGAGTGACTCATTGCGTTTCTCCGCTGCCTGTCACGGTTCTTGTAAGGCCGGCTCAGGCTCGCCGGCCTTTTTTATTCACCCCCGGCTGTGCCGGGTGGCGGTGTTGTGGCAATGCTGCAAGGCCCCCGGGTATGGGGCCTGACGCGCGCGGTGAGGGTGACACCGCGCGCGGGCGCGTCAGTTCGGGCTTGGGGCTGACAGGTGCTCATGGCACGCCAGCCAGCGTCCGGCCTGGTGGCGAAAGACGATGGTCTCGCGTTCCTCCAGGTGATGCTCTGCACCGTCTGCCCGCAGGTGCGTGGCGACGTCATGGAGGAAAATCGCCACATCGCCCTGTAGGCTCACCTGGCCATGGCTGGAGCGACAGCCCAGCACCGCAAAGCCCTCGGCCTGCCACTGCTGCCATAAGGCCTGGTAACCGGCGAGCGTCAGCGCGTGTGGCTGGGTATGGAAGATGAAGGTTGCATCGTCGCTGAAGCAGGCGAAGTAGCGCGCCGTGTCGTTGCTGGCGAACGCCTCGACCAACGCAGCGGCCGCGGCGTGCACTTCGGCGGCCGGGCTCATCGGCGCACCACGCCAGGCAGGACGCAGAGCATTTCGTACAACAGGTTGGCGCCGAGCAGCGCGGTGTTGCCCGTGGTGTCATAGGGCGGCGAGACCTCGACCAGGTCGCAGCCGACCAGGTTCAGGCCGTGGCAGCCACGGACGATTTCCAGTGCCTGGATAGTGGTCAGCCCGCCGACTTCCGGGGTGCCGGTGCCCGGTGCCCAAGCCGGGTCGATGCCGTCGATGTCGAACGACAGGTACACCGGCCCGCCATCGACCTTGGCGCGCACTTCTTCCATCAAGGGGGCCAGGGACTGGTGCCAGCATTCCTCGGCCTGCACCACACGAAAGCCTTGCCGGCGGCTCCAGTTGAAATCATCGGCGGTGTAGCCCTGGGCGCGCAGGCCGATCTGCACCACCCGGTCGCTGTCGAGCAGGCCTTCTTCCTGGGCGCGGCGGAAGGTGGTGCCGTGGGCGATCTTCTCGCCGAACATGTGGTCGTTGACATCGGCGTGGGCATCGATGTGGACCAGGCCGACCTTGCCGTATTTCTTCTTCATGGCACGCAGGATCGGCAGGGTCAGGGTGTGGTCGCCGCCCAGGGTCAGGGGAATGATGCCGTGTTCGAGAATGCCGTCATAGTGCGCCTCGATGATGCGCACGGTGTCGAGCAGGTTGAAGGTGTTGAGCGCCACGTCGCCGATGTCGGCCACGTTCAGCGAGTCGAAAGGGGCCGCGCCGGTGGCCATGTTGTAGGGGCGGATCATCACCGATTCGGCGCGGATCTGCCGAGGGCCGAAGCGGGTGCCCGAGCGCAGCGAGGTGCCGATGTCCAGCGGAATGCCGATGAAGGCGGCATCGAGCCGAGCGAGTGCTTCCGGGGCCTGCACATGGGGCAGGCGGAGCATGGTGGCGATGCCGCCGAAACGCGGCATCTCGTTGCCGCCCAGGGGCTGGTGGAGGGTGTTGTCCACGGTGGGCCTCACATTATTCTGATTGTCGTGGGCCGATTCTGCGCACTGGGCGGGGTGCGACAAATCGCTGCAAGCAAATAATCAGTTCAGAAATTTCTAAACTTTCCAGCGCCAGGCTTTCCAGTGGCGCCATGGCCAGCGGTAGACTGGCGGCCTTCATGATTCCCGGCAGGAGCGCGTGCATGGCGTCCGCATTACCCGATCTCAAGCTGCTGCGCATCTTTGCCAGCGTGGTGCGCAACCAAGGCTTCGCGGCGGCCCAGCAAGAGCTGAACCTGTCGACCTCGGCCATCAGCACATACATGAGCCAGCTGGAGTCGCTGCTTGGCGTTGCCCTGTGCCACCGCGGCCGAGGCGGCTTCAGCCTGACCGGCAAAGGCGAGCTGTTTCATCAGGAAACCTTGCGCCTGCTGGCCGAGCTGCATGATTTCGAGCGTTACGCCGCTTCCTTGAAGGGTGAACTGCGCGGCACGCTCAACCTCGGCGTGCTGGACTCCACGGTGAGCGATCCAGCGCTGCCGCTTGCCGACATCATTGGCGCCTACAGCCAGGAGCACCCGGCGGTGCACCTGCACCTGGCGGTGCTGAGCCCTGCCGAGCTGCAAATGGGCGTGCTGGAAAACCGTCTGGACCTGGCCATCGGTGCGTTTACCGTGCGCACCAGCGGGTTGATCTACCAGGCGCTGTACCGCGAACAGCATTGGCTGTATTGCAGCGACCGTCACCCGCTCTACGCGCAAAAGCGTATCCCGGCCGAAGTGATCGCCCAGCAACGCATGGTGGGCCGTGGTTACTGGAGCCAGGCGGAACTGGCGCGGCATGGCTTCAAGCACAGCGCCGCGACCGTGGAGTCGATGGAGGCGCAGCTGATTCTGGTGTTGTCGGGCGCCTACATCGGCTACCTGCCCGAGCACCATGCCCAGCACTGGGTGGAGCAGAAGCGTCTGAAAGTCTTGCTGCCGAGCACCTTTGGCTACCAGGCCCCGTTTGCCACGGCGATACGCCGGGGGCGCTCGCGCGAACCGCTGATCCAGAGCTTTCGGGATCGGATCAAGGCGCAGGCGGGCAAGGACGCGCCCGATGTTCCTGTGAAGCGCTGAGGCCCTGTCGACGAAAACCCACGCAAGCGCGGTGGTGTGGCGCTTCGCGACGGGCTGACGGCTCCCTGGGTGTGCAGAGTTCGAGTGGCGTGGCCTTTCATGGCTGACAGTCAGGCTGCTCTGCCACCTCTTCCATCGCTTCGCGCAACCCGGCGCCCAGCGCTTGCGCCTCACGCGCGGCGTACACGCGCCCGCCGGTCGCTGTGGCGACGCACTGGGACAGCGGGTTTTCGCTGATGCTGACCATGTTCACGCGCAGCCTCGGCTGCTCGCGGGCGATCCGCTCGGCCACGGCGCAGGCGTCCTGGTCGCAGGTGTCCTCGCCGTCGACGAACATCACCACCACCGCGTCCTTCATGCGGCCGTCGACCTGCTCGGCGGCTTGTTCGAGGCTGTAGGCCAGGGGTGTGCCGCGGTCGGCACCCAGTTGGTCGATCGCCGCCAGCAGTTGCGGACGTTGCGCGTTGCTGAACAGGCCCTGGTTGCGCACCCAGTGACAGCCGCCAAAGGTCAGCAAACGGGTGTCGATGGCCGGGTGCACCTGCTTGAGGGTGGTGGCCATGGCCTGCTTGGCCAGGCTCAGGCGCGTGGGTTCGGCAAGTATCCGTTGCCGGCGCGGATTGGTGTCGGGCAGGTTGCCGCCGATCTCGTTCAACCAGGTTTCATCGTCCGCGCTGGCCGCGACGTTGAGGTTCATCGAGCCTGAGGTGTCGAGCACCATGACGAAGTCCGGCGGCGGTGTGCCGGGCGTGCAGGCGAAGTTGCCCACGGCCGTGGGCTTGAGCCAGTGCAACAGCGGGCCGCGCCAGTGCCACAGGGCCCACAACCCGGCGAGCAGCAGCACCAGCAGCAGGGCCAGCCAGCGCCAACGCCGCCAGCCGCGCCGCACGCTGCGGGTCGGGGTGGGCGTGGGCGGGCTCTGCGCAGCAGGCGGCGACAGGGGCGTGCTGTGTGGCGCGACCGGCGCATCGGGCAAGGCCGGTAGCAGGCCGCCCCAGCGCAGCACCACAGGCTCGGCATTGACGCTGTACAGCTGCGCCAGATCGGCGGGCTGTACCAGGCTCTGCAACGCGTCGGCCCCGGCGCTGTCGCCGGTCTCGCGCAAGCGTGCGGCCAACTGGGCGATGGCCTGCTGGCGCTGCGCATAGCGCGCCAGCAGGTCGCGCTGGGCTGTGCTGTCGAGTTCGGCATAGGGTGTCGGCTGGCCGGTGAGGTAGGTCCACCATTGCAAGCCGGTGGCGGGCTGGCGTGGCACAGCGAACAGGCTGACGATGCTCGGCGGGAAATGGTGCGCGAGCAGGGTCGTCTTGGCCTTTAGCTGCGCCATCTGAGCACTGCTGTAGCGGCCGGGGTCGAGGGTCATACGTTGCATGGGGTCAATCCGGTGAAGTGCCAGGTGCAGGTGCAGGTGTAGGTGCAGGTGCAGGCGCAGGCGCACGATGCGCAGGGGTGCCGACCAGGCTGTGTTGCAACAGGCTTGCTACGCATGCCTGCTGCGTCAAAACCGGCGAGAGTGCCAGCCCGGCCCAGGCGCTCGCGCAGCTGAGCGCCTGGGATGGCCCGTGTGTGCTGACTGTTCGCGCAGCGCCGGGTCAGCGTCCAGCGAGCGCCTAGTAAAGGGCCTCGAAAGCCATCTCCCGCGCTTGGGCGCCTGGCACGGCGATCATTCGTAACCCAGGCTCATCTGCAGCCGCGAGACCTTCTGTTGCAGGGTCTTGAGTTCCTGCTGGCGGGCCTCGACCTGCGCGGGCGTGGCTGTGGCCACAGGTGCTTTGGCGCGGGTCAACTGGCGTTGCAGGTCAGCCACCTGGGTCTGCACGTCGGCCTTGTTGGCGTGGCGGGTCTTGAGCTGGCTCAGCAGGCTGTTCATCGAGCGCTGCAGCGTCTGGTCCTGGCGCTGCTGTTCGGCCAGGCTCTGCCCGGTGGCCCGTTGCTGAGCCACGAGGGTGTCGTACACCTGATGGAAGGCGGCATTCTCCGAACGCGCGTCGCTCAGCGCCTGCTGCTTCTGGTCCACCTGCTGCTGGTAACCGCCGCCCAGGTCGCAGCTCATCTTGGTGATCAGGCTCGGGTCGTTGAGGGTGCTGTCGCACTGTTGTGCGGTGGTGGTGCAACCGCCCAGGGCGAGCAGGCCGAGCACGGGCAGAAGGTGTCTAGGGTTCATGGGTGGTTATCCGAGGGTGATGGCCGAACGTTGGCTGTACAGGCCGTCGACTTCCTGCTGCAGGCTGTTGACCTTGGCATTCATCTTGGCGATTTCCGCTTCGACGACGGCGATGTTGTTGCCGGCGCCGTTCTGCCGTTCCAGTTGCGCGGTCTTCTGGTACTGCGCGACCTTGTTACGCATGTTGCCGACGTCGGTGCGCATCTGCTTGATGTTGGCGTCGATGTCGGCGACCTGCTGCTGCGCCGCGGCCTTGTTGACGGTCTTGGCCTGAATGGATTTCTTCAACTGGGCGATGCGCTGCTTGTCGTCACCGATCACCTGCTGCAGGGTGGCGCTGCGCAGGGCCACCTTGTCGGTGTCGGCCTTGACCTCGTCGTTCATCTTCTGCAAACGCTCGGTGGCGTTGGCGTACTTGCTGCGTCGATAGTCGTAGTAGTAGTTCGCGCCCAACGCCACGCCGCACGCGCCAATGCCGGCCACGACCATGCAGCCGACCTTGTTTTCAGCCGCCAGCGCGCAGGCCAGCACGCCGACCCCGGCCGCCGCCGCGCAGGCCGTCAGGCCGGAGCTGGAGAAGAAGGTGGCGTCCTGGCCTTGGGTCAGGCGCGGGTCGACCTGCGCATCGGGCTGGCCGCCGCTGCTGGCGCAACCGGTCAGCGTCAGGCTGAATGCCAGCAACGCGCTCAGCAGTGAGTTGCTCAAAATCCTGTTCATCAAGGGCTCCTTGTCCGGGTGATAGACGTCAGGGGTGCGGCGGGGGTCATGGGGTCTTTACGCGCTTGCATTGCTTGAGCCAGCCCTCGGTGTCGATCTTCTGGGTCTTCAGGTAACCCTTGAGGTTGCCCCAGTGGGTGGCGAGGAACGGTTTGAGCTCCTGCAACCGCGGGTTGCTGGCAATGATTTCGTCTTGCACCGGCACCTGCCGGGCCAGCAACGGCTCGGCGTACAAGGTAGAGGCCTCGACCAGGGTGCTGGCGTAGTAGTTGCTCAGCTTGTGCAGGCGGTCCTGCTGCTCGTCGAGCTTGCCCTGGCGCATCGGGCACGAGGTGTCGTCAGTGCCGGCGGCGCAGTTCAGGGCGTAGTTCTTTTGCAGGAAGTCGAGGTAGCGGCCGTCGTCGAGCAGCTTGGTGCAGAGGAACGCGCCGAGGTTGAGGCTGGCGCGGATGGCCTGGTCGCGGTTTTCTTCCTGCTGCTGGTTGCTGGCGCGCAACTGGTTTTCCAGCGCCTTGAGCTTGTCCTTGATGGCCTGATCGGCAACGACCGACGCCAGTTGGCTCAGCGCCTGCGCGGTGCTGGTGCCCGGTGAGGTGACGGCTTCGGCCTGGCCCAGTTTCTGCCACTGGCTCTCGATGGCCTTGACCCGCTCGCGCGAGGTCAGGGCAGGGGCCACCAGTGCCAGGCGCAAGCCGGTGCTCTTGCTGGTCGCCGCCTGGTCACCGTCGTAGTAGTCACGCTCCTGGCGCAATGCGGTGCGCACCTCGGCCTGAGCGGTACGGAAATCGGCGCCACGCACCACGAAGCCGCCGGCCTGGCCATGCTGGCGATCGAGTTTGTTCAGGCGAAAGGGCTCGAACATCATCTCGGCGACGTTACCGAGCATATCGTGCAGGCCCAGCGGGTTGCCTTGCAGCAGGCCGGTGAGCTGGGGTTGGCCGTTGGCTGACTGGCTGCCGGCGAACCATTCGTACGTGCCCAGGCCTTCAGGCATGGGGTAGCGGCCGTCGCGGAACTCGGCGGCGTTGACCTTCAGGCCTCCGCGGGCAGCGAATTCCCACTCCACCTCGGTCGGCAGGCGAACGAAACCGGCCACGCCATCTTCCTTGGGCAACTGGCCCTTGGCATGCTGGCGCAGCCAGAGGTTGTAGCGGTCACTGGCGTCCAGCGCCTTGATCCAGCTGACCGACACCGCCGGCAAGCGGCCCTTGGTGCTGGGCTCCGGGCACTGCTCGGCAGTCAGCGCCTGGTATTGCAAGGCGCTCATCTCATACTTGGCCATCAGGTAGTAGCGGGCCTTGGCAGGCTTGCCGTCGGTGAAGCTGCCGGCCAGGAAGGCCGGGCGCGACTGCTCGACATAGCCCCACTCGGCGCTGTCCTGGCCGAGCACCATCGGGTAGTCGTCCAAGGGCCCGGCAAGCGGGACCAGCACTTTGCGAAACACCATGGCCCCGTCGCACGGCATCGGCAGGACGACGTCGCCCTCGGCGGGCTTGGGGTTGAAGTACTTGTCCTCCCAGGTCGCCGCCTGGGTATGCAGGCTGGCGGCCAGGAGCGGTGTCAGGCACAGGGCACGTAGCGATTTACAATTCACGCAGGCTCTCCGCAGGTTCGATGTTGATGGCTCGGGCCGCGCCGGTCAGCGCCACCAGAGCGGCGACCAGCAAGGCCAGCAGCAAAGCTGCCAGCGCATGCCAGGGCGTGATGTGGCAGACGAACGCGCCGGTCGCTTGGGCGCCGCCGAGCAGTCGGTCGAACAGCGTGCTGCCGGCCAGGTAACCGAGCAGTCCACCCGAGTAGCCCAGCAGCGCCAGGGTCAGGGCCTGCAGCACGATGAACCCGGCGGCCGCACCGCGTTGAAAACCCATCAGGCGCAACAGCGCCAGGCTACGGCGCTTGCGTTCGATGTTGGCGAGGAACGCGCCGGCCAGCGAGGCCGTGCAGCCGCACAGGGCCGCAGCGGCAATCACCGCAAAAATCACGCTCAGCACATGGTTGATGGCTTTGACGTTCTCGATCTCGGCCAGGCGGCTGCTGGTTTCCAGGTGCTGGCTTTCCAGCCAGCGGGCCAGCGACGGCACGCTGTCGATGTCCCGGGCGTACAAACGGGCGCGGGCATAGCGCGGGCTGAGCTGAGCTTGCTCAGCGCCCTCGAACGCGCCGAGCAGCGGGGTTTGGTAGCCATCGCGAAAACGTTCGAGCTGCTGCAGCAAGGCGGGCGCGACGAACACCCCAGGCCGGGCGAAACGCTGCGCAGGCAGCACGGCCCTGACTTCAAGGCGCAGTTCGCCGCGCTGCGGCTGGCCCTCGAGACGCCGCTGAATGCGCAGACGCACCGTGCCGCCGGTGGACACCCCCAGGCGCTCGGCGGAGGCGGCACTGAGCACCGCGGCGTCAGCGGCGAGGTCGGTGCCGACACCGGCCAGCAACGGATCACCCGCCCCGGTGGGCAGGACTTCGGCGTTTTCGACGAACCGGCCCTGCTCACCGAGCAGGTCGGCCTGGGTATTGAGCGAGCGCGTCAGGCCCACGGCAAAGCCGGTTTCCGGGCGTTGCTGCAAGGCTTGCAACCACTGGCTGTCGAAGTTGCCGCTGCCCAGCAGCTTGATCTCCAGGTTGCGCGGATCACTCAGCAGTTGCGCCTGCAACTGGCTGACCACGCCGTACTTGAGGCCGAACAGCAACAACAGCGGGGCGACCACCGCCATCAATGCGGCGGCCACGCACAACGAGACCTTGCGGTCGTGCCAGAGGTCGGCGAGTGCCAGCTGCGCCAGCAGGCGCGCGCGTTCAGGCCAGCGGGGCAAAGTCGGTTTCTCCAGGGCGGCTGTGCGCCTGCAGGGTGGGCAAGCCAAAGGCCTCGACCATGGCCCAGTCGTGTGACACCAGCACGATGGCCAGGCGCAGCTCGCAGGCCAGCTCAAGCAGCAGGGCGAACAAGCGCTTGGCGTTGTGCGGGTCCAGTGCGGCGGTGGGTTCGTCGGCCAGCAGCAACTGCGGCTGGTGCGCGACGGCACGGGCACAGGCCACGCGCTGGCGCTCGCCAATCGACAGCGCCTGGGGCAGCTTGCCCAGCAGCGGGGCGAGGTTGAGCACATCGATCGCCCGTTCGGCAGCGGGGCCCAGGCCGGGTTGGCCGAGCAACCGGCGAGGCAGGCGAATGTTCGCCGCCACATTCAGAAACGGCAGCAGCCCGCCGTTCTGCAGCACAAACCCCAGGCGCTGCGCCCGCAGTTGCGCCAGCTCGGCCTGCGCACCGCTGGCCAGCAACGCCGCCACATCGACCCCGCCCAGGCGATAGCTGGCCAGCTGGCTGGGCGCCAGCAGCAGGCCCAGGGCTTCGAGCAAGGTGCTCTTGCCGCAGCCGCTTTCTCCGGTCACCGCCACCACATCGCCGGCACCCAGGCTCAGCGCAGGCAGGTGCACCCGATGGCCTTGGCCCGGGGTGCCGCGTTGCACGCTGAGGGCACTAACTTCGAGCATGCTCAGGGCATCATTTCCAGTGGCACCGGGTAGACATGGTCGCGGGCATCGCTGCCCTCGGCCAGCCCGACCCAGCGATCGACATCGGCGTTGTAGCGCTGGTAGTGGCGCAGCTTGGTGGCCAGGGTGCGGACGAATTTCTCCTGGGCCAGGCCGTCCCAGCTCTTCCAGGTCTCTTCATCGAGGTTGAGCACTTCGCTGTGGTAGGGCAGGTCATCGAGGTATTCACCGAGCACGCCGAGATCGGCGACCTTGGCGTTGCTGTTGGCCTTGAGCTGGTTGGGGTCGGTGCCCATGGTCGCGGCAACGTTGCGCAGGCGCTCGAACATGTCGCTGGGGGAAATCAACCCCTGGTTGGCCGCCTCGAGGATCTGCTTGAGCACATCGGACAGGTCGCTCAACTGCGCCTTGGTCAGCAGCACCCGCACGTCGGTGGTGGGGATGTTCTGCTTGATCGGATCACGGTCGGCGATCCACGCCTGGAACACCGGCGGTGCCTGGGTGCCTTGTTTCTCGCCCAGGTAAGCCAGGCGCATGGCGTGACCAATCAGCGCCGAGTCGTCGATCAGCTTCTGCTCCTGGGCATCGGCCTTGGCATTCAGTGCGCTGCCGATGGCGTCGTCGCCCATGTAGGCGGCCTTGACCTGCGCGGTGATGGCGCTGGCCAGCGCGTCGACCTTGCGCCCATAGGCGTCCACATCGCCGGCATCGACCGGGTAGTAGAGCGAGGTCTGCGTGCCGGCATAGGTCGACAGGGCCTGGTACTGCGCTTCGGCGCGCGCGTGGTCCTTGGCCCCGGCGGGGGTCTTCAGGTGCAGGGTGTACAGCGCAACCCCAGGGTTGGCGGCCTCGATGCGCACCTGCTCGGCATTCAGGCCGGTGGCGGAGAGTTTGTCGTCGCCATCCAGGGCGCCGGCGTCGGTGATCAGCACCACATAACGGGCGCCGAACGGCTTCCAGTCGATCTGCTCGACGGCCTGCATGACCCCGGCGTAAGCATCTTCGTCGAAGGCTTTGCTGGAGACCTTGGCCTGCTTGAGGTCAGCGACCTTGGCCAGGAAGTCGTCGCCGTCCTTGACCGTGTTGGGGTCGGCGTACAGCTTGGTCAGGTACTCGAGACCCGGCACCGCTTTGGTGCTGGAGCGGAACGCAACCAGGCCGAACTTGACCTGCCGGCCGAGGTTTTCCTTGGCGATCTGCGCGTAGACCTTGCGAATCGCTTCGCGGGTGCGGTCGATGTAGGGGTCCATCGAAATGGTCGAATCGATCACGAACACCACGGCCGCGCTGAATTCCTTCAGCTGGCTGGCGCGGGTCGCCGCGCTGGCGGGGGCAGCGGGCTGGGCCCCGGTGCCGGTCGCGGCGTTGCCGGCTGCGGCCTTGCTCACCGAGGCAACATCGAGGATGCGCGTGCGAAAGCCTGCCTCGGTCATCACCTCTTCGCCGCTGAGCACGGGCAGCAGGTAGAACTGCTTCTGCAGGTCGATGAAATATTCCGGCTCCTGGGCCAGCACGCCATCGGCGCTCTGGCCCTGCTTGAGCTTGGCGCGCAGCGGAGCGATGCGGCTGACCGGGTCCGGGGCATCAAGGATGCCTTGCAGGGTGCTGCGGTCCTTGAAGAACAGCAGTCGGTCGCGGTTGGCCGGGTTGGTAAAGGCCAGGGTCAGTTGCATGCGCCACTCGACCGTGCAGGCCGCCGGCAACCAGCCGAGGGTCTTGCCGAAGCTGTCCGGCCCGACCTTGAGCCACTCGGCATTGGCTGCCTGGCTGCGTTCATACACATAAAAGCGGCTGAACGCCGGTTGCTGCGCGCCGGCGGCGCCGCCGGCGCTGGGGCTGAGCTGGCAGCCAGGGGTGGTCAGCACGCGCTGGAACAGGGTCTTCTTGCCGTCTTGCAGCAACGGTTTGTCGGCGGCCAGGGCCGCGGTGTTGGCCAGAGTCAGGCTGATGGCGAGGGCGAGCAGGCGCAGTTTCACTTCTTCAGCTCCTTGAGCCGCTCGGCAGCTTCGGCGTTGTCGGGGTCGACGCTCTGTACGGTTTCGTACCAGTACACGGCAGTGGCATCGTCCGGCGTCTTGAAACACTCGCTGGGCTGCAGGAACTTGCTGTCGTACTCATGGGCGTAGGCGCTGGCAATGGCGACATCGCCCGCTTGCGCGCGGTTGGCGTACAGGCGCTGGGCCACGCCGCACTTGTTGGCCGCCTTGGCCTGGGCGATCGCTTGCAGCAGAGCCTGGCTGTCGGGTGCGTGCTTGATGCAGGCCTGGACGAAGGGCAGCTCGTCTTCGCTGGCCAGGGCTTGGGCGCTGCAAGGCGTTGCGTCGGGCGCCGGCGTGGTGGTGCTCGCGGTGGGCTCGACAACGGCCTGCGGTGCCGGTTTGAGGAACCACCAGGCGAGGAGGCCGGCCAAGGCCAGCAAGACCACCGCCAGGGCGATCCACAGGCCAGTGCGGCTGCGTTTGGCAGGAGCGGGTGCAGGGGGCGCTGGCGGCGGTGTGACCACCGGCTCTGGCGCTGCAACCGGCTCGGCCAGCGGTTCGGCTACCGGCTCGGGCAGCGCCGGCGCAACCGGCGGTGGTTCGGCGGCCAGCACCGCACTGCGTTCAGCGGCCGCCGGGCCACTGGCCGCGGCGGCGCTCGAAGGCAGCAGACCCTCGCCCAGGCGCAGCACGTTTTCGTCCACCTCGGACGCGTCGCTGCCGCGCAGGCGCAGGTTGAAGATGCTGTTGGGCTGGCTCAGCAGCGGGTCGAGCACCTGGCCGGCGAGGGTGCAGTAAATGTGTTCGCCCGCAGCGTCTTCGTCGAACACCTGCTCGAACCAGCACGGGGTGCTGCTCCAGCGCTGGTCAGCCTGCAGGTAGTGCTCGTCCTGATTGCGCTGGATGGCGAAGGCCAAGGCCCCGCAGTCGTAGTCCCAACCACGGATCTGCAGCAGCGCGCGGCCGGGAACGGGAGGGCTCAAGGGGTGCAACTTGGGAGTAATGGCCATGATCTATCTCGCTTTGAGCGTGTTCAGCACACGGCCCAGCTGTTCGTTCTGTTCGGGGCTGATCGCCATGCCCTTGCGGTGCCCGGCGTTGTCCTGAGTGTGAATGGCAATGCCCGAAACCCAATGGTCGGCAAAGGTCACGGCCTGGTCTTCGGCTTGCGCCGCCAGTTCCGGGAAGCGCCCAGGCAAGGGCCGCTGGTAGCAGGCGAACAGCGGCTCGCGGCCGCCCAGCAGGCTGTTCGGGCGCTGCCCCAGGGGCTGGCCGAGGTGGCCGAACCAGGCACTGAAGTCATTGAGCATCAACTGCGCGGTGAGGATCTGGCGCTGCACCAGCGATTCTCGGCGTACGCCACTCTGCGCGCGGCGCAACAGGGCCTCGCTGAGCTGCTGCGGCAATTCCAGGCGTTCGGCGCAGATGATCAGCTCGTTGACCAGGCTGGCGACGGTGTCAGCGGGCAGGTCGAGCAGTTCCAGGACGTAGGCGCGGCAGCTCAGCGAGCGCAGGTGTGCGGCCCACAGGTCGAAAGCGGCACGGGCGAACCGGTGTTCGTGGCTCTGGTACTGCGCCACGTGCGACGCAGGCGCGGCCTCTTCGGGTTCGCCGAAGATGTCGAAATCGTCATGGGCCGGCGCCGCCTCGGCAGCGTCGGTGCTCGCCGCGGCGGCGCTTTCGAAGTCGCCAGACAGGTACAGCTCGCGCAGCGCGGTTTCCGGCACCGCCATGTAGGCCAGCAGCTCGCCGAGCACCTGCTTGCGCTGGACTTCACGCACGAACGGCCCGGCAATGCGGTTGGCCAGTTCTTTCTTTTTCTTGCGCTCGTCTTCGCCGCCGGCCTGGTAGTAGCGCTCCAGGCGAGGCAGTAACTGGGCCAGCAGGTCGTCGTACTGCTCGGCGATGTGGTCGAGCTTGCGGTGCAGCGAGGTGGCCTTGACGAAACCGTCGCAGAAGAAGCTCAGGCCGCCGTCGTTCACCGCGAGCATTGCGTCCCAGGCTGCAACAGGTTCGGCGAGGTGACGATGGACGAGCGGGTTGTCCAGGAAGGTCGACTTGAGCACCTCCAGATCGGCCTTCTTGTCCTCCTTGATGCCCAGTTCCTGGTAGGTACCATCGGCCGCTTTGCTGCTGAGCTCGATGAAAGTGACTTCCCGGCGCGGCTTGCGCACCAGGCACATGTTGTTGAACGGTCGGCTACCCCAGTCACGCATCCACGACTCGTTGCCGAAGCGCTCGAGCACCGTACGCTTGAGCAGGTTGGCGCACGATTCGGTGTATTGCGTCCGGTAACCGTTCAAAGCGGTGGTTACGAACAGATCGCACATGGTGAGGGCCCAGAGCAGGCCTGGTGCCTTGCCATCGCGTTGCTGGGGCGTGGCCCCCTGGGTGCGCTCGATCCAGTCCTGCAGGACGGTTCCTACATTGACTACTTCGCTCTGCAGGGCGGTGCTGGTGCACATCACCAGGGCGTTCATTTCCTGCTCGGTGCTGTAGCGCTGGAACAGATAGGCCACCTTGCCGCGCAGGAACAACCGAGGCATCAGGTCTTCGCCCGAAGCGGGCAGTTGCAGGAGCTTTTCACGACTCCGGTAGCCGGGAAAGTCGAGCAGATCGACCTCGTTGACGATGTCATTGGCTGGTGTGTTCATCAGGCCGAAAATCAGCTCATTGCTCAGCGCCGCCAGTTGCGCGGTCGTCACGCTGGCCGGTGCACCCAGCGTGCCGTCGGGCAGCAGTGGGCGTACTTGCAGGGGGCTGTCCTTGGCCGTGCCCAGCAAGGGCAGCGTATCGACGTTCATGATGTTGTTGCGCTGCACCAGCTCCCCGTCGTGCTCGCTGACCAGCACCTGCAGCGGTGCCCTCACGGTCTGCGCCAGGCCTAGGCCATGCAGGGCATTGGCCAATTGCTCATAGAGCTTGATCATCGGCTCAAGATTGCCCCACAGCGGCCCAAGCAGCCGGGCCCGTTCGCGCACGTTCAATTGCGGGGCGATCTCCAGTACCCGTGGCCAGTAACGTGCCGCCAAAGGCTGCACCGGCAAGCTGTAATGCTTTTCCAGGTAGTCCCAGAGGCGCACCACGTCATCGCCCGTCACGCCTGGTACAGCAGACGCAACCGCCAGGTCGGCATAAGGCGCCAGGGCCGCATCGATACGCGCCTCGGTGAACGCCGAGTCGATTTTCTGGTGATCGAAGTCCTCAAACCAGCTGTTGGCCAGGATGATGGCGATCTCGATTTCCTTGAACAGCCGCAGCTCGACCGGGTAGGCCGAGTCGGGGCTGGGCGTGGCATGGCGGGTGAAGCGGGTGACCAGACCGGTGGCCTCCGTGCCGCTGCCGACAGGGTTGACGTGTTCGATGAAACCCAGGTTGCGCTCGCCGAAGCGGGTGTCCAGCCGGCCCTGACTGTCTGCCGCCAAGGCCGAAATCAGGTAGCTCTTGCCCGCCTGTGACAGGCCAAAGAAACCAGCCGTCATGGGCGTGGTGCTGACCCGCTGCAGGCTGCTGGACAGATTGCGCGCCCGGTGCAGCTCGCGGTTCAGGCCAGGGGCCAGGCGCGCGATGTCGTCCACCGCCGGCGCCACGCTGGCGATCCAGTCCAGGGCCAGCCCTGCGCCCTGGTGCAGGTTGTGCCAGCCACGGGCCAATTGCTCTGGGGCGTGTTGCGAGGTCATTTTGCTCATTTCGGACTCACGCTCCCGCTGTCGAGCCAGTAGTCAGAGGCGCCGCCTTCGGCGCTCAGCATGGTGTACAGCTGCAGGCGCACGTCTTTGCGCGTGAACGACTCGCCCTCGACGTTGCTCTCGATGTTTTCATCGATCAGCAGCTTCTCGGCGATGATCTCGGCCTCGCCGCGTTCGCTGTCTGCGCTCTCCACCTTCAGGCGCACCAGCAGGCACGGCTCAAGGCCGTCGGTGGTGCGTTTGTCCGCCAGTTTGCGGCTGCCGCTGGCGGTGAGTTCGAGCACGTACAGCGGCGAGGCGACCCAGCGCTGGGCCAGCAACTGGCGGTAGCCCAGGCGAATCTTGCCGAGCACGCGCAGCCGTGGGCCTTCCTCGCTGGGGTCGTGCAGTTGCAGCGCTTCGTTGCCGTTGGCGTCGCTGCGGATCACGTCGCGGTAGAACACGTCGTGGTCGATGATCAGGTTGTTCTCGTCCAGCTTGCCGATGTGGCGCATGGTCGAATACGGCTTCAGGCGTGCCACGCTGAGGTAGAAGTTGGAGACGTTGCGCTGCGCACTGAGCAGGCACAGCATGGCGCCCACGGCGGCGGTGGTCTTCGGGTCATCGATGCGGCCGTTGCGGTGGAAGGGGTACCAGCCGCCCACCCGGTAGCCATCCATCGGCACGATGCGCCCTGGCGGCAGCGGCACCTTGCGCCGCAGGTAGCTCAGCACCCCAGGCAGGCGCGAGGGCCGGCCGGTGATCAGCAAGGCATCGCAGGGGTAGTGGAACACCACCTCGGCCAGGGCATCGAGAATCTTGCACAGGTTGATCTGGCCCTTGAGGAAAGCCTGGTGGATGGCGCCCAGGTCGACCTGCAACGGCACCTGTTCCAGGTCGTAGCGTGGCGGCCCGCCGTCGGCGCGGCGCACGCCGCTGGCGACGTAGTCCTGCACCTGTTGGGTGATCGCGCCCTGGCTCAGCGCCAGCACCTCGCGGTAGCTGAGCGAGTAGGGGGCGGTGGGGAACTCGGGGTCGAAGCGTTCGTATTGCCCCAGCAGGTACAGGCCCAACGGGACGAACACCTGCAGGTTGAGCTGTTGGCGCAGCACGGTGTCCTGCGTGGTGGACGTCTCTTCGCCACACAGTTTGGACAGCAAGGCGCGCGGCGCGTGAACGCCGGCGGCAGCGAACGCCTGTTCCAGCCCGGGCAGCACGAAGCGCTGGATCACATCGAGCAGAATGTCGTCGCCGGCCACCTTGAAGCTGTCGCGAAAGCGCTGCGTCGGAATGATGGTGACGTTGCTGCCGCTGGCGTTCTCGGTCGCACGCTCAAGGCTGTAGTCGGTGATCACCAGGTCGCTGGTGCCGCCGCCGATGTCGATACTGGCCAGGGTGATCGCTTCACGGTGGGTCTTGTCGGGGCGAGCGAGGGTGTCGAAGAACTCCTGCGGGTGGCCGGCGAAGTTTTCGCGGATTTCCGTGTAGAGGTACACCAGCTGGCCGCAGGTGGCCTCGTCCCACTCGACCTTGACCTTGGGCAGCGGGATGCGTGGCAGGGGAATGTCGTTGCTGGCGCGCGCCTTGGCCGGGTCGAGGTCGCCCTCGTGCCAGCCCATGCATTTCCACACCACGGCGATGGCTTGCAGCAGGCGGTCGTTGAGCAGGCTGCGCTCGACTTGCGGCATGCCCGGCGGCACGGTCAAGGTGATGCCCGACAGCTGCCGCGGGCGCTGGGTGTGGCCCATGCGCGCACGTTGCGCCGGGCTGTTGATCTGCATCAGCGCCTGGGTAATGACCTCGGCCAGCATGAAGGTCATCAGCGAGCTGCGCGAATACTGCGGGGCAAAGGCAGGCAGGCGGTCGTCTTCGTTCTTCAGCTTGTAGAACGCCTGGCCGAGCTTGGTGATGCAGTGGGAAAACGGCGCAGCGGTGGCTTTGGACTCTTTGTCGCTGCCCACAGAGGTGCCGTTGAACCGCCAGCCATGCAGGTAGGCGTTTTCATCCCACAGGTAACGTTTGGGGCTGGACAACCCGGTCGAGCCTTCAGTGCCTTTGCGGCACCCCGACAGGCGTCCGGCCTCGACCCCGACGCGGGCGATGGTCGGCCACTGGAACGCGTCGTGGCGGCCGCTTTGCACCGAAAAGTTTTCCTTGCCGAAACTGGCCTGGGCAAACTCCACCCGGCTCTCGAAGGGCTGGCTGTAGACGCGTTCGGGGCAGGTCAGGTCGCGGATCTGCAGCACGTAGTTGTGCTTGAGCCCATCGCCGGACTGGCCGTGGTTCTCGATCAGAATCCCGCAGGTGCGCGAGTTGCCCACATCCAGCACCAGGTCGACCGGAATCGCCGGCTCCAGGCCCGCGACGCCGTTGGCGGTGAGCTTGATGTCGGGGACCGGGATCAGCGCCGGCGCCTGGGTGTACTGTTCCGGCACCGGGGGCGCCATCAGGCTCAGCAGGTTGAGGTAGTGGCCCAGGTGGCGCTGCTCGTCGATCTCTTCGTCGATGTCTTCCTTGGGCCGGGCCTTCTGGCTGTCGCGGTAGATCTCTTCGAGCCACAGCCGTACCCACTGCTGGTCAAGGAACCAGCGGCTCTGCTGGGCATGGCAGGCCAGGCGGAAGTTGGCGCCGGCGTTGATGTCGTCCTGGGTCGGCGCCAGGTACTGCACGCCCTGGCTGCTGGACATCGCCCGGGTGTCGAAGGCCAGCGTCAAGCGGTGGGTGTTGCCGTCGACGTCAGGCTGCTGCAGGCGCACCAGACGCATCCGCGCCCAGTTGGTCGGGCCCTCGTCGAAACGCTCCGGCGGCAGAAAGCGGAAGTACGGTGCGGGCAGCCACAGCCCTTCGAGCAGCGTGAGGCTGCTCTGCAGGCTCAGGGCCAGGTCCTCTTCGTCGACCACACTCACCAGCCGCTCGTTCTGGCGGATCTGGCCGTTGTTGCTGACGGGGCCGAGGTGGAAGTACTCGCGGGTGTCGTGGTTCAGCAGCAAGCGCGCGATGAGCGTATTGCCCATCCGCGCAAAGCGCCCGGCCGGGGCTTTGCCGGGGTCGAGCTGAACGGCGAAATCAAGGAACTGCAAGCCGCTGTCGTTGACCAGGTGAACGGTGTCTTCGAAGGGGGTGAGCTCGGGCAGCATAAGGGAGAGCCTTTAGTCGCGGCGCATGAAAATAGGGAATTGGCTGGAGCCGTAATGGCCCTGGCAGTCGGCGATCTGCTGGGCACCCGGGGCGCAGTTGACGGCCGGCATGTCGTAGCGGCTGCCATCGGTGCAGGTGGCCTGGTCCTGGCTCTGGATACCCAACTGGCCCTGCTGCATGGCGGCATTCACCGCCCCTGTGCAGCTGACGCCATCGGGGCGGCGGATGGTGACGGTGCCCTGGCCTTTCTCGAAAGCGTATTCCAGGCGCAAAGGCTTGGCGGTCTTGGCGTCGAGCAGACCGGCGCCGGCCCGGTAGTTGCCGTTGAGGAAATCGGCAGGTCCGTCGCCGGCGTCTGCCGGGATGCTCAGGTCGGGGCTGTTGCCCGCAGTGGGGGCGACCTCGGCGGGGTCCGACTGGATTGCAGGGGGTGTCGCCGCGGTGCCTTGCTCAGCGGCGACGGGTTGACCGTCCGCAGGCACTGCGGCCTCAGCGGCTTGCGCGGGCTTCTCGGCCTCTGTTGCTTCGGTCGATGGGGCCTGCGACGGGCTGTCGGTGGGCGGCAACGCACCGTCAGGCACACCGGCCGTGGCGTCGGCCGGCTGCGTGGTGAGGCGCGAGCCTTCGGGCACAGGCAGCGTGGCACCTGGCAGCGTGGCACCTGGAAGTGGGGTCGTGGAGCCCGCGTTCAGCGGTGCGGACACGCGGTGGTCGACCTGCGGCTGGTCCGCTAGCCCACCCACCAGCGCCGGTAGCCCCACGTGCGGTGCGCAACCGCGCAGCAGGCCGAACAGCAAGGCCAGCAGCAGCAAGGCCAGCAACAGCCACCACCACCAGCGCTTCCACCACGGCCGTGTGACCACGGGCACAGGTGCCGGCAGTGGCGGGAGGGGCGCAGGTGCCACGGGCTCAACGGGCGCTACCGGCGCCGGGATAGGGGCGGGGGCAGGTGCCACCGGGCGTGGAGTGAGAAAATACAGCGGATCGAGCTGGCGGTCGGCCGCGTTGCGCACAAAACCCCAGAAGGTCAGTACCGGCTGCAGGCCCCGGTCGGTGTGCACCAGATAGAGAAAATCTTCGCCGGGGCAAAAAGGCACCAGGCCAAGCAGCTTGCCAAAGATGACCTGGTCACCCTGGCCGCGCTTGCCGGCCGATTCCACCAGCTGGGCGGCGCTGGCCTGGATCTGCTCGCGAAAGCCCAGCAACTGGCTGCGCGCGTGCTCACGCTCCGCTTCGGTGGCGGCACGCCAGCTGACCACCTCGCCCGGCATCGGGCTGTACCAGTCGAGCACCGTGCCGTGCTCGTTGCTCTGCGGTACGGCCAGGAAACGTGCAAGCTCGGGGTTGCGTCGCTGCAGGGCGGCGATCAGTTGCAGGGCGGCCTGAAACACCGGTTGGCCGGTTTCGCCCATGGCAATGAATGCGTCACTTCTGCCCGTACGAACAAGTACACCCTGCATCGTTTCAACCCTTGAATGAATCATCGCCATCCTGTGGCGGGGTGCGAACATTAATGGCAATGCGCCTTACGCGTCAATTTGCCAGCGCTGTGTTTTTGCATATTGTTTCAGGGGTAGACGTACGCAAGCCGCCGGGCAGGGTGTCGCGGCAGCCGCACGTCGTTTTTTCACCCCGCCAGATCAATCACCTTGCCCGGATTCAGAATATTCTTCGGGTCCAGCGCCACCTTCAGCGCGCGCATGGTCGCCAGCTCCGCCGGGCTCCTCGAATAGTGCAGGTAATCTCTTTTCGCCAACCCCACGCCATGCTCGGCCGAAATCGAACCGCCGAGCTGGGCGATGATCCGGTAGATGCAGCGCTTGAGCTCATCCTTGCGGGTGGTGTCGGGCAGGCCTGTGGTGACGTGCACATTGCCGTCGCCCAGATGGGCCAGCACATGCAGGCCGAGGTTTTCCGGGAATTCGCGGGCGAGCGTCACCCGCACCTGGTCGGAGAACGCCTCGATCTGCTGCAAGGGCAGCGACACGTCGAAGTCGACCATGCGTGTGAACGCCTGGATTTCATCCTCGAACTCTTCGCGAATACGCCACAGCTCGGCGCGCTGACGCTCGGAGTTGGCGATCACCGCGTCGACCACCGCACCCTGTTCGAACAGGCCGTTGATCAGCGCCTGGAAGGTGTCGCCATCGGTCTCGGGGGAAAACCCTTCGACCTCGCACAGCACGTAATACGGGTGCCCGATGTCGAGCGGCGAGCGGCCGTTGAGCAGGGCGTTGACGTTGAACTCGAAGAACTCCTGCCACATCAGCTCGAAGGTCGACAGCGTGCCGTTGAGGCTGCGGCGCAAGGTGCTCAGCGCCTCGAGCACGTGGGCGAAGCTGTCGAAGGCCAGCAGGGCGGTGCTGGACGAGGTGGGTTTGGGGTGCAACTTGACCATCACCCGGGTGATCACGCCCAACGTGCCTTCCGAGCCGATGAACAAGTGCTTGAGGTCGTAGCCGGTGTTGTCTTTGGCGTAGCTGCTGAGGTGGCTGAGCACGGTGCCATCGGCCAGCACGCATTCCAGGCCCAGCACCTGGTCACGCGCCACGCCGTAGCGCAGGGCCTGGAAGCCGCCGGCATTGGTCGACAGCGCACCGCCCAGGGTGGCACTGCCACGGGCGCCGAAATCCAGGCCAAAGCGCAGCTGGGCCTCGGCGCAGATCGCCTGGACATGCTCGATCACCGCGCCTGCGCCCACTTCGATGACCATCGCGTGCGGATCGGGCACCGACACGCCATTGAGCCGCTCCAGGGAAATCAGCAGGGTATCGGGGTTGGCCAGGGTGGCGCTGACCAGGTTGGTGCGTCCCCCTTCGATGACCACCGCCTGGCCGGCGCGGTTGCACGCGGCCAGCAGCGCCGACAGTGCCTGAGTACTGGCCGGGCGGGCCAGGCCCAGGGCTTGGGTGGGGGTGGCGTTCCAGAAATCCACGGGGCGTTGCAGCAGTTCACTGCCGTCGATCCAGCCGTTGGTGCCGACCAGGGTCTTGATCTGTTCGGGGCTCATCATGTGCGCGGTTTCCCAATGTCCAGTAGCGCCAGTTCCCGTGCCTGGGCACGGCCCGCTTCGCTGAGGTAGCCCATGTCCGAGCCGAGGGTGAAAAAGCTGAAACCCAGGTCGCGCAGCATCGGCAGACTCGCCGAACCGGGGGCGTCGATGCCCAGGGTTTTGCCGGCGGCCAGGCCTGCCTGGCAGATGCGCTCGAGGGTGGCCAGCAGGTCGGGGCCGAATTCGCCGACAGGCAAGCCCATGGCCTGGGCGAGGTCGGTGGGGCCTGCGTACAGCACGTCATAGCCCTCGACCGCGGCAATGGCCTCGAGGTTGGCCAGGCCCACCGTGCTTTCGAGCTGCAGAATCACCGTGGTGTGGTCGTTGGCGCAGGTGAGGTAGTCGGTGAAGTGCTCGTAGTAACCCGACGCTCGCCAGGGGCCGATCCCGCGCGCGCCCAGTGGCGCATAGCGGCAGGCCGCGACGATGGCCGCCGCTTGGCGCGGGGTGTCGATCATCGGCACCATCACACCGCTGACGCCCAGGTCCAGTGCGTGCTTGAGGTGCGTGGCCGAATGCGACGGCACGCGGTAGATCACAGGCTTTCGCTGCAGTTCTGCGCAGGGCAGCAAGGGCCTGAGCGCGGCGGCGGGCAGCGCTGAGTGCTCGCCATCGAGCAGCAGGAAATCGTTGTCCAGCCTGGCCATCAGCTCGACCACGGTGGGGTCCGGGATACCCACCCACGGACCGATCAGCAGCGTGCGGTGGGCCAGGGCGGCGCGCAGTGCGGCGCCGGGTGCAGTGTTCATCGTCGATGCCTCGAATGGGGTCTGCGCCGAGCCGCGGGCACCGCACGGGGCGCCGCGCGAGCCCAGGGCACACAGGGGTCGGTGGATCAGGGGGCGGTCAGTGTCCAGGCGCTTGCCGGTCAGTCTCCAGGTTCAGCACCGGGCAGGGCGTGCGCCCCACGGACGGGATACCGAGCCCTGTGCGCTGCTGCGCGTCAGGGCGCTGCGCTGCCGTCGATACGGGTCACGCCCTGCAGCCAGTCGGCGCGGCGCTGCGGGTGTTTTTCCAGCCACTGTCTGGCCACGCTGTCGGGGGCCTTGCGCGCCATGATCGGAATCATCATTTCGCTTTCTTCGGCGGCGGTGAAGGTCAGGTTCTCCAGCAGTCGATGCACGTTGGGGCACTGCTGCTGGTAGTCGGGCGAGGTCAGCGTGCTGACCGTGGCCTTGCCGTCATCGGGGGCGAACACGTCGTTGCTGCCACTGAGGAAGGAAATGTCGAAGTTGACGTTCATCGGGTGGGGGGTCCAGCCGAAGAACACCACGTCCTTGTGCTTGGGCACTTCGCGCTTGAGGGTGGCGACGATGCCGCTTTCACTCGACTCGATGAGGGTGAAGCCCTTCAGGCCGAATTGATCGTCGTCGATCATTTTCTTGATGATCTGGTTCGAGCCGACACCTGGCTCCAGGCCATAGATCTTGCCGCCCAGGCTGTCGCGGAACCTGGCGATGTCAGCGAAGGTTTTCAGGCCCTTGTCGTACAGGTAGGTAGGGACGGCGAGGGTAGTGCGCGCATCCTCAAGGCTCGGCTTGGGCAACTGGACAATCGTGCCGGCGTCGATATACGGCTGCACCACGGGCGTCATCAGCGGCTGCCAGTAGCCCAGGTAGATGTCCAGGCGCTTGTCGCGAATGCCCGCCATGATCAACTGCTGCGTTGCGGTGGTTTGCTTGACGGTGTAGCCGAGCGCTTCGAGCAATACCTTGGCAACGCTGCTGGTGGCGGTCACGTCGGTCCAGCTGACCAGGCCCATTCGCACGGTCTTGCAGCTGTCGGCATCGGCGGCCTGTAGCGAGGCAACCGGCAGCACGCACAGCGCGCCGAGCAACAACCGCTGGCGCAAGGGCTTGGACATGGGCTGTTTGAGCGTCGCTGGGTGATTCATGGTTTGATTATTCCTTGGCATGAAGAGCAACGGAGTGTTGGCAAGACAGGCAAGTGACCACGGGCCTTCCAGGCCTCCGGCGATCCTTGCACCGGGCGCGATTGCACCGGTTCTCCCGAGCAACATTACGCAACTCCCATGGGTCAGGAGCGGATAATTCCGACACCTTTACGCACTTTACCGACCTCTTTGCTGTATACATTCCGACACGTTGCATCGGCTGCTATCGACCATGCCAAAGCCGCTGCCGGCTTGACGCATGGCCAGGCGCCAGTATCGCGTGGCTCGACACTTCCCAGGCTTGGGGACTGCTCGCCTGCGTCACGGAGAACGACATGCCCCAGGACTTCAGGATTCTCTTGCTCCCCGGTTTTCCACCCTCGGCGTTCGTCAACGCCGTGGAGACCCTGCGCATCGCCAACCGCTTTCAGCCCGGCTACTACCGCTGGCGCACGCTGAGCCTGGATGGCCAGCCGGTGGAAAGCTGCAGCGGCTTGACCATCAGCGCCGATGACGCACTCGGCGCAGTACCGGCCGACTGCATGGTGATCGTGGTGGCCGGCTATGAGCCGATGCGCTGCTATGACGACGCGCTGCAGGCCTGGCTGCGGCACTTGGCGGCCAACCGCATTGCGCTGGGCGCCATCGATACCGGCGTGTTCCCGCTGGCCCGGGCCGGGCTACTGACCGGCTACAAGGTCACCCTGCATTGGGAGGCGCTGGAAGCCTTCCGCGAGTCCTACCCGAACATCCTCACCACCCTGGAAACCTTCGAGATCGACCGCGACCGCATGACCTGCGCCGGCGGCGCCGCCACCATCGACCTGATGCTGCATGTGATCAGCCAACAGCAGGGCGCGCAGTTGGCGGTGCGCGTGTCCGAGCAACTGGTCATGGGCTCGGTGCGCCTGGCGCAGTTCCCCCAGCGCGGGCACATCGTCGGCCGTTACGGCACCACCAATAAAAAACTGGTCAACGTGATCCGGCGCATGGCCGAGCACATGGAGCAGCCACTGCGCACCGACGCCCTGGCGCAGGGCGTGTCGATCACGGCGCGCCAGCTGGAGCGGCTGTTCCGTCTGCACCTGGAGACCACGCCCAATCGTTTCTACCTCGACCTGCGCCTGGACAAGGCCCGACAACTGCTGCGCCAGACCGAGATGAGCATCACCGAAGTGAGTCTGGCCTGCGGCTTCGAGTCGCCGTCGTACCTGGCGCGGCGCTACAACGCGCGGTTCGCCTGCAGCCCACGGGAGGATCGGGCGTTTCCGGATCAGGTCAACGAGCACCTGGGCTGACCCTCACCGATGCAGACGCCACGCCAGCATGCAAAACGCAAGCGCTGTAGCAAATGAAAATCGTTTGCATTCATTTCTTTCGATCTGTATCGTCGCGCGGTCGTTTCATCCATGCCCATGGATGACGACCCAGACCCGTTGGCGCAACGCCTGTACGGCGGTCTGTCCGAGAGCGGTGGGGGCCCTGGCCAGGCAACGCGAACCCGGCCGTCAGGCCGATTCACCGCAGCACCGGCCCTGTGCAGGTCCTCTCAGGCAGCGCTGCGCAGGCATCATCGATTAGGACGTTCATGAAGGCTGTTATCCAAGCCCGCAAAGGCTTTGTCTCGCCCGTATTGTGTGTGGCCCTGGCCACCACCTCCCACCTTACCTGGGCGGCTGCGCCGTCGACTGCCGGCGCAGCCTCGGCCCCGGCCGCTGTGGAGCTGCCCACCAGCACCATTGCGGACGTGTACGACAGCGGCGGCGGCGACAGCTTCAGCGGCGCGCCGGCGCAGGTCGGCAAATCGGCACTGCCGGTGGCCGAAACGCCGCGCAGCATCAGCGTGGTGTCGCGCGCGGTGATGGACAGCCAGCAGTCGCGCAGCCTGGCCGATGCATTGGCCAACGTGCCGGGCGTCACGGCAGGGCAGTACGGCCGGCGTGGCTGGGATGACCTGATCATTCGCGGCCAGGTCGCCTCCGATTCGCTGTTTCTCGATGGCTTGCGCACCAGCGCCTCGAACCGCGTGGCCGAACAGATCTTCGGCCTGGAGCAGGTCGAAGTGCTCAAGGGCCCGGCGTCGATGGAGTACGGCCTGGTCATGCCGGGCGGTGTGGTGAACATGGTCAGCAAGCGACCCAAGGCCGATCCCTTCGCCACCCTTGGCGTGAGCTATGGCAGCGATGATTTTCGCCAGGGCACCTTTGACGTCGGCACACCGCTGTCGGACAACGGCAAGGCGGCGATCCGCGTCAATGGCCTGCTGAGCGACAGCAACGACGCCACCGACCATGTCGGCTTCAGGAACAACTACATCGCCCCGTCGCTGAGCCTCGACCTGGGCCCGGACACCGACCTGACCCTGCTCGCCAGCCACCAGGACCGCCAGTACCTGCGCCAGCAGGGCCTGCCGCTGTCGGGCTCGATCGCCGCCAACCCCAACGGCGACCTGCCGCGCCACCGCTTTACCGGCGAGCCGGGACAGGACCCGTACCACGGCGTGTCCAACCGCGTGGGCTACAGCCTGACGCACCGCTTGGCCAATGACTGGACCTTCAACCAGAACCTGCGCTGGCAAACGTTCCGCCTCGACGGCCAGTTCGTCGCCAATGCGCGCATGGCCGCCAATCACCGTAGCCTCAACCGCACCGCCCAGGACCAGCACTTCGACGGCGATACCCTGAGCCTGGACAACAACCTTCAGCACCTGTTCGACACCCCCTACGGCAGCCATGACGTGACCGTCGGCGCCGACTACCTGCGCTCGCGCGAAAGCACGCGGCACATCGCCTGCAAGGTCGCCGCGCTGGACGCTTACACGCCCGTTTATGGTGCCGATATCGTCTGCCCAACCACCCCGCGTGAATGGCAGGACACCACCGTGCGCATGCTCGGCGGCTATGTGCGCGACAACTACCGCATCACCGACCGCTGGCTGGTCACCGCCGGCTTGCGTTACGACACCACCGACACCTATGGCGAAGACAAGCTCGGCAAGGCGCGCAACGCCAACCCGGCCGACAAGACCACCGGCGCCGTGGCGGTGATGTACGAGCTGTTCCCCAACGTGCGCCCGTATGTCAGTTACGCCACCTCGTTCTACCCCAACATGGGCGTCGATGCGGCGGGCAGCACGTTCAAGGCCGAGGAGGGCGAGCAATCGGAGGTCGGGGTCAAGTTCGACCTGGTGCCGGGCCGCACCTTGCTGACCGTGGCCGCGTATGACCTGCGCCGGCAGAACGTGCTGCAGGCAGACCCGGTGGTGCCGGACCAGAAGATCGCCATTGGCGAGCAGCGCACCCGCGGCGCGGAAATCGAGCTGACCGCCGATGTCTCTGACCGCCTCAGCCTGAATGCCGGCTATGCCTACACCTGGGCGGTGATCACCGACGATGGCGGGCAACCGAGCAGCACCGAAGGCGATCGGCTGAACAACGTGCCGCGCCACACCGGCAACGTGTTTGCCCGCTACCGCTTCAGCGCCAGCCCGCACGGCTGGGAAGTCAACGGGGGGGTGAACGCGGTCACCGAGCGCTTCACCAATGGCTACTACCTGCCCGGTTATGCGGTTGCCAACGTCGGCGTCGCGTATGGCGCCGAGCACTGGCGTGCCGCGCTGAACGTCAACAACCTGTTCGACCGCGATTATTACGCCGGCGGTCTGGCCCAGGCGGTAGCGCTGGGCAATGACCGCACCGCCTTGATGTCGCTGACCTACAGCTACTGACCGCGCTGCTCGAGCCAGTTGATGCAGTGCCGCAGCAGCGGGCTGGCATCCCGGGTGCGGGCGCTGAGAATGATCGGGCTGGCCGCGTTGGCGTCCATCAAGGGGGCGTAGTCGACGTCGGTACGGTGCTGCTGCTGTACCGACGCAGGCACCAGGGTCACGCCCAACCCTGCAGCCACCAGGCCGATGGCCGTCTGCATTTCGTTGGCCCACTGGCTGACCTGGATCGCGACGCCCTGGGCGGCGAACAGCCCGAGCACGTGGTCGGCATAGCTGGGCCTCGGTTGCGCTGGGTACAGCACGAACGGCGCGTTGGCCAACTGCGCCAGGTGCAGCGATTGCCCGGCCAGGGGATGGCCACTGGGCAGGGCGGCGACCAGTCGATCCTGGGTCAGTACTTGCTGGGCAATGGCGGCGTCTTCGACGTGTAAACGACCGAAGCCGATGTCGATGCGCCCGCTCTTGAGCGCCTCGATCTGCTCCAGGGTGGTCATCTCGCTCAAGCCCAGCTCCAGCTCAGGATCGGCGCGCAAGGCGCGGATCAGATCGGGCAGGGCGCCGTACAGGGTCGATGGCGCAAAGCCGATGCCCAGCCATTTGCGCTGGCCCTGTCCAATGCGCCGGGTGTTGTCGCTGATGCCATCGAGCTGCTCCAGCAACGCGCAGGCCTGCTTGTGGAAGTAGTGCCCGGCCTCGGTCAGGCGCAGCGGGCGCTCGCGCAACAGCAGGGCAGTGCCCAGGTGCTCTTCGAGCTGGATGATCTGCCGGCTCAGCGGCGGCTGGGCAATGTGCAACTGCTGCGCCGCCTTGGTGAAGCTGAGGGTCTGGGCGACCACTTTGAAGTAGCGAAGGTGGCGCAGCTCCATCAGACCTCCAGGGTATGGTCGCAGACATATTTGGTATTGGACCTTTGCAGGGTCTCGCGCAATGCTTGAATAATCAAGTAAATCCTCCGGCCCGAACCTGTGCCGGCGCGACGAGAAGAGCCCATGACCGCACCCGTTATCGAGCGTATCGACGCCGTAATCGTCGACCTGCCCACCCTCCGCCCGCACAAGCTGGCGATGCACACGATGCAGCAGCAGACCCTGGTGATCATCCGCCTGCGCTGCAGCGACGGCATCGAAGGCCTCGGCGAAGCCACCACCATTGGCGGCCTGGCCTACGGTTATGAAAGCCCCGAAGGTATCAAGGTCAACATCGATACGCACCTGGCACCGGCGCTGCTCGGCCTGCCGGCCGGCAATATCAACGCGGCCATGCTCAAGCTCGACAAACTGGCCAAGGGCAACACCTTCGCCAAGTCCGGCCTTGAGAGCGCGCTGCTCGATGCCCAGGGCAAGCGCCTGGGCCTGCCGGTCAGCGAGCTGCTTGGCGGGCGCGTGCGCGACAGCCTGGAAGTCGCCTGGACCCTGGCCAGCGGCGACACCGCGCGCGACATCGCCGAGGCCCAGCACATGCTGGACATCCGTCGCCACCGGGTGTTCAAGCTCAAGATCGGCGCCAACCCCATCGCGCAGGACCTGGACCACGTCATCGCCATCAAGCGCGAGCTGGGCGAGCAGGCCAGCGTGCGTGTCGACGTCAACCAGTACTGGGACGAGTCTCAGGCCCTGCGCGCCTGCCAGGTGCTGGGCGACAACGGCATCGACCTGATCGAGCAGCCCATTTCGCGCATCAACCGCAGCGGCCAGGTGCGCCTGAACCAACGCAGCCCAGCGCCGATCATGGCCGATGAATCCATCGAGAGCGTGGAAGACGCCTTCAGCCTGGCTGCCGACGGTGCGGCCAGCGTATTCGCCTTGAAGATCGCCAAGAACGGCGGCCCTCGGGCCGTGTTGCGTACCGCGCAGATCGCCGAAGCGGCCGGCATCGCGCTGTACGGCGGGACCATGCTCGAAGGCTCGATCGGCACCCTGGCCTCGGCGCATGCTTTTCTGACCCTGCGCCAGCTCACCTGGGGCACCGAGCTGTTCGGGCCGCTGCTGCTGACCGAAGAGATCGTCAACGAGCCGCCGCAGTACCGCGATTTTGCCCTGCACGTGCCCCGCACGCCCGGGCTTGGCCTGACCCTGGACGAAGCGCGCCTGGCGCGCTTCGTCCGCCACTGACCCTGCCGTTTCAAGGAGCGAACCCATGCTGTTCCACGTCAAGATGACCGTGAAGTTGCCCCCCGCCATGGACCCGGCCCAGGCCGCCCAGCTCAAGGCCGATGAGAAGGCCCTGGCTCAGCGCCTGCAAGAGGCGGGCACCTGGCGCCACCTGTGGCGCATTGCCGGGCACTACGCCAACTACAGCGTGTTCGATGTACCGAGCGTCGAGGCGCTGCATGACACGCTGCTGCAACTGCCGCTGTTCCCGTACATGGAGATCGAGATCGATGGGCTGTGTCGCCACCCCTCGTCGATCCACGCCGACGATCGATGAGGCGCACGCCCATCACCGTCTGCTCCTGAAACTGACGCCTGATAACAACAATTCGAGGTGAACACCCATGACCGTGAAGATTTCCCATACCCCCGAGGTGCAAGCGTTCTTTGAGACCGTGGTCGGCCTGGACAACGACCAGGGCAGCCCGCGCTTCAAGCAGATCCTGCTGCGCCTGCTGCAAGACCTCGCACGCACCGTCGAAGACCTCGAGATCAGCGAGAACGAGTTCTGGAAGGCGGTCGACTATCTCAACCGCCTGGGCGGTCAGAACGAGGCTGGCCTGGCCGCAGCCGGCTTGGGCATCGAGCATTTCCTCGACCTGCTGCAAGACGCCAAGGACCAGCAACAGGGCCTGACCGGCGGCACCCCGCGCACCATCGAAGGCCCGCTGTACGTGGCCGGCGCGCCGTTGTCGCACGGCGAGGCGCGCATGGACGACGGCACCGATCCGGGCACCGTGCTGTTCCTCCATGGCCAGGTGTTCGACCCGCAGGGCCAGCCCTTGGCCGGCGCGGTGGTGGACGTGTGGCATGCCAACACCCAAGGCACGTATTCGTACTTCGACAGCCGCCAGTCAGCGTTCAACCTGCGCCGGCGCATCGTCACCGACGCGCAAGGGCGCTACCGCGCGCGCAGCATCGTGCCGTCGGGCTATGGCTGCAACCCGCAGGGTCCAACCCAGGAATGCCTGAACCTGCTCGGCCGTCACGGCCAGCGTCCGGCCCACGTGCACTTCTTCATCAGCGCACCGGGCTACCGTCACCTGACCACGCAGATCAACTTCGAGGGCGACAAGTACCTCTGGGACGACTTCGCCTACGCCACCCGCGACGGTCTGATCGGCGCCCTGAACTTCGTCACCAACGCTGAGCAGGCGCAGGCGCGCGGGATCGAGGGCGACACCTTCGCCGACCTCGTCTTCGACTTCCACCTGCAAACGGCCAGTGCGCCGAACGCCCAGGTGCGCAGCCAGCGCCCGCGCGCGTTGCAGGAGGGCTGAGCCGAGGCTGTGGCCCGGTGCGCTGCGCCGGGCCACAGCCCGCTACCGGCTGCACGGCTGCACAGACCCCACAAGACCCCCTGCCGACACCCATAACAATAAAGGCCCCGCTCATGTCCATGCCCCGCATCCCGTTGCGCTTGTCGTCTGCCTGTTACTGACAGGTCACTGCCTTTTTTCAGCCCGCTCCGCGCGTTCCGGGCCGGTCGCTCCTGCCCGCGCGCGCTGCGGATCACCTCAGGCTGTTCTCTTTCAGGAACTCAGACACATGACTACTCCCGCTATCGGTTCACCCACCCGGCCGCTGCAGAAAAAACGCTACGTCTATGAATGGTATGTGGTCGTGCTGTGCATGGTTGCGTACATCTTTTCCTTCGTCGATCGGCAGATCCTGGCGCTGATGATCGAGCCAATCAAAGCCGACCTGCACCTCAGCGACACCCAGTTCAGCCTGCTGCATGGCCTGGCGTTTTCGCTGTTCTACGCCTTCATGGGCATGCCCATCGCGTATCTGGCCGACCGCTTTTCGCGGCCCAAGATCATCGCCCTGGGGGTGGTGTTCTGGAGCGTGGCCACCGCCGCATGCGGCCTGAGCAAGAACTTCCTGCAGATGTTCCTGGCGCGCATCGGCGTCGGTGTGGGCGAGGCGGCGCTGTCGCCGTCGGCCTACTCGATGTTCAGCGACATGTTCCCCAAGGAAAAGCTCGGCCGCGCCGTGGGCGTGTACTCCATCGGCTCGTTCGTCGGTGGCGGGGTGGCGTTCCTGGTCGGCGGCTATGTGATCGCCTTGCTGAAGAACGCCGACATCCTCGAAGTGGCACTGCTCGGGGCGATGAAGGCCTGGCAGCTGGCGTTCATTCTGGTCGGCCTGCCGGGGGTGATCGTCGGTCTGCTGATCTGGCTCACCGTGCGCGACCCGCAGCGCAAGGGTGCGCAACTCGATGCCCAGGGCCAACCGCGCAAACTGGCGCTGGCCGATGGCTTGCGCTTCATCGGCAGCCACCGCGCCACCTTCGGCTGCCATTACCTGGGCTTCTCGTTCTACGCCATGGCGCTGTTCTGCATGATGAGCTGGACCCCGGCGCTGTACATCCGCAAGTTCGGCATGAGCCCGCAAGAAGCCGGCTTCATGCTCGGCACCATCCTGTTGTTGGCCAACACCACCGGCGTGGTATTCGGCGGGTGGCTGACGGATGCGCTTGGCAAACGTGGCTACACCGATGCGGCCATGCGCACCGGGGTGATTGGCGCGCTGGGCATGATCGTGCCGGCGGTGCTGTATTCCCAGGTCGATCAGCTGTGGCTGTCGGTGACGCTGCTGGTGCCGGCGATGTTCTTCGCCTCGTTCCCGATGCCGGCGTCCACCGCTGCGATGCAGATCCTCTCGCCTAACCAGGTCCGCGCACAGGTGTCGGCAGTCTTCCTGCTGGTCAGCAACCTGCTGGCGCTGGGCTTGGGCACCACGTTGGTGGCGCTGCTGACCGACCGTTACTTCGGCTCGCCGGCAGCGGTGGGCGAGTCGATGTCGATCGTCAGCCTGGTGGCTTCGCTGCTCGCCATTGGCTTGCTGTGCAAGGGCTGCCGGCATTTTCGCGAGAGTTTGCAGCGCCAGTATCCGGGCTGAAGCACCACGACCTGCACCCCGGTGCGTCTGGGGTGCCTCGCTGCGTAGGAGAAGGAGGGACACATGCTCATCACTGTTCTGGGAGGCGGCCACGGCTGCTACGCCGCCGCTGTAGACCTGGCCGAGCGTGGCCACTGCGTGCGCCTGTGGCGCCGTGACCGGGCCGCTTTGCTGGCGCTTCGCGCCGAAGGCCAGGTGAGCCTGCGGGACCACCGCGGTACGCGGCGGGTAGGCGTGGGTGGGGCGGATGACCGTTTGCAGGTCTGCGAAGACCTTGCCCAAGCGCTGGCGGGCGCTGCGCTGGTGGTGATCCCGCTGCCCTCGACCAGCCACCCGGCGCTGGCCACGCAGGTGGCGCCACACCTGCAGGACGGCCAGGTGGTGTTTCTGCCGCCGGGCACCTTGGGCAGCCTGATGTTCGCCCAGGCAGTGCAGGCCAGCGGCAATCGGGCGCGGGTCGCCTTCGCCGAAACCGGCACCTTGCCTTACCTGGTGCGCAAGCACGGCGTGGCCGACCTTGTGATCAGCGCCTACGCCACGCGCCTGCCTACCGGAGTGATGCCCGCGCGGCTGGCGCGGCAGGCCTTCGCGGTGCTGCGTGAGGCCTACCCCAGTGTGGAGCCCATCGAGGATGTGCTCAGCGCAGCCCTGATGAACGCAGGGCCGATCATTCACCCGCCGTTGATTTTGATGAACGCAGGCCCGCTGGAGCATTTCCCGGCCTGGGACATTCATCACGAAGGCACCCAACCCGCCATCCGCCGCGTCACCAACGCGCTCGATGAGGAACGCATGCGTGTGCGGGAGGCATTGGGCTACGGCGCGCCACACTTCCCGTTGGCTGATCATTACTGCAACGACGGCGAGCCATGGATGTACGGCCACGGCGCCCATGAGCAGCTCACCGACAGCGGCGACTGGCGGGAAAAGATCGACTTGCTCGAGCACCGCTACATGCTCGAAGACACTCGCCTGGGCCTGTCGCTGCTGGTCTCGGTCGCGCGCTGGGCCGGCGTTGCCACGCCACTGGCATCCGGCTTGTTGGCGCTGGCCAGCGCGGTCACCGGGCAAGACCTCTATCGACAGGGGCGTACCCTGGAAAACCTCGGCGTGGCGGGCCTGACCCGTGAGCAGATGCATGGGCTGCTGAACGACGGGCCAGGGGCATGAGCGGGCGGGCGGATCGCACCGGCGCAGCCTGCGTTGCCAACGGCAGCGCGCCGGACGTAGACGCGGCGGATGATCGGCTTGGCCGCGCTGGCGCGCTGCCGCCCGAGCGCGTTGGCCAGCCCGCCACCCAGGACATGGGCCAACAGGCCGTCGGCACAGGCCACAGCGGCGGGCAAGCTGGAGTTCCAGCAGGCAGTGGGCCAGGCAGCGCCGATGCGATGCAGGCCGAGGGCATGGGCGAACGGCACACACACGCCTGCGTCATAGGCGCCGGGCGCATCGGCGAAGGCATCGCCCTGGCGTTCGCGTTGGCCGGGCAAACGGTGGCGCTGATCGACCTCAAAGCCCGGGAAGCGACCGCCCAGCTGGCGTGTTTCACGGCGCTCAGGCAGAGCCTTGACGAGCAGCTGGGCAGCCTGCACCACGCCGGGCTGCTGAGCGCCGCGCAGTGCAGCGAGGTGCTCGCGCGGATCGCCTTGGTGCCATTGCCGCAGGCCGCCGCCGCGCTGGTGGGCCAGTCGCTGGTGTTCGAAGCCTTGCCGGAGCGCCTTGAGGTCAAGCGAGAGGGCCTGGGTTGGCTCGGTCAGCACGTGCACCCTGACGCGATCATTGCTTCGACGACCTCGACCTTCCGCGTCAGCGAGCTGGCAGCGATGCTGCCCGGCCCGCAGCGGGTGCTGGTGGCGCACTGGCTGAATCCGGCCCATCTCATGCCGCTGGTGGAGATCAGCCGCAGCCCGGCCAGCCTGGACAGCGCCGTGCAGCGGCTCAGCGACGGCTTGCAGGCCATCGGCAAGGTGCCGGTGGTGTGCGGCCCCTGCGCCGGCTTCATCGTGCCGCGCTTGCAGGCGCTGGTGATGAACGAAGCCGCGCGGATGGTCGAGGAGGGGGTCGCCAGTGTCGCCGACATCGACACCGCTGTGCGCAATGGCCTGGGCCTACGCTTTTCGGTCCTTGGCGCGCTGGAGTTCATCGACTGGGGCGGCGGCGATACCCTCTACCAGGCTTCGCATTACCTCAGTGGCGAGCTGGGCGAGCGCTTCGCGCCGGCGCCCAGGGTGCAGGCCCATTTCCATGCCGGGCGCAATGGCCTGTGCGACGGGGCAGGGTTCTACGATTACCACGGCGTCGATACCGTGCACTACCGCCAGCAACGCCTCGCCGCGTTCGTGACGCGCCTGGAGCAGATGGGCCTGTTACCTCGGATCGCCTGAACCGTAGGTCGCGTGTGATGGGCAGGCCGCTTAGCGTTCGCGCCCATCACTGCCTGGTCTCACTGCAAAGGTGAGAACGCTGCGGGCAGGTAGACCCCCGACTCCATCTTCTGCAGCTGTGGCGCCGAGTTTTCCGGCGGCCAGACCCCGTCTTTCACCGCCTGAGTGCGCACCTGCAAGCGCTGCTCCAGGCTCGCATACGGCCAGATGTGCAGGTAGCGCGGCAGCTTGCCGCTGGTGGCGTAGAACGCGGCGAACACCTGGGAATAAGCAGGGCCGGTGCGCGGGCCGACCGCCTTGCGCCAGCCGGCCAGGGTCGGCGCCAGCCCGCCAGGCACCAGGTCGTACTCGCGCAACTCGTAAAAGGGCCCATGCGCACCCGGCGCCAGGGGGGTCAGGAACGGGAACAGGCGGTAGTCATTGATGCGCTGTTCGAGCAGGAACTCGCCAATCGCGAACGCATCTGCGGCTTCCAGAACCCGCTGGCGTTCGCGGTCGCGCACGCTGGCATCGGCGAAGCGGCGCAGCACGGCGAAGGTGTTCTGCGGGCCGATCTCCGAGAGCCAGCAGCCGATCAGCTCGACGCCCGCGGGGGCTTCGGCCAGCGCGGCCTGCAAGCGCGGCAAGGCCTGGGGTGGGGTGCGCACGCGCAGGGTGAGGCGGATCAGTTCGTAGTCGTGAAGCATGGGGTGGTTCCTGGTAGGGGGCGAAGACGGCTAGGACGTCGATGGATAGCTGCGTGTTCGGGTTCGGGGTTTTCCTGATTGATCCGCGCTGAGGCGGTAGCGAGCGTGCGCGGCGCGTCGCGGCTAAAACCGCCCACAGCGGGCAGTCCACAGATCGCGGCAAGCCGCAGGCAATCCTTCCGGCAGAACGATGCGATCGGAGTAGGAGCCAACGGTCCTTGATTCGACGCTAAGCAACGGGGCGAGTTGGGCGCGTTCAGCCAGCTGAATCGGTAGGGTCTGTACTGGGCCGGTAGCGCCGCCCCAGGCCAGGCGCCGTGCCGTAGCTGTCGGACCACGCCCGCAGCCTTCAAGAGGGCGTCGTCGGCCCGCAGACAGGCACCGCGCAGGTGACCGACACCACAGCTGGCAGCGATCCAGGCAGCACGCGCCCACTCCATAAAAAGCCCGGACCCTCCCCGCACGGAAAGGCCCAGGCAAACAGTTGCCGCCCAGCCTCAGGGCTGGGTCGGCTTGATGGTCAGCAAAGTCAAGGTGGTGATGGCGCCCATCACGATCAGCATCACCGCGACCGGCCAGGCCGAGTGGTACACGCTGAACAGCGCCGTGGCCGCCAGTGGCGCCAGACCACCGGAGAAGATCGAGGCCACTTCATGCCCCATGGCCATGCCGGTGTAGCGCACCTTGGGCGGGAACAGTTCGCCCATCAGCGCCGGTTGCGTACCGATCATCGCGCCATGGCAGAAAGCCATGCCCAGCAGCGCCGCCAGGTACACCCAGAGCGTGGCGTGGGTGTCGAGCATCCAGAAGAAGGGGAAGGCCAGCAGCATCAGGCCCACCGAGCCGATGGCATACACCGTGCGCCGGCCGATGCGGTCGGACAGCCAGCCCCAGAACACGATGGTGAAGGCCTCGACGATCATCGCCAGCATCACGCTGGCCAGCACCAGCTGGGTGTCGAGCCCGGTGAACTTGGCATAGGCGATGGTGAAGGCCAGAAACAAGTAGGCGCTGCCGTTTTCGGCGATGCGAATGCCCATGGCCTGCAGCACCGCCTTGGGGTGGTCGCGCAGCACCTGCATGGCCGGGATCTTGTCCGGTACGCCATGCGCGGCCTGTTCTTGGACGAACGCTTTGCTTTCCGGCAGTTGCCGACGGATGTACACGCCCACGCCGAAAATCAGGATGCTGGCCAGGAACGGGATGCGCCAGCCCCAGCTCATCATGTCTTCATGGGGCAGCAGCTGGACCAGGTAGAAGGCCGCCGCCGACAGCACGAAGCCGCCCGAGACGCCCAACTGGCTCCAGGCGGCAAAGAAGCCGACTCGGCCCTTGGGGGCGTTTTCGCTGAGCATCAGCACGCCGCCGCCCCATTCGCCGCCCGAGGCCACGCCTTGCAGGATGCGCAGCAACACCAGGCAGATGGGCGCCAGGTAGCCGACCTGCTCGAAGGTCGGCAGCAGGCCCATGGCGAAGGTGGCCGCGCCCATGATGCCCAGCGTCATCACCAGGGCCTTCTTGCGCCCGGCTTTATCGCCGATGTGACCGAAGATCAACCCGCCCAGAGGCCGCGCGAGAAAGCCCACGGCAAAGCCTGCGAAGGCAGCCATGGTGCCCAGTACCGGGTCGGTGCCACCGGGGAAGAACAAGGGGCCGAAGATCAGCGCTGCCGCCGTGCCATAGAGGAAAAAGTCGTACCATTCCAGCGCATTGCCCAGCACCGAGGCGATGACGATGCGGCGCAGGGTACGCGGATCGGTGTCTTCACCGATGTTCGTGTTGAGGTCGGACATGTGCGTTCTCCGGGGCCGTTACCAGAACTTCCAGGTGTAGGAGGTGATCAGGCGGTATTCGTCGTAGTCGTTGCCGTAGCGCTGTTGCGTGCGCAGGTTCTTCAGCTCCAAGCCCAAGTCTTTGAGCGGGCCGTTCTGCACCACGTACGAGAGCATGATGTCGCGCTCGCTTTCCTGGTCCCGCGACAGCCCGGCACCCCGGTCGATGTCGGTACCCTTGATGTAGCGGGTGAACAGCTTGAGTCCGGGAATGCCGACGGCGGCGAAGTTGTAGCCGTAGCGCACCGACCAACTGCGCTCATCGGGTCGAATGAACGGCAGGCCTGCCCAGTTCGGCAGGTAGAACTGCGGCACGTAGCCGTTGAGGGTCGGGAACACCGTGTCACCGGTCATGCGCTGGTAGCTGGCACCGAGCATGTGGCCGTTGTTTTCCACGGTCACCAGGCCGTAGTAGGCGCGGTTGTCCACGGCGCCGCCGCGCGCTGCTCCGTCTTCGCGGTTGTTGAAGTAACCGATGTCGGTCTTGAGCAGGTAGTCGTCAGCGAGTTTCACGCTGTGCTTGAGGCCGCCGTAGTCCTGCCGGTAGATGTCGTTGAGCACGCCGTGGAAGTAGCTGGCTTGCAGGCCAGGGGTCAGGGCGTAGGTGGCGCCGACGAAGTCCAGGCCATCGCTGTCCTGGCTATCGCGCGTGCCGTAGCGGTACAGGCGCTCGTGGTTGGACGATTCACGGGTGACGATGGACCAGAACCGCCCACCGACCAGGGTCAGGTCGTCGATGTAGCGGGACTCGATCACGGCACCCTGGTAGATCGTGTCCAACTGACGGCTCGGGTCATTGGAGGCGATGGGATAGTTGGGTTTCTGGTCGCCGATCTTCACCAAGGTCTTGGCGTATTTCAGTTTCAGCGTGGCGCCGGCGCGACCGTAGTCGTCGGCCGCTTTTTGCCGCGACTGGCTGAACGGCAGCGAGCCGTCGTTGCCCGTGGAATCCAGGCGCAGGGCGTACTGCCCGTTGAGGTCCAGGCCGATGGCCAGCGGCGTGTCGGTATAGCCCGACTCGAACTGCAGGTCGAAGCCCTGGGACCAGTTGCCGACCTTCGACACCGGCGCGTCGGACTGCGTGAAGTTGCGGTTGAGGTAGAGGTTTCGCAGGTTCAGCGACAGGTGACTGTCATCGATCACGTCGGCCCAGCCGGTCATCGGCAGCAGGGCGCCGACGCTCAGGCACAGCGATGTCGCACGTAACGGCTTTGTCAGTTGCATGGGAATGTCCTGGAATGGCGATCAGTCCACGGGTCGGCCCCGGGTGAGCGGGGCGTGCGGGCTGTAGGTCATGGCCCGCGTGGCTGTCACGTATTGTTTTTGTTGTTTTCAGATATCCAGCACCAGGCGCGCGCTACGCGCCCGGGAACAGCACACGACGATCTGCTCGTTGCTCTGTTTCTCCTCATCGGTCAGGTAATGGTCACGGTGCTCCGGCTCGCCTTCGATCACGTCGCACAGGCAGGTTCCGCACACCCCTTGCTCGCACGACACCTCGACCGCGATGCCTTCGGCGCGCAGCGCGTGCAGCAGCGACTGGCCGGGCAGCACCTGCACGGTCTTGCCGCTGCGCACGGCCTGGACTTCAAAGCCTTGGCCGCTGTTGTCGACCTCGGCCTGGAAGTATTCGTAATGGATGTGCGCGGCGTCGTAGCCTTGTTGCCGGGCGCCCTCGATCACCCAGTCCATGAAGCCGGCCGGGCCGCAGGTGTACAGGTGCGTACCCGCTGCCGGTGGGCCGAGCACCTGGGCAAGGTTGAGTTGCTGCTCGGCGCCTTCGTCACTGAAGTGGGTAAACACGTGGCCGGCGAACGGTGCGGCCAGCAGCTCCTCGACAAAGGCGCAGCGGCTGCGCGAACGGCCCCGGTAATGCAGCTCGAAAGCCTGGCCCTGGGCATACAGGGCATGGGCCATGGCGATCAGCGGGGTGATGCCGATGCCGCCGCCGATCAGCAGGCTGCGCTGGGCGTCGGTCACCAACGGGAACAGGTTGCGCGGTGCGCTGATGCGCGTCGTCGCGCCTTGCTGCAGCTGTGCATGCACAGCGCTGGAGCCGCCGCGCGACTGTGCGTCCTTGAGCACGCCAAGGCGATAGACGTTGGCCCTTGCCGGGTCGCCGCACAGCGAGTACTGGCGCACCACCCCCGGGGCCACGTGCAGATCGACATGGGCACCCGCCGCAAAGCGCGGCAGTGCCTGGCCGTGGGCGGCGGCGAGTTCCAGCACCAGCACCTCGCCGCCTTGCACCTCGCAGGTGCGGACAACGACATCCAGCAATGCGTCGCTCATGCTCGA